>NZ_JAFBIQ010000019.1 GCF_021531315.1 Oscillibacter valericigenes | reverse complement strand
TGCCAGATAACCGAAAACCCTTGATATACGGGGCTTTTCCGGTTTGTCGTAATTATACCGTAAGGGCATACCTACGCCGTGAACTGCATCCGCGCCGGTGATGATATCAAAACTGTGCAAAGCAATCTCGGTCACGCGACCGCCGCTTTCACTCTTGATGTCTACGGTCATTTTACAGACGATATGCGCTCGGTCAGCGCGCAGCGTATGGAAGGCTTCATTACAAATGTTCTCAATTTATAAAGGGTACGATAAAGGGTAAATGGCGTTTCAGGGCAGCAAAAAAGCCCTGAAACCGTTGAGTTTCAAGGCTTTTTTCGTGGTGCGCGGTACAGGACTCGAACCTGTGACCCCATGCACGTCAAGCATGTGCTCTACCAGCTGAGCTAACCGCGCAGACCGAACACGACTATACTAACGCATCACCTGCCGTTTGTCAACACTTTTTTCGCTGTGTTGAGAACTTTGTTGAGAGTATCATTAAATGCAGAAGAAACCGTTACGGTTTTTCCTGCATTATTTTTTTATCCGAAGGCAGGCGGAAGGAGGTTAAAACATTGAACGGATATGAAGGAACGTCCGGCGCGTCGCCCGTTCGGAAACACCGTGCTTATTTGCGAATATCCGATCGACGACACGGCGGCGGAAGAGCCGAACGCGAAGTTGATTACATGGCGGCTTGCGAAGCGCGCCGCGCGGGACTTCTTGCGCGTTTCCTTTATGCCTTCGGCTATCGTATCGGCGGCGACGCATGGCGGGAAAACCGCCGTCCGCGTCTACGGTAAATATTAAATCACACGAAAGGAGCTATTCAATTATGTTCAGCAAGAAAAAGACAGAATGCCGCGTTTGCGGCTATCGCTTCACACCGGAGCGGGAAAACATCTACACGGCGGAAGAACCGCGTTCTATGGCGGATATGCTGACGAAAGCGCCGACGCGCTTTTCGGCGGTTGATTGCCCGATTTGCGGTTGCCAAATCGCGCTGGCGATCCGCGTTCCCCGCGTTGACATTTCGGACAATGCGGAACGGCACGACGCGGACGCGCTCAACATTCCCGCTTCACCGTATCCGGACGGGGACAAAGGCGTTATGGCTTGCCCGAATTGCGGAAGCGGTGAATATCTGCACAACGCAGACGAAAACGAAAACGCTTTTTGCGGGCAATGCGGACAGGCTATCAAGTGGGGGTGCGAAGATGAAGATTAAAAGTATCGCCGCTATCTGCAAGAAGAACAAGAATATTGCAATCTTCGAGCGGTACAGCGACGACGGCGACATATTAACGCAGTACATCGGCGACGGATCGGCGGTTTATCCGGTTGTCGGGCTTCCCCAGCTTGACAAAGAAAGCCTTTTGACGATCTTCGACGTTCCGGAGAAAGACCGCGATAATTACTTCGTGAAAACGCTGGGCGTTCCGGTGGGTATCAGCTTCGAGGACACAGACGAAACGGAAAGGCACGTCGAGCGGGAAGGAATTTCGATCATCTATTCCGGACGAACATTGAAGCCGATCCGCACAACGCGCGGGCTGGTATTCATCGAAAGCCGCTATCTTTCGCCCGTTGCTGACGTGCTGGACGTGCTGGAGCTTTACGAACGCCGCACGGCGGAGGGAGCGCCCTACATCGTCGCGAAGGCGGGCTTCCTGCTTCAAGCGGTGATTATGCCTTATGACGTTATCAATCAGCAGTTCGTGGAGAGCTTGCAGAGCTTAACGCGGGAATGCGAATTTTCCCTTTCTGAAAAGGAACGCAGGGAACGCGAAGCCCGCGACCGCTTCACATTCACAGAGCCGGAACAATGTTCCTTGAACGTCGATCCGGACACGGGCGAGGTTGTCGAGGAAAGCGAGGTGGCGGACGAATGAACGCGGCGCTTCTATCCTCTAAAAATATGTGCTGGTGTACGCCGCAAGACTTCTTCGACAAGCTGAACGCCGAATTCGGCTTCGTGCTTGATCCGGCGGCGACCGACAAGACGGCGAAATGCTCTTTGTATTACACACCGGAAACGGACGGGCTTTCGCAAAGCTGGGATCGCGGCGGCGCGGTATTCTGCAATCCGCCTTACGGACGCGAGATCGGCAAGTGGGTTCAAAAGGCTTTCGAGGAAGCGCGGGGGGGGGGTATCCGATTGTTTTACTTATCCCAGCGCGGACGGATACGGCATATTTTCACGATTACATTTACGGGAAAGCGGAAATCCGCTTCGTGCGCGGGCGGCTACGGTTCACGGACGACGACGGGAACGCCGCCGATCCCGCGCCCTTCCCTTCAATGGTAGTTATCTATAACGGGGAGCGGGTGAAGGAATGAGCGATAAAAAGAAATGCCCGTTTTGCGAAGCGATCGCGCTTCAACGGTTCATTGAAGAACACCACAGCAAGCCCGCAGGGTTCGGAATGGCTTTATCCGCCGCGCTTGTTTCCTACGCAGTAGTAAACGGGCGCAAATGCGGACGGACAACGGATTACATGAAGGACGGCAAGGGCTACCCGCTCAATTATTGCCCTTCGTGCGGAAAGCGGGTGAAGAATGAATAACCGACAGGAAAAGCCGCCCTTGAAGTGCTTGCTGGGCATTGATCCGGAGAAAACGCAGAAATGCAAGCCTTCGGAATGCGCTTCTTGCGGCTGGGAAGCGGCAGAAGCCGCACGGCGGCGGGAGTACGTGAAGGAACACGGCTTGACGCTATGCGCCGACGGCTTCCGGCGGCTGATTATCAAGAAGGAGAACGACATGGCGACACCATACAAGGAATGCCCGCATTGCGGCGCACATCTTGACTACGGCGAAAAGTGCGATTGCCGCGCGGCGGAAGCCGACGACAACGCCGAAAATGAATTGAAAGAGAGGGAAAAAGACAATGACAGGAATTAACGAGGTTGCAAAGGAAATTCACGAAAACGCCGTCGCGCACGGCTGGTGGGACGAACAACGCGGCTTTCCGGAGGTTTTAGCGCTCATTCATTCGGAGGTATCCGAAGCACTGGAGGAATACCGCAACGGGCGCGGCGCAACGGAAATCTATTTCAGCGACAGCGGCAAGCCCGAAGGTATCCCGACGGAGCTTGCGGACGTGATTATTCGCGTTCTTGATTATTGCGGATACGCAGGGATCGACATTGACGCGGCGATCTCACAGAAGCACGAATACAACAAAAGCCGCCCGTATCGGCACGGCGGCAAGAAGTGTTAATCATGGCGGAGCGGGTGAACCACCCGCCGCATTATAACGCGGGCGGGATTGAGTGTATCGACGCGCTGGAAGCCGCAACAAGCGGGCTTCAAGGTATCGAAGCCTTTTGCACAGCGAACGCGATCAAGTATTTATGGCGCTGGAAGCTGAAAAACGGTGAAGAGGACTTGCAAAAGGCGGTTTGGTATATCAACAGACTTATTCAACGAGCGGGCGCAGACAGCGCCGCAGGAAAGGAGCTATTCAACATGAAAGAGAACAAACACGGCTTCGAGCCGAAACAGGAATTCACAATGGGCGGGATCGCTTGGACGGTCATTCAGACGGGCGCGGATTGGGTGAAGTGCATTGCTTCCGATTGCGTCGAGGAACGCGCCTTCGATGAAGAGAACAAGAACGACTTTGCCGTTTCTTCCCTTCGTGCCTATCTGAACGGCGACTTCTTCCGCCGTCTGGTTAAGGCGGGCGCGCCGGAAGAAATGTTCGAGTATTTCAACATCGACTTGACCGCCGACGACGGCTTGAAGAATTACGGCGGCGATCGCGTCCGGATCGGGCTTATCACTTGCGAAGAATACCGCCTTTTGCGCGGCAACATTCCGGCACTTCCGGATCGCTGGTGGTGGACGGCAACACCGGATAGCCCGACAAACTCTTACGTCCGCATCGTCGATTCGGACGGCTCGTTGAACAGCAGCGACGCGTACAACGGCGACGCTGGCGTTCGCCCGCTTTGCAATCTCAAATCTGAAATCTTGGTATCGTACTTAAACGGAGAGAACGCAGAGGAACAGAAGAAGCGAGCCGAAGCCGTCGATATGATGAAGCATATTGCCGCCGCGTGGGACATCGACGCGGAAGAGGTATTCGGGAGGGCTGACGAATGACAATGTATCAATTCATGGTGAACGCCTTTTATATGCTTTGCGGCGTTGCTTGCGTCGCCGCTTCCGTTGTGATCGTCTACATCGTTTTGAACGTGCTTTTTAGAGCGCTTCGGAGGGGCGGCGGGAACAATGGCAGATATTAAGATCGACGAAGAAATGCTTTTGCGCGCAGGGCTTGGGATCGGCTACGCGTTCGCGCCCTTCTTTCGGGGCATTATGAACGGCGTTGAAGATTACACGATCGAACAGGCGGCGCGGGAAATGCAGGAAGAACACGATGAGCAGGAAGCCGAAGAGGGCTTGAAACGTCCGGTTGAAAAAACGCTGATCGGCGATTGCCGGAAGTGCTGGTGCGATCAATGCGCGAAGCTGGAACAATGCGTTCACTTACGCGAAGGCGCGCTTCCGGACGGGGTACGCCCGTTCCCTTGCGTCGGGTGCGCGGACGGAATGCGCTTCAAACCTTGTGAAGAAGAACGGTGCGCCGACTTCGAGCAGGGCGCAGGATTTAATAACGGCTGACAAAACAAAAAAGAGAACGTCCGGTTGCGACGTTCCGGACGTTCTCTTTTCCTCTTACAAAGCTGTAAAAGGAGCTATTCAATATTAAAATTATAGCATTTTACGGCGCTTTTGTCAAGGAAGGGCGGCGGGATTATGCAGAGGGTTAAAAGACGTATTTTTTCGGGCGTTGTATGTGAACAAGAGGTTTACACCGTATCCGATCGAGCGAACATAAAGAAGGCTGAACCGCGCCAGCGCTTCAAGGACGACGAAGAGCGCGCGCAACACCGGATCGGCATATCAAAACGGAAACACCAGCGGCTGGTAAATGAAAACTTTTCGCCGCTTTCCTTATATAGTACGCTGACGTTCGACGACGACAGCGAAGTTCATACATTCAGCGAAGCGCGCAGAATACGCGATAATTACTTCCGGCGGCTTCAAAGGGCTTGTCCCGACGCGAAGATCATTATTTACATGGGGCGCGGCAAGTCTACGAACCGAATTCATTTTCACATGATTTCGGACGGCATACCGGAAGAAACGATCAGCGGCAAGTGGAACGACGGATCAGTAATCCATATTCGGCACTTGCGCGAACACAATTATTATAACGGCGTTGACTACGGGCAGGATTACACGGGGCTTGCGGATTACCTCTTCAACCATTGGACACCGGAACAGGGCGGACACCGTTGGAAGGCGACGCGCAATCTTCGCCAGCCGGAGAAGGAAGCGCCGACGCTTGCACTTCGGACGTATACGGAAAAGAAAGCACCGATCGCGCCGAAGGGCTACAAGCTGGTGGAAGCCCGCGCGACAAAGTGGGGCTACATATATTATAAATATGTACGCGAACCGGAGAAACCGAAACGCCGGAAGAAACGCGAATAGCGGGAACGCCCGAAGGGGCGCAATAAAAAGCCTTGTAAATGTGTAAAGTTTTACGACCAGCGCTTTTCCTTCCGGAAGATTGATTTTATTTATTCCCCGTCGCCCGCTTTTCAGAGATCACGAACGCGCGCATTGTCAAGGGTGCGAAGCACGGCGAAGCCGCTTGCCCTTGATAATGAAAGCGCGGGAGTGATAAAAGCGGGAAGGCGGCGGGGATATAAAATCAATCGTGAAGGATCGGTTCAGAACACGGATCGAGGAAGCCCGCTGGATCGCCGATAGATTTATTCCTTTAAGCCCGTTCCCCCCATCGGGGGGCGGAGGGGGGAGAAAAAGAAAGAAGGTGAACAACGTATGCTTGAATTGAACAAGCTGTATAACATGGACTGTATGCAGGGAATGAAAGAGTTTCCGGACGGCTTCTTCGATCTTGCGATCGTTGATCCGCCTTACGGTATCGGCATAGACGGACAGAAGAAGCGCGTATGCGGCAATCCGAAGCATAACCGGAAAGAGCATATCCGGAAAAGCTGGGACAAGGCTATTCCCCCGCCCGAATACTTCCGCGAATTGGAACGCGTTTCAAAAGCACAAGTGATATGGGGCGGAAATTACTTCGTTCCGTATCTTGAACAAGGACATAAAGGCTGGCTTGTATGGGACAAGGGGCAACACGGCTTGACAATGAGCGATTGCGAATTAGCGTATACCAGCTTCGACACGCCGACGCGCGTTTTTGTCTGCAATCGCGTTGAATTGCTGAACGACGGGACAATTCACCCGACACAAAAGCCCGTGAAGCTGTATTCGTGGGTTCTTTCCCTCTTCGCCCGAAAAGGTATGAAGATATTGGACACACACGCCGGAAGCGGAAGTTCCTTGATCGCTTGCTATCGTCAAGGCGGGCTTGATTTCGTCGGCTTTGAGATCGACGAAGATTATTGCCGCGCGGCAAATGAACGGCTGGAACAGGAACAAGCACAAATCCGGCTTTTTGATCTCTTGGAGCAGGAAGAACGGAAAGCGCAAGTAACGCTTTTTACGAAATGAAGGGAGGAAACACAATGCAGGAAAAAAGGACGCTATATCTTGCCGGAAAGATCACGGGCGATCCGTATTATTTCACGAAGTTTTACAACGCACAAAAGAAGCTGGAGGAAGGCGGCTTCATCGTCGTAAATCCGGCGCTTCTTCCGGCGGAGGGCTTCACGTGGGAAGCCTATATGCGTATGTCCGGCGCTATGCTTGCAGAGTGCGCCGAAGTCTGTTTTCTTCCGGACTGGAAAGAGAGCAAAGGCGCGAAATATGAATTCGGCGAAGCAATGGCGCAGAACAAGCCGTTTTTCTTCTTCGCTGATTGGGAACGGGAGGGATCACAGAATGCAGAAAAATAAAATGCCCGTTCCGACGGAAGCGCAAGAGCAAATGACGCTGTTTTCGTGGGCGGCTATGCAAAGCGGGAAATATCCCGAATTGAATTTGCTTTATCACGTCCCGAACGGCGGGAGCAGACACAAGGCGGAAGCGGGACGGCTTCGGGCGGAGGGCGTGAAAGCGGGCGTTCCCGATCTATGCTTGCCAGTCGCGCGCGGGCGGTATCATGGGCTTTACATAGAGCTTAAACGGCAACGCGGCGGCAGGACAAGCGATCATCAATCGGAGTGGCTGGACGCTCTTTCGGCGCAGGGCTACAAAGCCGCGCTTTGCTACGGCTGGGAACAGGCGGCGGGAACAATTATTGAATATCTAACCGGAGGTGGCACACATGACTAAAAAGCAAACAGAGCTTTCCGAAGAGTTGCGGGAAGCCGTATTTGAAGCCGCGCGCGCAGGGGCGGCGGAAGCATACACACAGAACACGGGGTACGTAAATTACTTCAAGGCAATGGAAAAATTGCTGTATAACTACAAGAAGCTGGCGGCGCTTGTAGCCGATGAAGAAGCGTAACCGTCCAGCGCGGCGACGCGCTGACAGCTTGCTGGGTATCGGGGATCGGGGGTAATTTTGAATGAGCGTAACACACAAGAAGAGCGAAAAGCAGATCGGCGCGGCAGAGCTTGAAGCCTTACGCGCTTCGATCATGGCGGAGGTTGAAGCCGCCCGCACCGAAACCGAAGAAAGCATTATTTCGAGTATCCGCAATAACCTTGTTTCTATTCCGGAGCAAGGCGAAGAGTGGAACGAGAAGAAAAGCTATATCACGGGCGACGTGGTAACGCTTGACGGCGTGAGCTACACGGCGACGCATTACAGCCGTGGGAAATCCCCTGCTTCAAATCCGGACAAATGGACGCTTACACCGACCGAAGAGCAAATCGGCGCATGGGCTGACCTTCCGGACGGCGAAGTAATCACGGAGGGAACAAAGGTAACGCACAACGGGAAGAAGTGGGTATGCGTCGCCCAGCACTTCAAATCTTCCGTCTATTCCCCGCGCGTCAATTCGACGAAGTGGGAAGAGATAACATAACGGCAGGAAGGAGGATCAACGATGGACACTTTCACAACGGTTCTTTCCGTCTTTTCTACCGTATGCGCTATCGTGTTCGGCTATATCGCTTTTGTTCGTAACAGGGACAAGGACAAGGAAAGCAACGTGAAGCACGACGCGACCGTTTTAACCGAGATCGGATACATCAAGGCGAACACGGACGAAATCAAGGCGGAGCAGAAGGAACAGCGAAAGACGAATACGGAGTTCGTAACGCGCTTGACCGACGTTGAAGCGTCGGCGAAACAGGCACACAAGCGGCTTGACCACATCGAAAAACGAATGGATCAAGCAGAGTAACACCAGCGGCGGGGGCTTCCCCGCCGCTTCTTCATTGCAAAGGAGGGTTCAGCAATGAGCAATAGCAAACTTATTTCGTGTACGCTGATTTCGCCGAACAAGAACAGCCCACGAAATCACAAGATCGACACGATCACAATTCATTGCGTCGTCGGGCAATGTTCCGCCGAGAGGATCGGCGAAATCTTCAAGCCGACTTCGCGACAGGCGAGTTCAAACTACGGGATCGGCTACGACGGGCGGATCGGGCTTTACGTCGATGAAGCCGATCGTTCGTGGTGCAGTTCTTCGGCGGCGAACGATAACCGCGCAATCACGATCGAGGTTGCAAGCGACACAAAGCACCCATACGCCGTGAATGATAAAGCATACGCGGCGCTTCTTGATCTTGTCGAAGATATTTGCCGCCGGAACGGGATCAAAAAGCTGGTATGGAGTACAAGCAAAGACGACCGCGTAAACCACAAGAACGGGTGCAATATGACCGTTCACAGGGATTACGCGAACAAGTCTTGCCCCGGCGATTATCTGTATAACCGACACGGCGAGATCGCGGCGGAGGTAAACAGGCGGCTGGGCGTTCCGGCAGAGGAACAGAAGCCGGAGCAGAAGCCGCAGGGCGACGCGAAGAACCTTTACCGCGTCCAGCTTGGAGCGTTTGAGAAGAAGGACAACGCAACAGCGTTCGCGGCGAAGCTGAAAAAGGAAGGCTTCGATACCTACATCGTGCAGATCGGCAAGTTTTACAAGGTTCAAGTGGGCGCGTTCAGCGTCAAGAAGAACGCGGAAGCTATGCTGGAGAAGTTGAAGAAGGCGGGACACGACGACGCTTTCATTACCTATTCCGGCACGTCCGGCGGGACATCGGCGCGGAAGATCACAACGGGAAGCAAAGTGCGCGTGAAAGCGGGCGCGAAAACCTATTCCGGCGGAAGCCTTGCTTCCTTCGTCTATTCCCGCGATCACGTCGTCAAAGAGCTTTCCGGAAAGCGCGCCGTGATTACCTACGGCGGAACGGTTGTCGCGGCGGTGAACGTCGATGATCTAACGCTTGTTTAACACACGCACAACGCGCGCCGTGCGTTAATTGCGCTATGAAAGGGGGACGCAATGAAAAACAAACCTTCGAGCGGGAAGCGGGTGGCGAAGCGCCGCTTCTTCAAGGCTGACGAACGCTTCGCAACGAAAGCCGTTATTGTGATCGCAATTACAACGGCGGCTTTCATCGTCGCACAGTACGTTTCATTCCTTATCACGCGGCAGGAACAAACCGTTCTGATCGAATGGTATTTCCGCGCCGTCGTGATCGAATGCGGCGCAATGATGATGAAGCGTCTTGCCGAAGTAATCGTCGGCAGGATCAAGAAAAAAGAAAAAATCGACATAACAGAAAGCGAGGATACAAACAATGACTATTGATCTTACCAGCATTGCAAACGCCGTGATCGCTCTTATCGCGGCTATTATTACCGCCTTCGTGATCCCGTGGATCAGAAGCAAGACGACCGCCGCACAGTTTGAGAAAATCAAAATGTGGGTAACGGTTGCCGTCGAAGCCGCCGAACAGCTTTACACCGGAAGCGGCAGGGGCGCAGAGAAGAAAGCATACGTCGTTGAATTTCTGAATAGCAAGGGCTTCAAGATCGACGCGGAAACGCTGGATAAACTGATCGAAGCCGCCGTCTTTAATCTTCCGGACTACTTCACTATTTCCGGCATTCCGGCGGATACCGACAGCAACAAAGAGTAATTGACCGCGCGGCGGATCGCGCTTCCCCTTTCAGCCTTCCGCCGCATAAAGAACAATCCCCCGTGCGGGCTTTCGAGCCTTGCACGGGGGATTTTTTTGTTTGGTTCATTCCTTCGGCGGTTCGACCGACGCTTCCGACGGCGCGGCGGTTTTTCCTTTAATGAGTTGATACAGCTTCTTACAGCCGACCGCAATTCCCTTGAATAGATAGTAATAAATCTTGTAAAACGCCCACAAGAAGAAGTACAGACACCAGCCCGCGCCGATAATCATATACCACATCAAATAGAACATTCCGGCGAAGAGCATAGCGAAGCACCACAACGGCGCGTTTCGCTTATTCACGCGCACACCGAAGCCCAGCCGGAAACCGGACATCTTCTTCAATGTCTTTGTAAAGCTGACGAACATTAGAGCAAATCCCCCTTCTTAAATGTAAATTTTCAAGGCAGAATTCGCCTATTCTGACCTTTAACACAATTATACGCCCGTCATACGCTAAAATCAAGAATAAAGCGGAATATTTACACACCGTTTGCAAATAATCAGAATGAAGAGGGAACGCGGCGGCAATGAAGATATATGATTACAACGGCAAAAAGAACATTTGCGGCGACCGATTGCGCGAAGCGCGCGTCGTCCGGCGGCTACGTCAAGAGGATTTAGCCGCACAAATACAGTTGAAAGGGATCAACATGGAGCGGGACAGCATAAGCCGAATTGAAATCGGTACGCGCTTCGTATCCGACTTTGAATTGAAGATATTTGCGGAAGTGCTGGGCGTTTCGGTGCAATGGCTTTTAGGCATAGACGAATGACGGCGGCGGGGTGATCCCGTCGCCGCTTATTTTTTTCTGCTTTTTTCGCAAAGACTATTGACATATACGCACGTATATAGTATAATAATAGACAGAAAGGAGGTTAAGACGTTGAGCAAGAAAAAGCAAAAGAAAAGCGGCAATAAGAAAGACCAGCCAGCAAGCACAATCAATCTTATTACCGCGATCGTAAACCTTGTAATTGCAATTCTTCTTCTGATAGAAAAGCTGACAAGGTAACGGGCAGGGGGAGAAATCCCCCTTGCCTTGATAAGTATAACACAAAAAACGCTTAACGTCAATGGAGCATGGATACAGCGATTTATATTCTTGTGGCGATTAGCATTGCTTTGTCGATCGTTGCTATCGTCTTATCCTTGAAGCGGAGGAAGTAACAAAATGAACGAAAAGGACTATTCAGCGCAAAAGAAACACATTCGGACGCATTACGCCCGCTTCCCGCTTGATCTTCGTCCGGAAGTGCTGGAGGAATTCAAAAAGGCTTGCGCGGACAACGGGACAACGCCGACAACGGAAATCAAGAAGTTTATTGCGGCGTATTGCGAAGCGGCGCGGGATAAGTAACTATCGGCAGGGGCGGCAGAAATGCCGCCCTTTTGTCATATTCGGAAGCTGGAGGAAGGAAGAATGCACAAACACTTGACTTGGACAGACCGCCTAAAAATCGAAAAAGGCTTGAAAGAGGGCTTGAAGCCGTGCGCGATCGCCGACCGTCTGCACGTCCACAACACAACGATATACAGGGAGTTGAAGCGCGGACGATATACGCATTTGAATTCCGACTTGACGACCGAAGAACGCTATTCGCCGGAGATCGCGCAACAGCGCTATGAAGAGAACCTAAAAGCCAAAGGCGGCGAATTGAAGATCGGCAACGACTACGAATTAGCCGCCTTCATCGAAAAGAAGATCGGCGAAGAAGGTTATTCCCCCGCCGCAGTTGTCGGAGAAATCAAACGGCTGGGACTGACCTTCAAAACGGAGATCAGCGAAAAGACGATCTATAATTACATCGACAAGGGCATATTCTACGGGATCAGCCGCGAGAGCTTGCCGGAACACGGGGAGCGGAAGCGGAAGTATGACAAAGTGGAGCGGAAGAAAGCCGCCCGCGCGCCGCAGGGCGAAAGCATAGAGGAACGCCCGCAGGAAATCAACGATCGGCAGACCTTCGGACATTGGGAAGGCGATTGCGTATGCGGGAAGAAGCGGACGAAGGAAACCTTGTTCGTGCTTTCGGAACGCTTGACGCGGCAGGAAATAATAATTAAAATGCCGGATCAGACAGCCGCAAGCGTCGTGGCGGCGCTGAACAAGCTGGAACGCCGATATGGGCGGAAGTTTCCGCAGATATTCAAAAGCATTACATTTGACAACGGATCGGAATTCATGGATTGCGCCGGAATTGAAAAATCCGTCTACGGCAAAGACCGGAAGCGCACGAAGGTTTACTATTGCCACCCGTACAGCGCATACGAACGCGGCACGAACGAGAACATAAACAAAATGATACGGCGGTTCTTGCCGAAAGGAACGGACTTCCGGAAAGTAACCGCCGCATATATTCAGCGCGTCGAAGCATGGATCAACAATTACCCGCGCGAGATTTTAGGCTTTGAAACGTCCGGATCGCTCTTTGAAAGATACGTTGCCGCCGCCGCTTGAAGCCTTCTGAAAAAATATTTTAGTTTTTTCTGCTTTTACTCTTGACTTTTGCGCTGTGTTGAGAACTTTTTCTCTTCGGGTGTGCGTCGCGTCTTCACATAGGGAGACTATTTACAGCATACGCCGGCAGAGAGCAAATGTAAAGATGGAAAAATGACAGAAAATCCGCGTGGATTTTCTGTTATTTTTCTGCGGCGGCTTTCCTTGTCAAGCAGGATACCCTCGGGTATAATAAATTGATAATTATTGTGAAGAGGTACACTTTCGATGGGGAAGATCGGTTTTGACAATGAAAAATACCTTTTAATGCAGTCTGAGCATATTCGCGAGCGCATCTCGCTCTTCGGCGGGAAACTGTATCTGGAGTTCGGCGGCAAGCTCTTTGACGACTTTCATGCCTCGCGTGTGCTGCCCGGTTTTCAGCCCGACAGCAAGATCCGCATGCTCCAGCAGCTGCGCGACGATGTGGAGATCGTGATCGCGGTCTGCGCGAACGACATTGAAAAGAACAAGCTGCGCGGTGATCTCGGTATCAGCTACGACGACGACTGCCTGCGTTTGGTGGACGCTTTCCGCGCGCTGGGACTGTATGTCGGCAGCATCGTGGTGACGCAATATGCCGGCCAGCCCTCCGCCGACGCCTTTTTGAAGCGCCTCGACACGCTCGGCGTGAAGCACTACTGTCACTACCCCATCGCGGGCTATCCCTCGGATGTTGCCCACATCGTCAGCGATGAGGGCTTCGGGCGGAATGACTACATCGAGACCACGCACTCGCTCGTCGTCGTCACCGCGCCCGGCCCCGGCAGCGGCAAGATGGCCACCTGCCTCTCCCAACTCTACCACGAGCACAAGCACGGCGTTGCGGCGGGCTATGCGAAGTTCGAGACCTTCCCCATTTGGAACCTGCCGCTCAAGCACCCCGTCAACCTCGCCTATGAGGCGGCGACCGCCGACCTCAACGATGTGAACATGATCGACCCCTTCCACCTTGAGGCCTACGGCGTCACGACCGTCAACTACAACCGCGACGTGGAGATCTTTCCCGTGCTGCGCGCGATATTTGAAAAAATCCAGGGGACGAGCCCCTATCAGTCCCCGACCGACATGGGCGTGAACATGGCGGGCAACTGCATCATCGCCGACGAGGTCTGCCGCGAGGCATCGCGGCTGGAGATCCTGCGCCGCTACTACACCGCCGAGGTCGCTGTCGCGCGTGGAGAGGCGGACGAGTGCCAGCTGCGCAAGCTCGAGCTGGTGATGCGGCAGGCAAATGTCACGCCCGACATCTGCCCCGCCGTCGCCGCCGCGCACCGAAAGGCCGAGGAGACCGGCAAGCCTGCCGGTGCGATGGTGCTGCCGGACGGCCGCGTGGTCACAGGCAAGACCAGCTCGCTGCTCGGCGCGAGCGCGTCGCTGCTGCTCAACGCGCTCAAGGCGCAGGGCGGTGTGGACGACCGTCTCGACCTCATCTCCGCACAGGTCATCGAGCCGATCTCGCAGCTGAAGATCAAGAGCCTCGGCCACCACAACCCGCGCCTGCACTCGGACGAGGTGCTCATCGCGCTGTGCATCTCCGCGTTGACGAACCCCATCGCCCAGCTCGCGCAGGAGCAGCTCGGCAGCCTGCGCGGCTGCGACGCGCATTTCTCCGTTATCATCTCGGAGGAGGATGTCAAGCTCTACAAGCGCCTCGGCATCCATGTGACCTGCGAGCCGAGGTACGAGGTCAAAAAACTCTATCATAAGTAAAAAGAGGGAGCTGTTCTCCCTCTTTTTCTCGGAAAGGAACCGCCTATGCCCACCATCATCGAACAGCTCGCGCGCGAGCTGAACCGCCCCGTTGAGCACATTGAAAATGTTGTGAAGCTGCTCGACGAGGGCAACACCATTCCCTTCATCGCCCGCTACCGCAAGGAGCTGCATGGCTCGATGGACGACACCGCCCTGCGCACGCTCGAAGAGCGGCTTGCGTATCTTCGCAGCCTTGCCGAGCGCAGGGAGAGCGTCAAGGCGAGCATCGACGAACAGGGGAAGCTGACAGACGAGCTTGCCTCCGCGCTCGACGCGGCGCAGACGCTCGCCGAGGTCGAGGACCTCTACCGCCCCTACAAGCCCAAGCGCCGTACCCGCGCGACCGTCGCCAAGGAAAAGGGGCTTGAGCCGCTCGCGGCGCTGCTCTTCGCGCAGGAGCGCGACTGCCCCCGACCGGAGGAAGCCGCCGCGGACTATCTCAGCGCGGAAAAGGGCGTGGAGACGCTTGCCGACGCCCTTCAGGGCGCAAACGACATTATTGCCGAGTGGATCAGCGACGACGCGGCTGTCCGCAGGTCGCTGCGCGAGCTGCTGGAAAAGCGCGGGACGCTGCGCTCCCTCGCCGCGACGGAGGAGGACAGCGTCTACCGCCTGTACTACGATTTCGAGCAGCCGCTCAGCCGCTTACAGGGCCATCAAATTCTTGCCGTCAACCGCGGCGAGAAGGAAAAAATGCTCAGCGCGACCGTGCTGCTCGACCGCGAGCTGGCGCTGCCGCTGCTGCGCCGCGCGGTGGTGAAGCCCGGCTCCGCCGCGATGGAGCTCGTCAAGGCCGCTGCCGAGGACGCCTACGACCGCCTCATCTATCCCTCGCTCGAGCGCGAGATGCGCACGGCGCTGACCGACCGCGCCAGTGAGGGCGCGATCAGGATGTTCGCCCTCAACCTCAAGCCGCTTTTGATGCAGCCGCCGGTCAAGGGCCATGTGACGATGGGGCTTGACCCCGGTTACGCGCACGGCTGCAAGGTCGCCGTCGTCGACGCGACCGGCAAGGTGCTCGATACCGCGGTGGTCTACCCCACCTACGGTGAGCGGCAGAAAAACGAGGCCATTGCAAAGCTTGCGCAGCTGGTGAAGCGGCACGGCGTGGAGCACATTGCCATCGGCAACGGCACCGCGAGCCGCGAGACCGAGCAGATGACCGTCGAGCTCATCCACAAGGTCGGCGGGAGCCTCAGCTACATGATCGTGAGCGAGGCGGGCGCGTCGGTCTACTCCGCGAGCAAGCTCGCCGCGGAGGAGTTTCCGCAGTTCGATGTTAACCTCCGCTCCGCTGTGTCCATCGCGCGGCGTTTGCAGGACCCGCTCGCGGAGCTGGTGAAGATCGACCCCAAGGCCATCGGCGTGGGGCAGTATCAGCACGATATGCCGCAAAAGGAGCTGGACGCGAGTCTCAACGCCGTGGTCGAGGACTGCGTGAACGCGGTCGGCGTGGACCTCAACACCGCCTCACCCTCGCTGCTCACACGCGTGGCGGGGCTCAACGGCACGATCGCCAAGAACATCGTCGCCTTCCGCGAGGAGAACGGTGTGTTCACCACGCGCCGCCAGCTTTTGAAGGTCGACAAGCTCGGGCCCAAGGCATTCGAGCAGTGCGCGGGCTTCCTGCGCGTGCCGGAGAGCAAAAATGTGCTCGACAATACCGGTGTCCATCCCGAAAGCTACGCCGCCGCCAAGGGCTTGCTCGACCTGCTCGGCGTGACGCCGAAGGACGCGCAGGACCTCCCCGCAAGGCTTGACGCCTACGGCGCGGAGAAGGCCGCCGGGGCGCTCGTCGTCGGCGTGCCGACGCTGCGCGACATCGCAAGGGAGCTTTCAAAGCCCGGGCGCGACCCGCGCGACGAACTGCCCGCGCCCATTCTGCGCACCGATGTGCTGGACATCAAGGACTTAAAGAGCGGCATGGTGCTCACCGGCACGGTGCGCAATGTCATCGACTTCGGCGTGTTTGTGGACATCGGCGTGCATCAGGATGGGCTGGTGCACATCTCGCAGGTGTGCGATAAATTCATTCGGCATCCGAGCGAGGTGGTCGCCGTGGGCGATGTGGTGAAGGTCATTGTGCTTGAGGTGGACGAGAAAAAGCACCGCATTTCGCTCTCGATGAAGCAGGTCCCCAAGGAGTAAAAGGAAAAGCGCGGCGAAAGCCGCGCTTTTCTCATTCCTGCTCCAAGTCCTCTTTCCCGAGCGCCATATCCCTCCACGCCTCGGGCAGGGCGTGGGCGATGAGCGGGAAGGTGTTCTCTGTGTCCGCGGTCGGCTGGATGTTGTAGGTGCCGTATTTGTTCACCAGCTCGGCGCAGCTCTCCGGCTGGCCGAATATTGGGTCGGTGAACGGCGCGTCGGGTAAGGGGCAGTGCTTGCGCTCCTTCTTTTCCTTGTCCATAAAAAGATCACCTCCGGGCTATCTTGCCCGAAGGTGACGCTTTTATGCTTTATCCGCGCAGCGTCGGCGGGTAGACGCCCGCCTCGTGCAGTGCCCTGAGCGCGGCGGCGACCGCGGCCCTGTCCTCGTGGTAGGTCATGCCGAACCATTTCGCGTCCGAGTGCAGCACGCGCACGCGCAGCGCGCCCTTTTCGATGAGCTCGCCGACCATGCCCGGCAGCAGACATTCCTTTTTGAGTTCATCCGCGGGAAGCGAGCGAAGGAAGGCGGTGAAATACTCCTCCAGCCTTGTGAAGATCCACGGCGTGAAGCCCCAGAAATTCATGGACACCGGCGTATCGGGCGCGTAGAGCTCGCCCGCGGGATTTTTGTCCACGTCGCGGATCGTGCCGTCGGGGAACACGGTGAGCTTGAAGGTCTCGACGATCCGGTCGAGCATACCGTCTGTCACATGGCACACGCCGCGCGTCACGCTGCCGTGCTCGCTGACGGTCTTATCCAGGCGGTAGCCGACCATCGCGGCCTTGCCCTCGGCCTTGAGCGCGCCGAGCGCCCCGTAGATCACGCGGAAGGCGTCCGCACCGTAGTAGTCGTCGGCGTTGATGACGATGAACGGCTCGCTGACACAGTCCCGCGCGCAGAGCACGGCGTGCGCCGTGCCGAAGGGTTTGGTGCGCTCCGCGGGAACGTGGTAGAACGCGGGCACGCTGGAAAAATCCTGATAGGCGTAGCAGACCTCGACCGGCGAGCCGTCCGCCGCCGTCATGCCGGCGACGCGCTTGCCGCACAGCGACTCCATCTGCGCGCGCATCTCGGGCTTGATGATGAACACCACCTTGGTGAAGCCCGCGCGGATCGCGTCGTAGATGGAGTATTCCATCAAAATTTCGCCGTTGGGCCCGATGCCGTCTACCTGCTTGCTGCCGCCGTAGCGCGAGCCCATGCCCGCCGCCATAATGACCAGTGCCGCTTTCATCGCTGTTCCTCCCTATGGGCTGATTTTTTAATAGGATACTCCATTTCCTCGCTTTTTTCAACTTCTTTTCGGGGGGCGGGCTTGTTTCTTCGGCATCGGACTGCTATACTGATCCCATCAATGCTTTTTCCGAGGTGTAAGGCTATGGAAACCTTTCTTCACGCCGTCACGTCCGTCACCATCATATTGCTGCTGACGGCGACCGGTTATTTCTGCGCGGCAAAGGGCTGGATGAGCGCGCAGGGCAAGGCGTTTATCAGCAAGCTGCTGATGAATATCGCCGTTCCCTGTATGTGTATATATAGCTTCCAGGTCAACCTGTCCCGCGAGCTGCTGGAGCAGTCGGGCCGTATGCTGCTCACAGGCTTTTGCTCCTGCGTGCTGGACTTTGCACTGGCGTTTGCCCTCGGAAAGCTTCTGCACATCCCGCGCCGCCGACTCGGCGTTTTTATCATGATGTGCGCCTTGTCCAACAGCATTTTCATCGGCCTTGCGATGTGTACCGAGCTGTTCGGCAGCGAGTGCACACCCTCTGTCATGCTCTATTGGATGGTCAGCACCACCTTCATGCAGCTCGGTGGCATCTCGCTGGTCCGATGGTCCGGCGAAACGACCGCCTTCTCATCGAAAATGCTGCTGCGCTTTCTGAAAACGCCGACGATCCTCGGCACGCTGGCCGCACTTGCCCTTGTGCTGCTGGACATTCATCTGCCGACCCTCGTGCTCTCCTACGGGCGGTATATGAACAGCATGGTCACACCGCTGGCGCTGCTGCTCACGGGATATATCATCCACGAGCTTGGGGTGAAAAATCTGCGGCTCGACCGCACGATCGGCGTGATGCTGCTCTTCCGCTTCGTTGCAGCCCCCGCGATCTGTGTGCTGTTCTGCGCCCTCTTCGGCGTGACGGGGCTGGCAAGAAATGTCTACATCGTCGAGTCGGCAATGCCGGTCGTGACGCAGACGGTCGTGGCTGCGTCGGAATACGGCGCGGACGAGCAGCTTGCCGCGCAGGGTGCGGCGATCTCCACGCTTGCCTGCTTTGTGGTGACACCGGTGCTGATGCTGCTGCTGTAAGGACGGAGAGAAAAGGGGTGCCGAAAACCGGAAGCTTCCGGTTTTCGGCACCCTTGCGTTTTGCCTTACCGCGTGAGCAGGAATACGCCGAGGCAGACCGCCGCGACGCCGAGGAGCTTTTGTGCCGTGACACGCTCGTGCAGCAGCGCGGCGGAGAGGGCGAGCGACCACACATAGGTCAGTGAGGTGAGAGGATAAACCACGGAGTAATCGTGGCCGCGCAGAAGCAGGATATTCAGCGCCGCGCCGACGAGGTAGCAGCAGCCGCCCAGCCAGAGCCGCGGCGAGGTAAGGAGCGAGCGCAGACCACTCACATCCGCCGCGCCGCGCTTGAAAAAGAGCGCGCCGAGCGAGCCGCAGAGCGTCATGAGCGCAACGGAGAGTGCAAGGTTCATCGTCCGACCTCCCCGCTGCGCGCGAGCAGCACCAGTCCCGCGACGATGACGGCCACGCCGATGAGCTTTGCCGACGAGAGCGGCTCATTCAGGAATACGCTTCCGAGCAGCAGCGAGAGCACATAGCCCGCGCCGAGCATCGGGTGGAGCACGGAAAGCTCTCCGCAGCGCAGGGCGAAGATCATGGTCAGCGCGCCCGCGCCGTAGAGCGCAAAGCCGCCGAGCAGGAGCGGCAGCGAGCCGTCCGCCGAGAGCTTCCACAAAAGCTGGCCCACGCAGGTCATCAGCGACGAGGTCAGCATCAGCGCGACGCCGCGCGCGAGATTTTTTCCTCCCGCCATCGCTCTATACCCCATAGAGCAGCGCCGTCGTCACGGCGGCAAAAAGCGCGATCAGCACGAGCAGGACCTTGTCGCCGTAGATGACCTCGACGGGATCGCCGTCCGAGTTGCCCTCGACCGTGAGAGAGTATTTCAGGCACAGGCAGAGAACGAGCGGCACTGTCCAGACAAGGTGAGTGCCGGCGTTGGCTTCGTCCACGCTCCAAAGCGAGTAGAACACGACCGCGAGCGTCAGGCAGCTGCTCATGTTGCGGCTGAGAAAGGCGTCGTTATAATAGCGCAGCACGGGCCGCGCGGTGTCGCTCTGCCGGCGCAGCTCGCCGCGCCGCTTGCCGAGCGCGAGGTAGAAGGAAATGGACACGACGGTGAGGTAGAGCCAGTTGGAGATCGTGATGCCTGTGACCGACGCGCCGAAGAGAACGCGCAGCAAAAAGCCGGAGACCAGCAGCGCCACATCGAGGATGGGGACATTTTTCAACCCAAAGCTGTAACCGAGGTTGACGAGCAGATACACGCCCATGCAGAGCCAACTGCCTGCCGAAAAGTGCGCGAGGATACCGAGGAGCAGCACTGCCGCGCCGAGCGCGGCGGCAAGCGCGAGGGCCGAGGGAACGCCCACCGCGCCGCTGGCGATGGGACGGCGGCACTTGGTCGGGTGCAGGCGGTCGGCGGGCGCGTCGCGCAGGTCGTTGACGATGTAGACGAGCGAGGAGAGCAGGCAGAACGCCGCAAAGCCGAGCAGCCCCACGCACAGCGGCGTGCGCTCGAAAAACCGTCCGCTGAAAAAAAGCGGCAGCAGCACGAGAACATTTTTCACATAGTGCTTGGGGCGCAGCAGGCGAAGGTAGTTTTTCATGCGCTCACCTCGTTTCAAATTCGATGCTCAGGTCACCGGGCGTGATGTAGAAATAGGCATACTCCATCTTCGGCGTGTCCGGCTCCCACAAAAGGCCAGAGGTATCGCCGCAGGCGGGGACGCGGACCGTGCGCTCGCCGCGCAGCATCGCCTCGCGCAGCAGCGTTTCCTGCGCCGCGACCGCGCGGCGCAGCGGGAGGTAGGAGAGGGTGTAAAAGACGAGCACCGCCGCGCAAAGTCCCGCGCAGAGCGGGAGGGCAAAGTCCGGCTTGAGGTCGCTTTCGGCGAGCAGGCTGAAGGCCGCGGCAAGCGTGAGCAGATAACTCGCGTACAGGCAGCGCGGCCCGACAGGGGACACGAACAGCAGCGGCAGCGCCGCGCTGAGCGACAAAAGCAGGAAAAAGCACCCCCGCGCGCGGAGCGCCCCCGCCGTCCAGCACAGCGTGCCGAGGATCGCGAGCAGGAACCACGCGAGGCAGAGCGCCGCGAGCGCGCCGTTCGAAAGACGAAGCAGCGTGTGCAGCGGCAAAGCTGCCGTGCAGGACAGCAGCGCCGCGAGCAGCGAGATGTCCGCTGCCCGCCTGCGTCCGCGCGCGAAAAAGAGTGTCAGCAGCGCCGCCACGGAGACATAGAGCACCGGACAGTCCGCGAGCAGGAAACGGAACACCGTCGCGCTGTTTTTCTGCGCGGAGGCGAGCAGACCGGCAAGCCCGCCGGAAACGCCCGCGTGATACATACCGCCCCCGTGCAGGATGACCGCGTAGGACGGCGAGGCGAACAGCAGCGCCGCGCCGCCGAGCGCGCCGAGCAGCCAGCACAAAAGCGAGGGTGAGAGCTTTCTCTCGCGGAGCAGATACCAAAGCGTCATCAGTCCCGCCGCGCAGAGCGTGCAGAGGGTGACATTCTCGACAAAAAGCTGCGAGGCGAAGCCGAGCGCGAAGAGCGCGAGGCAGCGCGGTGCGCTCTCGCGCAGCGCCTTGCCCGCAAAGACCGCGTCGGTCAGCGCGAGAGCCGCGAGCAGACAGGCCACCGGCGGAACATAGTTGAAGTAGCCCGCCGCCCAGGGGTACGCCTCGCGGAAGAGCTCGCGCGGCAGCGTGAACACCGCCGCGGCGCACAGCAGCAGTCCTGCTGTGGAAGTCAGCTTGGAAACGCGCGCGAGCAGCGCGATGAGCACAAGTGTGATGAGCGCGCGCAGAAGGTCGCGCAGGATCGGGCGGCTGCCCGCGCTGTAAGCGAGGATGTTGCCGAGGATGCGGCCGTTCGTCGTGCGCCACTTTTCCGCGACAACGCACGCAAGGTCGCCGACGCTGTGCAGCGACGCGCCCAGCCCCTCGCGGAACCAGTCGTCCCCGCTGAGCGGGAAGGTGCGAAAGAGCGCAAAAAGCGCCGCGGCGAGCGCGAGCATGGTGAAAACGCGGAGTCGATCGGTCTCTCTTTTCATTTCTCCGCCTCCTGATCGAAATGTTTGTGTATCAGATGTTTTTTTGTTCCGCTCGCGGCCTGCGCTCGGGCAGCGCGATGAGCACCGCCATCGCCAGAATGAAAGCAAAGCCGAGAAGGTCCTGCCACGCGAAGCTGGTGCGCAGCCAGAGCGCCGCGCACAGCGCCGCGCTGACCGGCTCGGTGCAGGCGAGCAGGCTCGCGCGCACACCGCCGACATCGCTCACGCCCTGAAGATAGAGGGTGAAGGCCAGTGCCGTGCCGACGACGGAAATTTCCAGCGTGCCGAGCACGACCGCCGCGCTGAGCGTGACCGGAATACGCCACGCCTGCGTGAGCAGGAGCAGCACCGCGCCGCCGATGAACATACCGCAGCCCGTGCAGACGCTCACGGGATAGCGCCGCAGCAGATCGCCCGGGAGAAGCGTATAGAGCATCAGTGCCACTGCTGCGCTCAGTCCCCAGAAGAGCGCCTGCGGCGAGAGCGCGAGCGCGGTCAGGCTGCCGTGCGTTGCAAGCAGGAAGGCGCCGCCGAGGGCGAGGATGAGAGCGGTCCCCTCCCGCCGCGTCGGCAGGCGGCGCGCGCGAAGGCAGACCCACAGCAGGATCAGCGCCTGCCCCATGTATTGCAGCACCGTGGCGGTCGCGCTGTTGGAGTGGCGGATGGCTGCGAGATAGGTGTACTGGCAGGTCATCAGCCCACCGACGGAGAAGAGCACGAGGCGCAGAGCGTCGTGTCGGTCCGACCAAAGCGCGCGCAGCGCTGCGCGGTGCCTGACGAGTGCACCGCCGAGCAGCACAATGCCGGCGAGGAACATCCGCACCACGGTCAGCCAACCGCTGTCCACGCCCTCGCGGGTGAAGAGATACTGCCCCACCGTGCCGGATGCGCCCCAGCACACGCCGCCGAGCGCCGCGCACAAAAAGCCGCGCAGCGTTCTCTTTTTCTCACTCATAGCCGCTCTCCCGATCACTGTTTTGCCCATTGTAGCAGACCGCGCGCTGCTTTTCAAGCTGTGTGCGCCGCCTTTGCACATATTCGCCCCCATGTGCGCATAGATTGAAGCAACTCGAATAGGGAGTGTTTCGTGCATGAAGGGTAATATTGAAGAACGGGCCTGCGATCTGGCAGTTTACATCATAGAAAACCGCACCACGGTGCGCGCCGCGGCCAAGAAGTTCGGCGTGAGCAAATCGACCGTCCACAAGGACCTGCAGGACAGACTGCCGCAGCTCAACCCCGGCCTCTACCGACAGGTCAAGGAGATCCTTGAGATCAACAAGGCCCAGAGGCACATCCGCGGCGGCATCGCCACAAGAAAAAAATATAAGGGAAGCTGAAACTTTTTCCTGAAAATTTCGTCCTATAAAGAAAAGGGGCGATCGCAATACCGCGCGGCAGGCAGGTGCTTTGCTCCCGTCGGCCGCGCAGGCTCTTTTTTTCCTCTTGCGGTCTGTTGACATAATGTGTATAATAACAATATTCTTCCGTTTTCGACACCAAAGGAAAGGACCATGTCCCCTATGCAGAAAAAACCTTCCACAAAGCGCCGCGGCGAGCGCCTTGCGGCCATGCTGTTGTCGCTTCTCTTTTTGTCGACCGCTGTGTTTGCGACGGTCAAATATGTCTTTCGTGCGCCGGAGCTTGACAAGGACAAGCCCGTCTTGACACCGACGGACAACACGCCCACGGACGAGGGACAGGCGGGCGATCCCGCTCCCGCGGGCCGCGTGCAGCGGGATTATTGCTACAATATCCTCGTCTCGGGCCTTGACGACGACAACGGCGGCAGCGACACGAACATTCTTGTTCGTTTCGATGTGCCCAACAAGCGCATCGACCTGGTGAGTCTGCCGCGCGACACGCTGCTGCACAACGAGTACAAAAACAACAAGCTCAACTTTGCCTACGCCAAGGGCGGCACGGAGCTTTTGATGAGCGAGATCGAAAATCTGCTCGGCGTGCCGGTAAATTTCTACGTCACGGTCAATCTCAAGGGCTTCATCGCGCTGGTCGACCAGATCGACGGCGTGGACTTTGATATTCCTATCAACATGGATTACGACGACCCCTATCAGGATCTGCACATCCACTTTACCAAGGGTCTGCGCCACCTCACCGGACAGGAGGCGATGGAGGTCGTGCGTTTCCGCCACAACAACGACGGCTCCGGCTACGGTACGGAGGACATTGGCCGCATCGGCACCCAGCAGGCGTTTCTCAAGGCGGTCGCCAAGCAGCTTTTGCAGCTGAGCAATGTGAAAAACATCCCCGCTATGGTCGATATTTTCTGCACCTATGTCAAAACCGACCTTACTGCCGGAAACCTCGTCTGGCTCGGCAACGAGGCGCTGAACATCGGCATGGAGAACATCCATTTTGCCACACTTCCCGGCGACGGCTCCGGCTATTACAAAAAGCAGTCGGTCTACGTGCTCGACGCACAGGCCACCTGCGACCTTGTCAACGAGGCGCTCAACCCCTACAACGAGCCGCTCACGCTGGAGGATATGGATATTCTCACACCATGAGATAAGGAGCAAGCACCATGAAAAAACGGCCTTTGCTTTTCCTCTGTGCAATGATCCTGCTGCTTTCCACCGCCGCGCGGGCGGAGGCGGCGCCCTTTGCGCGTACGCGCAGCTATGACGAGCGCTTTTCCGATGTGAGTGCGCGGGCGTGGTATCACGATCCCGTTGCGGCGCTGTATGAATACGGCCTGACCGAGGGCGTGAGCCGCACGGTCTACGCGCCGGACGAGAGCGTCACGGTCGCGGAGCTGACGGCCTTTGCCGCGCGCCTGCGCGCGCTCGACATGGGCGAGCGCGTCCCCGCGCCTGCGGCGGGGGAGGCGTGGTACCAGTCCGGCGTGGACTATCTCAAGTCCGCCGGAGCGCTCAGCGATGCGTTTGACGGGCATTACGCCGACGCCGCCACGCGCGCACAGGCGGCGGGCATTCTTGCGCCTGCGCTGCGCGCGGAGTGCTACGATGAGCGCAATGCCGAGGCGGTGACCGTCGGCTACGCCGCGCGGCAGTATATCACCGATGTGGACGACTACACGCCCTATCAAGGCGACATCCTTCTTCTTTATAAGTGGGGCATCGCGGGCGGCGTAGACGCGAGCGGCTCCTTCCGCCCGAACGACACGCTCCGCCGCAGCGAGGTCGCGGCGCTGCTCGTGCGGATGCTTGAACCCTCCGCGCGCCTGACGCTTTCGTGGCAGGTGCTGCCCTATCGCAGCGTCGAGGGTGCGACCTGGGGAAGTCTCGCTGCCGCGCCCGCCGAGGTCTCCGCCGCACCGGCGATCGACGATGCGGGTGCCGTCGACGCGGTGCTGCGTCGGATGCTCCGCGACGAGGCCAACACCGTCACACTGCAATATGACCGCGCGCTGAGCGCCGACGAGGCCACAAAGCTTACCCGTGCCTTCACCGTGGGCGTCAAGCGCTACTGCGAGCAGATGTATAATTCCGCCGCCTGCCGCAGTTATCCCAGCGGCAAGGTGGAGCTGACCTTCTCCTCCACAGCCTGCGACGATGCGCAGCTGAGGAAATACCGCGCGACAACGCTTTCGCGCGCGATCCTCGTTCACGACGCGCTGTGGGAGAGCGGCTATCTTACAAGAGACATGAGCCAGTATGAGCTGGCCCGCGCCTACTTTGTTTGGCTGTGCAACAACTGCGCCTACGACGAGGGGACGGTCTCCGGCAGCTCTCTGAGCCACTTGGCGTACAGTGCGCTGGTGGACGGCGTGGCCGTCTGCGACGGCTACACGGGCGCCTATAACCTCCTGCTGCGGCTTGAGGGCATCGAGTGTACCGCGCTGATGAACAGTGACCACATCTGGACGGTCGCCACGCTCGACGGCACGAGCTATCACATCGACACGACCTGGGGCGACCAGGGCGCGCGCGTGGATATGAGTTTTTTCGGCATGAGCGAGGCGCAATCCCGCGCCCGCCACGCATGGTGAGCGAAATACGGAAAGAAGGACGGAGCGTTCTGTGGAACGCTCCGTCCTTCTTTCTCGTTTTACAGCCTTGTGATGACCGGAATGACCATCGGGCTGCGCTTGGTGGTTTTGAACAGGTAGTTGCTTACGCCCGACTTGATCGCGCCCTTGAGTTCGCCCATGTCGCGGCTGCGGCGGCCGAGCACGCTCTCGGCGGCAGACATGACCACGGTTTTCAGCTCGTTGAGCAGCTCCTCGGACTCCTTAACATAGATGAAGCCGCGGGTGATGATCTCGGGCTCGGCGAGCATATAGCCGTCGTGCGAGGAAACGGGCAGCACGACCACGACCATGCCGTCCTCGGCCAGGTGCTTGCGGTCGCGCAGCACCACCGCGCCGACATCGCCCACGCCGCTGCCGTCCACGAACACCTCGCCAGCGGGCGCCATGCCCGGCACGAGCTTCATCGAGCGCGCGGTGATCTCCACCGCGTCGCCGTTTTCGCAGATGGCGATGTTCTTGCGGTCCATGCCCATGGACATGGCGAGGTTCTTATGGATCTGGAGCATCCGCTGCTCGCCGTGAACAGGGATAAAATACTTCGGCTTTGTGAGCGCGTGGATGATCTTCAGCTCCTCCTGACAGGCGTGGCCGGAGACATGGAGCATATCCGCGCGGTCGTAGATGACCTCCACGCCCTTGCGGAAGAGCTCGTTGATGACGCGCGAGACCGTGTTTTCGTTGCCGGGAATGGCGCTCGCGGAGATGATGACGCGGTCGCCGGGGCCGACCTCGATCTGCTTGTGCTGCGAGAACGCCATGCGGTGCAGCGCGCTCATCTCCTCGCCCTGCGAGCCGGTGGTGACGATGACCTGCTTGTCGAGCGGGAGGGACTTTATTTTGTTGATGTCCGTCACGGTGTTCTTCGGCAGCTTCATATAGCCGAGATCGACCGCGACCTTGGTGATATTCTCCATGCTGCGGCCCGTAACGGCGACCTTGCGGCCCACCGCCGCCGCCGCGTCGATGACCTGCTGGATGCGGTGGACATTGGAGGCAAAGGTGGTGACGATGATGCGCTGCTTGCAGCCGGCAAAGAGACGGTCAAAGGTCTTGCCGACCATACGCTCGCTCATCGTGTAGCCGGGGCGCTCGACATTCGTCGAGTCCGCGAGCAGCGCGAGCACGCCCTGCTTGCCCAGCTCGCCGAGGCGCGCGAGGTCGATGACCTCGCCGTCGATGGGCGTGGAGTCGATCTTGAAGTCGCCCGTGTGGACGACGGTTCCGAGACCCGTGTGGATGGCGAAGGCCACGGAGTCGGCGATCGAGTGGTTGACATGGATGAACTCCACGCTGAACTTGCCTGCCTTGACCGTCATGCCGCTCTCGACCGTGACGATCTTCGTCGTTTTCAAAAGACCGTGCTCTTCGAGCTTCAGCCGGATCAGCCCCGCGGTCAGGCGGGTGCAGTAGATGGGCATATTGACCTGCTTGAGGACATAGGGAATGGCCCCGATGTGGTCCTCGTGGCCGTGGGTGATGAAAAGGCCGCGGATGCGGTTTTTGTGCTTGGCGAGATAGCTCACATCGGGAATGACGAGGTCGATGCCGTACATATTGTCGTCGGGAAAGGCCATGCCGCAGTCCACGACGATGATCTCACCGCCGTATTCATAAACGGTCATGTTCTTGCCGATCTCGTTGAGCCCGCCAAGCGGGATGATCTTCAGATTTTCTGCCAAAATGTGTTCACTCCTTAAATTGGGTTTTCAAAAATTGAGGAGCAAAGCCTGCGCCGCGCGGAAATGACCGCACGGAAACAACGGCGTCCGTGCCGCGCGCTCCGCCCTGTTCCGCGGAGCGCTTCGCACCGTTGGCGCCCTTGCTCGTTTTCCTATGGACTTTTGCTCTATTCAAACCGCGCAAAGTCGGTTCAATACGATCTGTATTGTATAGTATACCACGATTTCCCGAAAATGTACACTCTTTTTTTGTCGCCCCGTCTGCGGGGGTGAATTTTTTATCGCAAAGACTATTTACCCCCGCGCGCCGTTGTGCTATAATATCATATCTATATCCATCTTTCCGCCTTTTCTATTGCTGTTGGAGCAGGGAGGGAGCATTTATGAGCAAACGGGTCAACAAGCTGACCGAACCGAATATGCGGCTGTATTTTCTCATCGCCGCGGTCTTCTGCGCAGCGACGCTGTGGGCAGAGCCCATTCTCGGCGCCATCGAGACCGCTGTGGTCGCGCTGGCCTATGTCTACTTTCGCCGCACGGCGCAGAAACGCCGCGAGAGCATCCAGCGCTATGTGGAGGATATGACCGACGATGTGGCGAGCGCGGGCAAGGCGTCGATGCTCTCCGCGCCCTTTGCGATGATGGTCTTCCGCCCCGACACGCAGGAGGTGCTGTGGAGCAACGAGATTTTTCTGCAGCTCACAGGCATGAAGGAAAATCTCTTCGATAACCGCCTGGAGGACGCGCTGCCGGGCTTTTCCGACCAGTGGCTGCTGGAGGGAAAGAACGAATGCCCCGAAACGGTGCGCGTCAACGGCAGGAATTTCCGCGTGTTCGGCAGCCTCACGCACCCGAGCGGGCGCGGCGGCGCGCGCGGGCTTCTTGCGCTGACCTACTGGATGGACACCACCGAGCAGGACGAGCTGAAAAAGAAAAGCGAGGAAAATCGCCCCATCGTGGCCGTTCTCATGCTCGATAACTACGAGGAGCTGATGAAGGCCGGCACCGAGGCCGCACGCTCGTCGGTGCTCGCGCAGATCGACGAGAAGATCAGCGCGTGGGTGGCGGACACGCAGGGGCTTTTGTGCAAGTACGACCGCAACCGCTATCTGCTGCTGCTGACCGAGCAGCACTATCACACGCTCCTTGAGGGTAAGTTCAGCGTGCTCGACGCGGTGCGCTCCGTCGTCACCGAGGACGGCGTCGCCGCGACGCTCTCCATCGGTATCGGCAAGGACTTTGACGATTATGAAACGCTCTTTAAGAATGCGGGGCTCTCCATCGAAATGGCGCTCTCGCGCGGCGGCGATCAGGTCGTGGTGCGCAACCGCCTTGACTTCGAGTTCTACGGCGGCAAGACGAAGTCCACCGAAAAGCGCACGAAGGTCAAGTCCCGCGTGATGGCCAACGCCCTCGGCGAGCTGATCTCCGACGCGAGCCAGGTGTTCGTCATGGGGCACAAGCACGCCGACTTCGACTCCGTGGGCGCGGCGGCGGGCGTTTGCTGCATCGCGCGCAAGCGCGGCAAGAAGGCACAGATCGTCATTGACATGGACGGCAGCGCCGCTGCCCCCGTGCTCAAGCGCCTTTCAGCCCTGCCGGAGTATAAGGATGCTTTCATCAGCGGCAGCGACGCCTTCATCAAGGCGCAGGCCGGCGCGCTGCTCGTGGTGGTGGACACCAACCGACCCGACTTTGTGGAGTCCGAGCAGCTGCTCGACACCTGCAACCGCGTGGCGGTCATCGACCACCACCGCCGCGCGGCAAGCTACATCGAATCCGCTGCGCTCAACTTCCACGAGCCTTACGCCTCGTCGGCCTCGGAGCTGGTGAGCGAGCTGCTGCAATACCTCGTCGACCCGAGCGACCTGCTGCGCGCCGAGGCCGAGGCCCTGTTTGCGGGCATCGTGCTCGACACCAAGAATTTCACCATGCGCACAGGCGGGCGCACCTTTGAGGCGGCGGCGCTGCTGCGCCGCGCGGGCGTGGACACGGCAGATGTGCAGCGGCTGTTCCAGGGGACGCTCTCCGACATGATCGAGCGCTACGACATCATCCGCCACGCGGAGCTTTACCGCGACGACATCGCCATTGCGGCGGTGGAGCAGGAGATCGACCGCGTGACCGCGGCCAAGGCCTCTGATGAGCTGCTGACGCTGCGCGGCGTGCGCGCGTCCTTCGTGCTCTTCAAGCACGACAAGGGCGTGAACCTTTCGGCGCGCTCGCTCGGCGAGATCAATGTGCAGCTCATCATGGAAAAGCTCGGCGGCGGCGGTAACTCCACCACTGCGGGCGGTCAGATCCCGGACGGGACGGTGGACGAGGTGCGCGAGCAGCTCGTCGCCGCCATTGACCAGTATTTAGAAGGATAATTTACCATCGGGAGGATAGTACAATGAAAGTCATTTTACAACAGGATGTCAGAGGTCAGGGTAAAAAGGGTCAGATGATCGACGCAGCCGAGGGCTACGCCCGCAATTTCCTGCTGCCGCGCAAGCTGGCGATCCCCGCTACGCCCGACGCCATCAACACCATGAACCTCAAGGAAAAGGCGCGCCGCGCCGAGGAGGCGGCCAACCGCGCCGCCGCTGTGGAAACGGCGGATAAGCTCAAGGGACGCACCGTGAAGCTCACCGCCAAGGGCGGCGCGAACGGTAAGCTCTTCGGCGCGATCACCGGTAAGGAGATCTCCGAGGCGCTCGCGGAGCAGCTCGGCCTCGATGTCGGTAAGCAGAAGATCGTGCTCGACGAGCCGATCAAGGCCTTTGGCAGCTATGAGATCCGCGCCAAGCTCGGCTATGAGGTCACGGGCAAATTCACTGTGACCGTGGCGGAGGAATAAGCCCCCACTTTACGAGGAAAAGAGGTGCCCTGCGATGGACGAACTGCTCTACCGCCAGATGCCGCACTCACTTGAGGCGGAGCAGGCGGTGCTCGGCTCGATGCTCATTGACGCAAACTGCATCAAGGATGTGATGGAAAAGCTGCGGCCCGAGGATTTCTACCTGCGTCAGAATCGGGAGATCTTCGAGACCATCTATTCCATGTTCCTCTACTCCAAGCCCATCGACGGCGTGACCGTCGCGGGCGAGATGGAGCGCAACGGCACCTACGATGAAAATACCACGCGCAGCTATCTTGTGCAGCTCATGGAGGTCACGCCGACCTCCGCAAATGTAAATGAGTATGCCGACATCGTGCGCGACAAGGCGCTGCTGCGCGCCGTCGCCACCGTGGCGAGCGACATCACCGCCATGGTGCAGGACGGTACGGGCGGAGCCTCCGCCGTGCTTGACGCCGCCGAGCAGAAGATCTACGCGGTGCGCCGCGGGCGCAGTGCGCAGGATATGGAGCAGATCGGCGTGGTTTTGCAGGGCGTGCTCGACCACCTTGCCGAGCTTTCCGCATCAGGCGGCAAAACGCTGCCTGGGCTTTCCACCGGCTTGAGCGCGGTGGACGACAAGATCAACGGTCTGAGCAAGTCCGACCTTATCCTGCTCGCCGCCCGACCCGGCATGGGCAAGACGAGCTTTGCACTCAATGTGGCGCTCAATGTGGCCAAGGCAAGCGGCAAAGCCGTCGCAGTATTTTCGCTGGAAATGTCGAAGGAGCAGCTCGTCACGCGCGTGCTGTCAAACGAGGCGCTGGTGGAGAACGGGCGGCTCATCTCCGGCAATCTGCGCGAGAGCGACTGGGTGAAGATCGCTGAGGCCGCCTCGACGCTCAGCCGCACGGATGTCAAGATCGACGATAACCCGCTCCTCACGGTTGCGGACATGAACGCCAAGTGCCGCCGGATCGATAACCTCGGCCTCGTGGTCATCGACTATCTGCAGCTGATGACCTCCGCGGGCGGCAAGGGATACAGCGGCGAGAACCGCCAGCAGGCGGTGAGCGACATTTCGCGTATGCTCAAGATCATGGCAAAGGAATTGCAGGTTCCCGTGCTGTGCCTTTCTCAGCTCTCGCGCGCGAACGAAAAGCGCGACGACAAGCGCCCCATGCTCTCCGACCTGCGCGAATCCGGCGCGATCGAGCAGGACGCGGACATCGTGATGTTTCTCTACCGCGACGACTATTACAACGAGGACTCCGAAAAGCACAACATCGCCGAGTGCATCGTGGCGAAGAACCGTCACGGCGAGACGGGCAAGGTCGAGCTGCGCTGGATGCCGGAGTACACGACCTTCGGTACGCTTGAGAGGCGGTACGAGGACGAATGAAAAAGGTATTGGACTTTGTGCAGCGCTATGACCTGCTGCCGCGCTACGAACTGCTTTTGGCCGCGGCGTCGGGCGGCATGGATTCGATGTGCCTGCTGGACTTTTTATACGAAAACGGTTACCGTGTGTGCGCGGCGCACTACAACCACCAGCTGCGCGGGGCGGAGGCCGACATGGACGAGGACCTTGTGCGCGCATGGTGCGCGGCGCGGCGCATTCCGCTGTGCGTCGGCACGGGCGATGTGGCGGCCTATGCCGAGGAGAACGGCATGACGGTCGAGGAGGCCGCGCGTAAGCTGCGCTACGATTTCCTCGACTCCGTTGCCGGGCAGACCGGCGCGGCGCGCATCGTCACCGCCCACCACGCGAACGACAACGCCGAAACGGTGCTCTTTCACCTTGCCCGCGGCACGGGCATGACGGGACTTGCCGGCATCGCGCCGAAAAACGGCGCGCGCGTGCGCCCCTTCCTCTGCCTGACGCGCGATGAGATCGCGGACTACGCTAAGGAGCATCATGTGCCTTACCGCACAGATGCAACGAACGGGGACACAGCGCTCACACGCAACTTCATCCGCGCGGAGGTGCTGCCACGGCTCTGCCATGTCAACGCGCAGGCGGTCGAGCACATCGGAGAGACCGCGCTGCGGCTGCGGCAGGAGGATGAATTTCTCAATTCCCTCGCCGCAGAAGCCCTGCGTGAAATGAAAGCGGAGGACGGTATGCTGACGCTGCCCTGCGCGGCGGTCCTGCGTGCCCCCGCCGTTTTGCGAGCGCGCGCGCTGCGCCTTGCGCTCGATGCGCTCGGCGCGGGAAAGAAGGACTTCGCCGCCGCGCACTATGACGCCCTCGTGCAGCTCTGCGAGGGGGCGGGGAGCGCCCAGCTCGACCTGCCCTGCGGCGTGACCGCGCGGCGCGAGGACGCTGTGCTGACACTTTCGGTGCGGCGGGAGGAGCGGCCCGAGCGCGTTTTGCTCCGCGTGGGAGAGAGCGTCCGCTGGGGCGAGTTTGTCATCCGCTGTGAAAAATGCGAAAAAACGGTTGAAAATTCCGAGAATACCGTTATATTAAGAGAAGCTGTATTTGACGCGCCGCTCTCGGTCGGCGCGTGGGACGCGAGGGAGAGCATGTCTCTGCCCATTTCACGCGGCTCGCGGAGCCTCAAGCGGCTTTTTGCCGAGCGCGGTTTCTCGCCCGACGAGCGGGAGCGCACACCCGTCATCCGTTCCGGCGGCGCGGTCGCGGCGGTGTACGGCATCGGAACGGACGCGCTGTTTCTGCCGTCCGACGGCGAGAGCGTGTGTGTGCTGACCTTTGTGAAAGCGGCGGAGCAGGTCTCCGACTGAAAAAAGAACATAAAACAAGGGGAGAGGGAAAAACTATGGCAAAAAGCATGATGGATCGGGATATGCTGAAGGTGCTTTACAGCGAGGAGCAGATCAAGGCCCGCATACAGGAGATGGGCGACGAGCTTTATGAGCAGTTCAAGGACCGCAATCCGCTGTTCCTCGGCGTGCTCAAGGGCAGCTTTATTTTCATGGCGGACATCGTCCGCGCCTGCCAGATCAAAAGTGACATCGAGTTCATCGCCGTGTCGTCCTACCAGAACGGCACCTCCTCGTCCGGCGTGGTGCAGATCACGCACGATTTGCAGCAGGACATCACCGATCGCGAGATCATCGTGATCGAGGACATTCTCGACTCCGGCAACACGCTCTACTTCCTGAAAAATTACTTCATGACCAAGGGGGCAAAGAGCGTGACCGTCGTCACCCTGCTCGATAAGCCCTCCCGCCGCGTCAAGCCCGTCAAGGCGGATATGGCCGGCTTTGAGGTTCCCGACGAGTTCGTCGTGGGCTATGGCTTGGACTATGCCCAGCAGTACCGCAATATGCCCTACATCGGCGTGCTCAAGCCCGAGGTCTATTCCAAGTAAAATGGCCATACTTTGATTGGGGAAAGAGGCGATCTCGCCTCTTTTCTTCCGCCCTAAAAAAGGAGGGGAAACCGTTGACCCAGACCAAACGACCGAATCACATCGTATTTCTGCTGTGCCTGCTGATGCTGCTGTCCGCCTATTCGTTCCTCTCGCGCCCGAAGGAGCAGGAGATCAGCTACGCCGAGGTCGTGCAGCTCTTTGAGCAGGAGAAAGTGAAGTCCTTCACCGTGCGGGACACCACGCTCACGCTCACGCTGCGCGATGCGGTGGACGGCAAGACGGAGATCCGCAAGGAGCTTTACGACTTCGACCTCTTCTACGACGACCTCAACGACCTTGTTGTGGCGCAGAAGGCCGCCGGTATTTTAGAGGACTATAACTATTCCGCCAATCATTCGCCCAACTACCTTGCCATCGCGCTGCCCTATGTGATCGCCGTAGCGGGGCTGTTCGCCATCTGGTACCTGCTCTCCGTGCGCGGCGCAGGCGGTGGGGGCGACCGCATGGCGAAGTTCGGCAACGCATCTTTCAAGCACGGCAGCGAGAGCGGCCGCAAGACCAGCTTCAAGGATGTCGCGGGCGCGGACGAGGAGAAGGAGGAACTGGGCGAGGTCGTGGACTTTTTGCGCGACCCGCAGAAATTCGCTGAGCTGGGTGCGCGCATCCCCAAGGGCGTGCTGCTCGTCGGCCCGCCGGGCACGGGCAAGACACTGCTGGCCCGCGCGGTCGCGGGCGAGGCGGGCGTGGAGTTCCTCTCCATCTCCGGCTCGGACTTTGTGGAGATGTATGTCGGCGTCGGCGCGAGCCGCGTGCGCGACCTCTTTGAACAGGCCAAGAAGATCGCGCCCTGCATCATCTTCATCGACGAGATCGACGCGGTGGGACGCCAGCGCGGCACCGGCCTCGGCGGCGGCCACGACGAGCGCGAGCAGACGCTCAACCAGCTTCTGGTGGAGATGGACGGCTTCGGCACGAATGACGGCGTGGTCGTGCTCGCGGCGACGAACCGCGCGGACATTCTCGACCCCGCGCTGCTGCGTCCCAGCCGCTTCGACCGCCAGATCTACGTCGGCTATCCCGACATCAAGGGCCGCGAGGAGGTGCTCAAGATCCACACCGCCAACAAGCCGCTTGCCGAGGATGTCGACCTCGGCAAGGTGGCAAGGGGAACGGCGGGTTTCACCGGCGCGGATCTCGAAAACCTTTCCAACGAGGCGGCACTGCTGTGCGCGCGCCGCGGCGAGCATTTCATCACCATGGCGGACTTCGAGGAGGCGGAGATCAAGGTGCTCGCCGGCCCCGAAAAGCGCAGCCGCGTGGTGCCGGAGCATGAGCGGAAGCTGACGGCCTACCACGAGGCGGGCCATGCCATCGTGATGCACGCGCTGCCGACGCACGAGCCGGTGCATCGCATCACCATCGTGCCGCGCGGACAGGCGGGCGGCATGACCATCGCGCTGCCCGATGAGGACCGCGCGTACCAGTCCAAGCGCTACATGGAGGAGCAGATCGTCTCGCTGCTCGGTGGGCGCGCGGCGGAGAAGCTGATGCTCGGCGATATTTCCACCGGCGCGTCGAACGACATTGAGCGGGCCTCGCACATTGCGCGCAAGATGGTCACGGCCTACGGCATGAGCGATAAGCTCGGCTCCATCGCCTTTGAGAGCGGACACGACGAGGTGTTCATCGGCAAAACGATGGGACAGACGCGCAGCTACTCGGAAAAGACAGCGGCGGAGATCGACGATGAGGTCAAGGCCATCATCGACCGGGCGTATGGCCGCTGCGAGGAGATCCTCACGGCGCGGCGTGCGGCGCTGACCGCTGTGGCGGAGTACTTGCTGCAAAACGAGACCATGAGCGGAGAGGAATTTGAGCGCATGGTCGGCGAGAGGGGATAAAGGACAAAAGAAATCTGATATATGATAGGAAAAGGCAGCCGCTTGAAGCGGCTGCCTTTTTGAGATGATCGGGTCATTGGTTTACCGGGGACATGGGCGCGACGGTCAGCGCGCTTCGAGCGCGGTGACGGTGTCGGCAAGCCAGTCGCCCTTGAACTCCTCGATGCGCCCCTCGTCGGTGAGCGCGGCGAGCTGCGGGTCGATGGGCATCTGCGCGAGCAGTGGAATGTCATGCTTTTTCGCTGCCTCGGCGCAGCGGCCCTCGCCGAAGAGATAGATCTTTCTGCCGCAGTCGGGACAGATGAGATAGCTCATGTTCTCCACAAGGCCCACGATGGGTACGGCCATCTTTTCGGCCATCTTCACGGCCTTTTCCACCACCATGCCGACAAGCTCCTGCGGCGAGGCGACGACCACGATGCCGGAGAGCGGGATGGACTGGAATACGCTCAGCGTCACATCGCCGGTGCCCGGCGGCATATCGACGAGCAGGTAGTCCACATCCCAGAGGACATCGGTCCAGAACTGGGTGACGACGCCGCCGATAACAGGTCCGCGCCAGATGACGGGGTCGGTCTCATCGTCGAGCAGCAGGTTGATAGACATGACCTCAATGCCGGTCGAGCTGCGGCAGGGCAGGAGGGCGTTTTCGGTGCCGACGGCCTTGTCGTGTATCCCGAAGGCCTTCGGAATGGAGGGGCCGGTGACATCGGCATCTAGAATGCCGACGCGGTAGCCCTTGCGTCGCAGACTGACGGCAAGCTGGCTCGTGACCATCGACTTGCCGACGCCGCCCTTGCCGGACACGACGCCGAACACCTTGCCGATGCGGGAGTCGGCGTGGGGCTGCTTCAAAAAGGAATGGGGGCTGGTGCGCTCGCCGCAGTTTTCGCCGCAGGTCGAGCAGTTGTGGGTGCATTCACTCATGGCGCTGCACGCTCCTTTGTTATTGATCTTACTTAGTGTATACCTGACGGCGCGGGAAGTCAACCGCGCTTATAGGCTCTTCTTGCCGGTGCGGACACTGTCCGCCTCGCGTTTTGCGGCAGACTCGCTCTCGTTCAAGCGGGCGCGGATGCCGGCAAGCAGATCTTCACGCGCGGCGCGCAGCTGCGGGTGAGAGTGGAGCAGACGGCGCTCGAAAATATCCGTGCTGTAACGCAGGGCGCGGGCGCGCTCGCGCGCCTCCTCGCGGCGTTCGGCGCGGCGCTCGAGGTTCTCCTCGCGCTTTTCGGCGACAAAACTCTTGATCTCGCTTTGCAGATCGCGCAGCTTGCCCATCTGCGCACTGAGCTGGATGGCGCTGCGGACGGAGAGGACGGTATCGGTGAGGTAGATGCCGCAGATGAACGAGGCAAGCGGCACGATCACCACATCGCCGAGACCGAGGATGTGCCCCCACAGCCAGGGGTGGACGATATGGCACAGCAGCACGCAGGCGAGACCGAAGCAGGTGGAGTTCAAAAGGCAGACGCGGCCATTGATCTGAAACTTATAGTGCGAGTAGTCCCACCAGCGCATATGGAAGAGCTTTTCCATCAGCCAGCTCGTGAAGTATTCCAGCGCACTTGTGAGCAGTGCGCCGAAAAAGAAGGTCAGCAGCGGGTTCTGAAAGCCGCCGCGCAGGCCATAGAGCACGAGCAGCGCGCCGTGGCCGTAGATGGGGCAGAGGAAGCCGTTCAAAAAGCCGCGCTTTTCGCACAGCTTGCCCTTGGGAATTGAACAGTAAAGCATTTCGCCGCACCAGCCGAGGGTGCTGTATGCGATGAAGAGCAGAAAGAGGGCGCAGCAGCTTTGAAACGACTGCGGAATAGGCAGCGGGGTCAGTGTAGCCATGGGAAATTCTCCTAATTTATATATATGTAGTGTGCGATAGGGGACAGCGGATCATTCGGTGTCGGCGCCGTCCTCCAGCAGCCGTGCGCTCTCCTCGGCGGGGAGCACGGAGACGGAGCGGAGCTTGCTGTTGATCTTGCGCGTGCGCACGCCGACGAGCTTATCGAGCTCCGCGCCTGTCTGCTCAATGCGCTTTTGCGCGGCGGCGAGCACATCCTCAAAGGTGGCGAACTCGGTCTTGACCGCGCCGAGGACGCTCCACACCTCGCTCGAGCGCTTTTGGATGGCGAGCGTGCGGAAGCCCATTTGCAGGCTGTTGAGCAGGGCGGCGAAGGTCGTGGGGCCGGCAATGTTGACCTTGTACTGCCGCTGGAGCACTTCGACCAGCCCGAGGCGGACGACCTCAGCATACAGTCCCTCGAAGGGCAGGAACATGATGCCGAAATCCGTGGTGTTGGGCGGGTCGATATACTTGTCGTGAATGTCCTTCGCAAAGCCCTTGACGCGGGAGGAGAGAAGAGACTGCGCGGCGGCGATGGCGGCACTGTCGCCGTCCTCGTAGGCATCCACAAGCTGTGCGTAGACATCGCCGGGGAATTTGGAGTCCACGGGCAGATAGACGAAGCTGCCGTCCTCGCCGGGCATCTTGATGGCGTACTCCACACGGGTGGTCGAGCCCTTCTTGGTGATGACATTCTCCTCAAACTGGTCACGGGTAAGGATGTCGTCGATGAGCGCGCCAAGCTGGTATTCGCCGACAATGCCGCGCGTTTTGACATTGGAGAGGACCTTCTTCAGATCGCCTACGCCGCTGGCGAGCGTCTTCATCTCACCGAGGCCGGTGTAGACCTCCTGCAATCTTTCATTGACGAGCTGGAAGGACTGGCTGATGCGCTCGTCGAGCGTTTTTTGCAGCTTTTCGTCCACGGTCACGCGCATCTTCTCGAGCTGCTCGCTGTTGTCCTTCTGCATCGCGTCCAGCCGGCTCTGCACAGCGGCGGTGAAGGCGGTGAACTGCTCCTCGATGCCCTGCATACGCTTGTCCTGCATGGAGAACTGCTTCTCCTGCGCCTCGGCGACGATGCGGTTCGTTTCGGCAATGGTGGCTTTGAGCTGCGCTTGATTCTTCTCAAGACTCTCAATCAGCTCCCGCAGGCGGACATCCTGCCGCTCGGCGGCCTGCGCCTGCACGAGCGAGAGCGAGTCGGCAAAGGCCTTCGTCGTTGCCTGCACGGTGCCGGTCAGCTCGCCGCGCGTGGCGCGCAGCTCACCCGCGAGATCGGCGCGAAGCGGCGGCAGGTTATCGTCCCAGCTCTCGCGCAGAAGGCGCTCGTAGTCCGGCTGACGCTTTATGAGCCGCAGGAGCAGGAGGAGCGACGCGAGCGCGAGCAGCGCCGCGGCGGCGGAGAGAATAAGAGCCCATGTATCCATAAGAAAAACCCTCGAACAATCAATGTGGTATAAGACCTGTAAAACAGTATAAAATAGTATAGCATCTTTTTTTCGGTTTGTCTCCAAAATATTTTTTAACAAATGTCAAAAAATATGAAAAAAGGAGTTGACAAAGCGAGAGAGGTGTGGTAATCTATCAACTGTTCCGCGGTTGGAGCGTGTACCTTGTAAATTAAACAACGAAGAACAAAGAAGCA
>NZ_JAFBIQ010000018.1 GCF_021531315.1 Oscillibacter valericigenes | reverse complement strand
TTTGCGAACTTTGCTGAAGACCAGGCACTCTCAGAAAATGCAATTGACGCAGTGCTGTCCGTCCTTTCCTATCTCAGTGAGAAGAAACAGCAGACAACCATCCAAACACTACTCAAAATGAGCCGTCTTCCCACAAAAGTGCCAAAGACCTTTGAAAACTTTGACTTTTCTCTGCTCAAGGGAAGGGATGTGGAACGGCTGAAAGCTCTGCCATCTCTGGCCTCCATCTACTCCCACCGAAATCTCGCCTTTATTGGGCCGGCAGGCACTGGGAAAACCCATTTGGCGCAGGCATTTGGTTACGCCTGCTGCCAGCACGGGATGAAGACCTATTTTATTAAAGCATCCGAACTGCGTGACCGTTTCACGGCCGCCAGACGCACCGGAAAAACGGACTCCTGCCTCAGCGGACTTGTGCGGCCATCCTGCCTGATTATTGACGAGATTGGACACTGCGCGTTTGACAAGGAGAATACGCGGTTGTTCTTTGACCTGATTGACCGGCGCTACAACAAAGAAGGCAACTTCAACATGGTATTCACCAGCAACAAGAATCCAGCGCTCTGGCGCGAGGATTTCGACGAAGATACTACGCTGCTCTGTGCGCTGGACCGCATCTTTGACGATGCCACCGTGTTTAAGCTGCGTGGCGAGAGTTTCCGCGGAAAGAAACTGGAGACGGTCTCAGTGCAGACCGGCAAGGTTAAGGCTGTTGAGCCGATGACAACACAGGAATAAACAATTTGCTAATCTGGGTTGTTGGCAATCTAAAAATTCATTGATTGGCTCCCAGTTTTCCGGCAAAAAATGGTTCGTTATTCCCGACAAAATATGGTTGGGAACTCCCGACGCCAACAAAGCAGGACGCGGACGGCTCCATTTTGGAAAGCTACGGAACAATTACGCTGAACGAAAGCGGCGGTTATACTTACGATAAAGCCGAATAACAGGAAAGCAAAGCGGCGGGCGCAAGTGCTCCGTCCCATAGGGACATGAAGTGAACCGAGGGGCACTACCGGTACGGAACAAAAGCCACACAAGAGTTTGCAACTCTTGTGTGGCTTTGTTTGTGCAAATCGGATAATTGCAATACCTGTTTAACATAAGTTTCAATCAGGATTTAAGACAGATGACAACCTTTGATTTGCTATATTACACCATTTTTCTTCCAACTCAATTCCAATCCACTTAATGTTGTGTCCTTGTCTATTGAGTTTTTCACAACAAACGCCTAAAGTCCCTGAACCGTGAAATGGATCAAGAATTGTTCCCTCATATTTCCCTTCTGCATTTTTGGGGCAATATGCTTTTATCAATTCCGTAATTAAGGCTTCTGGTTTTTGTGTCGGGTGATCTGTTTTTTCTTTAGCAAACCGTTTGCCTGCCAGCGTGGGAAAAGACCATATGTCGCCTCTTAGAGAACCGTTTGGATTTGGTTGCCAAGCTTTGCGAGCCCCATCTTTCCCGGAATAATACACCGGGGTTTTGAGCCTGCTACTACTCTTATAGGGGACGCGAACATCGTCAGCGTTATAGACCCAATGTGCGTTCGATTTCGAAAACCACAAAAACGGCTCATATTGTGTTGCTGGTGATTTCTTTGAGCGTGAAAAACCATTTTCATAATGCCAAATATTCATTCGGCGATAGTACAAACCCAATTCATACATCATCACCTGGATATAACCAATATAATGATGAATTCCAAACCAGATAATGCTCCCGTTATTGCTCAAAAGATTGCGGCAAATGGATAAACGAACTCTGGTTGTTGATAGAAACTCTTCCAAGCTTAGTTGATCAGTTGCGTTACCAAAATCTTTATTCAGGTTATAAGGCGGATCTGTAAGAATTAAATCGAAAACAATTCCTTCGTTTTCAAGCTGGGGGAGTATCTTGTCACAGTCGCCATGATAGACTTTGTTCCATTGCATTTTATTTTCCCTGTTTCTGTTTTACTTTTCTGAAAATAAGAATGTATTGATGGTGAATATTCTCCACATATGTAAACGGATACCCATAAGGCAAGAGACTCTTATGGTTTTGCAGCAAGACTTTTGTGCCTTGTAATTGAAATTCAAAACCATCAGTCAGTTCATGATGATTCAAGCGACTTATTAAATCACTATGAAAACTAACAAATTCGGAATTGTTTCGAAAATCCGAAACGACTATGCAGATATATTTATCGCGCTTTAGGATACGTCCGCATTCACAAAACACATTTTTAACCAATATTGAAAGGAACTCTTCGTAATCACAAATATTTCCTAAATCTTTTTCGCTATCCGAATAATGTGTAGCAAGTGATTGCTCTGCACGTGTTTTTGTTTTATGATCAAGTTTCTTGTTCAGTATTGACCAATACGGAGGACTTGTCACAACAAAATCAACACTTTCTGAATCAAAACGGGGCAGTTCCTGAATGCTATCACCTAAGATAAACCGATGATTTGGTACTTCTTCAGGTGTAATTTCTGTAGATATGCGCTGAATTGCAAGAGAGTGCCATTTTTCACTAAGTTCTATTTGAACACCTTTTCGCCCTTGCAAAGCACAAGCCTTTATCGTTGATCCTACACCACCAAATGGATCCAAAACAGTTTGCCCCGCCTTGGTAAAGAAGCTAATTAGTCGGCCAATATCCTGAAAAGAAAATGGTGCCGGATGTTGACGTTCGATCCGAGCTTCTGGATGATTTGCCCCCAATCCTTTTTGGAACATATAGCTTTTTGTTTCTTGAATCCACTCTTTTCCCGGAAGATCGTTAAGTTTGTTTCTTGGATCAACAGGCTTTCGTTCTTCAGCGTATTCTTGAGGAACGACCTCTGCGGCTTGTTTTTGCAGGTGAGGATTTTGTGGTGCAATTATATTTTTGCTATCTTCTATATACTTTTCAAGTAACTCTTTATTGTATCGCCGCTGTCCACCTGGCGTGCGGAAGGGACTGAGGATACCGGATTCAGTCATGCGATACAATGTAGATATACTAATGCCCAGCATTTCAGCGGCTTGCTTGCTCGTAAGACATTCTGTCGAATTCATTGGACCACCTCCAAATACATTATAATCGGGTTTCAAATATTGTCAACACTTGTCAACACTATTTAATTTTGACTTTTCCCCGCGCCATATTGTGATTTTTGGGGAAACACGTTAAAATAAAAATGAATTTTGCTAAATTGGGAGTGAGTTTATGAAAAATTTTCCGCACCAAATTAATGATATCCCCAAATTAATTGCAGCGCTGAGAGTATACCAAGATTTGCTAATTGCAGGGGCTGACACATCTGACGATGAAGTTCTTGGATACGCTATGGCCTCCGCACTTGTGTACAAATTCAGGAATCAAAGGGACGACTCTCCTTCCGCTATTGCTGCCAGAATAGAGTCGGAAAAGCAGAAAACACCGCAAAATCAAGGGGCCCGTACTGCGGCAAGAGACATTCGGCGTTTCTTTGAACTCGCTCATTTCGTTGATGCTCACGGAATCACAAAAATGGGGCAAAACATACTGGACGCAGGCGGCGATGTCAAAGACCCTGTTGTACAGCATCTGTGGCGCAATGCTATGCGGGATATTGCGCTTCCAACTACGAATACATCCATAAATAGCGTCTCTCATCCCTATCAGGTGTTGTTAAATTTAGTAAAAGCGCGACCTAACTTAAGCAGAGATAGACTGGCACTTGCATTAGAGGCAGAGACTGATTCCGATGAAGAACTTCAGAGGATTTTGCACATTGCAGATTTGCCAGACTGGATCGATCAAATTCATTGCTCAGAGGCACAACGCAGAAATGCGGTGAAAATACTGCCTGCAATCGCCAGACAAATTGGTGATATCACAAACACTGGCCAGATTCGCCAAAAAAATGCTGTCGTTGCACCCGGAGTTGACCGCCAACAGAATGAAGCAATTGAAGATTTTGTTTGTTACAATTATGAAATAGCTGAAGAAGAGTATCCGGATACGTTTGCTTATTCTGGAAAACCTAAAGCCAAGCGGTCCCCTGTAAGCAAGGACAAGCAAAAGGCCTATCCCAGAGATCGAGCGGTTGCAGTAAACGCACTTGTACATGCAAATCATGCTTGTGAAGTTGATGCCAGTCATGGGACATTTGTTCGCAGAAGCAATAACAAACCCTATACTGAGCCGCATCATCTGGTCCCACTCGCATTTTCGGACAGCTTTGATGTGTCTCTCGATATTGAAGAAAATGTTATTTCTTTGTGCAGCACTTGTCACAACCGTATCCACTACGGCAAAGATGCTGCAGAGATCGTGAAAAAGCTTTACGACCAAAGAAAGGATCTGCTCCAGCAGGTTGGAATTGAGATTACATTGGAAGAACTTCTTTCTATGTATTGACCTTTCCGAACCAAAGGAAATTTTGGAGCTGGCTATTTCATTTCTTCTGTGCTATTGTGTGTTGCTACCAGGAGGTGCAACATATGAACAAGCTGCTCAAAGACCTGTATGACTGCTTCTACACCCCACCGGAGCTCCCGGCGCAGAAGCAGGAAATCGAGGAATGCCACCAAGCCCTCATTGAAGCGTTGGAGAAACCGGAACGGCGGCTGGTGCTGCAGATCATCGATGCCAAAGACCGCATCGTGGAGGACACATCCATTGACAGCTTTATCTCTGGATTTGAGCTGGCATGGCAACTCTCCATGGAGCTGAATCAATATGAAAAAGAGCGCTCAGTCTCTCGCTGTACGGCGAAGAGATTGGGCGCTCTTTCTATGTCTGGGAAGAGAGATCCAAAATAAGCGAATAGCAGTACGGTATCAGGCTGATGTCCGGTACCATACTGCTATTTTTCTTTGTTCTCCAATGCGTCACTGAATATCTTATGGACACGCGCCAGCGTAACGACCTCACAGATAAACTGCTCCGCCAGATCCTTCTCATCAATCCATGTAGTCTGTGGCGGCACATAGTAGCCATGGTCAGCCTCCGCTTCCGCTCTGGCCTTGTTAATGGCTTTCTGCATGGAGCGCCACTGTCCATAGGAACCGGAGTAGAGTTCCTTCTTCAATTTGCGAAGCGCGCTCTTATATGCTTTCTCCGCACCACTGGGACCATTGTAATTAAGTCGAATGGCCAGTTCCTGAAAGGTCATCCCTTCCTCGTCCGGCTGGCCAATGCCGAGATAGTAACGCACCAGATTTCGTTCCCTGGGCTTCAGCACATCTTCCATCAGCTGGAGCAGAAGCACCCGGCGCATATAGCGGTCATAGTCCTTGGCCGGATCTCCACCGTAGCTGATGTAATTCACCCGGTCTCCCAGCAGCCAGATGTTGAACACGGTTCGATATTCCTTCAGCAGCTCCGCCGCCACCTTTGGGGATACCTCTAATTGTTTGCAGACAGCATCAATGAGCGCAGGCTCGGATTCGTCCTGCGCCTCGGCACAGACATAGGCTACCCTGCGAAGCTGGTGGTACCGGCTGGGCGGGATGCTGATCGTCAGCGCCCCGTGGGTGCCATAATCCATCATGGCCGATTCCATGGCTGGCGTTGCGTAGGTCAGCAGCTTCGTCCCATAGGAAAGATCAAACTGCTTCGCCGCCTCCAGAAGCGCCATGGCACCCTCCTGTTTCAAATCTTCTATCTCACACCACTCAGTATTCTTCAAAGCCAGTTCTGTAAGGTACCCTTCGTTCTGTGAGATAAGCAGATCCGCAGCCTTTCTATCTCCGGCCTGTATCCGCAGAACCAGATCTTCATTGCTGGGGCAGTCCCCGGCAATGTTATACATATTCTTTGACATGGGACCGCCCCCTTTCTTACTTCAAGCGTTTTCTGGCTTCCGCATAGACATGTTCCTGTTCCATGTCCTTCTCATAGCCGTTGGCGGCATAATCATTGTCCATCAGAGCCTTGTCCCGATAACACTCCGCTACATACAGCGCCTCCCGGCGCAGCTCATCGGAGATTTTTCCTCTCTGGTGATGTTTGCGTATGGTATTGGTGCGGGTCGAGAACAGGCGGTAGATGGGATGCTGTTTGTTCTGTTCCTTCTGCCGCATCATAGCTCCGTACTGCCGGCAGGTCATGCGGCTGTCCTGGGGTGCGATGCCGTCACAGTATTTCGGCATATGACCGTTGGTGGTCAAGAAGTATTTCCCGCAGCCCCGGCATTGGCTGGGAGCATGGCCGTGATGCAGTCCATTCATCAGGTCAAAGGTATAGAAATCCACGAGCCGCAGGAAGGACACCCGGTTAACAAACACCATTTCTTTTTCGTTCTTCGGACTGCGGGCAAACACATAACTGGATGTCAGTTCTGGATGAACAGAAAACTGTTCCATGTCCCAGCTCTGCAGCTCCTGCATTTCTTTCCAGAATTGCTCACTGTTGAAACAGTCGTGTGAGGCGATGGCAAAGAAAGTCTCATTCCGTTTTTTCAACCGCCGTAAGTAATCCAGCTCAAAAAATTTGCCTGCTGTAACAAAATGTAAAATGGCGACAGGGATTCGCGTGATGGCCGCGCAGAACATCAGGAATTCTTGCTGAAACTCTGAATGCGGGACTCGTATTTTGGGGAGGGCACTTTCATCAAATAGGAAATTGATTTGTGCCAGTTCTTGCCCATGGTCGTTGTAACAGAAAGGTGGATACCGCCAAATCAGTTCCGCCAGATACATGATACGTTCACGAAGCAGAGGAAAAACCTGAGCGGCCTCCTGTTCACTACCTTGTACCACCACAGGGAGGAGAAAAGTAGGCGCACCACCGCTCTGGATGAGCTCCCGCAATTCATCATCTGAAATATTTAGAATGGACGCAGCGAAGTGTCCGGCGGGAAATTCCTGCTCCTGATAAAAGACTTTGTCATTCCAGATATCGAGCGTGGTTTGAACGAAGCTGTTGTTCTGCTGTATTCCCAGCGGCATTTTTTCGTCCTCCTGTCCCATATCTTCTCTAATGCTGTCTTGCGACAATCTCATTATATCAAAATCCACAGAATAATCAAGTGAAAGGACAAGAGCTACGGTGGCCGCGTGGTCTCTGTCCTTATCTTTTTTACAAGGAGACGATCCAATGAACAAAAGCAAACGACTGCAAACCATTGACGGAGAGAGCCTGATGAGCCTTCCACTTACGCCGCTGAACTTCGTGGTGGATACGCTGCTGTCCCAGGGACTGCACATCCTCGCTGGCTCACCAAAGGTAGGCAAGTCCTGGCTGGCGCTGTGGCTGTCCGTCATGGTGGCAAAGGGAGAATCCGTCTGGGGGATGACCGTCAAACAGGGTACCACCCTCTACCTCTGCCTGGAGGACTCCACTCTCCGTATTCAAAACCGACTGTTTGAGATCACGGAGGACGCTCCCGGAAATGTCCACTTCACTACCCAGAGTGACATCCTGGGCAAGGGTCTGGAGGAGCAGCTCTGCACCTTCCTCACCGAACATCCCAACACTGTGCTGGTTATCATCGACACGCTGCAGATGATCCGCGGCACCAACTACGACAACACCTACGCCAACGACTACCGCGACCTCTCTGCTCTGAAACGAATTGCGGATACCCACGGCATCGCTATCCTGCTGATCCATCATCTGCGAAAGGAACCTGCCGATGATGTATTCAGCCGCATCTCCGGTACGACTGCTATCAGCGGCGCGGTGGATTCCAGCTTCACACTGGTGGAGAGCAAGCGCGGCAGCGGACAGGCTGTGCTGCACTGCATCGGGCGGGACATCGAGTATCGGGAGATCGAACTGAAACGCAGCGAGGAAAATATCTGGGAGGTAGTCAGCGACAGCAAGGAGGCGCGGCCGATGAAGTTGGAGAGCCGCGTCACATTTCTTCTCTCTGAATTTATGAAACAGAGAACAGATTTTATCGGCACTCCCACCGAACTCTCACAACAAATCGACCCTGCCGGTGTCGAGAAGATCACACCGAAGAAAGTATCCCGACTGGTTCTGCAAAGCGTTGACGCTCTAAGAAAAACTGGTATTTCCGCCTCTGTCAGAAGGAGCAATGGCAAGCGGCTCATCGAGCTGCGCCGTGCCGATAGTGTCGATATTCCCGGTGCCGGAGAAAGCGGCACTTGCGACCCTGCTGAGGCCACAGGAGGCGATTTGCGGGTCTTTCCCGGCGAGGTGGAGTAAACGCCCACAGCAGTACGAAAGCCCGTTTGTGGCCCGTTTTTGCGGAGGGTTACGGCAGAGGGAAGAATCACCTCCTTGGAGGTGGCCAGCATCGCGTTTGTCTGGTCTACGGCAACGCCGCTGCCCGACTCCCGCATGAATTCCGGGCAGAAGCCCGGACCCACTTCATCTACGATTGGGAGGAAACGACATGAAAAAAGATATTAAATTCAGCACTCGGATGACTTCTGAAAACCGCACGAAAATCAAAGCACTGGCAGCAAAATCCGGAATGTCTATGAGCGACTATGTAACTGCCTGCTGCCTGGGAAAGCAGGTGGTGGTCATCGACGACCTGAAAGAAGTGCTGAAGGAGCTGAAGTCCATCGGCAGAAATCTGAACCAGCTCGTCACCCTGGCGCACATGGGGCGAGTGGCTGTGATCGATTTGGAAAGCGTATGTCGAGCGTTCTCTGAACTCTGCGACGCCGTCCGAATGATCCTGGAACGAAAGCGGTGGTGACTATGGCGATCATCAGCTTCACCAACTACAAGCGGGGACAGAGCGGCGGATGCATGGGGGCCGTGATGCGGTATACCATGCGGGATAAAAAGACCGAGTTCGAGGGGCGGCGGTTGGTCACAGGCATCAACTGTCAGCCGGAATCTGTCTATGCGGATTTCATGACCACCAAGCGGCTTTACCACAAAACGGACGGTGTGCTGTTCTACCACATGGTACAGAGCTTCCCGAAAGGCGAAGCAGTCGACCCGGTCACCGCTCACACGGCTGCGCTGAAGCTGGCGGAGTACTATGAGGGATACGAAGTTCTGGTCTGCACCCACACAGACCGTGACCACATCCATTCCCACTTCATCATCAACTCGGTCAACTTCGATACCGGACGGAAACTGCACATCGCCAAAGAACAGCTGCAGGAACTGCGGCAGCGCAACGATCAGGTCTGTGCGGAGTTTTCTCTCCCTGTGTTTCAACCCAGGAAACGAAAGCAGAAAACAAAGGCTATGACCATCGGAGAGTATCACACGGCGGCCCGCGGTCAGAGCAAGAAGCTGCAGCTCATGAATATCATCAACGACTGTATGCGCCACGCTTCCAACCGCGAGGAATTTATTGCTCTGATGGAGAGCGAGGGCTACAAGGTTCGCTGGGAAAAGTCCCGAAAGAATATCACCTACACTACACCCAGCGGTTGGCAGTGCCGTGACCGCCTGCTGTTCGGTGACAAATACTTGAAGGAGAACATGGAATATGAATTCAGGATCAGAGAAGAAATTATCTATGGACGAGCTCATGGCCCTGAACCGGCCCGAGCCTTCACCGCAGCCGACAGCGCAGGAGTCGAGTTCACCGATCACACCCATCGTCATTCAGTGTCCGCTGCCGGAGGCTCTGACGATGCTGACACAGAAAACAGAATCCATCGGGTGGGAAGTGCGTGGGATGCGGGAGTATCTTCCGAACCTGAGATCCCACACGGATCTGACAGCAGTACAGAACAGCATGGCGGAGATCCAGAAATCGTTGACGGAGATGACCACTCTGCTGGAACAGGCTGGGAAGAAGAAAGAAAAGCGTACCTGCAAATGGCTGGACTGGCTTCCGGACTTCGACCTGATCGTAGTGGCCAAATGGATCGTGCTGGTGCTGCTCATCGTGGGCGCGCTGCTGGGGATGGGGTATGGCACAGCGACAGTGGTCAGCAATATCCGCAACCTGTTTCTATGAAGCCGCTCTACGCTGGACTGTATGGTCTGGCGGCAACCGGAGCGTTATTGGAAGATGGTAACGAAGATGCCGAGGAACGTTACCGCCGTATCCAGGCAGAACAGGAATCCAAAAATATCGGCGCGGTCATCGGACTGGTGGCTGGCGTAGCCATGGTGCTCACGCAGGATGAGCAACCAGCTACAGAACAGCAGTGGTCCGAAGATCAGCAGGCAGAACAAGCACAGCAGCAGACCATGTAACGGTCTGCTATTTTTATTGCCCAAATTGATTTTGGGGGAAAGGATCTTTATGAAAAGCGAATACGAGATCTATCGAGATACTGGAATCCTTGGCGGCTATATCCCTGAGCGCGTTGTTGCCCGCCGTGATGAGAATACGGTCACGCCCATTTTCCGTGACACTTCGTATTGGTATACGGACAAAGGGTTGGAACTGCACCGTGAAATGATCGTGGGTGAGAGAAGATTCCTCATTCGTTCCATCCTCTCCAACGCTGAGAAAGCGAGAACACCTACGGAGCAAATGCTCCAAATCATCGACAGCGATTTGGAAAAAGGCTCGATTTAAGAATAGACTTTGGGCAGGAGATGCGGTATGTTTGTTGATACCGTATCGGCTTGCCCGGAAAGGAGTAACAATGGCAAGCAACGAAAAATACACCATCCTCTATGGCCGGCTGAGTCAGGAGGATACACAGAAAGCAAACAAGACGGATGACTCCAACAGCATCCAGAATCAGAAACTTCTGCTGGAGAAATACGCTGCTGAGAAAGGCTTCACCAATACCCTATTCCTGTATGACGATGGCTACTCCGGGACTAACTTCAACCGCCCCGGCTGGCAGCAGGTCATGGAGATGATGGAAAACGGTCAGGTGGAAACCCTCATCGTGAAGGACATGTCCCGGCTGGGCCGTGAGTACCTTCAGGTGGGTCAGTACACCGAACTCATCTTCCCCAGCTACGGTGTACGCTTCATCGCCGTCAATGATGGCGTGGACAGCCTGTACGAGTCTACCAACGACTTCACACCCTTCCGGAATCTCATGAATGAATTCTATGCCAAGGACTGCAGCAAGAAAGGCCGCTCCGTAGTTCGGCTCAAAGCCGAAACTGGCGCCAGAGTTTCCTCCCGTCCACGCTATGGGTATATGAAAGACCCGGCAGACCCCAAGCGACACATGGTACCTGACCCGGAAACAGCTCCGGTGGTACGGTATATCTTCGACCTCTGTCTTTCCGGAAAAGGACCTTCCCAGATTGCAAAGCAGCTCAAGAAGGACAAGATCCCCACGCCCGGTTATCACTACTACCAGAAGAATAGCGTAGAGCTGACCAACACCAATATTACCGAACCCTATAATTGGTCCAGCAAAACGATTGCCGGAATTCTGGAAGATGAGACTTATCTGGGCCACACTATCAACCTGAAGTCCACCACGCTGTCCTTCAAGAACAAGAAGCGTATCGAGCGTCCGGAATCTGAGCAGCTCCGCTTCGAGAACACCCATGAAGCACTTATTACGCAGCAGACTTGGGAGATCGTACAGGAGATTCGCAAACACAAGCGGCGTCCGGCAAAAATGGAGGAGCAGAATATCTTCTCTGGATTGATTTACTGCATGGACTGCGGTGGCACGCTGGTACTGCACCGGGCGCATACCATGGATGCGGTAAAGAACAACTTCATGTGTTCCGTCTATAAGAAGAAAGGTAAGGACGCCTGCACAGCTCACTACATTCGGGAGCAGGAGCTCAATGCCATCCTTCTGGATGACATCCGCCGTGTCACACATTTCGCCCGTCAGAACGAATTACGATTCGCAGAACACATCCGCAAGAAGCAGGGCAAGGAGGCGCAGCAGGAAATCACGGTGCTCCAGAAGAAGATCGACACCATGCAGAAGCGCCAGACCGAGCTTTCGAAGCTGTTCAAGCGACTCTACGAGGACAGCGTCCTTGGCCGTATCCCGGACGAGCAGTACCGCATCCTGTCTCGGGAGTACACCACCGAACAGAAAGATATCCAGGAGCAGCTTCCTTCTATGGAAGCACGGCTTCAGGAACTGAAAGACTCCAGCTCCGACATCGCCCGGTTCATCGAGAACGCCAAACGGTACAGTGAGATTCCGGAGCTGACCTCTGAGATCCTGCGCATCTTCATCAAGCGGGTAGAGGTCGGAGAGCGTGCGGAGAAATACTCCCGCACAGCACCGCAGGAGGTACGCATCTACTACCGTGACATCGGTCTGGTGGATGAACTGCCTCAGAGCATGGCCGAGGCTGTGGCTGAGCAGGTACCCGTTGAGGTCGCATGAACAGAAAAGGGAGGCTGTGCTAAAACACAGCCTCCCTCCACAGGAACAAATATTAACTTATTTGGGTAGGTTCACAAATTGTCCCTATGAAACGCCGGAGAAAGGCCCGCCGCTTTTTTGCTTATTGAGCGCCCGCCGCCGTATCAAGCGTCGTTTCAATCCATTCATTCAAGGACATTCCCGCCGCTTCCGCCGCGGCCTGATACTTTGCCTTTTTACCTTTCTTCACGGACGGGTAAAGGCGATCATAATTGTTTTCATTATACCGCCTTTTTGCGTCCGTCGCGGTCTTTCCGCGGGGCGTTTCATATTTTCCGGGCATTTGAACCCCTCCTTTTCTGCCCTTTATTTTACCACGGCATTTATACTAACGCAAGTATAAATATTGCATATACTAACGCAAGTATATTTGTTCACTTTGCCGATTGACGATATACTAACGTTAGTATATAATAATAATCAGAAAGAGGGAAGCAAAGCCGCCCGGTTGCCGGGGCGTAAAGTTCGGCAACGGCCAACCTTACGGGCTGACACGAAAAGGGGGCCGACACGGTAAACGACAACACTTCAACTTCGGTTTAATATATGGGAGGTAATCAAATGAAAAAGTTTGAAATCGGCAAGGAATATTTCGATCACAGCGTTTGCAATTACGATTGCGTGTTCACTATCAAGATCATCAAGCGCACCGAAAAAACCGTGACTTTTGAGCGGAACGGCAAAACCCGCCGGGCAAAGCTGTTCAGCGACGAACGCGGCGAATATATCATTCCTGACCGCTATTCTATGGCCCCCGTTTTCCGCGCTGAATGTAAGGTTCAGCCGGAAGAGGAAGCCGCCGCGGAAGATTCCGCACCCGCTCCCGCGGAGGACGCGGCCCGCTCGATCAGTTTTGACGTTGACCAGCCCACCGACGAAAGCGCGGTTGTTGTTATGGTCGGCCAGCGCGTCGAATGCGTGTGCGGCGCTTGCTATCCCGTTCAGGCCGGAACCGTGATCGGCTTTGAATCTTCCCCGGCAACCCGTTTCTTTCTCTCTTGCGTGTATGCCGTGATTCGTTGGGAGGACCGCCCGGCGGTCCCCGAACGGGTCCGCCTGTCCGATATTCACCGCCGCGGCTGGCGGTCTGCGAACGGCTCCCCGCTGGGTGTGTTCGTAACTGGATGATTTACCGGGGCGGCGGCTCCCCGCCGCCCCCCCCCAAAAAAAGAACGGAGGAATGAAGATGTCAGATAGACCGCACCGGGCGGCGCGGGTAGCGCGGACGCGGCCCCGCAAATTCTCCGGGCATTGTGAATCCTGCGGGAAGCCCCTTTGTAGCTGCCGCGCATATCAGTACACCGACGAAAGCAACGGCGCAATCACGGCCAGCGCGCCGTACCTCTGCCGCGATTGTTACGAAAGGCGCTACGGGGTGAAGATTCCGACAGAGGTTGACGCGTATAAAGCCCGCTTGTGCGGCGCATTGTCTCGCTACGCCGATCAGGTCGGCGACGATTCCGCACGCGACTTCGTTTTTCGTGTAATGCACTTGATTGAACGCACCGATTGACCGACGCGCCGCCGAACCTCCCACGGCGGCGCAAAATTTCTTGAAAAACTTTGCTTTTTCCTCTTGACTATATACTAACGTTAGTATATAATAAGAGACAGAAAGGGGGTGAAACGGTGAAGAAGAAAAAGAAAAAGCCTACGAAATCGCGGATTGATGTTCGCACCATCATTGTTTCCGCAATCGTAGACTTTTTGGTAGGGCTTGCGCTACTGCTGATCGACAAGCACACGTAAGCTAACCCCGTATTCTATGGGCGGGTTCACCGCCCACCCATAGAATACACTTTTTCTTCTGATCTGTCAATTATGCTTGCGAAACTCGCAATATTCCTAATTGCCGCCGCCGCGGTCAAACTTATTGTTTCCGCTGTCATTTATTTTAACCGAAAGGGAAAGGGTAATCACGATGAAGAAAGGTGAATATGTTTATACCCCGCGTTTCTGCTCTGTAATGATTGAAAAGGTATTTAGAAGTCTTGAAACTGCGGTAAAATATGGATTTGTTGAACCCACGTACTATAACAACCCCGAATATTCCGTTTTTGGAAAGCATATCGGGAAAGATACTATGATTTTTGCCGCCGTAAAGAAATGACCGCAACAGAAAAAGCCCGCCGGGAGGACCCCGGCGGGCTTGTGTTTTTGTCCGAATCGGACGGTTTTTAATTTTTCGCGGGTTCGGCTGTGCCCTCCGCCAGCGTTGCTTCCACGCCGACGGCCAGCAGGTTTTCCACGGTCGGCGCTTCGATGTAGCCTTTCAAATTGTCGTTCGCGCCCCACGCCTTTTTTGCTTCCTCCAGCGCGGCTTCAATCATGTTCGCAATGTCCTTCTCGGTGAAAAGCAGTTTCAGCACCGCGGGGATTCTCTGATAAATCCAGTCTGCAACGGCGGCAAACTTCAACGAACCCGTGCCGCCGCCGAATTGCTTTTCGGCCTGCGTTACGAGGTTGAACAGGATTTTTTCAAGAATCTTCGTTTCGCCGCGCTTGATAAGAACGACGATCACCACAAGGAACGCGAGGACAACCAGCACGCTGTCCCAATTCGCCGCAAGAAACGCAAGAATGTTCATGTCTTTTTCTCCTTTCAGCCCACGACGGAACAGGCGGATTCAGGGACCCAGCCCAGCCCGTCAATGTGTACGCCGCATTTGCGGCCCGGATAGTAATATTTGACCGTGTACGTGCCGTTCACGGTCTTTCCCTGCCCGTTTCCGTTGCTGTCCCGGTACAGGGGGCCGGAATACTTCACCCGCGCGCCGACGCGCATTTTCGGGGCTGTTGTGGTCCCGCTCCCGCCGGGCGTGGCGCTGACGGCCTGCACGTCCGCCGCGTCAACCCATCCGTAAACGGTGGACCCGCCGCCGCTCTGCTTGATAAGGTGGTACGGGTGCTTCGCTCCCTTTGATACCGCCGTAACCTTTGCCGTTCCCGGCTTGCAGGCGGGGCCGCTGGCGGCGTTCGCGCTGGTGTAGTGTTTACTGCCCGTGAAGCGCACCACGTCGCCCACGGCGAACGCAAGCGCGCTGGAGGTATCGGAGGACCCCCCGGACGTTCCGGCCTGTCCTGCGCCGCTCTGCGCGCCCTGCTGGGACGTTTCGGCGGTGTCGTAGGTGATATACGGTAATTTGCCGTGCTTCGTCCATCTGCGCCCGTTCATGCCGGAGATTGCGCCGATATTCAGGCACGCCGTAACCTGCACGCAGTTCTTGAAAGCGGGGGTGCATTCAATCACCTTTCCGCCGCCGATATATACGCCGATATGCCCGGACAGCCACACCGCTTCGCCGGGAACGATCTTCCCGAAATCGGTTGAAACGTCCTTGCATACCTGAATCATGGAATCGGCCCCAATGTCGGGAACGCCGTTGACGGCATAGCCCGCGCCGCCGTAGGTTTTGGACGCGTCGCCGTTCCATCCCCAAAGAACGCCTTTGATAAGGCAAACGCAATCGAACCCGAAAACAGGCGGGTTCTGATTTGCCGCGGCCTTAATCATTGCCGTTCGTGCGGCCTGCTTGTTGTAACTGTGGTTCGTGCAATACCGGGACACGTTCGCCCCGGTCAAGGGTGCGCCGAAACAGCCCATGACATACAGGGTTTTGTAATTGTCCACGATGTTCTGCAACTTCTTGATGAATTCAGACGCTTTCATTTTGCCCGCTCCTTTCGCGTCTGCGGGGCTTTGCGCCCCGGTGGTGATATTTGACCCGCCGGACGTTCCGGCCTGTCCTGCGCCGTCGTAGGCGGTCAGGCCGTAAGATTCGATAATCTGAATCAGCTTGTCCGCGTAATTCGGGTCCGTGGCATAGCCCGCGGCCTTGATAGCCCGGCACGCGGTCTTATAGTCCCGCTCCCCGATAACGGCTTTGTAGCGTGTGGCCCCGGTCAGCAACGCCGAATGATCGGCGACGCTATCCGCCCAGCTATCGTAGGCCCGAAACAGGGCGGTTACGGTGGTAAAGGTCGCGCCGTCGTAACATTCCTGTGTCTGTGCGCTGTAAACCTTTCCTTTCCAGCTTGCCCCGGCCTTAATGCCGAAAAGGGCGTTTGCTTTGACGGTCAAGCCGGATTTTCCCCATCCGCTTTCAAGGATTGCTTGCGCAATCGTAAGGGACGCGAGAACGCCGCTTTTCTGCATATCGGCGGCGGCAAGGTTGCCCACCCGCTCGATGAAATCTTTCTGTTCTTTTGTGATTGCCATTGTTTGACCTCCGCTTATGGCTGAATGTTGTTCAGGTCAACGGGCATTCCCTCCGTTGCTTCCGGGTTCGCCTTTTTGATCTTCACAACGTTTTCGCATTTTGCTTTCCACGAATAAAAGCCGATCACCGTTGCCGTGGGCGCGCCGACGTAGGTTAGAAACACCCCAAGTTGCGACGGGTCAATGACAACAGCCCGAACGCCCACGACGAACCCGCCGAAATAGGTTAAGAGAACCGCCCAAAGAACAAGCTTTGAACACTCGATCTTCGGGCGGTTTTTCTCTTTATTCTCTTTACGGCGGCGGGGCTTCCGGCCCCCGAACAGCAAAACGGCGGCAAGCCCGCCGATCAGCCCGGCGGCGGCGCTTAATAGATAGCCCATGCCGCGCCGCCTTTCTTATTCGTCCGGGTGGTCCGTGTGGTCCGTGATGTTCTCCAGCCGATCAATGCGCTTGTGTGCCTGCTTCGCGGATTGTTCAACCGCCGTAAGCCGGGAAATAAAGTCGGTGTTCGTCTTTCTCTGCTCCCGCTGTTCGGGTTTGATGTCGTCGATTCCGCCTTTGATATAGCCTATTTCTGTAAGAACGGTCGCGTCCTGCTTCGCGTCCGCGGTGGTGTCGCTCTTCTTATTCCGCGTAAAGGTGGCATAGCCGAACACGATTGCACAAATCGGGCTTAAAATCCCGATAATGGTGATGAAATCTTGCATTCCCTGTTACCTCCCATGAAAGAAATCCCCGTAAACGCTTTTCAGCGAATACGGGGTATCGGGAGGTTTGCCGCCCCTCCCATACACGGTGGAATCATAAGCCCAAATCAGCCAGCGGGCGGTGTCCTCCGCCCATATCGCAAGGGGCATAATAAAGAACCAAAGCAGGCCGAACGCCGGGCAAATCTGCCCCAGCACGTTGCCGGGCTGATTGCTGTAATCCCAAACGTTCAGGCCCAGCCATAGGTTCAGCACGCACCCGCTCACAAATTCCACGACAAGGACGATCAGCGCGCCGATTACCGCTTGCAGGACAACCGGGGCGCGGTAGAACCGGGGAATTTGATTGATCGCCCCCACAAGGACCCCGCACAAGCCGCCGACGATCAGCATAGAGGGGTGGGACCTGCCGCGGAACAGCACTTCGAGGGCGACATATACCATTCCCAGCGCGGCCCAAAGCGTCAAAATCCGTTTCATGCTTCACCACCGCCCGCCGCTTCGATGATCGCCGCCATGCTTGCCGCAAGGTCGGCGGGAAGTTCTGCGCCGTAGGTGATCGCCGGGAGTTCGTCAAGCCCGGCCCGCTTAATCCAAGCGTTCACGTGGTTGCAGTATGTCCGATGGTAAAAAACGTGTGCGGTCGCGGCCTGCGCCAGCACGGTGAATTCCTCCGCCGGGTACATTCGGCAAAGTTCGCCGTCGGCGTGGTACGGGACCGCCGCCGCGCCCTCTTTTACCACCTGCGCTTGTGCCAGCAACTCCGTTTGATCGTGTTCGGTCAAACTGTAATGCGAACCGTTCACGTCAATTCCGGCATAGATCGCCGCGGAACACTCCGCGCCGATCTCCTGTTTCTTTACCGCCCGGACCTGTTCAACGTCGTTCCAGTCGGCGGGCGGCTGAATTCCCAGCCGCTCCAGCCGCATATTACGAATGCTATCTTCTCTGTGCTGTACGCTCATTCAAAATTACCTCCCACGGAAGAAATAAAGCAATCGCCCGTCGCGTCGTTGCGCTTCACCTTGATTCGGAAGTTATAGCCCCACGCGTCAGCCGTCTTTGTGGTGTTGGAAAGGAAAAATTTGCTCCCGCTGGTGACGGCCTGCGTCACGTCCTCCCATGTGGGGGAAGCGTCGTTGCCGTTGTTGCACACTTCAACGGTGAACGTTGCCCCCGCCGGAATCTGCCGGGTGACGCTCATAATTGCTTTTGTAATCATGTCGTCGGCGGCAAGCGGGGTCGCAAGGGTCAATTCAATTTCGGTTTCGTTCTTCGTGAACGTATAGGTCCGGGTGGCGGTGCCGCCGTAATCGTCCGTCGCGGTGATCGTCAGGGTGTGGGACCCATTCAACAGCTTCACCCATTCCGCCGCGGTGACGTTGAACGAATAGCTTTGCCCGCTGGTTGCGGTGAAGCTTCGTTTTTCCGTGCCGTCGATCTTCTCGACAACCGTTACCGTCTGCCCGCTGTCCGGGTCGGTCACAACGTAGGCTTGCGCAAACGCCCCGGTCTTTGTGCCGAGGTCCGAATCTGCGCCGTCGATGGTGGGGGCGGTGTTGTTGATTACGGTTCGGGTCGCGCTGGTGGTGTACGCCGATTCTGCGCCCGCGCTGTCGTAAGCCTTGACCCTGTACGCAACGCTTGTCCAGCCCTTTGTGATCGCGTCGGTGTACGTCCTGTTGATTCCCTTGTAAACCTGCGCCCACGAACCCCCGTCGTACTGCCTTTCGAGGGTGTAGCCGGAAAGGTTGCCATCTTCATCCGTGGCGGCTCCCCAAGTCACGGTCAGGCTTTCGCCGCCGCGAACGCTGGTCGGAACGTCGATACTTGCAGGGGCAGAGGGGGCGCGGTTCCAAATGATGGTGTATGCACCATCCGAATCTGCGGTATCAGATACCAAGATTGAAGAGGACAAATTACAAAGCGGGCGAACGCCGCGGTAGCCGCTGTACGCGTCGTTGAGGTCCAACGCGCCGGAGGAATAGACGTTGCGGACGTTGCACGAGTTGGACGCGTAAGCGTCGGCAAGCCACCACCACCAAGCTTGCGTTGCCGACAAACTGGATGATGTGTATTCGCTCTTGCTGACAGCTTCCGCCGTGGGGTACGCAAGACGGGAATTGTTGTCGCTGAACAAGGCCAGCTTGCTTCCCGCGGTCACGTCGCCCGACAAGCCAACTTCCGTACAGGTGGCAAGGAAAATCTTGTCAACGCAAGATTCGGTGCCGCCGCCGTCCACGGAAGCTTTGCCGACGGTGTGCGTTGTGGAAAGCAGGGCGGCAATGAAGTTCGTAGAGAATCCGGCAAGGAAGCCCGCTTCCGCGTCGTATTCGTTGTAGTTGCTCCAAACGTTGGCATTTGTGGGGGCCGCGTCCGCGCTGTGCTGTGCGCTGTACCACGCGCCCGCTGACGCGGCGCTGTTCAGCCATTGCCGGAGGTTGGAATAAATATATCGGTTGTTGCCGTAGGATTTACGGTTGCTGTCGCTGTTGCCGGATTCGATAGCGTCAAAGCATTTCAGCGAAATAATTTTTTCCGTAATCAGCGTCACGGACCCGGAGGGATAACCCGTGTGGCCTTTGTCGGCAATTTTCCAAACAATGGGCTTGCCGTTGTAGAGGGTCCCCGTGTCCTTGACGAGTGCGCCGACGGCCAGCGCGCTTAATGCCTGTGCCATTATGCTACACGCTCCTTTGTTAGATAGTCTGAAAATAATTCCTCAAACAGCGCGTCGGTTTCCCGGATAAGGTGATAGCAATTACCCTTTTCGGCGTGGCTCCGCCAGCTTCCGTATGATTGCCGTATTTTCTCCATTGTGATCTTGCCTTTATCCAGTAAAACCCGCTGTTTCCGTAGTTTCTTTTGCTCCTTACATTTGCTTACCCTCCTAACTTTGCGAATCACTTTCCCGGAATCGGTCAAATACGTATGGAATCCCAAGAAGTCAATACCGTTCCGCAACGGGAAAATGTTTGTTTTGTTGTTCAGGGTCAGGCCCAGCGGGGCAAGGAATTTTTCGATTTCCCGCCAGCAATACTGCAAATACGCCTTGTCCTCATGTATCAAGTAAAAGTCGTCCATGTACCGCCCGTAAAAGCGAATGCCCAGCTTTTCTTTGACAAAATGATCTAACCCCGAAAGATACATAACGGCGAACCATTGTGAAGTTTGGTTGCCGATAGGGATTCCCGGATTTTCTGTGCTGTCAATGATAAGGTCGATCAGCCACAAAAGATCGGGGTCCCGGAAGTAATGCCGGACCATTTGTTTTAATGGTTCGTGCTGAATTGAGTAAAAATATTTAGAAATGTCACATTTGAGAACCCAGCCGTCGGCGTACCCGCCGTCCTGCGTTGGGACGGGCGGCAACCCGGCGGCTTTCCGTTCCGCGTCTGCCTTTGCTTTGCGTTCAAAGAAGTATGACCGCATGAATTCTTCCAGCCTGTATAGGCCGTCATGGGTCCCGCGGCCCGGTTGTGAAGCGTAGTTGTCCCGAATAAACGAACGGGAGAACGCGGGTTCAAGTATGTTGTCGCATAAGGAATGCTGAACCACCTTGTCTTTGAATGCGTTTGTCATAACGATTCTTTCTTTCGGTTCGTAGACACGGAACACGAAATAATCAGACGGGCGGTAAGTCTTGTTTTTCAGCATTTCCGATAGCAGGCAAAGGGCTTCCAGCAAGTTTGCTTCAAACTTTGCGACGCTGGCTTTGCCCCGTTTGCCCCGGCGGGCCTTTAGGAATCCGGCGTATAGGTTGCCGAAATCATAGACCCGCTCGAAATCTGCGGTTTGCATTATAAAAAACTCCTTGCCGTGTATAGAATCCGCCTTGTAGGGGCCGCAAGCGTCGCCGCCTGCGGTTGCAATGCTTCATCATCGGACCCCGCCACGCGTCCGCGGCGGGACGGAAGCTGGTTCCCGTGGGCCTTGCTTCACCAATCTTGTATTTACCGTCGTGCTGTCACCACGGCGGAGGGATACGCTTTCCTTTGATGATGGTCCTCTGTTTTCCGCCTTTCGGCGTACTCAATCGCGGTGTTCCATCAGAGCGGGCGAACGCCGTTGTTGCCGTTGTACGCGTTGTTGTTGTTCAACGCGCCGGAGGAATTGACGTTGCGGACGTTGTACGAGTTGGACGCTACAAAGCGCACCCCAAGAAAAACGCCGGGCGTTACCGCCGCGGCGTGTTTCCTCTTTGCATTTCTGCGAATCGCTCCCGGTCTTTCTTTCTCCAGCTTGCCGTCATGCGCTTTACTTCAATAGCGTATTGCGCCCATGCGGTGCATTGCTCTTTTGAAATAAGATTGCGCCTTTCGGCTAACTCGATCAGGAAAAGAACGTCTTTACAGCGCGAAAGGGCTTTCTTTTGTTCGTAACGCCGTTCCTTGAATTCCCCTGCGTCGGAAATATCAAGGTCGTTCGCGTCCTGAATGTGAATCACGATTTCGCGCGCAAAGTCCATAAGGTCAACCGCTAATTTGCGGTGTTTCTTTGGAAATCGCCTTTCGGTCGCCATCATGTATGTATGAAAGGCTAAATCCTTTGCTTTGGTGATGATGATAAATTCGTTTTGCTTACCCTCTGCGGGCGGCTGGTTCATTGTAGGCACCGCCTTTCCCGGATTCTCGCAACCTCTGACGGGTCGCCCTCGAATTTGAATCCGTATTCGGTAATAGTCAGAACCGCCCGGCTCCCGGTGTAGGTGGTGCCGCTGATCGTCAATTCATCAGCGGCACCGCACCGTTCGCAAGGCGGTTCGATCTCTGTAAAAAGATTCCCGATAATGCAGGACAATTCCCGCCGGGTACACGCATATTCCGTCAACATTCGATTCTGTTTCGCTCCGCGTTCCATACGCCCTTTGTCAGAACGATTCCGTCGAGGGAATCAAAGGACACAAGATACGGGTTCCCGGTGATGTTGTTGAAAAGGCCATCTTCCACGCGGGCAACGCGGCTTTCGAGGGCGGCAACCTTGTTCAAGGCTTCCGCCGCGTCTGCCGCCGCCTGCGCCGCCGTAGCCGTGGCCCCATTCCACGCGGCCCGCTCTTCCACCGTCACGTGAACGGTGGTGTCCTCCGTGTGCTGAATCAGCCCGGCAATAGCGGTGTCATAGTTCGCCATCGTGGAGGGGTTCACGTGAATTTCGGAGTTGTTAGCGTGGGCGTTCAGGTCGATTATGTCGGCCTTTTTCTCAATCAGGGTTTGGTGGGCCTTTGCCGACGCGTTATGCTCTTCAAGGTCCTTTTTCGTTGCGGAGATCACGGCGGGGTCAACAATAAAGGTGATCGCCCCGGTGTTTGAAATCTCAATGTGCATTGTCAGTTCGATTTCTCCCGCCGCGCCGCTGGCAATCACGACTTTTTCGGTGTCCGGGGTGTTGCAAATTGCAATCATGTTCCCCGCGTCGTCCTCCGCGCTCATTTCGCGGATGGTGAAACCGCCGACGGACGACGGCACGATTGCCACAACGTCAATCATGTTCGGGGAATCCTCATTGACCGAAACGCTCTTGACCGGGCCGCTCCAGCACGTGTTCTTTAAGGCCGTCATATTCGGGGTGGGCTGATAGTACGCCCCGCCGCCGTCGCCGACGGCCAGCGTGGTGATGTTGACTTTCGTTCCGTCCATGACCGCCGCCGTGATAAGGTTTGTTCCTACGTCGGTAACAATGGTCCCGTATGTTCTTTCAGTTTCCGCCATCTTTTATACCTCCCAATGATCGCCGAACGCTTCGTTCGGGAAAATTTCAAGCTTACGCCCGTACTTCGTAAAGCCCGCATAGAACACGCCGCCGCTCGATTCCATACCGTGCGCAAGATATGGGTAAACCTCCAGCCGGGTTCCGACGGAATGCACGGCGGCAACCTGCACAGTCGTTCGTTTTTCAATCTGATAGCTGATCGCTTCAAGGTGGGAACGGAGATTTTTATAAAACTGCACCCGCTCCAAAACCGCCGCTTGCCGCTCCGCCGAAACGCCCGATTCGGTCGCGCCGATGATAACTTTGAACATATAGGGGTCGCCGCCGTACTCGAACCATTCCTTGACGGTCGTTCCAGGGAATACGGCCCCCAGCGCGGTTTCGACGGCGTATTTCGTCCCCAACTGTCGGTGAACCTTTACGCTGTCCCGAATGGTCCGGCGCTTTACGTCGATAGGGTAAGAATAGTCGTACCAATCAACGTGGAGGTCGTAGGCCAGAATATCAAGGGTTTGTTCGTCCAGTTCATCAATACGGGCGTATATGATGTTCTTTTCGATGTCCTTTGCGTTGATTTGTAATTGCTCCGCGATAACCTGCGCCAGCGCAAGCATATTCGGGTCATTTTTCAACGCCGGGGGGAGTGAGCGGGTGAAGTCAACGGAAAACAGGTCGTTGTTATTCACTCTCCGCACCCCCGTTTACAATGGCGGTTTCTCCGCATTGCGCAACGGCATTGTCGGCAACGACGGTAAATACGGGGCTTCGTACTTCGACGCGCTTTACGCCCGTTTGCTTGATTCTGTAAATCAGTTCCGACGGGTCAATGTCCCGGCCCATCTTCCCGGCCTGCCACTCTTTGTAGGCCGCAACCGCCGCGGCAACGTTCGCCGCCGCCGCGCTGTCGCTCAAAGCGCCGCCCGATGTGGTGTAGTATGTAAAGTCGATGTCATACGATACAGCTTCCGGGGCCTTGACCTGCACGTTGTCGGTCAGCGGGCGGACCTTTGCCGCCGAAAGGATTTCGGAAACCTTGTTCAAAATCTCTTCTCCCGGCAATTCTCCATCTTGAAGCAGAACCCGCACGTCTACAACGCCCGGTGTGGGCGATGTTGCTTTCACGTCCACAATCAGGGGCGACGCCGTTTTTGCAAAGTACACATAGCCGCCCAGCGGCCCGGCGGTCGAAAAGGTTTCGACGCTCTCCCGCATACGTTCATAAAACGCCGCGTCGCTCTCTTCGTCCGCGCCGCCCGCGCTTTCCGTGGTGTTTTCCACGCTCTGATAATACGGGAAAATGTCAATCGGCTGGTTGATCTGCCCCGGAACAAAGCCGTTTCCGCTCTCTCCTGCCGTCAGGCATTCCGCTTTGACCTCCCCGGACAATTCGCCCGCCGGGATAGTCAGGCTTTCCAGCGTCGCAAATACAATTTCGCCGTCGGCTGTCACCCGTGTTCCCGCCGGAATGACGGTCGCAACCTCCAGCTTGATTGAAAGCGTGAATTTTAACGTCGTCTTTGCCTTTTCCGGCTCCAGCCTGTAAGCGTCTTTGAACAGTTCCGCGAGGGAATCCAAATATTCACCCTCTGCATACCGTGGGACGTTCTGTTTTGCCGAAAAGTCGATGTTGACCCGCTCTTGAACGATGATGTCGGCCACCCAAAGAACGAACAGGCGGGCCGGGTCTGCCGGGTAAAGCGTGCGCCCCGTGAAGATTTCATACGAACGAATCAGGGCGTTTTTAATGGCTTCCGTGTCGGTTTCCACAAAGGAAATATCAGGGTAGTTCCTAACCGTTGTCGTCGTCAATTATGCTCACCTCCAAAACAGGAATCAAAACCCCCGGTTGATCGCCCAATTCAAAAGTTACGTTTTCAACCTGCGCCCGCGGTTCGTATTCCTCCACCGCGTCCAAAACCTCCGAAATCAGGATAGATTGTGCCGCCGGAATCGGCTTGTCAATAAACCGCTGTGCAAGCCCCAGCCCCCGTTCAAGGGGGACCGAAAATTTCGGTGTTGACACGATGATTGCGACGTTTTGCAATACCTCTTCAACGGTGCTTTGTGGCGCAAGGTTGATTTTTCCGGGCGTGTAGGCTTTCACGATATACGCCATTGTTCGCCCTCCTATCTACTCGCGTATGATTGCATAGTGACGTTCACGGACGCGACAAGCAGGTTTCCCCGGTTGTCGTACCGCTCCAAGGAATTTGAAAGCTTTGTAATAACCCATTTGTTTGTTCCGTAGGCTTTCGGCCCGATCACAAGGCGGTGAACCTCTCCGCGGCGCATAGCTTGAAGCAGTTTCGATACCTCTTTGATCGGGTTTACCCCCAAGTACACGGAAAAGAACATGGTAAAAGTCATGCTTTCAACGTCCGTTCCTGTAAACTCCAAAAGCGGCTCTTTCAAGTGCCGTTCATGGGTCGAATACTTCGCCGCGCTGTCCCATTTCAGGCCGTCAAAGGTTTTCACCGCCTGCCGGGAAACGTAAAAGGTGAAGTCGCCCCAGCTTCCGATTGTTGCCACTCTATATCCCTCCAATCACGAACCCGTCGCCGTCGTCCGTCGGAATATAAATGCAAAGCACGTAATCACCCGGCGACGGTAGCCACGGGCTGATTGTGACGTTGTGCGCGTGGGTTTCAAACGCCGCGTCGCCGCTTCCACCGCCCTTTTCTTCCGTCTGCTGTGTTACGCCTTTTGCTGGGATAAAAGGCGGGCTTTTTATCACTTTTAGTTCGCCGGAAACAATCGTTTTCCCCTTATCTTTGAATGTGACGCGGGCCGTGCGCGCCGCCGTATTGACAGACGAAACCCAGCCCGTTCGCACAATATTTTTCAAAATTGTAAGATCGTTCATCAGTAGCCCTCCAGCGCCCGGCGCAACGTAATGTCTGTTTTGTACCCGCTCCGCGATACGGAATGCGTCGCCGTTTCGATGATGTATTTCCCGTCAAACGCGCCGTACCCGGAAACCAGCACTGTGATTCCCGCGGCCAGCCGCGCGTCCCCGGCAAGGCTGAACGACGCTTTGAATTCCTCTTTGTTCTTCTGCCGTAAACGCTTCATTGCGAGTTGCCGGGCTTCTTCGCGGCTCGAAACCTTTTCGTTGATCTCCAGCACCTGCCCGCTTTGGTCCGCGTCCCGCGGCGTGTAAGTATATTCAATGGTCGTCGCCGTCGTCGGGTCCGTATAGGAAACGTGGCAACTGCTGTATGATACGTCGTGCAAGCTGGTGGAAAAGGACCACCGGGAAACGTCCGCCGCGCCGCGTTTGATCGTCCGTACCGCGTCTTTCTGCTCATAAGCCGCCGCGTCAAACAGAACGATCATTTTTGCGGTGACTTTCAGGGAGATTCCCGCGTTTTTGCAAAGGCGCTGTAAAAACGTGATGTCCGATTCCTGCATTTGCTCTTTCCGCGTGTAAAACGGGTCAAACGCTGATTCAAACATACAGGTAAGCCCGTTCGTTCCTGCAATCTCATTTGCAAGGGCTGAAAGGGTGATTTTTTCCCACGCCTTTGTTTTTTTCTGCGTCCGAATGGTGGAAGAATAGGGGATTGACCCGGCCTTGATGGTCGCTTTCGCGGGTGGGCCGCTCCCGTTCACGGTGTCAACCTCGAAAACGCCGCAATCAAGAACCCGGTCTTTCCCTGTTGAATCCCAATTCTTTTGAACGATCACCGCGGAAATTTCCGCGCCCTTTGACGCGGAGGGCGTGTTAAGCCAGTTTCCCAGCCACACGCCCTCCCGGTCGTCAAGGGATAGTTGCAAATCATCCGTTTTATCTTCTTCGTTGTCCGTATAGGTCAGCGAAAGAAGATGTTTATTGATGTCTGCCGAAATGTCCACGCCCTCAAAAATCAGGCGCACAATGGTTCTCCGCGCGTTCATGCCGTCCCCCTCTTCCACGGCGGCAACTCCGCCGAAACCCGCGTGTCAGGGTCGGGAATGTCCAGCACGATACCCGCGGGGAAAACAAAAAGACGGCGGTATTTCGGATTTTGCTTGATGATCTTGTCGGTGTAAGCTTCGTCGCCTAACGTTTTATAGGCGATTCCGTCCCACATATCCCCGGCAATCGTGGTGTATTTAGTCATACTGCCGCCGCCTTTCGTCGTCCTCCTGTTGCCGTTGCTTTTCGTCGATCTTGTCCAGCAATTCTTCGTCATGCTTCCGCAACAGTTCTTCAATGTCCTCTGCCTGTGCTTCGCTCCCCACATGGAAAACGGGCGCGCTGTGAACCACGATTGACGATTGACGCGCACCCGCCGCAACCGACGGGGCCGCAACACTGGGGGCCGTGGCCCCTGCATAGGCGAGTTGCAGGGAGGGAATACCCACCCCCGCTCGAATGGTGTTTACTGTGTTTGCGAGATTGCGGAAAATGCTCCCCGTTTCCGCCGCGTTAAAGACGGTACGGTTCCGGGCATTCGTCACAAGTTCCGCGCCCGCTTCGCCTGCAATGAACGTGTCGGGCGTGTTCTTTGTGCCTTTTGCAAACGTGGGAATCAGCGGGATATTGATTCCCTTTCCGCCGATTCCGGGGACCCAATCGGGAATTTTCAGCTTGTTCAAGCCGGAAATAACCCCGTTGATAAGGCCGATAATGCCATTCAATACGCCGCTTGCAATGCTTTTCAGCGATTCCCAAACGCCGCTGAATATGCTTTTCACGCCCTCCCATACACGGGACCAATCCCCGGTAAAGATTCCCGCGAATATGTCCACAACGCCTTTAATTGCGGTCAGCACGCCGGAGACAACGCCCCGGATGGTTTCAAGTCCTACGCTGATAATGTTTTGAATCGTCGGCATAAGGAATTGAATTACCTGCATGATCGCCGTTGCAATGGTCTGAACAACGGTCCAGATTCCTTGTAGCACTTCCGCGATTGTCGGTGCCCACTCCGCGAACGCCTGCGCGATTTGCGGAAGCACCGTTTCAACAATGAATGTAAATAGCTGTTCGACAATCGGGCGAATGTAGGTGTTCACAAACTCAATGAACCCCGAAAGGATATTCCATAGGGTTTGAATAACTGTGATCGCCCCATCAATAACGCCCGTCGCTTCCTCTCCGAAAAGGTTTATCAGGAAGTCACGTGCGCCGCCTAAATTGCCGTCCGTAAAAATGTTCTTGATAGTGTTTCCGATATTCGTTACCGCCGCAACCACCTTGTCAAAGACAACCAGCCCGGCTTCTCCGAATACCCGTCCGACAACCTCGCGCACCTTGTCGAGATTGTCACGGAGGATTTGCACCGCCGAAATAATCAGCGTAATTACGCCGACGACGGGAAGAATCTTCCCAAGAATGCCGCCGAACGGCCCCAAAATAGCGCCGCCCAGCTTTTTCAGCGGGCCGAAAAGGGATGTTACCTTTCCAATTCCGCTTCCGATCACGCTTCCGATTTTCCCAAGGGGTCCCGCCGCGATTGCGGTTCCGGCCTTGCCGAATATTCCCGTAATCTTCCCGGCCACCCCGGTAAATGTCCGCGTCGCAACGCCGCCGATTCCCGAAAACAGCTTCGAGAATACGCCGCCCGCCGCGCCGCCTGCCTTTGCAAACAGATTCCCGATTTTTGTTCCGCTGAACATCTGCCCGAACGCGCGGCCTACGCCGCCCGCCGCGCTTCCGATTCCTCCGAAATACCCGGTTATACTCTTTGCAATGCCTTTGACCTTGCTGGAAAAACTCATTGCTTCCACACTTGCAAGCGCGGTTTTCCCTTTGAAGAGGGCAAGCACCTTTTGAATCGTCAGCACTCCGCCTTTCAGTTCAAGGAATCCCAGCTTTGCCGTTAGGGTCGCCGCCTTAAATGCCAAAAGCCCGGCGGTTACTTTCACGATCTGCCGGACCAATTCCGGGTTTTCGTTGATGAATCCTGTTAGTTTCGTGACAAGTTCCGTGATTCTCTGTGTGGTTTCTCTTAATGTGGGCGTTAGCGCGTCGCCTAACCCGATTTGCAATGCGTCAAATGCGGATTTCAAAAGAATTGTATCGCCCTCCAAATTGTCCATCTTGATTGCCGCCATGCGCTCTGCCGCGCCTGCGGCGTTGTTGACGGAATTAGATAGCTTTTGAAAATCTTCGTCAGTCGCATTGATAATCGCTGATAGTCCCGTGAAACTGCGCTTTCCAAACATGACGCTGGTTGCCGCTAACTGTTCATCCCGCGATAAGCCCCGCAAATTTTCCCGCAAACTCACCATGACTTCATCAAACGTTTTCATGCTTCCGTCCGCGTTCGTCATGCTGATTCCATACTTTTTCATGTACTTTAACTGCTTGTCCGTCGGTGCCGCCAGACTTGCAATCGCGTTTTTCATTGCGGTGCCTGCTTCCTCTGCCTTTACACTTGAATTTGCCATAAGGCCGATTGACAGCGCCATATCTTCAATTTTATATCCTGCCGCGCCCGCTATCGGTGCCACGTTTTTGAACGACGCACCAATCATTTCAATATTCGTATTGGAGTTTGCGGCGGCCGCCGCCAATACGTCCGCAAAATGGCCCGCTTCACCCGCTTTCATTCCAAAAGCGGTTAATCCGTCCGTCACGATGTCCGAAACCATGCCTAAATCTTCGCCGGAAGCGGCGGCAAGGTTCATAATGCCCGGCAATCCGCCCAGCATTTGATCGGTTTTCCATCCCGCCATAGCCATGTATTCAAGGGCTTTTCCAGCTTCCGTGGCGGTAAATTTTGTTGTAGCGCCCATGCGTTTCGCAACATCCGTAAGCTGTGCCATTTCCTGCGTTGTTGCGCCCGAAATCGCCTTGACGGTGGACATCTGCGCTTCAAACTCTGCGGATTTCTTGACTGGTCCGGCATAGATTGCCGCGCCCAAAGCCGCCGCTGTGCCAATAACCCCGGCAAGTTGTGTTTTCGTCTTTGAAATCGCTTCGTTGTTTTTGCTGATTGCGGCGTTAATCTTTGCCAATTCCTCTTGACTTTGCTTTACCTTGTCGTAGGTTTTGGCCAGCCGTTCGTTCTCCGCGCTCAAATTCGAGGTATTCACGCCCGCGTCTGTGAGTTCAGAACCCAGCGATTTCAGCCGCTTTTCCTGCGTTTCGATTTTGGCGGTAGTTGCCGCAATCTGCTTTTCGTTCTTTGCAAGCTTTTCCCGCAAGTCGTCTGTCGGCCCCTCTGTTTCGCTGATCTCCTTTTGGAGTTTTTCATGCTCCGCGGTCAGGTTCGCCAGCTTCTTGCGGTTGGATTCAAGGGCGGTTTCCTGCTTTTTATAAGCGTCGATTTTCCCGGTGATGGAGTTTATCTTTGAAAGGCTGGTCTGCATTTGCTTTGTGGTGTTCAGCGCGCTATTGAATACCGCGTTGAAATTGCCGCCCAAAGCCGCTTGCAGTTTGAAAAGAAGTTCGTATTCTTTGCGTCCTGCCAAGCCGCATTACCTCCCTCCCTTGACTTTTCGCATTTTTTATACTTTAATTGAGTTGTGCTAAAAACAAGAATTTTTCAGAACATTAACACAATCACAAATGAATGGAGGTCATGCTATGTTCAATGAAGTTTCGTACTGGAAAGAGGTTGGGCCGGAAATATATAAACCCGCTCCAACTTTCGCGTCTATGTTCAACGCGAATTCCAGCGACGGGCAACTTGATCTTGAAGTTGCCGCCCTTGCGGATTCCTTTCACGCTCTGAATCTGTCCGATTTGGACATTTTTTTGACGCTGGGGAATTTCTTTTGGGGTATCGGCTCCGGACGCTGTGCGCTTGCCGCTTACAAACGCGCGAAACGCGCCGGAGATTTGCCCGAACAGGCCGCGGCCCGTCTGAATGCCATTCAGAAAAGCCCGTTCCGAAACAAGATGTTCGTCATTACCGGGGATTTGTCCCGCATGGAACGGGCGGAAGCGCTCTTTGAAATCCGAAAGCGCGGGGGCCTTACGGCTGATAGTCCCGTAAATACGATGGATTTTCTTATTTTAGGCGTTCAAGAATGGTCCGATATGAACGGGGGTGTTGCTTCCCGCAAAGTTCAAAAAGCCGCCGAATTGCAGAAAAAAGGCCGTAACGTCAAAATCATTTCAGAGGACGATTTCTATTCCATGTTGGATGAATAAGCGAACCACAAAGAGGGGAGGGCCGCAAACGATCCGCCCCTCTTTATTGCTCTTTCCGCTCCTTTGTGGCGGCGTTTATGTCCTGAATCCACGCCGTAATTTCCGTCATGTTCATATCAAGCCAGAAATTGACGGGCGTAAAAGTCGCCTGCGCGAGTTTGAAGCACTCACGCCGCCACCAGCGGGCCGGGCCGCTTAATAGCCCGTGTCGATTAAAAAACCCCGCGCCGCGTTGGTAATACGGTTGAAATCCTTAATCGGCAAAGCGTCCATAACGTCGCTACCGATTCCCGCGGCCTTTGCCGCCATCTTCGCTTGAAAACTCCGGGAAATTTCGGGCGCAAGGGCGTATTCGTTGTTCATCTGCATTTCGGTTTCGATAGAAACCATGTCCCGGCCCGTCAAACGCTCAAAGTCGAATGTCAGGGAGGTATAAGTAACGCCCGCATACTCGAAAGGCTTTTTGAAAACGTGCGTATAAACGCCCGTGTTGCCCTCTGTGGGCTGTTCTGCGGCCTGCGCGGTGTTTACCCGCTCGACGGTTTCCGCGTCGCCTGCGGGCCGCTCTGCGTCGTTCTGACGGTCAAATTTCTTGTTCTCGCTCATTTTTAATTCCTCCGATTATTTTTTGAATGATTACAGATACATAAAAAGGGCATAAGAAAGCCCAGCAGGGGGAAACCCTGCCGGGCCTTACGCCTTGCCCAACGCCTTGCGCACGTCGGCCAGATAATCAACGCCGTTCACAAAGTAAACGAAATTGAGAATATCAATTTCCAGCTTCTTCACGCCGTCGATGTAGGTTGCGAAATAGGTTGCCGCGTATTCGCCGGAAGCTTCCGCGGAAGCGGCGGGGGCCAGCTTGCCGGGGGCAAACTTCGTCGGCGTAACCATGAGAACGTGCTTTACGGCCTGCTGAACGAATTTGCCTGCGGAATTGTCCCAATACTGCTGGGCGGCGCGGAGATCAAGCTGGTGATTGCGGGGTTCCGCAAGCTTGATCGCGTCCGCCGTGACAGAACGGAAATTCAGCGTCAGGGTCATTGCTTCGATGTGGCCCACGAATGCGCCGTTGAATGCGCCGGAAATGCCCGCGCCCTTGACCTCTTCCGTAATCTGCGAAATTTCGGGAAGCGTCACTTCCGCCATTCCGTAAAACTCCGTCGCGTCCTCGTAGACGGCAAAGTTTACAGTACCGTTATCAACTTTCATGTCTGCTTACCTCCTTACGCCGCCAGCGCCGCGGACACGTATTCCGCGTCGTACTCCAGCACGAATTCCAGTTCCTTTGCGGGGCTGGGCGGGGTCATGTAGATATGGAAAACTGCCTTGCCCGCCATAAGCGCGGTCGTGCTGTTTTCTTCCTCCTTGAATTCGACGCGTCCGCCCAGCAACTTTTCTTCGTTGGTAAGGCCGTTCAGCCAGATATTCACGGAATCAACAATGCTGTCGATCAGGCGGCGCGTCATTTTCTTGTCAACCTTGCTCCAATAGCTGAGAACAAGGGTGTTCGCAACCCAGCCGAACATACGGGAAATGCAGATGAAGTAATTCTTCACGTCCGTATCAGCGGGGAAGCAGGCCGTTTCATTGCCCCAAAGGACATAACCGCCGATGAAGTTCAGCGCGGTTACAATGCCGTTGCTGTTCAGATAGTTTGCCTGCTGGAGATCCAGCAGAATAACCGTACCGTCGGCAAGAACGGCGCTGTCGATCTGCAAAGACTTGTTCGACGGGCTTTCCGCCGGGCAACCGCCATTGTCCGAATCGGTCGCGCCCATGCGCCCCGCGGCCTGCGTGGACAAATGAAAAACGCGGTCGCCCAGCTTGACCAAAGGCCAGCAGACGATCTGCGTTTTGCTGTTGATGTTATTAGCTTTCTTCCATGCGGGAACGTCCGCATATTGCGGCGCTGTTTTTCCGTAGAACAGCAACGGCCCCGGCGGTTTGCAATCCGGGTGTTTGCAAAATGACGCTTCCTGTAAAAATTGCCCGATATGGGCGCTATACCCATTCCCGCGGCGCGGGTATGTGTGAACGGAAGCGTATTCGCATTCCCGGCATTTCATTTTGGTTCCTCCCAATTCCACCAGCCTTGTTGACCGCGGGCTGGAATCGGCAAATTGAACATGACCGGGTTTTCAAGCACCCATGCGAACCGCCCCGGCGAATAGTCGCCCAGCGCCATTTCAAGCGGTGTCAACTTGTCCATGATCTTTTCTACGGGGACGCAATCGACGATTTCAACCGTGCCGACTACCGCGCCGTATTCCTCCGGGTGTGATTTCCTGCAAGCGTGATACGCGAGTTCTTCCGCACCCGCCGCCGAAAGAATGTCCATATAAACGCGGTCGCCCTTGTCGATTTTCTTTGCCGCATGGACAGCGACGCGGCCCCGAATATTTGTCCGCCGGGTTCGGGTTTCATAATGCTTTAACCCGATAACCGTTGCCCATGCGTAAGGCTGGTGAACGGTATATGCTTTCATTCCTCAACCTCCGCCGCCCGCTCGTTCGCGGCCTTGACCGCCGCCGAAATATCCCCGCGGCCTGCGTTCTCGACTTCCACCCGCACAACGTCGCCCGTGCGGTAAACAGAAATCTTGCGTTTCTGCCTGATCTCCGCCACAATGCCGGAAACAGCTTCGCCCGCCGCGACGATCAGGACGACGAACCCCAGCCAAATCCAAAAGCTTGAAAACACGAATTCGATAAACTCCATCGTTAAAATCTCCTTTCCAGTCTTTCAGCAATGTTCAAGATTCCTTGCATTGCTTCTTGAATGTTTGCGTCCGTGTCCGCCGTGATCGAAAGGACCCGCGCAATGTCCCGTAATTCCTCCGCCGCGGTGACAGCTTCCGCCGCCGCGCCGGATTCTTCCATGCAGGCCGGGCAGAACGGCAACCCCTCCGCGGTGGGCTTCCCGCAACGTTCGCACTTTTGGAGTTTCACCGCCGCCGCCCCCTTTACACCGGGTAGCCCAAAACGACGACGGTTCCCGTTATGATTGCGCCGAACAGATAAACCAGCCAAACGATCATAAGAACCGAAAGCAGGTTTTCGGCCCATCCTGCGACGCGCAAGGCCCATTTTGCCGCGGTCCAGAGGTTCAGCCGCCGAACGTGGAATTTTACCGTATGCGGGTTTTTGCCGACGTTCACATTGTACGTTTCGGCTTTGATACCCGCCGCGACTTTCGGGCTGAAATGCTTTCGGAGGGTGTAGACCACCCAAAAGACGGTAGTAATCAGAATCCCCGCGTTCATTTGGCTTCCTCCGTTTCTCTGGCGTAATAGCAACCCTCACAATCTTCGAGTTCGCCCGTTTCAATGGGACAATCTTCGTTTTCGGCCCATTCGGGCTTTCCGCATTCGTACTTCATGTTCTTTCCTCCGTTCAAAATAAAGTTTCTTGATTCTCTTTCAGGTAATCGCAAAGGCGGATTTGCGCCCGTTCCCGGTCCAGACGTTCCACCGCCGCCGCGCAATAGTCCGGGTCCGCTTCAAATGCGAGGAATTCAAAACCCATGTTGTAACAGGCGATACAGCTTGACCCGCTCCCGGCGTGGGTGTCTAATATTCGATCACCGGGCCGGGCGTAGTTCTTCAAAATCCATTCGTACAGGCGAACGGGCTTTTGCGTCGGGTGTATCGTCGGTCCCTCGCTTTGCAGAACCGCGCGATTGATAACAACAACCCGCGTCGGGCAATCAAACGACGAATAGGCAAGTTCGCAATCGCTCATTGAAAGGCCGTGTTGCCCTTTGTCCCAAACAATCCAGCCCCGTGCGCCTTTTGTCAGGGAGGGGACGAAATAGTTTCCACCCCAAATGATTTGATTTACCGATACCCGTTCGAGTTCGCGGAAGTATTCGGGCGGCGGGGGTTCCTTGTCCCAGCCTTTCCGGGCGTGATATTTGCGGTTGTGCTTCGGGTTGTTGTGGACCCTCTGCCGTTGCCCGTCGTGTCCGATTCCGTAAGGCGGGTCGCATATCGCAAGTTGAAAGAAATTGTCCGGGATTTCTTTCATTGCTTCCATGCAATCAGCGTTATAAATGCGGTTCAGGTCGAACACGGGTTATTCTCCGCCGCGGCCCCGCAAAGCCAGCATTTTCTCCCGAACCAGCTTGTCAACGACACGGCCCGGCGTTTTCTGCCCGCTCATGTGCATAAGCCGTTCGAGGTTATAGGCCGTTTGCGGTGTGACCCGGACCGTCAATTTCTGCGTGTGCTGTTTTCCCTTGCTCATTGCTCCCGCTCCTTTCGTGGGTATAGTCGAGGAAGAGGACCGCGCCGTTAAATCGGACCCGCCATTGTTCGAGGTCCGCCGCGGTGACGTACTTTCGCCCGAAATGCTCTTTCATGTCCCGCCACACGGCCCAAGGAACAAAGAAAAAGTCGTTCCCGATTCCGGCGCACACGGCGGCAACCGCGCCTTTCTGCCTGTGATCTTCCAGCGCGTCCTGCTGTTCAGATGTCAGAACGTCCCGTTTCAGGCGGTCCGTGGTGGTGTACTTCGCTTCAAAGACGATGGAGCGCCCGCCCGCAAGCGTCCCTTGAAAGTCCGGCTGGGCGCGGGCCGTAAACCGTCCCTTGAAAATCCCGTCGCGGCTCTTCTCCAGCACTCTGAACGGTTCCGGGGTCTTGTCCACGGAAGCCCGGCCCCGGTCCTTGTAGAGCGCGCACGCGGCTTTTATGTAGTCCTCGAAAGAATGCCCCTGCGCGTTGTTGATCTTGTTTTGATACCGCCGGGCCAGCAATACTCTTTCCTGTTCGGTCATTCTGCCGCCCCGCTTTCAAGCGCCGCCCGGCGGGCGTGTTCGTCCATCCCCTCCATCATCTGCATTTTGAAGAGTTCAGCCGCCGGGGGAGGGTCCGCCGTTGAATCCTGCTGTTTTACCTTGTCGGGCGACGGGAATATGTGATTTTTGTTTACAAAGGCGCGAAAGAACCGTTCAATTTCGGTTTCCATAGCCGCTTTGAAGAATTCGTAACTTAATTCGATCTCCAGCCGCTCCGCCGGGGTGCATTCCACACCCTGCATTTTGTACTTCTTCTTCGTGTTGCGGTTCTTTCGCTCATAAACGCCCCGATCTCCCACCACGGAATATATGACTTGAAACAAAAGCTTTTCTTCAAGCGGGGTTTTGAACCTGAACCACGCGATTTCCCGGTGTTCTTCCGCAATATCCGATTCGCTGATTCCGTATTGCTTCATCAGCTTATCAAGCATAGCGGCGGCGGATTCCTTTTCACCGCTTACGCCGTGCAGGGCCAAAGTCTGAACGCGCTTGATTTTCTGCAAAAGCCGCTCCCGCTCGTTCATTCGTCCCGCTCCCTCCATTGTTCATCATGCGTCGCCCGCATATCCGCCGCGGACAGTTCATAAACAAGGGGAGAAAAGGCCCTTGCCGCCGAAAGCGTCCGGCTTCCGCCGCGGGCCGCGTCGTCAAACGCTCCCATGTGCCAGCGGATTGCGAGGGCTTCCGCGTCCGTCAATCTCATGTGCCGCTCGATCAGGAACACGGATTTTTCACCATGACCGAACGGGAAGCGGTCTTTCACCTGATACCCGCCGCCGCTTTTCGGCTCGTAAAAGTCGGCTTTGCAAACGTCATGGAGTAGGCCGCAAATTGCCGCCGATTCTTCCAGTTCCGAAAGGCTGGTGCCTGTCAGTTCTGCGTAATAGTCCAAACGCCCGATTTCTCCCAAATTCATCATTTCGCCGTACACCCGCAAGCTGTGATCGACAAGCCCGCCGGGGTATGCTCCGTGATATTTCGTGCTTGCCGGGGCGGTGAAAAAGTCCGTGCTTTCAAGCCACGCCAGCAGTTCTTCCGCACCGGGGCGCTTGATCTTCACCCGGTAAATAGTTTTGAACCGTTCCGCGTTCGCCGTGTTGAATTTCAACCGTTCTTCGTTTGTCATGTGTGCAACCTCTTTTCTTTGTGCCGTTCGAGATATTCGGGCCAGCTTTCTTTCAGATAGGAACGCCCGTAAACGTACCGCTGGGCGAATTCTTTTTGAAGATCGTTCGGGATAATGCCTTTCCGCTCATTTCGTTCCGGCTGGGCGTAAATGCTAACGCCTTTCAGTTTTTTCAACTGCTCGACGCGATACGCGGCGTTTTCCACGTCCTTTGTGACAAGCAAATAAATAAACAGGTTATAGGGCTTTTTTCCGTGCTTCTCCAGCAACTCCGCCGTTCGCATAATCGGTTCAATTTGCGCGGTCTGATCGCACGAAAAGCGGATAAATCGAATCCATTTCAGCCGAGCCAAAATGCACGCTATACGGTCGTCAACCAGCCGCGCGTCCATGCCTTGATTTAGGTCTATCGCGTACCCGCTCCCGATCATGCTTTCAAGCTGTTCAATCCCGTATTCGGAAGCAAGAATGTTATTGTCCATAAGAACCAGCTTTTTGCTGTCCGGGCGTACAAGCTGTTCCCATGCTCTGTAAGGCTTTATAGCGCCCTCTTTCGCCGGGACCACGCACCACGGGCAATGATTCGGGCAACCCCGCGTTATGTACCCAATGGCGTAATCGCATTCCGGGTAAATGCTGTAATCGGGGAAAGCCGCGTCAATTTCCGGCGGCAACTGCTGATTGATCGGAATATCTGCATACCCGGTTCCGCCGCGAATCGCTGTCGGCGGCAAGTATTCATTTTCCGGGGTGAAGTCAAATATTTTGCTTGAATAAATCAGGTCGTATGTATCGCCGAAAATAGGGGACCACCATTCGACGGAATCGCCGCGGGCCTTGTGGTATGCCGAAATCTTCATCAAGGCATAATTCGGGAAAGTCTTGTGTTTCAAATATTCTTGCTCCGCGTCATGTAACCCCACGCGCACGGGTTCACCCCCTCACAATTCCACAATGCCGCCGATTCGGTCCACGTCTGCCCGCGAAACCGTCCGGCGCTTCAAAATGCCCGTGATCGCGTCGCCGTACCGCTCCCAGCGTCCCGACGTTAGGGTAAAATATCGCAATTCCGGGTTGAGTTTCGCCCGAAACTGTAATTGCGTAATCACGTTCCCGTCGATCTTCACGTTCAGCGGATAAACCGCGATTCGCCCGGTGTCCCGGTCAACCTCCCGGCAAATGGCAACTAACTTCATGGGCTGGACCGCCGCCGGGCGTTCTTCCTGTTTCGGCTTTCTGCAATCGCAAGTTTCGTTCGCGTCCAAATGCGCGCCGCAATCCGGGCATTTACGGAAAGGCGTTCCCATGACCGCCGCCCCCTTTCTATTCTTTTTTTCGTCGTAATTTCAGGTAGATTGCCCACCCGGTGTAGTCGTTGTATTCGTAGGTAATGCCGTAATCATCGTCGGTCAGGGTCCATCCGGGGTATTTCTTTTCCCAAAACTCCCGGCCCGGACGCTCCCGCGCCCATTTCTCAATTTGCCGATGATTATATTTGCCGTCGTTCGTGCGGCTGTATGGCTTTTTCAGGTTGTGCGAGGAAGTCCACCGCTTTTTCCCGCCGGATTGCTTCACAAGGTAGTTGCAGAGGGCGGCAATTCCGTTTTCATCGGCTTGCAGGCGGTCAGCGTTGCAAAATCCGATTCGGTCGCCCTGTTTCTGGCCCTTTCGCTTCCGCTTGCGCCACAACTCTTCCACGGTGTCACGTTCAAGCCCGCCGTTCATAACGATATGGTGATGAATGCGAACGGGCTTGTCGCTGTTCTTCTTCGTGGTGCAGGCGGTGACAAGAATATATTTCAGGGGCGGCAACCCCGCTTTCTTCCTCGCGTACTGGACCCGGCGCAAATAGTTTGTCGCTTCCCGCTCCGCGTCCTCTATGGATTGCGGAAGATATTTCGCGCTGTATGTAGCCGTCACGTGCAACGCGTCCGGGTCGTCCCCGAAATTCAGGTTCCCAAGCTGGATGAAATAGCGGCGCGCGTTCTTGTCGTTCAGGTTCCTTTGCTTTGGCTCTGATTCCTTGACCTTTTTTGAACGCTTCCCGCGGCCTGCCGCTGTTTTCTGTCCGTCGGTGTAGGAAAATATATCAACCTCCCGGTAATTGCTCCCGCAATAAATCTTTTTTTCTCGCATAAAGCTTCGCACTATGCTTCACCCTCTTTCTGTGGATGATGAAGCGGGCGTGTTCTGCTGTTCCAGCGTGTGCTATGTCGATAGGTGCAAAGGGGGAAGAGGGTTCCTATCCTGCGCCCCCTCCCTCTTCCCCCTTTGCAACCCCCTTTTACCCTCGGCGGCGCAAAGAGAAGAAAAGAGAAGAGAGGGTGGAGCGGGACCGCCCTTGAAAATCCCCCGGTTCTTTTGTGTCTGCGTGACAAGGCTTCGCCGGAATCTTAATACCCATTACAAGCCCGCCACGCCGCTTAAAAACGGCGCTGATTATTGACTTTTCCGCCGCTTTGTGCTATACTAACGTTAGGTTGATAGTTGATGTATTTTCATCGGCGGAATCCGCTTCGGCTTGCTCTGCAAAGCAAGTCCGGGGCGGTTTTTCTTATGCAGTTTTTACGCGGCGGGGAGGGTGTCAGCCCTCCGCCGCCTTTGCTTTCTCTTCCTCGCTGATCTCTGCCGCGTCCAGCTTTGCCCGGAACAGGGAAGCAACCGCCGCGCCCAGCGCGTCGCCCCAAACCTCGACGGGGTACGCGTTCAGCATATTCAAAATATCGTCGCGGGCGGCGCTTACCGCTTCGTCGTAGGTGTTGCGCTCCGCTTCCTTGTCCTCTTCGGGGATAGATACCAAGATTTCAGAGTTCAGATAGCAAAGCGGGCGAACGCCGTTGTGGCCGTAGTACGCGCTGTTGCCGTCCAACGCGCCGGAGGAATCGACGATGCGGACGTAGGCTTTGTATTCCTCTTTGCAGGACCACGGCGTAAGGGTCCAAAACCAATCATCCAAAAGGGGAATGATGGCGCGGAATTGACGGTAAAGGCCGTCGGAAAGCAGGGCGATTTTATCGGTTGCGGTCCCGTAGTCGGTCATGCCGTCGTCGGCGGTCAGGTCGCTTTCCCAATCCATGAACGCGGCGCGGTCCGCGCCCTCCGAAACCAGCGCGTCAAGGAACGGGCCGTTCAGTTCACGGCGCAAAGACGACTTGCGCCAGTCGTTGCAGTTCTCCGCGTCAAATGCCTGTTCAGAAATACAGGTTACAGACAGGGCAAGCACGCCGCCGGAAACCACTTTTCCCAGCTTGACCCATTCAACGCCGCCGTACATGAAATGCGTTCCGGCCTGCAAGGTGCTAAGCTTTTTCATTGTTCTTCGTCCTCCTTAAAATTCGGCTTGAAGCCGTTTTTCAAATCTTCGATCACGTCGCGGGCGGTCGTTGAAACCGCGTAATAGATAGCCGGGAGGAAGAGGGCGAATATTTCGCCGCCCACCGCCGCATATCCGCGGCACCTGAAAGCGTAGGCCGCGCCCGCTCGAAAAAGCAGGATTCCGGCAACCGTCAGGGCCGCATACTTCGCAACGGTCCAGAGGTTCACCCGGAAGCGCCGCCGGGTCCGCCGCCGCCGCGGGCGGGCTTGTCCCGCTCCGACGGTGATTGTTATAATCTTCTGCGTCATGGTGTTTCCCTCCTTTCCGATCTCCGTTTTAATTCAGGCCCTAAAATAGCCATCACGTCCTCGATGTCGTCCGGGCTTTGGGCCTTGTCGTCTATGTAAAGATCGGCGTACACCTTGCGCCCGTCCGACGGTTTCAGCCCAAACCGGGCCGCATACGGGTTTCCCGGATTCTCGTTGACCGCATACAGCGGGATTCCCTGCGCATTGCAGAACGCCACCGCTTCATCAAGCAGGGGCCGCGTTCCATTCTCCCGGCTGGTGTAAAGGATAATCTTTGCCCCCTCCGCCGCCAGCAATTTCACATATTCGATCACAAGCGTTTTCGGCTTTCCAACTTCCGGGAAAGCGTCGGTGCAAAGCGTTCCGTCAAAATCGACGGCGACAAACTCATATTTTGGTGTCATGCGGGCTTGTCCTCCTTTGCGGGTTCGATTCGTTCCGGCGATACAATCACAACGGCGCGGTAATTTTGGTCCAGCAATTCGGCCTGCATAACCAGCCCCGTTCCCGTCGGGTTCTTGCGGTAAATCAGGGCGGAAACGCGCCTATACCGAACGCCGTTGAACATAACCGGGCATTCGTCCATGAATGCGGCTTTTATTTCTGCGTGGGTCATTGCGCACCGCCTTTCTTCCGGGAAATCTCATATTCGGCCCCGTAGCGGCGGCGTTTGCACCGCCAGCACGTGATCTTCATATTGACCCCGCCGCCGACGCGCTTTATATCGTGCTTTCCATCCTTTTGCAGTTCGAGGAAGCAGGGCAAGCAGAATTGACGCTTCACGTTGTCACCCCCTCCGTTCCGATCTCTTCGCAATCGCTGGCGCGAATGCCGATACAGCTTCCGGCGTGGTGGATGAAATAGACCTTTTCGCCGTCGCCGGATTCCGAAACGCCGCGAACGTCAAAGGTTCTGCCCGCGTCCACAAGGGGAATTTTTGTGTCGTGGGTGATTCGGATTTTCACGCCGTCACCCTCTTTCCCACGCGCGGTCAATCTGCTTGTGGCAGAATTCCGGGCCGTTGCTGTTGACCCAATCGTTCAGGGCTTCGCGGTCGTCCTCCCGGCGGCGCTTCTCCAGCGCGTCGAAATTGTCTTGCAGGGTTTCGGGGTCAAGGAATTTCAGGCTTTGCCCGGTTCCGTGGGCCATTTCAGCGGAAACCACAATGCACCCTGTTTCGCCGTAGGTGTCCGGGTGAATTCTGACGTACAGATTCCCGATTTCCATTGTGAAATAACCGAACGGGGCGGGTTCTTCTTTCGCCAGCCCCTTTGCGGTCCCGAATTCCTGAATCGCAACCGCGCGGGCCTTTTTCAAGGTCAGTTTCACGCCGCCGGGGTATTGCTTTTTCTGCGTCATGTCGATTCCTCCCGTTCAAACCTAATTTTCATTTGTGCGGGGTAAAGGTCCACTTCCGGGCGGCGTTTTCCTGTCCACCGCAGGCCCCCCGCTTGTCCTACGCATTTCCACCCGGCGGCGCGCAAGCTTGCGCCGTTCTCCGATTCGAGAATGTAGGTGACAACCCGCTTATAGCCCATAGCGCGGGCGGCTCTCCATGCGGCGGCATAAAGCATTGAACAGGCATTGCGCGTCCCGTCCGTGCAAAGTCTGTTGACCTCCAGCGTCCACCCGTCGTCTAAATGCCGGGCAACAGGACGGCCCACAATGGCAACCCCTACAATCTTTTCGCCGTCCGAAACTCCGATTGAAAACTTGTGTCCGACGGTCGGCCCGTGGTGACGGTGGTTTTGCTCTACAAACGCGTTTGCTTCTTTTAGCGTCATGGGTACGATTTCAAGCATTTTCCGCCGCCTTTCTTACTGCCGGAACGTCGCCGTTCTTTTCGTAGTAGAACATGAATTGTTGAATCAGGCCCGCATACCCGGCATATCGGGCGGCGGGGAATTCTCCGCCAAATTCACGATCAACCGCGCGGCGAATCCACGTGTCAACCGGGAATGCGGCTTTATGGCCCAAGGCAAAAAGGCAAATGCAATTCGCCACCTTGTCGCCGATACCTCGAACGCTTTTCAGGTATGCGCGGGCGGTTTCATAGTCCGCCGTTTGAAGAAAGTTCAGGTCGAACCGCCCGGCGGCAACCGCCGCGGCAAGGTCCTTTATGTACGGTTCGCGGTAGCCCAGCCCGGCGTTTGAAAGGTCAGCGCAGGCCAGCGCGTCCGGGGTCGGGAATCCGTACCAATAGTCGTATGTCGATGTATGAAGCGTGCCGCACTCCGCGCAAATCGCCTGAATGCTTCGCCGAATGCGGGGAATATTGTTGTTCTGCGATACCATGAAAGAAACTATCGTTTCCCATATAGGCTGGTTCAGAATCACAACCCCGTCGGAAGCGCGGGCGGCGCGGGTCAAATAGGCTTCCGGGCCATCCTCCGCCGCGTATCGGTTGATCTCCCGCCACATTCCGGCGTAGTCGTCATATACGGCAAAGTAGTTCGCCCAAAACTCGACGGAAGAGGTCAAAACGTTCTGATCGTCAACGGTCAGGGTGTCGCCCGTCTGCGTAACGTAGGCGCAAGCGTCGCCCGCCGGGATTCTGTATTTCCGGGTATAGAGTTTTTCCCATCGGAAGCATTGACCGCTGGCGGCGATTTTGTCTAAATCGAAATGGGAAACCCGGAGAACCGCCGCGCTCATTCTGCCGCCCTCTCTTCCGCTTCAAGGGTCAGCCACCAAAGCGGATTGTTTCGGTATTCCTCATGCGGGCAACCGTCGCAATTCAGGTAAAGGCAATCGGCGCAAAACCGTTCTTGAAACTCCCGGTCCCACGGCGCTTCAATGACAGGCAGGCCCCGCAAGAATTCGCCCAGCACTTCCGGGCTTTTGGTGATCTGTTCAAACACGTTCACTTTATAACCCTCCTTGAATGTCTGCCGCGGGCTTCCCGCGCCGCTTGAAACTCTCTTGAAGTCTCTGCTGGGCAAGAACGGGGTTGTATGCTCTCCGCTGGTTGCGGTCGAGTTCTCCCGTTTCGCCGCGCTTTAACTCCCGGTACACCGCCGCCGGAGTAACGCCAAGGTCTGCCGCAATGTCGGCCACCCGGTCGTTGTTCAGGTATCGGGCGGAAATCCGCTTGCGGTCCTGAAAGTTTATATATCTGTACTGCCGCACCATTTTTCACCCCGTTTCTATTGCTTCTTGTGGCGTACTGTGATATAAAAAAAGAAGTGCGGAAGAACCGATTCACCCGTGTTCGGGTGTTTCGTGTCCTTTCGCACTTAATATTACAAGCCGCATTTTTTGATTTTTTGCAAGAAAAGTATTGACAAAGGGATATTTCGCCTGTTATACTGTCCCTTGTCCTGTCGGACGGAAAATGGCGGCATAGCTCAGTTGGCCAGAGCATTCGGTTCATACCCGAAGTGTCCCCGGTTCGAATCCAGGTGCCGCTACCAAAAAGCACGGGATGCGAAAGCATCCCGTGCGCTATATGGCCCGTTGGTCAAGTGGTTAAGACACGGCCCTTTCACGGCTGTAACATGGGTTCGAATCCCGTACGGGTCACCAAGCCCTGCGATCGCAAGATCGCAGGGCTTTTTTCTTTTTCTATTCGGTTTCCTTGCGCGAAAGCGGCGTGAGGGCAAGGCCCCTCCTTTCGGAAGAGGGGCTTTCGGCCTGCGGGGATGTGTTTTTTGGCACGCCTGAGCGGATTCGAACCGCTGGCCTTCCGCTTAGGAGTAGACCCGATACGACATCGGGAAGTGACATCTAATGCTTAAAAATGCTTGGAAATACAAGGTTTTTCAGCATTTCAAATCCCATCTGATACTACGCTGTGATAGCTAATTCAGAGGGATTTTACACCGTCCGATTGGCTCGAAATTAGCAAGGCTTTCGATTTTTGGTGGACGTTGCAAGTGCAAGTAAATGTCACTATGTAACTTCTCGTGATGCGAAATGATAGGAAATCCTATTCATTCTCGTGCGGGAGCGCAGGTGTCCTTAGACACAGATTTTAGTCTGTTTAATATATCATTTCAAAATGAATTTTTCAACCAGTATTATTAAGAAATTCAAAGGTTTTTTCAGACTCAATGATTCTATGTAATTTAGACCCGCCGAAGCAGGTCTTTTTTTATTTCAGCATGATCTCTCTATCCTCAGCGCCGAGCATATAAGCACCCTTGGCAAAAGCATCCCTTGCCAGAAGCTCTGCTACATAAACCCTATCGAACAGCATCCATATTGCTTTTTCTTTCGGAGTCAGTTCATGGCTATGGTCAAACAAATGCTCAAGTCCCAATCCTTCAAGCAATGCCGACTTCGCTGCTTCGTATTCCTCAGCTCTGCCAACATATTCGTCGTTCCTTTCCTTGGAAAATGCCTCGATATTGTCAGCTCTCAGA
>NZ_JAFBIQ010000017.1 GCF_021531315.1 Oscillibacter valericigenes | reverse complement strand
TAGTGTGCTTCATACCGCCCAGAAAATGGCAGCACTCCCCGCTCCTTATACAGAAGCGTCAGCAGGATGCTCTCCGCCTTCTGCTCATACCAGAAAAAACCAAGTCCGCACAAAAAAGCTGTAAATTTTCTCCCGCTTGGGCAAAAAGTGTGATATACTTAGTTTATTCTTGTGCCGGAGGTACATCATGAGCCGATATGACGCTGTTGTGAAAATGTGGCAGGACTGGAATATCCGCACGGTCGATGACCTTGCTCTGCGGCTGGACAATTTCCGCATTCTGTTTGCCTACAACTCCGGCAAGATTGAGAATGCCGAGATCAACTACCACGACACCCGCGAGATTTTTGAAAACGGCAAGGTCGTGGGCTATACCGGCAGCACCCGCACCCTGTTCGAGCAGCAAAATCAAAAGGTGTGCTACGACTTCTTGCAGGACAAAATCATCGCAAAAGAGCCGCTGTCTATCGAGCTGATCTGCGCCGTCCACCGCGCATTGACCGAGGGTACTTACGATGAGCGCCGCTACATCGTGAACGGTGAGCGTCCCGGCGAATTTAAGAAGCACGACTATGTGACCGGCAAAAACGAGGTCGGTTCGCCGCCCGACGAGGTAGAGAACGACCTTGCGGAGCTGATCGAAGAAGTCAACGCCATCGGCGCGAAAGCGCCATTGAAGGCAGGGGCGTACCTCCACGCTCGCTTTGAGAATATCCACCCCTTTGCGGACGGTAACGGGCGTGTAGGTCGGACGCTGCTGAACTATTGGCTGATGATCAACGACTATCCGCCCACCATCGTCTATGAGGAGGATCGCCGTGCCTATTATGACGCGCTGCAAGCCTATGACGAGCAGGAGGACTTGACCCCGCTGGTGCAGTTTTTAGAGGCTCAGACGGTCAAAACGTGGTCGCGCAGCGTGGAAGACAAGAAGCCCGCGCCGCACAAAAAACTGAACTCGTTTTTGCTGTGAGGCCTGATGCAAGACAAGAAACGCTCTCGTCAGAGGGCGTTTCTTTTATGTCTGCACATCGGGACTGCTGCTCACGACCGAGGGATTTCGGGCAAATGGTGTGCAGCGAGCATATTGCTTTCTTTTGGTGTTTTCGGTATGATAAGCAAGGAAATTCCCCTGTCGGGGGCAAAATTGACCTTGTGATCCAACTGCAGGGAGCCGCAGAAATAGATTTTCAGAAGGAAAGAAGAAACGATGAAACGAAAACTGCTATCTCTTGTTCTTGCCTTTGCCATGACAGCCGGTCTGCTCACCGTAGGCGCAAGTGCGGCAGAGCCTACTTATGGCGACACCGTGGGCCACTGGGCAGAGGGTTCCATCGACCGTTGGAGCGGTCACGGCATCATTCAGGGCAATAACGGTAAGTTCCAGCCCAACGGTCAGCTCACCTGCGCCCAGTTTGCGGCCATTCTCGCAAGGCTGTTGAAGCTGCCCGCCGCGGAAAACGCGGGCTTTGCCGACAACAATACCCAGGACTGGTTCTTTGCTGCCATCAACCGCTGCGCGGCTACGGGTATCCTTAACGGCAACGGCGATGGCACCGTGACCCCCAACACGCCCATCGCCCGCAAGCGCGCCATGGTCATACTGGGTTGCGTGCTAGGTATCGAGCCCATCGAAAATCCTGATTTGACGAAATATGCCGACGCCGCGCAGGTAGTCTCCAACAATCTGTTGTCGCAGCTTGTTTCTGTGGAGTAATCGAGTTTTACTCTCTTTAAATTCCAAAAATCCCTGTTCCGTGGGAGGGGTTGCGATATGGTTATCCGAAAAATGTTCAAGTTGGTTATTTTCACGCCCTGCTGCAAAATACAGGAAACGGAGGCCGAAGCGGTTCGCTTCGGCCTCCGTTGTTCTATGCGCTTTCCCTTTCCACAAGGATTTCATTCATGCTCACGCCCCACAGCCGCGAGACTGCATAGAGGTTGTCAACGCTTGGAAGGCTCCTTCCCGCCTGCCATTGGTACACGCCCTGCGGGCAGCCCAGACCGAGGTATTCCTGCAGCTCCTTCACGCTGTACCCCTTCTCCAGCCGCAGGCGGCGGAGGTTTCGGCCCGTGGCGGCAGCGTCGATGACGGGATAGCGCGGCAGCTCCCTTCTCTCCATGCCGCCTCACGCGCTGCGCCCAAGGCGCAGCAGATTGGTCCGGGCGACGAGCTTGGACTTGCGCGGGTACGGGATGCACTGCATCGCGGTGTTCAGCGCCTCGCGGCTCCCACGAGGATGACCTCCTTCCCCGCTCGTGAGATCGCGGTGTAGAGCAGGTTTCGATACAGCATTCTTGCAGTCGCCATGCTCACCGGCATAAGAACGGTGTCGTACTGGCTGCCCTGACTTTTATGTACCGTCAGCGCATAGGCGAGCGCAAGCTGCGGCGGTGGCGCGTCGTCATGACCGATGCCGTATTCCCCCTGTCCACGGTCGATTTGCCATGTCTTCAGCGTACCCCTGACTGCCAGCGCGGCGACACGGTGCGGCTTCTCTCCGCGAATATGCAGCACACCGACGTCGCCGTTGCAGATGTTGTAATAAGCGTTGTTCTGGGTAACGATGGCACGGTCATCCGCGGGAAGCAGGCGGAAGCTGTCATCCCACCGCAGCTCGTGCTCCCCGTTCAGCTTCGGGAAGTCCACGACATTCTGACGCAGCGCCGCGGCATCCGTGCTTTGACGGTACTGCTGCTGCAAGCAGATAGAGGGGACGCCGAGCGTCAGAAGGTCGGAAAGGATGTTTCCTGCCCCGACGGACAGCAGCTGATTCGGGTCGCCGAGCAGAACAACGCGGCAATTCCTGCGAACACGGTTGAGGATGCCGGCGAGCATCTCCAAGGACACCATCGACGCCTCGTCGACGACGACCAGTCCGATGCAGTTCCACGAAACGGCGTCCAGAAAGTTTGCATCCGGGCTTTTCCCAAGCGCGCCGTGGACCGTGCGTGCCTCGATCCCGGTGCGCTCGGTGAGGTTGCGCGCAGCCTTTCCGGTCGGGGCGGCGACCACATACGGCACAAAAGCATCATTGCGCTCTCTGAAGCAATGCACGATGGCTTCAATGAGCGTGGTCTTGCCGCAGCCCGCGCCGCCGAGGATGACGGAGAGTCGGCTGTTCAGCGCCAGCTCGATCGCCTCGCGCTGCTGTTCGCTGAGGAGAATGTCACCGGCGCGGAGTTCCCTCGGGATCTCCATGACCGGCAAAGACGGGTCTTTAAGGATGTCAGCGAGCCGCTCCGCCGCAGTCACCTCATAGTCCCACGTCCGTTTTGCATACAGATGATACCCCTCCTGATGGAGGAAACCGGCTTGCAGCAGAAGGGCTTTATCGGTGCGATACCGCTGTCCGGTGAGGCTTGGCCTCACCGCTTTGCTGGCGCGGAACAGCCGCTCGTCGGTGCAGTAGGCGTCCCCATTCTTGCCGATATCATCCATGGCTGTGAGGATGTACTTCGCCTTTTCCTCGATCTCCCTCTTTTCGTCGTTCGTAAAGGTCTTCGCCATATTGTCTCACCCCCCTTACGCCGCGAGGTTGACCTGCAGCTCGATGCCGAGCTGCTCGGCCAGCGCGTGCTGGATGGCGAGGCGGTCATACCAATCGGAGACCTCGCCCAAACGGCGAATGAGGCACGATTTGTCCAGCGCCGTGACTTGCTCGCACTTGGCGATGCTGGTGGCCGCAAGGCCATAGCCGCGCAGGCAGACGTGCGTCGGCAGAGTTGCTACCTTGCGGTTGCTCGTCAGCGGTACGGCCGTGACAATGGGGCTGAAGTTGTTTGCCACATCGTTGGACACGATAACGACGGGACGGGTGCCGTGCTGGACATGGCCGGGTGTGACCGGCAGATTTGCGAGCCAAAGCTCCATCGTGTGAATGGCGATCTTCTTATCCATATAGTTTCCTTTCCGGCGGCTCAGGAGGCCGCCTTGCCGTTGAGCACTTCGACCGCTTTTGCGAGCGTATCCGCAGACTGGTGCAGATAGCCCTCGGTCGTTTTGATGTCAGAGTGTCCCGTGAGCGCCGCAATGGTTTCCATAGGAACACCGTTTGCCTGCAGCATCGTCACATAGGTGTGGCGGCAGCAATGCGGCGAGAGCTTACGCACCTGACCGACATTTTTCAGCGCCGTATAGAAGCGCCGGCGGAAGGAGCCAACGCCATAGAGCGGGTTCCCTCCGGGGCAGGTCCAAATGTAGGGCGTGCCGCTGTGTTCGCGGAGATAGCGAACATACGGGCAAAACTGCTCCGGGATCGGAATGGTTCGGCGGCTGCGGACACTCTTGGGTGGTCCGAGCTGCGGCACGCCGTTCACCATCTTCACGGCATATTCAACATGAATGGCGGAGCCGTCCTCGCTGATATCCTCAGGGCGAAGCGCCAGCAGCTCCTGTACGCGAATGCCGGTTCCGAGCATGGTGCGAATGCTGTTGCCGAGCAAATCGTCCGGCAGCTCCTCCATCAGTCGGGATACTTCCTCTTCTGTGAATGCATCCTTTTCTCTGTGTTCCCCGTTGAAGCCCTTTGTTTTGCTGCGCACGGTCTTGGCCTTGCGCGCAGGATTGCGCAGGATCAGGCCATTGCTGTCAGCAGCATCGAAAATCTGGATGAGCATGGCACGGCATTTGCGAATCATCGAAAGCGAGTAGCCGTCGGTACTCAGCTTATCCAGAAAGCGGTTGACATGGATGGGAAGGATCTCCGAAAGCGGCTGATCCCCAAAGCCTTTCTTCAACGCCTTGAGCGTGTACTGATAGCCGGAATAGGTCGATGGCTGCACCTCGCTCTTGTAGTCGCCATACCAGGTGTCCGCCCAGTCAGCAAAGCACATCTTCTTGTCAACGTGCACACCGGAATCCATGCCGGCACGGTACGCGCGGAGCTTATCGAGGACCTCGGCGCGTGTTTCGGCTGTGAAACGGACGATATTCTTCTTTCCGTCCGGCGTGTAGCCGTCCATGATCTCTCCGCGCCAGCTGCCGTTTTTCGTTTTGCGGACGCTGCCCTCACCGTTTGAGCGCTTTCCTGCCATGGTATCACCCCCCTTACGCGCCCAGCCGCAAGCCGCTGGGCAGGTAGGTCTTCGCCTCGATCCATGCCAGGAAGGGTGCCTTGGGAATGCGAATGCTGCCGCCAAAACGGCAAATCGGGAAGTCCTTTCGGTGCGCCAATTCATACGCCTTGGACTGGCTGATGTTGAGGTAATCCTTGACCTCGCTGATGGTGAGATAATCGTGGTTGAGCTGCTTGGTTTCGTTCATAATAGAAACCTCCTTATAAAATGCAGTCAAAAAGCGCCATGCAGGTCGGTACCCGCATAGCGCTTTACTACATTCATAAGGAGGTCTCATTCTACCACCACTCCCAAAATGGGGACTTGCGCAATGGATCGGAAATGGATATAATACTCCCGTAGCGTAGTTTTACTACTGTGCCGGTGCCCTAATCACCTGTGCAGGCACGTGGGAGGTGCGAACTCTCACGTGCTGCTGCTTTTTAACTTGAGCACAGTATAGCATATATACGCTTATATGTCAAGCGTGGAATAGTATTTTAGAAGGGACACGATATGGAAAAACCGACTATATCAGATGCTCAAAAAAAAGCCATTCGAAAATATCAGTCTAAGTTCATTGAGATGCGGCTCCGTGTCACGCCGGAATACCACGATGAGATTTCTCAACACGCACAGTTAATGGGTGAAAGCGACGCAGCATTTCTCCGTCGCGCAGTTGCTGAAACCATGGAGCGTGACAAGCGGGGCAAATAATCATTTCCAATAGATAAACAGCGGGCAGGTATGCCGTCAGTTGACGGCATACCTGCCCGCTGTTTTACTTCAGCCTTCTACTAAATGCCTTGTCGCTTTCTTGTATACCCCGTGATACTTTTTAATAATATTCGTCCTGCGGGATAGGCTTTTTGCGTGCGGAGGTGCAGTAATAACTTCTGTCCGGACTGCATGCGGCGCTTTTATTTCGATTTCTGCGCAAGGTTCGTCACACACGAGGTTAAGCAGCAGCGTGGACTTCTCCTGAGATGCCGCTGACAAATGTATTTCCGGAGCAGAGGCAACATGATGATAGCGATATGCATCATCTAAGCCCACCTCGCGCATATACGGATACAGATCATTTAGAAACGGACGATTTTTCATCTTCTGATGAATTTCATAGAGCAGATCCTCATTTCCGAAGTGGTTTCGGATAATATACGGATCTTCTATGCTGTGCCCCATAATATACTGTATCTCGGTCTCATTCATTCCAAGAAGGTAAAGATGTGTTCCAAGGTTTCTTCGGAGCAAATAGGTCGTAGGGTCTTTTACCCGCAGGTCCATGTCCCCTGTGTCCTGATGCAGTCTCCGGTCAATATACGACACAACGTCCTCGTTGACATGAATTTTCCGAAGGACGGCGCGTCCGGCCGCAGTCAGATGTCTGGAAACACACTGTTCTTTATACTGGTCTCCTCGGCAGGCAATATAATACTCATCAACACGCTCTCCGGAGGCTTCCTCCAAGCGATGGGCCCGTTGGTTGATCATCCAAAGCAGGCGGTCGGGAACGGGAATGTACCGATACATATTGGAGGTCTTTCCTCCAATGTGTTCCTCTCCGGTTTCATTATTGATGGATTGGAAAATCTGTGCGTAAAAGCACTCAGGGTGACGGCTCATGCCTCGAATGGCACCATACTTGAGACCGCAAGCCTCTTCATTCCGCAATCCCAGACAATACATCAATGCGAGCCCCATTTTCTCCCCTGTCTGCATGGGGTCGACCATCAGCTCGTCATATAGTGCAGCTTCCTCCCTGGCGCTAAGCGACTTGCGGTTTACAACCAGCTCTTTTTCTGTCGCTCGTTCCGGCTTTTCTGTGGGAGGAATGGAAAACTCCGTTCCGAACAAAACATCTTCGCAGATGTCTTTTTCGGCGGCCAAACGAACAACTGCCCGTATAAGGTAACGGTAGGTTCCGATTGTCGCTTCACTATAGCTTCCTTTTTCTTTAATGCGATCGATCACGCCCTCGTAGTCCTCCAGCGTGTAGGTTTCGATTGCCCTTTCCGCTGTCAGTTCCGGCAAAATCAGACGATTATATATACTGTTGTAGCTGTTTCTGGTTGATTCTGCCTTAGCATTCTTAAATATTTCTCCGTAGAATTCCTTCAGCACCCCATAGAACGTGTATTTTCCACCCGCACGAACGATATTGTCTTGTAATTCATAATTCTTGCTTGCCATAGCTTCGTCCCTCCTCTCCGAAAAGCAGGACTTCTCCGGAAAAAGCAGATGGGCAGGAGACAGTTAGTTCCACACTTTTTCCAGTCTCCATCTCAACACGAAGCTCCGCACCGCCTATGTCTGCGATGGAAGATATGCTCCTGATGTGTTTTGAAGGTATGGTGGGAGTCTCTGCCAGCATCGCTTCCCAACGGCACAGCTTTTGGTAAATAACAAACTGCGCCAAATCGTTGGTGAAATCGCAATAGTTTTTTCCAAAAGGGCTGCTTTGGCGCAGTCCAAGAACATAGCACGCCTCTGCCTCGGTAAAGCCGCAGGTATAGTTCGCGCGGTATTTAAAATTTGATCGAAAAATATCTCCGTGATAATCGGACAAATTGGTCTCGATCACACCCTTTTCATCCGATGTGGTAATGCAGTTGTCCTCGATTCCTATCCTCTGCACCGCTTTCTGTGACCATTTGTTAATTGTCCGCGGGACGATCTGCGGTTTGGTGACATCTATGGCATACGGGTCCGGCGCTACGATCTGCAGGTCATATACCTTCTCAATGTGCAGGGTTTTAATGAGATAGTTCCTCCGCGCATCAAGAGCTGCCTTCAGCGTAGGAGCAATCGGAATACGGCGATAGGATGACGGGCTGTCAAAGGGATGGATCTTCGCCGTAATATTATCGAATTGCCGGTAAATGCGAAACTGGTCTATGCCAACTATCGGTATATGATGAATATCTCTCCATGTAAGTGCGCTGACAATATTGGCCTCAATGCCGGTGAAAAAGCGAATCACCACAGCAAGATGCTCTGTATTGTCTCCGGTATCAAGGTGCAGCAATTTTAAAAGCTGACTCTCTTCATCTGTGCGAAAGCTGCGCTTAATCAGCTTTGCGCTTCCAAGCATTTTTCCTCCTATAGTGATACGAGCCAACGATCTCCTCTCGGATCATCTGAAAGATTTGAAGTTGTTCCTGCATTTTAAACCCTGCTTATTTTTCATCAGCTTCAAAGCATCTCGTGAAGAGGCATGAACCTTCGATTTATATATCAGTGGTGTAGTATCCGGGGAGGCAAAGAGCAGCATATCCTCCCATTGTTCCTTTAAAAAATTATCTTTATATGTGGATACATATGGTTGCTTGTTCTCTTCACCTGACATTTCGCGGAACATCAATACGAGCGTCATGCAAAGAGCATCATCAGCTATATGTTTGGAATATAATTTGATCTGGTCGGCAGTACGGACTGCCTGCGGCCAATCGACATAGCTGCGCAGAAAGTCCGTGACCGGCAAATCAGAAAATAACTTATAAACACGATCAATGCCGCTATCAAGGCTCCTATCATACTTAAATGCGACGTCATACAGGCGGGACAGAGCCGCAAGATTATTGGCATATGCAGCGTGAGGATATTTCCACCCCTTTTTTTCAATTACATTCTTTAGGTGGCGGAAACAGCTAAAGCAGGTAAGATACCGTTCGACCTCGCTAACGCTATCGGGCATAATTTCATGCAGAACCTTTGCCAGGGCAGCATAGTCCATGTAAGCACCTCCGTCATAAAATCGCCTATATCGTTTTTCTTATATAAATATATTCTACCAATAAGCGATTTTCGCTGTTAATATCTTTTATAGAAATTTTTCCAGACGCCTATTCCGCTATCCATTCCGCTTTAATTCCGCTTTTTTGCGGGGGAAGCGCTGTGAATAAAAAAAGAAAAGTCCCGTAACCCTTGGCTTAACAGTGATAAGGAAGTAATTCAACTTTCTACTGTTGGCTGACAGATTCGGGTGTGCAGGGCAACCGTAAGGTTGCAAAAGCTGTCTGTTTCCAACAGAAACAGACAGCTTTTGATTTGCGTTGAAAGCATCTTGCTGTTTTCTCTCGAGCGGGGCGGTCTTCCCACGGACCGCCCCGCGAAGCCGTTACGGCTCGATGATGTTGAAGGGGTTGGCCCCGGTGATCGGGAACTGGTTCATATTCTCCATCATCAGCGTCAGCAGCTCTGCGCTGCCCTCGACCTTGACGGCCTTTGCAACCGTTTCCTGATTGTTGGTCAGGATCGCAAAGAGCGCGTTTTTCGGGCAGGTGATGGACACGTCCGCATCATCAGACAGGGTATCTGCATAGACCAGCAGCACACCATTCTTCACGCGGAGCATGTGCTGTTCGCCCACGTCAGGCAGGATCACGTTCATGGTGAAGTCGCGGTCAGCCAGCGCCTGCTTGTCCATGACAATGGCCATGTAGTCAAACAGCATGGGCGCGGAGAGAGCTTTGACCATGTCGCCAGTAGACTTGGTGGAGGCGGTAAAACTGGCGTTTCCATGGCGCAGCTCCTGTGCAGCGGTCAGATATTCGTTGCGCCACGGGCCGGACTCCGCCTGATACCCCAGCTGCTCCAGTGCATCGGCGCACAGAAGCCGCGCATCGGTGTTCGTCGGATCGGCAAAGACGATGGTGTTTGTGACCTCGGCGACCCACTGATATTCACCCTTGTCAAAATCCGCCTTTGCCATTTGCAGGACCTTGTCAACATCCCCCAGGTACTCCATCCATTTTTTTGCGCTGTCGCTGGGCATGAGGGGGTTCAGGTTGACAGGGTTGCTGTCATACCAGCCCATGAACTTCTGGTAGACCGCCTTGGCGTTGTGGGCGACGGTCCCGTAGTACTGGCGGGTGTACCAGATCTTGTTGAGTGCTTCCGGCAACTCGATCATGTTGGAGATCTCGTCGCTGGTGTAGCCCTGATTGATATAGGTCAGGGTCTGGTCGTTGATGTACTTATACACGGCAGCTGTGTTGACCATGTAGTCGTTTACCACGTCATTGCCCCAGTGCGGCCAGTTGTGGGACTGGAAGGTGACCTCCGCGTCCTTGCCGTAAAGGGAGATGGCCTCGGTGATATAGCTTGCCCATGCCGCGCCGTCGCGCACCTCCGCGCCGCGCAGCGTGTAGAGATTGTGGAGCGTGCCAGTGCAGTTTTCCGCCATCCAAAGCGCCTTGTACTGGGGCAGCCATGTGTTCATTTCGGCGGGCGCTTCCGTACCCGGCGTGAGCTGGAACTCCAGCTCCACACCGTCGATCGTCAGCTTTTCGCCGGACTGCGTGATTTCATAACTGGGCGTCATGAACGAGACCGTTCCGGTGGACTGTCCCATGCCGATGCCCTGCGCCAGCTTGCCGGTCACGCCGGGGGTCAGAAGGATGCCATACTGATAATTGCTGCGGCGGCCCATACCCTTACCGGCGTAGACATTTTCCTTCACGGAATGCTCTGTGAAGCCCACAGGTGTGATCACGGGGATCTTGCCGCTGGTGAGCTGATCTTCGATAGAAAGCGTCTCGTCCGCCTTATCCTCTTTCGCCATCACGCCGGCGATGCCGCCAAAATGGTCGGCGTGGGAATGAGAGATGATGACGGCCTTGACCGGGAATTTACCAAGATTCTTTTCGATCAGCTGCATGGCAGCCTGGCTGCACTCCACGCTCATCAGCGTGTCAAAGACGATCCAGCCTGTATCGCCCTTGACAACGGTGAGGTTTGCCATGTCATAGCCGCGGACCTGATAGATGCCATCCGTCACTTCAAAAAGGCCATAGGCATGGTTGTTCTTTGTGTTCTCCCAGAGGCTGGGATTTACGCTGTCAGGCGCTTTTTCATAATCGTCCAGGAACGCATAGGCTTCTTGGCTCCAGAGGATCGTCCCATCCTCGTCCTTCAGTTCCAGTGTTTCCGGCGCGTCGATCAGTCCACGGGTGGCGAATTCATATTCCTGCTTATCATCGAAGTCAAGTTCATCGTAGACGGCGGCATTTGCCTTTGCCGTAAAGTCTGTGGCGGGCTTGACCTCGGCGGTCAGACCCAGGTCTGTCTTTTCCGCGCCCGGCTCTTTGCGCCCATCCTGCGCACAGCCGATGCAGGACAGCAACAGTACCGATGTAAGAAGCATTGCTGCAATACGTTTAATAGCCATTCTTTCTCCTTTTCCTTATTGCGCGCGGATAACAGGCGGCTGCCAGCTATCCAGTGCTGTCATGTCCGGTACATAGATCCGCATGAACAGATGAAATTCCCCGTCGGAAACAGGCAGCCAGTTAGAGGTGCCTTCCGGTGCATCCTTGGACAGGATAATATCCAGCGTGCCGTCCGCATTCAGCTTGAAGTCGGAGCGGTCGTTGATGCAGTAGCGGTCGATGGAATTGTCAATGAGGAAATCATCCTCTCCGTAGGCGGTCACGGACCAGAAGCCGCCCTCCAGCGTGGGAGGAAGGGTTTCAAAATGGAGCGTATATGTCTTTTTTCCGGTCAGCGCTGCGCCGTTCTCATCCACCGTGGTCTTGGGATAGATCGCCACGTCCACGGTGTTGGCGCCAAGCCCCACCAGCGCCACCATCGCGCGGTAGGTGTACTCCGTGCCGAAGTCGCCGATGGGCTTGCCGTAATAGATCCACTGACCGAGTTTCTTCGCATACTTCGCGCCGTCGGCGGCAAGCGTGGCGCGAAGCCCCTGAAGCATCTGCGTCCAGCGCTCGGCAGCTCCTTCGCCCAGGAGGGCGGCGTCGAAGGTCTTACCCGCGCCCACGTTGATGGCGGAGAGTTTCTTCAGCAGTTCCTCATCCGCATCGGCGGGCGGGTTGGCCTGCATCAGAGCGTTAGCCGTATTGAAAAACTCTGCTGGCGTCATGGAAAGCACTTTGTTCACGGGAACAAAGTCATTTTCCTTTGTGTATGTCCCAGCCGGTGCGGTATAGGTTCCACCCTGCGCATAAGCCGAAAGCGGAAGCAGCTGCATCTGCTCCTGAATGGCATAGACATTGGGCAGATCCTCGTTCCCGGACAGCACCGTGCGGGTGATCGACCACATCGTTGCGGTGGGCACGTCCACGCGCGTCACACCGTCGGGCAGCTCGCCCTCCCAAGTGGGAAGCGCGATGGCATAAGCGCCCGCCTTGTCCAGCACGGCGGCGGTGTTCGTCCACGCATCCAGAAGCTGCACATTGCAGAAGCGATCCGTTTCCGGCAGGACGTAGACCATAGGCTCTGTGCTGATGTCAAGCCATGCCTGCGAATAGACGGTATCGACGTTCGGCGTCACGACGGTGCGGAAAGAGGCGTCCGCCAGCTTTTTTGCATGGTTGAACTGATTGATGGGCGCACGGCCAGTCATGGTCCCGTCCGTATTGGTCGATAATGTTTTGGTTGCGTCGGTCAGCACCAGCGGGAACGCATAGATGTATGCCTCGCTGACCGTTTCCCACACGGTTTCAGTATCCGGTGTATCCGGCTGCGTTTTTTCGGCAGAACAGGCGGAAAGAAGCCCGCAGGAAAGCAGCGTAAGCAGCGATAGTAAAATTGCAAGTATCCTTTTCATGTTGTCCTCCTATGATTCTTTTCTGCTTTGGTCATCTTCACGGAACGGTTTGTGCGTATGGATTAACTATGAAGTCGTTTGTGATTTTCTCTTTATGGTAAACTATCGATTATTCCGCCCCTTTCTTTCTGCGAGCCTTAAAAGCTCTTTTTTGACCGCTTCGATTTGTGGGTCAAACAGCGCTCGCTCGGCAAAGATCATATAATTGTTGATGGCAAGGATCGACAGATGAACGAACGGCGCAACCTCTTTGTCGGTGCAGCCGAGGATTTCCGCAATCCTGCTCGTGTAATAAGGGTATCTTGCCGCAAGCCGCACAAGAGAAGGCTTTACCTTTTCTCCGTATTCGCGCGACACACATACGCTGACCAGAAAGCGCATGGTAGGCGACATTTTATCCGCCAGCTCACCGAGATGATCCATCATGCTTTTGATGTCACTAATATCTTCAAACACGATGGCAAACGCAGCTTCTTCAATTCGACTGATCGCTTCCTCGGCGCAGGCAAGAACGATTTCCTCTTTGGTGGAGAAGTAATAGTAGATGCCGCCGTTTTGCAGCTTTGCCGCCTTGCAGAGATCCTTTGTGGTGGCAACGGTCAGCCCCTTTTCGACAAAGCAGTCAAGGCAGACGCCTACAAGCTCCTGTCTCTTTTCAGCTTTCTTTTCTTCCCTCAAAACACAATCCCCCATTTCTGTGCATTATCCAGTGTTTCTTGTAATAAGATATCAGACTTCAAAAAATAAATCAAGTGCTTGCTTGAATAAGAATTATAAATTTTTAGGATCACAATGCTTGATCAAACATCACAACAGTCTCACTTGGCAGCTTTGCCTCCGGTAAGCTCTGTATGTACCGAATCGCCGTCCTTGCAAAGACATTGGACTTTATCGTGTCCCACTCCGCCAGCCGGACAATCTCTGCCGTGCCGATTGCAAAATCAAATCTGATCTCTCCCCATTCGCCGTCGTTGTCTACCTGATATAGGTAGACAGCGGCGGCGATTCTTTCATCCGTTTTCTGGATTTCTATCTGCCGCAGAGAGATTGTGCGCAACGCCTTTCTTTTCGGTGCTTTTGACGCTTTGACCGGAGGAATAGGCTTCTCCGGGCAGTCCATCTCAAATGGCACAACAGCCTCCTTCAGCAGCCGCACCACCAGCAAGCTCTGTATGTACCGTATCGCCGTCCTTGCGAAGACGTTGGACTTTACCGTATCCAACTCCGCCAGCTGGACGATCTCCGCCGTGCCGGTTGCAAAATCAAACCGCAGCTCGCCCCATCCGCCGTCGTTGTCCGCCTGATACAGGTAGACAGCGGCGGCTATTTTTTTGTTCTTCTTCGTGCTTTTCACCTGTTTCAAGGTCACGGTATGCACCATGCTGCTCTCCATGAGCTTCAGGCGCAGCTTGTCCAAAGCGCGGCGGTAGGCGCGCTCCGCGCCGCTTGCCCCACTGCCCTCGAACATGACCGCCAGTTCCTCAAAGGATTTCTGCTTCGACATGGGGCTGACCCGCCCGCAGGCCATGCAGATGGCGTTCCGTCCCTCCAGCAGTCTTTGCTCCCGCAGCTCCATTTCCCAAAAGGCTCTCTTTACGGCCCTTGCCCGGACGCCGTTCCAGAGGATGTCCGCATAGTCCCAGCTATCGTCGCAGGTCACGTCCTCTCCGGTTTCCTCGCCGTCCTCGTCCTGCTCCGTGCGGTAAAGGGAAACAATGCTCCGGTTGTGCCGGGCAACGGTCAGCAGCTCGTCAGCCGTTGCGCCGTCCTCCTTGTACCCGGCTTTTTCTGCAAACTTCGCAACGACCTCTGCGCGGCTCTTGCCGGAATCGGTATATATCGCCCCGATATGCCGCACACGCTGGTACTCCGCAATACTTCCAAAGGAGCCTGCTTCCTCCAACGCACGGCAGAACAGCAGCCCGTTCCGAATATAGTTTTTGGCATATTTCAGAAACTCCGTCTCCTGCTCCGGGTCGAACCTCGGCAGGCAGAACAGCAGCATTTGCAGGACTTCCAGCTTGTAGTCCAGAAACCGTGCAGGGTCATAGCGGTCAATGCCGTTACGGGTGAGGAAGCGATAGATCACGCCGTTCAGCCGCTTTTCAAAGCGGTGCAGAAAGAAGGAGAAGTACGCAAGGTTCTTGTTCCTGACGGCTTCCCGTATGTAGTCGTTCAGCTCCATCTCCGGCGGTTCCGGCGTGAGCTGAAAGGCATTCCGCACCTCCCGCATGGTCAGGCTGTCAGAGTTGGAGAACGGTACTTTGGGCGCATAACCGGACAGCTCCCATGTGTAGCCCGAAAGCTGCTCAGGTATCAGCTTGTCGCGCTTGTCCTTCATGTCCGCACCCCCTTTCCCGCAGTGGTTATCCTCTTATCGATTCATCTCCGCTTTTGCTTCCGCCAGCAGCGCCGCCTGTTCCATCTCGGCGGCATAGCTGCCCTGTGCATAGGCAACGTCGCTGATCGCCTGCTGCATTTTACGCTTTGCCAGCCGCTTCATGACGGCGGCAGCGTCCTGATCCAGCGTCCCTCTGTCCTGCTTTTTATCTATGGTGTTCATGCGTCGGTTGTATATCTTCTTGATGGGATGATCCGGCGCAAGCTCCCGCTGCGCCCTGCCCCGCAGATTCCCGATTTGGCGGCAGGTGCGTCCCAGTTTGTCGCCGGGGGCGAAGCCTCCGCAGTATTTTGTGTGCCTTGCGTTGGTGGTCAGGAACCATTTGCCGCAGATGCGGCATTTCTTCGGCGCGTGACCCACGCACAGACCCTCAAAGAAATCGGCGCGGAGCATCCCCACAAAGGTAACGTAGTGGATGCGCTTCACCAGCTTTGCCTTGTCCTCGCCGGTATGCAGGACAGACAGGTATTGGGAAGTTTCATTAGTGAGCGCCATCCACGGGCTTGCTTCGTTCAGGCGGAACTCCGCAGGGAAGCACCGCCCGAACAATTCTGCCAGACCGTCCGGGGTGCGGTCACTGCCCTCTGCGTCCAGCATAAGGGCAAACCGCTCCATGCCCTTTTTGTATTCCGCCAGAGAGAATGCAAGGTGTCCCAGCACCGGAACGATGCGCCCCAGCAGCACCCCCAGCCTGACCTCTTCCAACTGCTTCGTCGAAAGCGAACCGGACAGTTGTGCGCTGCTGTATGCCTGCAAACCCTCCAGCGTGAACGCTTTGGAGATGCCGGGAAGGTAGAAATCCATATCCAGCCTGTGAAAAGGCGGCACGTCTCGGAGCAGCGTCAGGATTTCCTCTGCCGCTTTCCCTGCATCCGGCAGCAGAGCGGCGTTCGGCGTTTGCTGATTCATGGTTTCCAGAAGCAGATTCACACGCGGACATAGTTCGTTCAGCTTTTCAATCACCTCGTCCGGGATATTCAGCGTCTCGCAGCCCAGCGTGCCGGTCGGCACGGTCTTTCCCTCATAGGTCACGGTATCTCTCCAGAAATCCAGCGTCAGCATATTGTGCTCGTTGATGGAAGTTGTCATCTCTCGCCCTCCTGTCGTGTTTTTTTAATTATACCATATAGATGTGAACAGAGAAAGAGCCTGTCCTGTTTTTTGAAACGGGCTTGTCGTGTGATTCGCCTGTTTTTTCACGATTTGAACATCATACAGACAGAGGGGTATGAAAACCGCCCCTCTGATCGGGAAAATTGAAAGTGGGGTGATGAATCTGAAGCAGACGGTGGAAGATGCAGACTGACAATGAAGAAGGGTGCTCATTCGGCGAGCATCCTTAGCAGCGTTTTCAAGTTCCCACTTTGGAAACTTGTTTTTATTCGGTAGCGGCTACCGAAAATCTAAATTACACGCTCTTTATCACGAGCAGAAACGGAGGGAATATGAATCTATATGAAACCGTCAAGGGGCGGGTCACGCCGCAGATGGCGGCAGAGCGATACGGTCTGCCTGTCAATCGCGGCGGCATGGCCTGCTGTCCGTTCCATGACGACCGTACACCAAGCATGAAGCTGTACCCCGACCACTTTCACTGCTTCGGCTGCGGGCAGGCCGGGGACGTGATCGACCTGACGGCGCAGCTCACCGGACAGAATGCCCGTGACGCCGCCGGGCGGCTTGCGACGGACTTCGGCATCCCTATGCAGACCGGGGAAGATACAGCGCCACGCCCAGCAAAAGAAATACCGTACCACCTGACACAGCAGTTCCGGGAATCGGAGCGGCTGTGTTTTTCTGTGCTGACGGACTATCTGCACCTGCTTCGGGGCTGGAAGGTGCGGTATGCGCCAAAGACCCCTGACGAACCGCTGGGCGACCGTTTTGTAGAAGCCTGCCAGATGGAGTGCCATATCGAGCATCTATGCGACGTGTTCATCTTCGGCAGCGCGGAGCAGCGGACAGCCGCCGTCCGCGAGCTTTGGGACAGCGGCAGGATCAAGCAGTTGCAGGAATACACCGAGAGGAAACGGAGGGAGGAAATGGAGCTTGGAAAACAAAGAAAACGCCGTAACGACCTTGCCATTTGAGGACAGCCTGCCCGACTGGTTTGACGGGAAGCGCATCAATGAAGTGCTGTTCTGCCAGCAGTTTTTGGACAAGCACCCCATGAAATGTGTGCGTGGGCGGCTGTTCACCGTGGACGGGCTGATTGAGGACGAGGGGCAGATCGGCAACCTGATCTTAGAGGAAATCTCCAGCTGTCTGACCTCCGGCTTGTCCAAGGTCGTGGCAAACTTACTTGCCAGCATCAAGCTGCAAGCGTATTCGCCACCGCTACCCATTGAGACAGACCGTATCCATGTTGCCAACGGGACGTATTTCATGGACGGACGTTTCAGTGCCGACAAGAGCTACTGCAACAATCGTCTGACTGTCTCCTACAAGCCTGACGCATCCGTGCCGAACCGCTGGCTGCAATTTCTATCTGAACTCCTTGTCCCGGAGGATATTCCCACCTTGCAGGAATATCTCGGCTACTGCCTGCTGCCCACCACCAAGGGGCAAAAAATGCTCATGCTCATCGGTAAGGGCGGCGAAGGCAAAAGCCGCATCGGGCTGGTCATGCGCTCGCTGCTGGGCGACAGCATGAATACCACCAGCATCCAGAAGGTCGAGAGCAACCGGTTCAGCCGTGCGGACCTTGAAAACAAGCTCCTGATGGTGGACGACGATATGGATATGAGTGCCCTGCCCAAAACCAATTATATCAAGTCCATCGTCACCTCTGAGTGCAAGATGGACATGGAGCGCAAGGGCGTCCAGAGCTACCAGAGTCAGCTTTATGTTCGTTTCCTCTGCTTCGGAAACGGCGCGCTGACGGCCCTGCACGATAAGTCCGACGGTTTCTTTCGCCGCCAGATCGTGCTGACTACCATAGATCGGCCCGCAGGCCGAGCGGATGATCCGTTTTTGGTGGACAAGCTGCTGCGGGAGAAGGAGGGTATCTTTCTCTGGTGTCTGGAGGGTCTGCATCGACTGATTGGGAACAACTATCAGTTCAGCATTTCCGGCAAGGCCAGAGAAAATATGGAGACGGTCAAGCGCAGCAGCAACAATGTGATCGAGTTCCTGCAATCTGAGGGCTACATCCGCTTTCGGGCAGACGGTGACGCCAGTTCCAAGGCAATCTATGAAGCCTATACCCGTTGGTGTGATGACAACGCACAGAAGCCCATGTCGGCTAACCGTGTCAGCTCTGAGCTTGCGCAGAATGAGCGTCTTTACAATGTGGAGGCCACCAACAATGTCCATGTCGGCGGCAAGCGGGTGCGTGGCTTTATGGGCATCGAGGTAGTCAACCCGCTGCCGTATTAAAAGCGGAGCACGGACTTCAAAACTGCCGTACACGCCGTACACTCTGTACGCCAGTTTTCAACTTCATCCGCAAAATACGATTTTGCCTGTGTTTTTCGTGAAGCAATTCGCGGCAAGGTGAAAAATTGACTGTTGAATCAACAGCTGGTACGCAAAACCGGCGTACAACAGCGTACAGAAGTCAGCTTTGCCGTACAGAGCCGTACACGGACGGCCTATTTTAACGGCTTCAAAATCAATGCTTGTGAAAACCGCAAAGAAATATGCCGTAGAGAGAACGCAGTACACCAAAGGGCGATTTACCAGCCAATAAAGAGGCTGCACCGAACTGCGGCATATCCTGCTGTTCCGCATGACCTCACACAGAAGAATGAGGCCGATAGGGTGCTGTTGTGAACAGGGTATCACGGGTGGCATTCTGAGCGGATTTGCGTCACGGCAGGTTTTTCACCGACAAGCACACCGGCATCACCGACACGAAAGCCCACTACACGAAATTATGGAGGTAAAAATTGATGAAATCCAACCTGAGAAACGAGATCAAGTCGTACATCGTTCGCCAAGGACTGACCATGCAGGAGGTGGTCGATCTGCTACACGTCGAACACGGATGGTCTGACAGTGTATCCAACCTGTCCAACAAGCTCCAGCGGAAATCCCTGCGCTATGTTGAAGCCGTTCAGCTTGCCGACGCGCTGGGCTATGAGATTGTCTGGCAGAAAAGAAAGTAAGAAAATCAACCATTTTGACAACCGCACAGCGGCAGAAAGGAACGAGCATGAATTATCTGAACAACAACCCCATCATCATCGGCATTGACCACGGGTACGGCAACATCAAGACCGCCCACACCTGCTTTCGCACCGGCGTGACCGCCCACGACAGGGAGCCGACCTTCAAGAACGACCTTCTGATCTATGAGGGCAGATACTACACCATCGGGGAGGGACACAAGGAGTTTGCCGCCGACAAAATGACGGACGGCGACTACTATATTCTCACCCTTGCCGCCATCGGACGGGAGCTGAACATCCGAAAAATCAACTCCGCCCGCATCTACCTTGCCGCAGGTCTGCCCCTCACATGGGTCAGCGAGCAGAAGGACGCTTTCCGGGCGTATCTGCTCCATAGCGACAGCGTGGACTTCACCTTCCGGGGCGCGGACTATCATGTGGAGTTTGCCGGAGCGGACGTTTTCCCACAGGGCTTTGCCGCCGTTGCAGCCAATCTCCGGGACTTCACGGGGACGAATATGCTCTGCGACATCGGCAACGGCACCATGAATGTCATGTATATCAATGAGCGCCGTCCGGTTGCCGATAAGTGCTATACGGAGAAGTTCGGGACGCATCAGTGTATGCTGGCCGTCCGGGAGAGCGTGCTGCGGCAGTTCGGCAATGTGCTGGATGACGCCACCATTGAGCGCGTCCTGCGCCACGGCAAGGCGGACATTGCCGACCGCTACCTGACCGCCATCCGGGAAACAGCGGCAGAGTATGTGTCCGGCATTTTCCGCAGACTGCGGGAGCACGAATACGACCCGGAGCTGATGAAGCTCCATGTGGTAGGAGGCGGGAGCTGCCTTGTGAAGAATTTCGGGAACTACGAAAAGGGTTGTGTCATCTTCAACGACGACATCTGCGCCACTACCAAGGGATACGAGCTGCTGGCGGAACGCCGCATGAGAAAGGCAGGCGGCATCGTATGAAAAACATCTATACGACCACCCTGCGGCTGAATCTGGTCAAGCCGGAGGACAGAGAAGCATGGGAGCATCTGCAACGGCTGGACAGAATGCAGTACCGCTCCGTGAATCGCGCCGTAATAGCCGCTGTCAATGCCTACTTTGGCAGGCAGGAGCAGCTTGCCGCCGATCCGTATCTGGAAACGAGAGAAAAAGAGGATGCTTTTCTCCGTGAGATTCAGAACACCATCCGGGAGAGCTTGCAGACAACCGCACCCATGAACTTTGCTCCGTGGATGCAACTTATGCAGGGTGCAGCTCCGGCAAATACAACAGAAAAACCGGAGGAATCCGAGGATATGGACGCTGCGCTGGACTTTGCAGACAGCTTTTGATACCAATGCTGCCAATTTTGATAGCAGCAATGACAGCAAAACCGATGTATTTGATACCACACACAAGGGCAAGAAATATTGTACCACCAAAAACCGGCTAATTGATACCAACCACAGTATCATTCAGCCGGTTTTTACTACCACGAAAGGAGCGTTTTGTTATGACCACAATGACCGCAGAGGAAAAGAAACTGATCCAGGCACAGCACCGGCTGGAGGAAGCGCAGATGCGGGCGAAGGAGAAAGCACGGAAAGCCCGTACCCGCAGGCTGATTCAGGAGGGCGCAGTCTTGGAAAAGGTGCTGCCGGAGGTTCAGACCGTTGGGCTGTCCGAGCTGGAGGGATACCTGAATGGGAAGCTGTCAGGGAACGAAGAAAACGGGAGCTGAGCCGGTAGCCTAGTCCCGTAAGGGCGCAACTTACTCACCACCCGCCAAAGGCGGGCAGTGGTATGCCTTGCGGCATCGTTGCGCTCTCCGAGGGGGACTGCGGCTGCTGCGGCAGCCTCCAGACAATGCCACAGCCCTTGCGGGTGCTGCTGTCATCGTCTGCGCAGACGGCAGAACACAACCACGGGTGTGCTTGTGCGGTAGGTTACTATAAGCAACCCACCTGCCGCCTGCCTGCGTAAACCTGCCACCGGCAGCTTTGCCGCAGAGAGGGTGTCGCTTGAGACGACACCCTTTTCTTTTTGCGAAAAGAAACAAAAAGCCGGGGGCGAGAGGACGGCTGGGGTCACGGTTCGCTACCCCAGCTTCAAGCAATGGCGCAAAGGGCTGAACAATTCGTTCACCCCCCCGCAGAAGAATACCGTCACGAATCATTACGGATTTGTGCAAAGGGTGTGAGTTCAACGCACACCCTTGCTTATTGGCAGGTGCCTGAAACAAGGACGCAAAGGGTCTAAATTGAGTTTATACCCTTTGCACGGAAAAGCTGTGCAGGGGGTCACTGTTTCAATGACCCCTTGTCGGCGGAAAGGAGAACGTTTGGCGATCTATCATCTGGAGGCGAAGGTGGTCAGCCGGGGCGCAGGGCGCTCCGCCGTGGCCGCTTCCGCCTATATGAGCTGCTCCCGTCTGTATAACGATTACGACGGGATACAGCACGACTACACGAAAAAGCAGGGGCTTGTCTGGCAGCAGGTATTTCTGCCGGAATACGCTCCGCAGGAATGGCAGGACAGAGAAAAGCTCTGGAACGCCGTGGAGGAAAACGAAAAGGCCAAGGACAGCCGCCTTGCGAGGGAGTTCATCGCAGCACTGCCGCGAGAGCTTGACCGGCAGGCGCAGATTTCCCTTATTCAAGAATATGTTCAAGAGCAATTTGTGGCAGAGGGTATGTGCGCCGACGCTGCCATCCACGACACGGACGGACAGAATCCCCACGCTCATATTCTGCTGACCGTGCGCCCGTTGGACGAACAGGGGCGTTGGCAGTACAAGACGGAGAAGGAATACCTCTGTGTCAGAAACGGCGAGGAACGGGGCTTCACCGCCGCAGAGTTCAAGACAGCACAGGCTGAGGGCTGGGAGAAGCAGTATCCCTACTATGTAGATAAAAAGAAAAAGGAATATCTGCTGCCCTCCGAAGCGGAAGCGCGCGGCCTTGTCAGAGCGGACAAGCATCCGAAAAGCACCCGCTACGGCAGACAGAATCCCATCTCCGAACGCTGGAACAGCGAGGAACAGCTTGTTTCGTGGCGGGCAGCGTGGGCTGACGTGTCAAACCGCTATCTGGAGCGCGCCGGTTTTACGGAACGCATCGACCACCGCAGCAACGCCGAGCGAGGGCTGGACACCATCCCCACCATTCACGAAGGCCCCGTTGCCCGTGCGCTGGAACGGCAGGGCGTCGTATCCTTCCGCTGCGAGATCAACCGGCAGATACGGGAGCAAAACAGGCTGATCCGCGCCCTCCGTGCGGAAATCCAGAAGTTGACGGAAGCGATCAAGTCCTCCGTTCCCGCACTTGCAAGGGCGCTGGAAACCGCCCGCAAGGGCATTCTGCTGCTGCGCTACTCATGGCTCTACCATACCGGCGCGGCGAGAAAGCTGGACGAGAGTATTCAGGCAATCCAGCCGGACTATGCGCGGTATCTGGAGATACGGAAACTGCTGCGGGAGAAAGCCAAACAGAAAAAGGACCTGACAGCGGAGTTGAGAATGTTGAATCCTTTGAATCTCATGCGCCGTGCTGAAATCAAGAAGGCGCTGGCGACGCTCACTGAGGACATGGAGGAGTTGAGAAGCGAAATGGATATGCTGATCGCCGGTTTCGGTAAGGGCGACCCGGACGGGATGAAAGAGGTCAAACAGCAGCTTGACGCCTTGAACGCCAACAAGACCGGGCTGGAGGACGTTGCGGCAAAGGCAGCCGACGCTTTGGACGCAGAGGTTCAGAAGTATCATGCGCTGCAAGAGCAGAGCGAGGCCGTTGACGCAGAAGAATTACACACCGCCCGCATGGAGCTGCGCGGCAATATGACCGCAGAAGTCCGGGAAAAGATCAAGGACACCTTCGGCAAACATTACGACGCCGACCGCTTCCGTCAGGCCGACCGGGAGGTATCCGAGCTGCTGGGTGAGCCGCATCCGCAGAAGGATCGCTCCATCGTCAGAAAACTGAAAGAGCCGCAGGAGCAGTCTGTCGTGCAGACCCGCAAACACAACAATGAAATGGAATTATAAGAAAGGAATTGCCTATGGGAAAAATTATCAGCATCTACGAAATCAACCGTGCCGCAATGGATGGCAGAGAGGATGTGCTCATCGACCTGTGCAGGGTCTTTGACCATGAGAGTTACTTTGATCCGATCTTTGACCCGCCGGAGTCCTTTTTGCAGGAATGCGAGATCTACTGGAGCAGGAGAAGCCCCTTCTGCAAAACCGTGGAGCGCAAGATTGGAAACACATGGTACACCATTGAAACCGTCTGTGACGGAACTGAGCCGCTTACCGCCAAGGTAAAACGGCTCATTTTTTCTGACCGGGAGGTGGCTTGTTAATGACAGTGACACAAAACTATGGTAATATAATTCCAAGCACACCGATTCTGTCGGCTGACCCGAACGTGAAGGAGGACGTTATGACGGATCAGCAAAAAATTACGATACTCTACTGCCGCCTCAGTAATGAGGATTCGCAGGATAGGGAGTCGAACTCGATACAGAATCAACGCGAGTTTTTAACCAGATACGCACGAGATCATGGCTACACGAACCTGAAAGTGCTGGTGGATGACGGTTATACCGGTACGAACTTCCAGCGCCCAGGCGTACAGGAGGGCTTTGAACTCGTCAAGCAGGGCTTGGTGGGCTGCTGGCTCTGCAAAGACCTCAGCCGCTTCGGTCGTGACTATCTGACCGTAGGCCAGTACACCGACATCATCTTCCCTAGCTACGATGTGCGGTTCATTGCCGTCAACGACGGCGTGGACAGCCAGCGCGGGGACGGAGAGGGCTTTGCCGCGATCCGCAACCTGTTCAACGAGTGGTATCCAAGAGACACCTCCAAGAAAGTCCGCACCAGTCTGCGTCAGCGCGGTACCAGCGGCAAGCATCTGGGCAAACCGCCCTATGGCTACCGCTGTGACCCAAATGACAAGGACAAATGGATTCTGGATGAGGATGCCGCCCCGATTGTCAAGCGCATCTTTGACCTCTGCATTGACGGCAAAGGCCCGGAGCAGATTTCGCGGATTCTTGAAAGGGATCAGGTTCTCACGACCAAGGCGCTGTATGCCAGCCGTAAGGGAAAGCCGCTGCCCAAGAACCCGTATGGCTGGAGCGATCAATCCATCGTAGGGATTCTGGAACGGCAGGAATACACCGGATGCACCTGCAATTTCAAGACCTACTCCAAGTCCTACAAGCTGAAAAAGCGAATTCCCAACGATCCGGAGGATATGTTCATCGTACCGGATACGCAGGAAGCTATTGTGTCTCAGGCACAATGGGACAGAGTGCAGGAGCTGCGCAAAAACAAACGCCGTCCCGTGAAAGCGGAACGGCAGGGATTATTCGCAGGACTGGTCTACTGTGCAGACTGCGGCAGCAAGCTTCATTTCGCCACCTGCAAGGGCTTTGAGGGCAAGCAGGATCACTATCGCTGCTCCAAGTACAAGAGCGGACGGGGCGAATGCAGCGCACACTATATCCGGGAAGATGTACTGCGGGAACTGGTACTGGAACGGATTCAGGCGGTCAATGCGTATATCCGCAGCGATGTGGAGGGCTTTCAGGAGGAGTGGCTGCATTACCGCCGCGCCGATCAGGAACGGGACATCCGGGAAGATCAGAAGCGCATGGAGCAGGCAAAAAAGCGCCTTGCCACCCTCGATGTGGTCATGTCCCGGCTCTATGAGGACTATGCTCTCGGCGAGATCAGCAAGGAAAAGTACAAGAAGATGACTGCTGATTATGAAGCGGAGCAGGAACGGTTAAAGCTCGAAATTGAAACGACAGAAGAATGGGTCGAGCAACGGCAGGCAATGGGCGACGATCTGGACACTTTCATTGCGCTGACGAAAAAGTATGTGGATGTCACGGAGCTGACGCAGACGATTGTCAACGAGTATATCAGGAAGATCGTCATTCATGCGCCGGACAAGTCCAGCGGCAAGCGCCGACAGAAGGTGGAGATTTTCTTCAACTTCGTGGACGATGTGGAGATCCCCGTGCTGGCAGAACCCATGATTGCAGAATCTACCCTTGGACGCAGAAAAACGGCGTGACCATCACGGTCACACCGTCCTCTGTCCCAACCGCAAGACTTATAGTTCCTTACGACTGTTAAACCTTGCGGTTACGGGACTTTTCTTTGGTCCGAGTGTCGAGATTCGAACTCGAGGCCTCTTGAACCCCATTCAAGCGCGATACCAAACTTCGCCACACCCGGATATGCTGTTTTTTGCTGAACTCATCCTAAATAAGATAGCACACCCGCGGGCAAAATGCAAGCCCTATTTTTAAGTTTTTTCAAAAAGCGGCAAAAACTTTCTTCGCACCCTACATTCCACCGCGCAGATAGCTGTAATCCATCCTCATGATGTTGCGCAGGAAAGGTACAAGCAGCACGGCGTCTGCCGCGATCCACGCGAAGGGATCGGCAAAGCAGAGCGCGTAGACCGCCGCACGGGGCGCGGCAGCGCTGACCGTACCGCCTGCGAGCAGCGGCGGCAGCAGCAGGCACACACTCACGCGCGCGATAAGCTCGGCAGCGCCTGCGCCAAGCACATACTGCGGCCTGCCGATGCCCTGCACACAGTTGCGCACGACGAAGATAAACCCAAGGAAAAGGTAGAGCGAGAGGTCGATATAGAGATAGGTGTTGCCGTAGCGCAGCGTCTCTGCCGTCACCTTATCGGGAGAAAGGAAGAGGTAGAGATACACCCCGCCGCGCGAGAGCAGCAGCCCTGCGGCGATGGAAATGAGACACATTATCCAAACAACGAGGAGAGCCTGCGCGGTCCCTTTTTTGATGCGCACGTGGTTGCCCGCGCCGAGATTTTGTGCGGTGAAGCTGGTCATTGCGGCGCCGAGGCCGTTGAGCGGAGTCATGAGGAGGTTGTTGAGCTTGTTCGCCGCACCGAAGCCGTTCTGCGCAGCGTTGGAGACCATCTCTCCGCCGAGCGTATCGAACTGCACGATGACGCTCTGCATCACGATGATGCCGACGGCGAGGACGGAGAATTGCAGGCCCAGCGGAACGCCTTGAATGAGGTGGCGCAGGAGGTCGTGTTTTGTGATGTGCCAGTCCTCGCGGTGCAGCCGCAGCTCAGGATACTTCACAAAGGCGTAAACAAAGCAGCCAAGCGTGCTGATGAGCTGCGCCGCGACGGTGGCGACCGCCGCGCCCGCGACGCCCCAATGGAACGAGAGAATGAAGAGCAGATCGAGGCCCACATTGAGAACCGTAGAGAAGAACAAAAACGCGAGCGGCGTGGCGCTGTCGCCCATGCTGCGCAGGAACGAGCAGATGAAGTTATAGAAAAGCTGCGCGCCGATGCCCCCAAAGAGAATGGCACAGTAGGTGTAGGCCGCGCGGTAGACCTCCCCGCTCGCGGGAACGAGATTGATCCACGCCAGCATGGGCTTCAGAAGTCCCAGCGCCAGCGCCGTGAGCACAACGGTCAGTGCCGCGGAGAGAACGATCTGCGTCGCCATCGAGCGGCGGACGCCTGCGCTGTCCCGTGCGCCGACAAAGCAGGAGGTCACGGTGCAGAAGCCCGCGCTCGCGCCGAAGGCGAATTGCAGAAAGATCATGGCGAGCGAGGCGGTGTCGTTCACACCGGCGACCTCGCCGGCGGTCAGCGTCTGTCCAACAATGGCGGCATCGCTGATGGTATAGACCTGCTGGAGCAGATAAGAAACGATAATGGGAAACGCGAACACAAGAAGAGTCCTCCAGCATTTTCCCCGCGTAAGATCCACGGGCTGAAAGAAGGACCGGAGAGAGAATGTTGACTTGCTCATAAGCCTTACCTTTTCTTTTTCATTCCTTTGAAACTGTGATTATAAATTTGCGCGAGGGCAATGTCAATGTCACATTCATCCAAAAAAAGCAGGGCTGCCGCCCCGCTCTTTTCGTTATTCCTTCTTCGCGTTCTTCTCTTCCTTCTCCGCCTTCCGCTCACGGAAAATGCGGCTCACGCACACGAGCGCGAAAAAGGCCCACAGGGCGACACCGCCCATCCAGTCTCTCAAGTAGCAGCCAAGCGCCAGCAGAATGGTGACCGGCAGCACGACATACAGTGTCCGGATTTTGATCATTGTTCTTCCTCCTCTTATTCCAGCTCATCGAGCGTCATGGAGAAGCTCTCCATGCAGCGCGCCATAAAATAGTCCAGCTCCGGCAGGTGCATCGCATCAAGCGCGGCGCGCGTCTGCTCGGCAGCACGGCGGAACTCCGCGTTGCCCGCCTTCAGTTCCTCCACACACTTGATATAGGCCGAGAGCTTGTCGGCGGCCTTGACCAGCGCGAGCACCTCTTCGTCCGCACAGTCGAGCACATCGTCGTAATCGGGCTTGAGCTCGTCCGGCAGCATGGCAAGGAGGCGGTCGCAGGCGACGGACTCGACCTTTTTATAGGCGTCGCGGATCTCGGGCGCATAATATTTGATGGGCGTGGGCATATCGCCGGTGATGATCTCGCTCGCATCGTGGTAGAGGGCGACCGCGGCGACCTGACCCGCGTCGACCTGCCCACCGTACACACGGCTGCGGATCACCGCGAGCGCGTGGGCAAGCACCGCGACCATGTGGCTATGCTCCTGCACATTCTCGGAAAAGGTGTTGCGCATGAGCGCCCAGCGCGTGATGTAGCGCATGCGCGCGATATAGGCAAAAAAGTGGCTTCTCATGCTTCTCATGCTTCCTCCCTGAGTTCTCCGCGCAGGCCGTCGCCATCGACGGCAGTAATGCGCACATTCCGCACGGTGTTATGCAGCCCCTTCACATCCACCGTGACGGGCATATAGTTCGGCGCGTGACCGACGCTGCCGCTCCCCCTGTCCTGCTCAAAGAGCACAGGGAAGGTCTTTCCCACGCAGCGCTCAAGATACGAGCGGTGCAGCCGTTCCGCGACGGCGGCGGCGCGCGCTGCGCGCTCCTCGCGCACGCTCATCTCTACCTGGGCCATCGCCGCGGCCTTCGTGCCGGGGCGCACGGAATAGGGGAAGATGTGCATGGCGGCGAAGCCGCACTTTTCGAGGAAGGCGAGCGTTTCGCCGAACTCCTCCTCCGTCTCCTCGGGAAAGCCCGTGATGAGGTCGGTGGTGATGGCGGGCTCGTCAAAATACTTGCGCAGCAGCGCGACAGACTCGTAAAAACGCGCGGTATCGTACCTGCGGTTCATTCTCTTGAGCGTCGCGTCGCAGCCGGACTGCATGGAAAGGTGGAAGTGCGGGCAGAGATACTGGAGCTTTGCCGCCCGCTCGCAAAAATCCTGCGTCACGGTGCGCGGCTCAAGCGAGCCGAGGCGGATGCGCATCTCCCCGCCCTCACGGGCGATCAGCTCCAATAGGTCGATAATGCTCGTGCCGTCCTTGAGATCCTGGCCGTAGGAGGAAATTTCGATGCCGGTGACCACGATCTCGCGGTAGCCCTGCTCACGCAGCGCCCTCACCTGCTCCGCGGCCGCATCCATCGGCAGCGAGCGCACAGGGCCGCGCGCATACGGAACGATGCAGTAGGTGCAGAAATTCACGCAGCCGTCCTCGACCTTGAGCATCGCGCGGGTGCGGTTTGCCATGCCGCCGGCAGGCAGCAGTTCAAAGTCGCGGCGGCGCAGCGCATTGTCGATGTCCGTAACGCACTCGCGCGTCCTCGCTGCCTCCTCCAGACGGTCGAGAAATTTCTTGTGGTCGTTCACATCCATCAAAAGGTCGATTCCAAGGGTCTTCGCCTCTTCCTCGTGCGTCTGCACATAGCAGCCGCAGGCGGCGACAATGGCGGCGGGAGCGTTCTTCTTCGCGCGGCGAATCATCTGGCGCGACTTTTTGTCGCTCACTGCTGTGATGGAGCAGGTGTTGATGATGTAGGCGTCGGCGGGGGACTCAAAATCCACCAGCTCGTGCCCGCGGGCGACCAGCTCCCGCTCCATCGCCTGCGTCTCGTATTGGTTCACCTTGCAGCCCAAAGTGTAAATCGCGATCTTCATTGGGTTCTCCTTGCTTTTCGCTGTTTATCTGTGTATAATCATCATATCATGTTTTCGTTTGATTGCAAGTCAAAAGAAAGGATTTGATCATTCATGATCTATCTTGACCATGCCGCCACCACGCCCGTCGCGCGCGAGGTGGCGGACACGATGTATGATGTTTTATTGAATGGCAGCGGCAACCCCAGCGCGCAGTATCCCTACGGCGCTGCCGCAAAAAAGCGGCTGGACGCGGACCGCGCGGCCGTCGCCGCCGCGCTCGGCTGCAAACCCGAGGAGCTTTTCTTCACCTCCTGTGGCACGGAGAGCGACAACTGGGCCATCCGCCTTGCCGCGCACCAAAACCGCCATGTAGGGCGGCACATCATCACCACCGCGGTGGAGCACAGTGCGGTGCTTGAGTCCTGCCGCCAGCTCGAGCAGGAGGGCTATACCGTCACCCGCCTTGCGCCGGACAGAAACGGCAATGTCACAGCGCAGCAGGTCGCGGACGCGCTGCGCGAGGATACGGCGCTCGTGTCCATGATGCTTGTGAACAACGAGACCGGCTGTGTCTTTCCGGTCGCAGAGGTCGCCGCGCTCTTGCGCGAGCGCGGCTCGAAGGCACTGCTGCACACCGATGCAGTACAGGCTTTTTTGAAGGTCCCCTTCCGCGCAGACACGCTCGGCGCCGACCTCATCTCCCTCAGCGGGCACAAGCTCAACGCGCCCAAGGGCGTCGGCGCGCTCTACATCGGCCCGTGCTGCCGCGCGGTGCGTCCCCTGCTCGCGGGCGGCGGACAGGAGCGCGGCCTGCGCTCCGGCACTGAGGCCACGGCGCAGATCGCGGGCTTTGCCCGCGCGGTCGAGCTGCGGCTGGAGGACTATGAGGCCAAGCTCGCACACATGGCGGCGCTCAAGCAGTACGCGCTCGACCGGCTGCTCGCCATCGACGGCGTGGTGCGCATCGGAGACGGCGCTGCGCCGCATATCCTCGCTATCTCGCTCGTCGGCTACCCGAGCGCGAATGTCGTCACTGACCTTGGCGGGCAGGGTATCTGCATCTCGGCGGGCAGCGCCTGCCACCGCGGAAAGCTCAGCCATGTCTATGCTGCGATGCAGCTCGACAAAAAAACCGCCGCGGGCGTGCTGCGCGTGAGCTTCGCGCCCGAAACGACGCGCGAGGAGATCGACGCGCTCGTATCCGCGCTCCGCAGGCACAGGGAAACACGCTTCCCCATGCTGTAAATTTGACGCTTCTTCAGCTTTTTGAGGTTACTTATGTTTTCCTTTCTTCATCAGCCGGAAGGCTTCTATCGGCGGCTCTTTTTGCTCGCCCTGCCCATCATCGTGCAAAATCTTATCACCACCTCGCTCGGCTTTCTCGATACCTTCATGGTGGGCCTGCTCGGCAGCAGCGAAATGTCCGCCGTCACGGTGGCGAATGTGCCCATCTTCATCGTTCAGCTCGTCGTGTTCGGCCTGCAGAGTGGGTCGAGCGTGCTCATCAGCCAGTATTGGGGGCGCGGCGACCGTGAGAGCATCAACCGCGTTATGGGCATCGGCTTTTTTATCGCCGGCAGCGTTTCGACGGTCTTTGCCCTCATCATGGCCTGCTTCCCTGCGAGCGTGCTGCTGCTGGTGACGGACAATCTCCTCCTTGTGGAGATCGCCGTGCCGTATATCCGCATCGTCGGCTTTTCGTACATCCTCAACTCGCTCTCGTCCATCTACATCGGGATGCAGCGCAGCATCGAAAATCCGCGCTTCGGTATGCTGGTGTTCGGTGCGTCCATGCTCTTCAACACGGTTGGCAACTATGTGCTCATTTTCGGCAAGCTCGGCTTTCCCGCGCTCGGCGTCACCGGAGCGGCCGTTGCAACGCTGCTCTCGCGCGTGGTGGAATTCGTCCTCGCCTTTGGCTATGCGCTGCGCTGCCGCACCGTGCCGCTTCAGTGGGGCGCCATCCTCCGGCCGGGCCACGAGATGCTGCGCCGCTTCGTGCATTACAGCGCGCCGGTCTTGGCAAATGAAACGCTCTGGGGTCTTGCCTACTCCATGATGACTGTCATCATGGGGCATATGACCGCGAGCGGCGACCTCCTTGCCGCCTACACGGTGGCCGGCAACATCGACAAGCTCACCACCGCAGGTATCTTCGGTCTTGCCAATGCCGCCGCCGTCATCGTCGGCAAGGAGATCGGCGTCGGCAACCGCGCAGGCGTGCTGAGCATCGGCAGTGCCGTTTGCTTCACCTCGTTCATGTTCGGCGTTGCACTCGGCGGGGCCGAGCTGGTGCTTTTTTTCACCGTGCTGCGTCCCCAGGTTCTGCCGCTCTTTCGGCTCACAGCTGAGGCCGCAAGGCTCTGCACCGTTATGGTGCTTTCCTACGCGCTCTCCATGCCCCTCCATGGCTACACCGCGTCCATGGTCATCGGCGTACTGCGCGGCGGCGGCGATGTGAAAGCCTCCCTCATAATCGACAACATACCGCTTTGGTTCTTTTCTCTGCCGATCATGTGCCTTTTGGGACTGGTGCTCCGTGTGCCGAATGTTTGGTTCTGCCCCTGCCTGATGATCGAGCATATCGTCAAAGCGCCGCTCGGTATATGGCGCGTACGCAGCGGAAAATAGGTGCATGACATCACAAGAAGCGAATAGAAAGATCGCTGTCGGGCCGAACGCCCGACAGCGTTTTTTTGTCACTGCGCCGCGTTGACGCGCAGCCTTTTCATGGTCTCACCTCCGTGTAGCAGCGATAACCGTTGCTCTCGCAGAGCGTGACAGCGGCGGTCGAGAGGAATGCAAAAGCCAGCGCCGCGATGAGCACGGAGGCCAGCGTTTCGCCGGCGCCACTTCTGCGCTTTGTCATCTATGCTTCCCTGTGTTTCCTTCAAGCCCTTGGTGATCTCCGTCTTTTTCTGTATGGTCTGTGTACTCCCCAAGGGGTCCGTATCATAACGCGATACTCGCCTGTTCATGGTGAACTCCGCATTGACCGGAGCGAGCGACCCATCCACCAGTTCAATGGTGACGGTGTCGGTGTAGCTTCCCTTGCCGCTACTTATGCCCGATAGAAGCCACTCGCCTATCAGCCCCATCTCCTCGGACCTCGTCTCGCTCATAGTGGTGGTTTTATCGATCTGTTCGCCTTCTTCATCATAGGGAGGGGCCGTCGTCACGACCTTGACATATTTGCCGCGCGCAGATACTCTCGCGCAGCAGCTCTGCCGCCGCTCATTATCTCGGTGATCGCGACGGACTTGTCTTCGCTCATAGATGAAGCTGGTGCCGCTCAGGTTCAAGACCTTTTGCGGCATTCCTGTGTGTGCAGACAAGATATCTATTTCTTCATTGAGGATTTTGATTTTTCTCAAATCTATGCTCTGCTCATTGCGAAGGGCATCCATTTGTTTAAGAAGTGCGTCGGCGTAGAAGAAAACCGAACCGTAGTTGTATGGCTTTCCATTTGGATATTCCAGCAGGTAATAAAGAACCTTGCTGACATTTTCGGCAGGATCGTCGGTTTTGGGGAAATACTTTGCATCGCCACCGCACAGGGCCGTTTCAATCAGCACGATATCTCCGCTTTTCGCATTGATCTTTAGTAGCTTGTTAAGCTCCGTCAGCATACCTTTTCCGCAGCGGAAATAGTGAGCATGGCAGGTGCGATATTTCAGCAGTCCTGAGACATCATATTGGGCAATCCTGGTTTCCTGTTCTTTCGGCATCGATTGCACTTTCAGCAAAAGCGTATCCATATTGGGCGAGAGAACTGACGATGAACTTCTCAAAAACGGGCTGGTATTCTTAATTTCATTTATCATGCCCTCGAATGAGGGAACGGTTTGCTTTGCGTCACTTTCATAATCACACAGAATAACCGCAGGGATATTTCCCGAGGATAAGTACTCGTGAAGCTGCTTAATACGCTCCGTTTTGTCCAAACGCCATGCATCTTCCCTAATGATTGGGTATCCGCAGCGAAGATCAAGCAAAGGGTTTTCAGCCAGCACTTGAATCAAGGAGGGACGGTACGCTTCGCATGGCTCCGTTTGTACATCAGGCTCAGAAACGGTGATTTTCACGCCGCATTGAAAAACATCATCCGCGATTGAAAACGCGATGCCTGTTTGAAAAATACATCCAGGAACGGCGCAGCTTATTTCAACATTGTTCTCAAAGCGGGTGCTGAGATCCGGCTCAATCAAGCGCAGTGCCCATATTTTTTGTTGAGGAAGGTTAATTATATCTACAGTGTATCCCTCGTTGATATGGACCGACTTCAAATCTCCCGTAGATATGTTTTTGTACTGTTCCCATTCTGGGACTTTGATCTCCTCTGGGATGTTGAATTCGCTGAATTTGGTTCGAAGCCACTCCAATGAGGTCGATATGGCAATGACCATTTGTCTGTCTGCGGTTTTTTATTGTTTGCCTTAGCCCAGAATTGAAAGGTAGGGTATCTGATACTCTTCACCAATGTTTTTGCCCGCTTGAAGTCTGACATTCTTACTCGCTCCTCTCTTGTAAAAACAAAAGCTAATGGGCAATATAGTGGATGAACTGGAGATTGGTGCACATGTCCTTGTTGATGCCACTTATGGCCCCAAGGATCTCCCAATAGTCATCTTCACGGCTCACAACTTTGCGGAAAAATTTTTAGAATGCAGATAAATATAAATGTTTCTTATGCGCAGATCGCAGGGGGAAATGTTGAGGATGACATCATCGAGACAATAAAAGAATATGCCTTAGATCCCGCGAATATCTGCGTAGAGATGACGGAGAGCAGACTTATAGATATGACGATACCGTTTATCAGGTTTCGCCACAAGCTGAAGGACAGCAGAATACGCTTTGCAATAGATGACTTTGGCACAGGGTACTCAAATCTCCACTGCATCAATGACATAAAACCGGATTATATCAAGATAGATCGTGATTTTACGGCAAAAGCCATGAACGGACAAAGAGGTTACGAGCTATTAAAAAGCATCATTACAATGATACACAGTGTCAATGCCAAGATATGTATTGAGGGAATCGAACAAATGGAATGGCGCCAGGAAATGGAGAAAATGGGGGCGGACAGCCTTCAGGGATATTTTTATGGCAGACCTTGCAATAAAAGCGATTTTATGTCCAACTATATAAGGGGAGCTTATATATGCAGGTCATGATGAGCCGGTATGTACCCTTTATTGCGTTTCTCTGAGCGATCGGCGCAAAGGCCGCCTCTCCTACGAGGCGGCTTTTCCATTTCAGGTTATCGCGTATAGCGCATCTCGGAGGGCTCCAGCCTCGCGTTGATCAGATGATACCCCGTCATCCCGTTTTCCTCATAGGCTTGGAACTCGCCGACGACGGTGATCTCTGTCCCCAGCTCCGGGTAATCGTCCGGGTAGGTATAATCGCCTTCCAGCACAAACTCCATGCCCTCGGCGCAGCAGGCGGCGGCGTCGGCGATGATGCAGGCGTAAGCCACGGGGTCAGGCCGCAGCACGCCGTCCACCACGAGCTGGTAAATGGAAAATTCTCCCTTCGCCCTGACCGTCTTGCCGAGATAGCTCTCGGGATCGTTGTAGAGCATATTGTAGACCTCGGCGTAGACCATCGTGCTGCTGAGCACCGTCAGATCCACATCCACTTTGCCGGCAGAGGGCTGCGACGGCTTAGATTTCCCCGGCGTTTCCTGTTCATTCGGCGTTGGAATGCTCTCAGCCGATGCGGACGATTTTTCATTGGAAGAAGATGCGTCATTTCCTGCGTCCTTTTCGCTGTCTTTCCCGCAGGCGCAGAGGGAAAGCGTCATACAGACCGCCAGCAGCAGACAGAGGAGCCGCTTCATCATGAGCAGCCTCCCAGTACACGGCCAACGGCCGAGCAGAGCAGAAACGCCAGAATATCCACCGCCACGATGGTGGAGCCCACCGGTGTCCCGGCTAAAATAGCGATCAGAATGCCCAGCGCCGCGCAGCTCACCGACAGCACTGCCGAGCAGAGCGTCACCGCGCGGAAGCTCTGAAAAACGCGCATGGCGGACAGTGCCGGGAAGATCACCAGCGCGGAGATCAGCAGCGAGCCGACCAGGTTCATCGCCAGCACGATGACTACGGCGGTGGTGACGGCGAGCAGCAGGTTGTATCGCCCGGCCCTTGTGCCGGCCGCCTTGGCAAAGTCCTCGTCAAAGGTCACGGCAAAGATCTTGTTGTAATAGAGCAGGAACACCGCCACGACCGCCGCGGACAGGCCCACGCACAGCCAGACCTCGCTTCGGGACAGCGTCAAAATGGAGGTGGAGCCGAACAGCGTGACGCACACATCGCCGGAGAGATTGGAGGAGGCGGAAAAGAGATTCATCAGCAGATACCCGATGGCAAGCGCCCCAACCGAAACCATGGCGACGGCGGCGTCGCCCTTGATCTTCGTATTCTGCCCCGTGCGGAGCAGCAGCACGGCACAGACCACCGTGATGCACAGCGTCAGCGGAAGATCGTCCGCCAGCCCAAGCACGGCGGCAACGGACATGGCGCCGAAGGCCACATGGGAAAGCCCGTCGCCGATAAAGGAAAAGCGCTTCAGCACCAGCGTCACGCCCAAAAGCGACGAGCACAGCGCGACCAACACACCGACAATGAGCGCGTAGCGCACAAAGGGATAGGTCCAGTAGAACGCGAGTTTTTCAAGGATCGCTGTCATTGTGCCGCGCCTCCTTTCTGCCATGCCTGGGGGAACTCGTTCAGGTAAGCCGCCTTGGTGCCGAAGAACACCCTGTCCCCGATGTGCAGAATGTGGCTGGCATATTGCAGCGCCGCGCTCAGGTCGTGGGAGATCATCACAACGGTGATGCCATCTTCGTCGTTGAGCTTTTGAATGAGCGCATACAGTTCCGCCGTCACCTTGGGATCGAGCCCGGAAACAGGTTCATCCAAAAGCAGTATTTTTCGGGTAGCGCACAGGGCGCGGGCGAGCAGAACCCGCTGCTGCTGACCGCCGGAGAGCGTGCGGTAGCAGCGCTTGGCAAGGGGCGCGACCTGCATTTTCTCCATAGCGTCCGCCGCCAGTTTCTTCTCTTCCTTGTTGTAGAAGGGGCGGCTGCCGCAGCGCCCCTGACATCCGGAGAGAACGATCTCCCGCACGGAGGCGGGGAAGTCCTTTTGCGCCGCCGTTTGCTGCGGCAGATAGCCGATCTCATTTTTCCTCAGCCCGTCGCCTGTCACGATCCGCCCGCCGACAGGCGGCTGCAAGCCAAGGAGCGTTTTCATCAGGGTACTCTTGCCGGAGCCGTTCTCCCCGACGATGCAGAGGTAGTCGCCCGCGAAAACCTCAAAATTCAAATGCTGCACGACGGCTTTGCCGTCATAGCCGACTGAAAGCTCGCGGCAGGTAAGCTGAGCCATGAGATCACCCCGCTCTCAGCCCAAGGCTTCTTTCAGCACGGAGAGGTTCTGCTCCATCACGGAAAGGTAGGTAGTACCGTTTGCTGCATCCTCGGAGGTGGTGGACTGCATGGAGTCCATGGTCAGCACCTTCTGGTTCTTCCCGGCGGTGCTCTGGACGATGGTTTCCGCGAGCTTGTGGTTCTTGCCCTCAATGGTCAGTACGCAGGGAAGTCCCAGCTCGTCCACCTTCTTTGCAAGGAACGAAACGGTTTCAAAGCTGGCCTCGCTCTCGGCGGAGCAGCCCGCAAAGGCAGCATAGTAGCTCAGACCGTAGTCATCCACCAAATAGCGGAAGGGGAAGCGGTCGCCGAACAGAACGGTCTTGCGCGCCGCGCTGTCCACGGCGGACTGGTATGCGCCGTCCAGCGCGGAGAGCTTTTCGATGTAAGCCGCAGCGTTGGCAGCGTAGATGCCCTTGTTGTCGGGATCAAGCTCCTGCAGGGCGCTGGAGATCGCATCGACCAGCACCGCGGCGTTCTTCAGGGACAGCCACACATGCTCGTCGGCTTCCTCCTCGTGGTCGTGGTCATGCTCATGGTCATGCTCGTGGTCGTGGGCATGAGCATGGTCGGCCTCCTGCATGCCCTCGACGATCTCCTCTGTCTTGACACGCTCGCCGAGGACTTCCAGCAGGCTGACGACCTTTATATCCTTGTTGGCGGCGGTTTTCAGGGCATTCTCCGCCCAGCCGTCGGACTCGCCGCCCACATAGATGAAGAGGTCGCAGTCGAAGACCTTGATGATGTCGTCCGTTGTGGGCTGGTAGCTGTGCAGGTCAACACCGTTGTCCAGCAGCATGGTGAGGTCGGCTGCCGCCGCTCTGTCGCCCATGATCTGGCGCACCCAGTCGTACCCGGGGAAGATCGTGGCGACGATGCGCAATTTGTCAGACTCGCTCTCGCCGCTCTCCGCGGCGTTCTTTTTGCCGCAGCCGGCAAGCAGGCTGACCGCCACGGTCAGCGCAAGAAACAGGGGGAAAATTCTTCTCATAGTACAGATAAAACCTCCGAATTTTGAAAAATAGGCGCAAAAATACAAGGGCAGCGGCAAAACCGCAAGAGCCTATCCGAAAAACGGATAGACTTCGCCCTTGTAAAGGTCCTATTTTAATTCGAGAGCTTTACCTTGAGAGAAACGAGCGTCCCTGTGCCGAGCCTCTCTGCACAGGGAAGGAGCGCCTTGCACAGCGCATAGGGGAGCGCGGCGGTGACCGCTGCGGCGGCGCCTGTAAGCCCCAGCGTTTTCAGCAGATTTTCGCAGGCGCTGATCTGGCGGCAGACGGCGCAGTCCTCGCCGGCGCAGTCATGGTCGGACGCGAGCGCGAGATAGACCGCGGAGGACAGCAGGACAACTGCCAGCGTCGCCGCCAGCAGGCGCGTCAGAAAACGAAGCTTCTTTGTCATGGTCTGTCCTCCCTCCCGATCGTTATGCTTCCCTGCAAGCCGAACAGGTTCCATAGAGGATCGTGTCGGTCGTGTCCAGCAGGAATTGCTCGCTCTGCGCCAGGTGCTTTGCAAACAAAGCGGCGTTGCCGTCCGCCATGTGAAAGGTCTTGCCGCATTTTATGCACTTCATGTGCAGTGCGCCCCTGCAGTCCTCGGCATCAAGGTACTGGTAGTAGACCTCGCGCGTGCCGCTCTTGCTGCTTCGGCGCACCTTTTCTTCCGCTTCCAGCTGCGCAAGATTTCGATATACGGCGCTGAGACTGATGTGCTCTTCTGCCAGCGCGTCTGCAATTTGGCGCGCAGACAGCAGCTCGTCCGGATGCCGGCTCAAATAGGCAAGCAGAGTCCTCCGCTGCCTTGTTTTGTACTCAGACATGACCCACGCTCCAATCTGCGAACCATTCGCAAATATTATAGCGCGGATTCTGCTTTTGTCAAGCCCTAAGGCATTGCCGCCGGAACTGCTGCCGGAACTGCGAAAATGGTTGAAAATATGCTTGCATTTCCTGCGAGCGTATGGTAATTTATAGGCAAGCGAAGTTAGATGTATCTAACCGCTCGTTATCAGACAGATAGGAGGTCGTTTATGATGAAGAAAATCGGTTTATTTGCCGCGGGCGTGCTGTTCGGCACGGCGGGCATCAAGCTGCTGGGCAGCAGGGACGCAAAGCGTGCCTACGCGCACACGGCCGCCGCGGCGCTGCGCGCCAAGGAGGATGTGATGAAAACGGTCACCGCCGTGCGCGAGGGCGCGGAGGAAAGCAAGGCGGAGTGAGCCATGAAATGCACGATCCTACATGAATCGGCAGGGAGGCTGCGCGTCCACCTCTGCTGCGCTCGGATGACGCTGCATCAGGCGGATGTGCTCGAATACTATCTGCGCGCCCAAGACGGCGTGCGCTCCGTCAAGGTATACGACCGCACGCAGGATGCCGTGGTGGAGGAGGCGAAGCAGCGGGGCCTTACCCATGAGGAGTACCACTCGCAGGTGCAGTATGTCGTGGCCCACGGCATCTCGAGCATCGTCGGCTTCAATTTCTCGCTGATCGTGCTGGGTGTGCTCGGCCTCCTGCCGCCGACGGCATCGGCGCTGCTGCACAATATGTCTACGCTCAGCATCAGCCTCAAGAGCATGACCGAACTGCTGCCGGACGGCGGCGCACAAGAGAAGGATGCGCGCTGAGCGCATTTTCTCATAGCAAGCGGTTAAGGCTATCTAACAAGAAGGTGAAGACCGATGGACGGAAACAAAAGCTTTTGGGACAGAAACACAAAGCACTACGACCGCTTCATGCGCAAGGACGCGGCGGCGTATATGCGGATGTATGCGCTGCTCCGACCGGTCGTGAAGGCGAAAACAGTGTTGGAGCTGGCGACCGGCACGGGGCTGATCGCAAAGCACATCGTGAACGCGGCGGCACACATTGAGGCGACGGACACCTCCGCGAAGATGATCGCAGAGGCAAAGCGGGATAACCGCTCGGCAAAGCTGCACTTTTCCGTGCAGGATATGTTCTGCCTGCCCTATGCGGATAAGTCCTTTGATGTAGTGATCGTGTCCAACGCGCTGCACATCGTGCTGCAGCCGGAGAAAGCCCTTGCCGAGATCCGCCGGGTGCTGAAGGACGACGGTCTGCTCATTGCGCCGACCTTCACCCACGCGGAAAATTCCTTTTCCGGCAGGGTCAAAGCCTTTTTCATGAAGCTGGCGGGCCTCCCTCTTCACAGCAGGTGGACGAGCGGGGAATACCTGAACTTCCTGCGGCAGAACGGCTGGACGGTGCGGAAAAGCGCCGTTCTGAAAGCCTCATTCCCGCTGACCTATGCCGAATGTGTGAAATCGGAGGTGTGATATGTCATTCTTTGAAAATACCCGCAAGCCCGTATCGAAGAAACAGATAATACTGCAATGCAAAGGCGGTGAGACGAATAGAAACCTTTATTGGAATTATGATCCCTTTCTTGGGAACAGCGCTGGGCGCGGCCTGCGTGTTCTTCATGAAAAAATCCCTTGGCGATCTGGTGCAGCGCGCCCTTGCGGGCTTTGCCGCCGGGGTGATGGTGGCGGCGTCGATATGGAGCCTGCTGATCCCAGCCATCGAGCAATCGGAGGATATGGGGGAGCTCTCCTTCCTTCCCGCCTTTATCGGCTTCTGGGTCGGCGTGCTGTTTTTGCTCCTGCTCGACCATCTGATTCCCCACCTTCATGTGGGAAGCAATCAGGCGGAGGGTCCGAAAAGCGGACTGGGGCGCAGCACCATGATGGTGCTGGCGGTGACCCTGCATAACATTCCGGAGGGAATGGCGGTTGGCGTGATGTACGCGGGCTTCCTCGCGGGGAACGCGCAGATCACGGCGGCAAGCGCGCTTGTCCTGTCCCTTGGCATCGCCATTCAGAATTTCCCTGAGGGTGCGATCATTTCCATGCCCCTCCGGGCGGAGGGCGAGAGCAAGGGGCGGGCGTTTTGGCTCGGCGTGCTCTCCGGCGCGGTCGAGCCAATCGGCGCGGTGCTGACGCTTCTCGCCGCGCAGCTCGTGATCCCGGCGCTGCCGTATCTGCTGAGCTTTGCGGCGGGCGCCATGCTCTATGTGGTGGTGGAGGAGCTGATCCCCGAAATGTCGCAGGGAAAGCACTCCAACCTCGGCACAATTTTCTTTGCCGCCGGCTTCAGCGTCATGATGACATTGGACGTGGCGCTGGGATAGGCGCGGAGGTGCGGAGCCGCACGGCTCCCTGTGAGGAAGGGCTTGCGATAAACCATAAGAAGCCGCTTTTGGCGGCTATTCAAAGAACTTTTAGTTAGAATAATCTAACTAAAAGCCGCGAAAAATATGACATCAAACAATGTTGATACAGAACACTGCCAAAGGGGGCGGGAGCAAATGTCTGAAGAGATCCTGATCCGTCAGGGCGCGCCGACGCTCGCGGGCATCAAGACGGGGAGCCTGTTTCCCTGTCCCTGCGAGGACCGCGAGGCGCTGCTGTCCGACATCCGGCAGCTGAACCGGCGGCTTTCGCCGAAGGGGCTTTGCCTGCTGCCGATCCGCTTTTTAGCGGGGCAGGCGCTCCTCTACCTCTACCGCCCCGCCGAGCTGCGGCGGGACCTGCGGGACGCGCGGGCGTCCGAGCTGCTGCGGCGGGCGGGCTACGAGGACGAGAGCTGCGCGCGCTGTGTGGCGCGGCTTGCCTGCCGCTTCCGCGAGAGCGGTGAGTTCCCGCATGAGGTGGGACTGTTTCTCAGCTATCCGCCGGAGGATGTGAAGGGCTTCATCGACCACCGCGCGAACGATTTCAAGTGCGCGGGGCTTTGGAAGGTCTACGGCGACGAGGAAAAAGCACGCTCGCTGTTCGCAAAATACAAAAAATGCACGGAGATCTACTGCGCACTCTGGCAAAGCGGCTCGAAGCTCGAGCAGCTGGCCGTCGCGGTTTGATCATATAAACTCATCAAAAGAAAGGAATTGACAAACATGAAAACTGCTGTTATTTACTGGAGCGGCACGGGCAATACGGAGGCGATGGCGCGTGCCGTTGCTGAGGGTATGACCGCCGCGGGCGCGGAGGCCGCGCTGCTCACGCCCGACCGGGTGCAGCCCGGCGATCTGAACGCCTACGATGCCATTGCCTTCGGCTGCCCCGCCATGGGCAGCGAGGTGCTGGAGGAAATGGAGTTCCAGCCGATGTTCGATGCCTGCAAGCGCAGCCTCGGCGGTAAGCGCGCGGCGCTGTTCGGCTCCTATGGCTGGGGCGACGGCGAGTGGATGCGCAGCTGGGAGAAGGACTGCGCCGACGCGGGGCTGAACCTCGTGTGCGAGAGCGTGATCTGCACGGAGACTCCCGACGACGCGGCGCTCGACGCCTGCCGTGCGCTTGGCAAAGCCTTGGCGGAGTGAGGAGAAGCCCCTCGCGCATGGTTGAGGGTCATAAGAAAGTATTTGCGCTTCGAGAGCGAGCCGGAGAGCATGGAATGGGCCAGCCAATACACTGACGCCAACGTGGTCAAAACGGACTTCTTTGAGGCGAGCCTTCGCAGCGACGACCTTGCCGCACGGGAATCAAAAAAACGGCCTTGCAGCCCGCTTGGGTTGCAAGACCGTTTTTTGAAATATCTGCGTTTCCGCGCTGGTGAGGGCAATGCTCCCGGACGCGCGTCCTTAGCCGGAACGGCAGGCACTCTCTGATTGCTTCAGTCCTGCCGGATGAATTTGTCCGCCGTGGCACGGCAGATCGGGCAGATGAAGTCCTCGCGGATCGTTTCGCTCTCGTGGACATAGCCGCAGACGGAGCAGCGGAAGCCGCCGCCCACCATCTCGCGGTAGACCGTGGCGGTGCTCGGCGTGGCGCGTCCCCGCCCGGTGAAGGCGTTGAGCGTCAGGACCGGCGCGGCGCTGAAAACCTCCGCCTCGGTCGCCTGCGCCACATAGACGGTGTAGTTTCCGACCTCCACCTTGTCGAGAACACGGCAGGAAACGCGCGAGACCATGTGCTCGCTCAGGTAGGGATTCCCTGCCGCATCCGTCTTGGGCGAATAGCCGGCGAACTTGTCCGCAACGCGGCCGGAGCGATAGCCGAAGTCCTTGATGATCGACTCCGGCGCGTCATGGGCAAGCAGAGTGACGCAGAAGCTGCCCGCCTTTTCCACCAGCTCTGTCGTGGCGTTGTCGCGGTTGACGGCTATCGTGAACTTCGCAGGGAAGGAGCTTGTGACCTGATGGAAGGAATTGATGATGCAGCCGCCGGCCTTTCCGTCTGCCTGGACGCTGAGCAGGCAGAGCGTGTAGTCCAGCTTTTCATAGGCTTTTCGATCGAGCATAAGGGCCTCCTTTTCAACACAATGTCTTGATATGAGATGCTTTTATTATAGGGCGGAATGGCTGTCTGTCAAGCCTCGAACGGGACCGACTCCTCCGCTCTTTTGCCCTGCCGGAGCGAGCGGCAGACGACATACCCCGCCGGAGCGATCATGATCAGGATAAAAATGCTGATCAATTCGCCCGCACCTGAAGGCGTGAAGTCCTGCAGCATGGTGATGAGGTTGTTCGCAAAATGCACGAGGATGGGAAACAGCAGGTTCTTTTTCTTCTCGTAAAGGATTCCTGCGGCAATACCCATGAAGGTAGCATAGGCAGCCTGCACGATATTCAGATGGTAAACGCCAAAGAGCACGGATGACATTAAAATCGCGGCCCAAGCGGGGGTGAATTTCCGCATGGAGCGAAGCACAATGCCGCGGAATAGAATTTCTTCTACAACAGGTGCAGCAATCACCGCAATCATAAATGTTCCAAATGCATTTCCGCCGGCAATATTTTCAGCACCGGCGTTCATTGCCTCAACGCTTTTTTGCAGCGAGGGAAGCTGTTCTGCCAGCAGGATCCAAAGACCGGAGATGCCGCAAATGCCAAATCCCACGACCAGACTGCCGAGCACATCTTTGAAATTTGTCGCTGTGCGCGGTTCGCTTATCTCTTTCCTCCAAAGCAGTTTATAGAGCGTGAAGAATACGAGGATAAGAACAGCGCAGATCAAAATCTCGCCCCAATATGAGTATTTCATAAATTGCTGCGGTGGGATATGAAAAACATCCAAAACGAGTCTTTCCACAAGGAAATACAATAGATTGGACAGCAAAAAATGCAGCGCGATTGCAAGAATGGGAATAGCGAAATATCTTATTTTCATCATAGGGTCAATTTTTTCTCCTGTCTGTATTTTTGAGGGGACTGCATCAGTGTAACGGATCGGGTATAAAGCCTCCATTAAGCTGAGAAACAATGAAAGAAAAAGAGGAGCAGCATCCAGAAAGGGATGCCGCTCCTCTTTTTCAGACGATTTGAAGGGACGCTTATGAACGCCTCAACGCGGGAAGGGGAGGGGCCGGTCAGATTCCGGCGCTTTGAGAAGAAAATGGCTTTTGTGAAAGTCAAGCAGGCCCTCATCCCGCATTTTTCCAAGCTCCAGCGACAGTCCGCTGCGCTCCACGCCGAGATAATCCGCGAGCTGCTGGCGGGAGAACGGAATGTCGAACTCGTAGCCGCCCCGGCGCTGTGCCTCGGCGGAAAAATAGGACATCAGCTTTGCCCGCGTCGTGCGCTGGCCCATGTGGGTGAGTTTTTCGTTGAGCCGCAGGTTCTTCTCCGCCAGCTCGCCCAGCAGGTTGCGGATGATCCGGCTGTGGTGGGAGCAGGCGGAGGGGCACACGCTCAAAACGCGCTTGATGCGCAGAAACATCACCGTCATCGCGCTCTCCGCCTCCACGCTCACATTCAGCACCGCTCCCGGCGCGCAGGCGAACACCTCCGCGAAGGTCTGCCCCGGCATCGCCTTGGAGAGGATGTTGCGGTTTCCCCAGATGTCCTCCTGCACGATGAGGGCGCTGCCCGCCAACACAAGGCCCACCTCCTCCACCGACTCCCCGGCGCGGAGCAGGCGGGAGCCTTTGGGAAAGGTGTCGATCCTCGCCCCAAGGCAGGAGAGCATAGCGGCAAGCTCCTCATCGGAAATGCCGGAGAAAAGCGCCGCCATATGGAGCACCGGAAAAAAATCTTTCATAAAAAGTCCTCTTTCGTTGAAAATTCAACCGACTTGTTGCACTTAGTATAGTACAATGAGCGCACAAAAGCAACAGGAGGACTGAACATGAAACGACGGATCATTGAAATCGATCAGGATAAATGCAACGGCTGCGGCGCCTGCGCCGCCGCCTGTCACGAGGGCGCCATCGCCATGATGGACGGCAAGGCGCGACTCATGCGGGACGATTACTGCGACGGCTTGGGCGACTGTCTGCCCACCTGCCCCACCGGGGCCATCACCTTTGTAGAGCGGGAGGCGGCGGCCTATGACGAGCAGGCCGTCATGGAAAATAAGCAGCGGAAAATGCAAAAAGAGGGCATGACCCTGCCCTGCGGCTGCCCCGGCAGCCAGTCCCGGAATATTCAGCGTCAGGACGCGCCCGCCGTGGAAACGCCGCAAGCCCAGCAGACGAGTCGCCTTTCCCAGTGGCCGGTGCAGATCAAGCTGGTGCCGGTGAACGCCCCGTATTTTGACGGCGCGCGGCTCCTCATTGCCGCCGACTGCACCGCCTATGCCTACGCCGCCTTCCATGAGCGGTTCATCAAGGGGCACATCACCCTCGTCGGCTGTCCCAAGCTGGACAGCGTGGACTATTCCGAAAAGCTGACGGAGATCATCCGGGAGAACGACATCAAGAGCGTCACCGTCGTCCGCATGGAGGTGCCCTGCTGCGGCGGGCTGGAGCTGGCGGCGAAAAAGGCGCTCCAGCAGAGCGGGAAATTTATCCCGTGGCAGGTGGTCACCGTGACGGTGGACGGCCGGTTGGTGGAAGAATAACAAAATCATTAGAAAGGAAGAATCACGATGAAGTATGTATGCAGCGTCTGCGGCTGGGAATACGACGAGAGCGCGGGCTATCCCGAGGGCGGCATCGCTCCCGGTACGCCGTGGAGCGAGGTGCCGGAGGATTTTGAGTGCCCCCTGTGCAATGTGGGCAAGGAGTCCTTCGAGGAGGCGGGAGCTTTCTGATAAAAAGACATAATTTGAACTAAAATAGGAGGAAAACGACAATGGATCACAAAATGTTTTGCTTTCAGTGCGAGCAGACGGCAGGCTGCGCCGGTTGTACCGGAAAAGCCGGCGTCTGCGGCAAAACCGCTGAGGTGGCGGAGCTTCAGGATCAACTGACTGGCGCTCTGGTTGGACTGTCCCGTGCGGTAGATAATGCCCCAGACGCGAATGAGGGGACTTGGCGGCTGATGATCGAGGGCCTGTTCACCACCGTCACCAATGTGAGCTTCAACGAAAAGACCATTCGGGAGCTGATTGATCGGGTACACGAGGAAAAGGCCCGCCTTGTTCCAGGCTGCTCCGGCTGCGGTTCCCGCTGCGGGCGAAACGATGATTATGATATGAACTTGCTCTGGAACGCGCAGGAGGATATTCGCAGCCTCAAATCCCTGATCCTCTTCGGCGTGCGCGGCATGGCGGCCTATGCCCATCACGCTATGATGCTGGGCTATGCCGACGAGGAAGTGAACCGCTTTTTCGCCAAGGCTCTTTTTGCCGTGGGCGAGGACTGGGACATGGACGCGCTGCTGCCCGTCGTGATGGAGGTGGGCGAGAAAAACCTCCAGTGCATGGCGCTTCTGGATAAGGCCAACACCGAAAGCTACGGTACGCCCACGCCTGCCACTGTCCCGCTGACGGTGGAGAAGGGGCCGTTCATCGTCATCACCGGCCACGATCTCCACGATTTGAAGCTGCTGCTGGAGCAGACCGAGGGCAGAGGCGTCAACATCTACACCCACGGCGAAATGCTGCCCGCCCACGGCTATCCTGAACTGAAAAAATATGCCCATCTCAAGGGCAACTTCGGCACGGCGTGGCAGAACCAGCAAAGAGAATTTGCCGACATCCCCGCGCCGGTGCTGTTTACCACCAACTGCCTGATGCCGCCGAAAGCAAGCTACGCCGACCGCGTGTTCACCACGGCGGTGGTATCCTATCCCGAAATCACCCACATCGGCGAGGATAAGGACTTTACCCCTGTCATCGAAAAGGCATTGGAGCTTGGCGGCTACAACGAGGACAAGCTGTTCACCGGCATCAACGGCGGCGGCACGGTCATGACCGGCTTCGGTCATGGCGCGGTGCTTGGCGTGGCGGATCAGGTGATCGAGGCGGTAAAGAGCGGCGCGATCCGGCACTTTTTCCTGGTGGGCGGCTGTGACGGAGCCCGTCCCGGACGGAACTACTATACTGAGTTTGTCAAGCAGACGCCCGCTGATACCGTGGTGCTAACGCTGGCCTGCGGCAAATTTCGCTTCAACGACCTGGATCTTGGGACCATTGGCGGGCTGCCTCGGCTCATGGACGTGGGCCAGTGCAACGACGCTTACGGAGCTGTCAAAATCGCGCTGGCCTTGGCGGAGGCGTTCGGCTGCGGGGTCAACGATTTGCCCTTGTCCATGGTTCTTTCTTGGTATGAGCAGAAGGCGGTGTGCATTCTGCTGACGCTGCTGTATCTGGGGATCAAGAATATTCGCCTTGGTCCCACGCTGCCGGCGTTCGTTTCGCCCAATGTGCTGAACTACCTTGTAGAGAATTTCGGCATTGCTCCCATCACCACCCCGGAGGAGGATATGGAGGCGCTGCTCAAGCAATAAGAAACATTGTGACACAGCCGCGGAGAGGGTGCTCTCCGCGGCTGTGTTTTCTTCTCTTTCGGGCATAGCACGGGAGAAAGGAGCGGGGAGTGCTGCCATTTTGCGGGCGATATGAAGTGTGCTG
>NZ_JAFBIQ010000016.1 GCF_021531315.1 Oscillibacter valericigenes | reverse complement strand
TTGTCGGCAAGGAAGGCGCATTCCTTCAAAGAGATCGTCTGATCCGCGGCCGCGAGGATCTCAGCGGCGACGGAGGAATCAGCGACATTGCCCGGCGTGGTCAACTCATAGAGCGGCAGACCGGAGATGCAGTCCACCAGTACATGGCTTTTGTAGCCCCAGTAGAACGCATACCGCCGCTCATTGTGCTGGTTGGAGGCCGAGTGGACACCCAAGGCGCAGTCCGGGTCGCTTTTGGGGTGGTTTTCCTTGGAGAACTTGTTCTTTGCAAAGGATTTCGGGTTGTTCTGCTTCGTGTTCGCCATGACGGGTGTGGAATCCAGACCAACGAAAGACGCATCCACCACGCCCAGCTCATACAGCTTCCGCACCAGATTGGCCATGATCGATTTCAACGCACCGCTGTTCAGCTGCCGCAGGCAGCGGTCATACGTCCAGTAGGACGGCAGCGGCTCCATGATATTGAACCCGCAATAGTGGGCAATGAGCCGGTTGTTGTCCAGATAATCCATCAAATCTGTGACTTGTGAGACCCCCTCGCATTTCATAACGATAAACGCACAGACCATGGCTTCTTTGGGGAAGCCCCGCCGCCCGGTTGCCGCTCTGGGCAGCGTGAAGTCCAAGCTGCTGAAAAGCTTGTCATAAAACATGGCGGCGCTTTGGGATGTGAACAGCGTCACATCCTGAATGATTTCCTGTCGGTAGATAGCGGCCAGCCTCTTTCCGGTTGGTTTTCTCTCAAGTCAATTTTACCAAAAAGGGGCTCCGCTTTCTATATCATATGAGTGATTTTCGGTTTCAGCCATGACCGGAAACCATTGCAATCACTGCTCTTTTGGAGTTTTGCTCATGGCTGTTATTCATAATAAAAGAGGGGCGCTGCGCGGCGTCCCTCTTTTTGTCGATCTGTATGAGCATCTTTCCGAGCAAACGGGAGAAGAGCAGGAATTTTCTCTGTGGGTCATTTCGAAGCTCACTCTTCAAACAAATACAGCAGATAGCCGTAGCCCTCCGCCTCGCAGGTGCCGTTGGCGCAGCCGGGATGAGCGGCAACGCGCTCCGAAGCATGGCGCCACCTACTTTCGGGGGAGTTCCTCTCAGCCCATATCGGCGGCAAGCGCCTGGTCGATGAGCTTTTGCAGCGTCTCCGCCTGCTTCTTTTCCGTGATGGCACCTACAATGGGTTCACCCACGATATTGCCACTGCGGTCGACCACATAGGTGGTGGGATAGGCGAAGACATTCTCCACAAACTTGCCGGCATCGCCGCCGGAGCCGAAATAGATGTTCTGGTAGGTCGCGCCCTTCTTGGCAAGCACCTCCTTCGCCTCGGCGATGGCCTTCTCGTCGCCGTCGAGCGTGAAGGAGTTGATGCCGATGAGCGCGCCGCCCTTGTCCGCCAGTTCCTTGTTCAGTGCGTCCAGATCGCCAAGCTCACCCACGCAGGGACTGCAGGTGGTGAACCAGAAATTCACGACCGTTACGGCGTTGGTGGAGAACAGCTCGTCGCTCTTGACCTCGTTGCCGTCCAGGTCTTTCCCCTCAAAGGCGGGGAACTTCTGCATATCGGCGTTGCCACTCATCTCCGACTGCACGATCTCAGGGTACTTTTCCTCCAGCTCGGTCAGCTTGTTTTCAATATTGCTGATCTCCGTGGCTGACTCCTTCAGCCACTTATACTCCATGTCGGTAAACTGCTCTTTGGCGCCCTCGATGGTATCCAGCAGGAAATCGCCGTAGTTTTTCCCGTCCTCGATCATAGCCATGCCCTTGTCCGCCGCCATGAAGACCTTTTCCCAAAGCTCGCTGTTCTCCGCAAAGCGCGCGTTCTCCTGCTCCATCAGCTTCTGATACAGCGCGGCGGCTTCCTTGGCGTTCTTCGGCTCTCCGGTCATGGCGGCGTTGTCGCCGCTCATATCCGCGGCTTTGTCGCTGTCCTTCGCGCCGCAGGCGGCGAGAGAGAGCACCAGCAGCGCCGCGAGCAGCAGCGCGGTCAATTTCTTCAGCTTCATGTTGTTTCCTCCGTGTTTTCTTTGATTTTTATATTTTGTTTTCCGTCTCCGAAGCCGTAGCGGAAGCAAACGGCCCCGGTGGGACAGGCGCTGACGCACATCCCGCAGCGGATACACTCGGTATGATTGGGCGTTTTTGTCACATCCACATCCATCTTGCAGACCTTAGCGCATTTCCCGCAGGAAATGCACTTATGCTCGTCCACCTTCATCTGAAGGAGGGACACCCGGTTAAAGAGGGCATAGAACGCCCCCAGCGGGCAGAGCCATTTGCAGAACGGTCGGTAGAACACCACGCTCAACGCGATTACCGTCAGCAAAATGCCAAGCTTCCAAGTGAACAGCTTGCCCAGCGCCGCCCGGATGCCGGAATTGGCAAGGGACAGCGGGATGGCTCCCTCCAGCACGCCTTGGGGGCAGAGGTACTTGCAGAAGAAGGGATCCCCCATGCCCACATCGTTCACCAGAAACGCCGGCAGCAGAACGACCATCACCAGCAAAACGGCGTATTTGAGGTATGTCAGGGGCTTGAGCTTCTTTGTAGAGAGCTTCTTTGTCGGGATCTTATGCAGCAGCTCCTGAAACCAGCCGAAGGGACAGAGAAAGCCGCAGATAAAGCGCCCCAGCAAAACCCCTAACAGAATGAGAAAGCCTGTGATATAATAGGAAAAGCTGAACTTGGAAGACCCCACCACCGCCTGAAACGCCCCAATGGGACAGGCCCCGGACGCCGCGGGGCAGGAATAGCAGTTCAGTCCCGGCACGCAGACGGTCTTTCCAGCCCCCTGATAAAGGCTTCCCTTGAGGAAGTTCGGCAGGTGCAGGTTGGTCAGCAGCGCCGCCCCCGCCTGGATCCAGCCGCGCCCTCGCGCAAGGCGATGCGAGGCTGTCTTAAATTCTCTATCCAATGCCCACACACTCCAAACATAATTTGACGGCCTTGCTCAGCACCGACGCTGCCTCGCCGCGCCAAACGCCGAAGCCCAGCATCGCCGCGCCGACGAGCAGCAGAGCGAGCTGCGCTGCGGCCTTTCGGTCAACTCTCATCATTCTCACCCTTTCGCGTTTTCTGCATCGCATCATACCGCTTTGCCCCTAAAGCTGATGTTAAGAACAGAAAATTAACAAAAACTTTATCGCAATGTGCTATACTACGCTTAGATCACAAAGAAAAAGGAGGACGCGCCATGCGTCTTTTGCTCATTGAAGATGAACGCACGCTGTGTGATGCCGTCGCGCGCCGGCTGCGCCGGCTGGGTTACAGCGTGGATCTCGCCTACGATGGCGAGCAGGCGCTGCGGCTGCTGGAGGTGGAGCGCTACGACCTTGTGCTGCTGGACCTGAACCTTCCCAAGCTGGACGGCATGACGGTGCTCCGCACCCTCCGCCAGACCGACCGGGAGACGCGGGTGCTGATCCTCTCGGCCCGCAGCGGCACAGCCGACAAGGTAGATGGTCTCGACGCGGGCGCCAACGACTACCTCTCCAAGCCCTTTGCGCTCGCCGAGCTGGAGGCGCGCATCCGCAGCCTGACGCAGCGGCAGTTCATTCAGCCGGATGTGTGCCTCTCCTTCGGCACGCTGCGCTTTGATACAAGGAGCCGCAGCGCCACAGTGAATGGGCAGGCTGTCCCCCTCACGAAAAAGGAGAGCGGCATTTTGGAGTATCTGCTGCTCAATCAGGGGCGCCCCGTCAGCCAGGAGGAGCTGATCGAGCATGTGTGGGACAACAGCGTGGACGGCTTCAGCAACGCCATTCGCGTCCACATCTCCGCTCTTCGGAAAAAGCTGCGCGCCGCGATGGGCTGCGACCCCATCCACAACCGCATCGGAGAGGGCTATCTGCTCGGAGGGCCGGAGACATGAAAAGGCTCTCTCTTCAATGGCGCATCACGCTGATGACCGTGCTGCTCATTGGCGTCACCTGCGTTTCCGTGAACCTGCTGCTGTGCTCGTCCGGCGTATATTATATGGATTCCATCGCGGATTCACTCCGGGACTACGGCCCCATCGTCTTCGAGGACGGGGAGACCGCCGGCTTCGACCCGCAGCTTATCCCGCCCGGCGAGGGCCTGACGATCGTCGTCAGCGGGGCACAGGAGCGTTTCCGCACGACCAACTGGTACATCACGGCGGCGATCACGCTCCTCGGCGGCATTCTGGCCTACTTCGTCAGCGGACACGCGCTGCGTCCGCTGCGCCGCTTTGCGCAGCAGGCCGAGCGGGTGGAGGCGAGCAACCTCTCCGAGGTTCGGCTCGATGAGAAGACGCTGCCGGAGCTGCGCTCCCTCACCCACGCCCTCAACGAAATGCTCGAGCGCCTCAGCCGCGGCTTCGACGCCCAGCGGCAGTTCGTCGGCAACGCCGCCCACGAGCTGCGCACACCGCTGACGCTGCTGCAAACGCAGCTGGAGCTTTTTCCCGACGAGCATCCTGACATCCTGCCGGAGAGCGCGGCGTTTCTCGCCTCCCTGCAGGGCGAGGTGCAGCGGCTCAGCCGCCTCACGCACGCGCTGCTGGACATGAGCGACCTGCAATCCGTGCCGCGCGACGATGTCATTCTGCTCTCGCCCATGATCGACGAGGTGTTTGCCGACCTCGCCACGCTGGCTGAGCGCAGCGGCGTTTCCCTCTCGCGCGAGGGCGAGGATCTGACCATCACGGGCAGCGATATGCTGCTGTGTCGGCTGTTTTTCAATCTCACGGAAAATGCCGTCAAGTATAACCGTCCCGGCGGCGCGGTGAAGGTATCCGTGCAGCATGGGGACGGACAGGCGGTCATCCGCGTGGCGGACACGGGACGCGGCATCCCGCAGGAGCTTTGGCAGAGCATCTTCCAACCCTTTTTCCGTGTGGACAAGTCCCTCAGCCGTGAGCTCGGCGGGGCAGGGCTCGGCCTCCCGCTGGTGTGGGAGATCGCGCGGCTCCACGGCGGCCGCGTCTGGGTAGAGGAAAGCTCGGAGGCGGGCAGCGTGCTGGCCGTGACGCTCCCGCTCTGCGCGCCGGATGCGGCAGCGGAGGGGATTTGATGCATTTGCCACTTGCGCTCCGCTTAAAAACATGGTATAAAATGAGCCCAAACCAAAATTCCGAAAGGAAAGGACGGTGTGCCATCCGATGAAAGCACTGAAAAACAAAAAGGGCTTCACGCTGATGGAAATGCTGATCGTGGTCCCATCATCGCCGTGCTGGTCGCCATCGCCATCCCGGTCTACAACGACCGGTTGCACAAGGCCAGGGTCGCGGCGGACTGGGCGAATGTGAGAGCCTACTACGCGGAGATCCAGCTGGACTATATGACAAGCGGCGAGCACAACAATAATGTCCCAGATATTAACTCTACACAGGCTATACCCGGTATTCCCGGCGCAGCAAGTCATCCTTTTGACATTGTTACAATACCATTCCTTAGCGGAGCGGAGGTTAAACTTCAGGCAGGGACATATTGTGTTGTATGGGTGACTGATGGGAGCTATAGCATCAGCTACTCATGCAAGGATAACCATACGGACCATAACCTTGTTCTGCAATGACCGACCTCGTTCTGCCGCCTCCGCGGCATCCCTTTCAGACAAAACCGCTCACCCCGCAGCGCGGGGTGAGCGGTTTTTCATGTGCATTTCGCCCGCAGGCAGACCCGCCGGCTTCCTCTTATATTGCTTCGCGCCCTTTCCCCGTTTTCGGCAGCACGGAGCGCATCACGGCCTCCTGCCGTTACAGAAGTAGAACACGGTGAGCAGTCCCGGGCCGCAGTGCGCGCCGATGACGACGCCGAGGCTGCTGATGGCGATCTCGCCCATATCCGGGAAGGCTGCGCGCACCTCGTCACGCACAAATTCGGCGTCAGCGAGACAGTCGGCGTGGAGAATGCGCATCTCAAGGCCCTTGGTGTCGACCTCGCGGAGGTCGTCCGTGATGCCACGCAATATCTCCGCAAGCGCCGCCTTTCTGCCGCGCACCTTCTTCGCAACATCGAGCGTGCCGCCGTCCGGCACATACAGCACGGGCTTGACCGCGAGCAGCGAACCGACCAGCGCCGAGGCGTTGGAAACGCGGCCACCGGCCTTGAGATAGTTGAGGTCGTCCACGGTGAAGCGGTGGGCGATCTTCAGCTTGTTCGCCTCGCCCCACTGAATGACCTCGTCGTAGCCTGTGCCTGCCTCCATGCGCTCCACCATGCTCGTGACCAAAAGGCCGAGACCGCCGGAGATGCAGCGCGTATCCATCACATAGATCTTGCGCTCGGGGTGCGCCGCGCGCGCCATCTCCGCGCCGAGCAGCGCCTTTTGGTAGGATACCGACATTTTTTGCGACATATCGAGGAAGATGACATCCTTGCCGGAAGCGAGCAGGGAAGTGAAGAAGTCACAGTAGATATACTCGTTGATCATGGAGGTCTTGAGCCGATCTCCGTTGTTGCGCATCCCTTGATACACGGCCTCGCGCGATTCCTCGCGGCAGTCGTCCTCATACAGCGTGTCGCCGATCGTGTAGCTGTAACTGATGAAGGGGATGCCATGCTTGTCCAGATAGTCCCTCGTGAGATCAGAGGTGGAAGATGTGGCAATGATATAGTCTGGCATAATACCGATCCTTTCCGGCCTGATGATTGCAAAGCTGCTGTGAAGCGCACTTTAGAATATCAGTATAGGAAATTTCGCGGCGTATGTCAATTCACATATTCCTCGCCTTGTCGGAAATATATAGAGAAGTTCCTATATGTGTGCTTAAAGTTGGATCAGTCTCAGGTGATCTAAGAGAGCAGACTACTTGCGATTTTCGCTTAAAAGCCGCGGGCATTGCAAATCGTCCAAGCCTTTGCCTGCCGCAACCGTCAAACCAAGTGGATTTTCACTCATAGCTTCTCCATTCCGCAGGGATAGGCGCTCTGCGCTGTCTGCTGCTCCCGCGTCACGCTCCGGTAAAAGCCGTATCCACCGGCAAGGTGGGCGCAGGTGAAACCGTATTGCGTCAAAAGCCGACAGGCCAGATAGCTGCGAAGTCCTGTCTGGCAATTCATATAGACAGGCTTGTCCCGCTCTAACTCGTCCAAATGCTCCCGCAGATCGTCCACAGGAATGTTCCGAAAGCCGTCCAAATGGCCCCGCTGATACTCCCACTCCGTTCGGACATCCAGCAGCGCCGCGCTGCCGTCGCGGGGCAGGTCGGCGACCTCATCCCAATGAAACTGGCGCACCTTCCCGCTCTCCAAGTCCTCGATCATAAAGCCCGCCATATTCACCGGGTCCTTGGCGGAGGAATAGGGCGGCGCGTAGGCGAGGTCCAGCTCCGTCAGTTCCAAAGCTGTCATACCGGCGCGGATGGCGGTGGCCAGCACGTCGATGCGCTTGTCTGCACCCTCGCGGCCCACGATCTGCGCACCGAGCAGCCGCAAAGTCTCCTTTTCGTACAGCACCTTCATCGTCAAGGACTGTGCACCGGGATAATAGGCAGCGTGGGAGGCGGGAAAAAGCACGACCTTCTCGTAAGCGATGCCCGCCGCCTTGGCGTTTTTTTCGTTGATGCCCGTGGAGGCCGCCGTCAAATCAAAGACCTTCAAAACGGAGGAGCCTTGAGAGCCGGTAAAGCGGCTGTTTCCGCCGCAGACGTTGTCGGCGGCAATGCGCCCCTGCTTGTTGGCGGGGCCTGCTAAGGAGATCAGCGCCTTCTGGCCGGTCACGAAATGGCTGACCTCCACAGCGTCCCCCACAGCGTAGATGTCCGGCACGGAGGTCTCCATCCGCTCGTTCACAACGATGCTGCCCCGGATGCCCAAGTCCAGCCCGGCCTCCTTTGCCAAATGGGTGTCCGGGGTGACGCCGATGGCCAGCAGCACCATGTCAGAGCGCAGCGGCTCGTTTCCCGCCAGCAGCGTCACCATCTCGCTGCCCTCCTGCCGAAAGCCCTCCACCGTCTCGCCCAGCCGCAGGGTCACGCCGTGGGCGCGCATTTCCGCATGGATAAAGCTCGCCATATCCGCATCCAGCGGGGCCAAAAGCTGCTTGGGCCGCTGGACGATGGTGACGGCGATGCCCATTTCCGCAAGGTTTTCCGCCATTTCCAGACCGATAAAGCCGCCGCCAGCCAAAACAGCGGTCTTGGGCTTTTCTTCCTCGATGAAGCGGCGGATGCGGAGGGTGTCCTCCACGGTCCGCAGGGTAAATACCCGCTCGCTGTCCACACCGGAGAGGGCGGGAACCGTCGGCTTTGCGCCGGGGGCAAGAAGCAGCTTGTCATAGGTTTCTGTATAGATCTTCCCGCTGTCCAGTGTGCGGACAGTGACGGTTTTCTCTGCGGGATTGATCGCAGTTACTTCCTGCCGTACTCGTACATCAATGCGAAAACGATCCCAGAAGCTCTCTGGAGTTTGCAGCGTCAGCTCGTCCCGATCCACGATCACGCCGCCCACATAGTAGGGCAGGCCGCAGTTGGCGTAGGACACATAGCCGCTGCGCTCGATCATGATGATCTGCGCGTGTTCATCCAAACGGCGGATGCGGGCGGCGGCAGACGCACCGCCCGCCACACCGCCTACGATCACAACCTTCATCTTACGCCCTCCACCATGGCGGCGATCTCCGCCTTGGGCCGGTAGCCGACCGATTTGGCCACGGCCTTGCCGTCCTTGAATACCACAAGCATGGGGATGCTGGATACCTGAAAACGCATCGCCAGCTCCATCTGCTCGTCCACATTGATCTTGCCCACCTTGAGGGTTCCGGCGTTTTCCTCAGCGATCTCGTGGAGCACAGGGGCGAGCATCTTGCAGGGGCCGCACCAGTCGGCATAGAAGTCCAGCAGGACGGGCTTATCGGAATTCAGTACCTCGTTTTCAAAATTCAGAGAAGTGATGTTCAGTTCAGCCATGAGAAAGGCTCCTTTCATTTGTATATTGTCAGTCTTTGTTTTTCAGCTTGCAAATACCCTGCGTCATGGTTCCCATCGGGCAGAAGGCGCACCATGTACGGGGCTTGTAGAGCACCATGACGATGAGGCCGATGAGCAGAGAGGTCAGCATGAGACTGTAAAAGCCGAAGCTGAACTGTGCCACCCAATCAGCGACCGTACCGGCTGTGTAAGTCCAGCCCCACGGCACCCGGAAGGTCCAGAACAGCTTGACGGCCTCCCGCAGGGACGCAGCACCCGCAGCGACCAGATAGGTCTGGAACACCATGTTGCCGAACATGGTCAGGAAGAAGATCAAAAAGCCGTAGCGGAACCACTTGGAGGACATCCAGCGGGGCGTGGGCTTGCAGCGGGAGCATTTAAGGTCTGTCCCCAGCTTGCTGAACAGCTGCCCCCGTCCGCAGAGGTGGTTGCAGAAGAATTTGTTCCCGCCGAAGATGGCTAAGATCAGCGGCAGCAGGAAGTCGATCATGCCCAGCCACGCAAAGAGGATGTTGAAAAAGCCCAGTGCAAAATAAATGATGGCATATACCCAGAGATAGTCGTACCAATGCTTTGCTTTCTTCATGCCTCGTCCCTCGCTTTCACCTCGATGCAGCCCACGGGACAGAACTTTGCGCACTTGCCGCAGCCCACGCAGCGTTCCGCCTCCACGGCGGCGTAACAGCCCCGGCGCACCTTGACAGCCCCCAAGGGGCAGGTATTTTCACACACGCCGCAGGCGACGCATCGCGTCGTGTCCACAGCGGCCAATCGTTTTGACAGCACAGCGTTCCCCCCTCAGTCCTTCAGGGACTTGTAGTAGAGCATACAGTGGCAGTAGCCCTCGAAATCAGGGTCGGCGATCTGCTCCTTGAACTCCTGACACATACATCTGTTTTCCTCCGTGCGTTCCACGCGGCAGGGGCAGTACCCGCCGGTGCGCTTCAGGCCCTCGCGGATGGTGTTCACGACCTCCTGATCGGAATTGAGCTTGATTTTCATATCAGTTCCCTCTTTCCCTGTTTCTTTGTGATGGCCTTATCATAGCAGGCTCCGCCCCGGCCTTCTGTAACGAAGTCACATTGGTGAAAAAAATCCGGTGCTTTTTTCAGCACCGGATTTTAAGCGGATGAATTATGCTTTCCAAAGGCTGTGGAGGTTGCAGTAGGCGTAGACCGCCTCCACCTCGTCCCCCTCACAGAGGGCGAAGCAGACCTCGGGCTTCTCGCCGGGACGCAGTTCCTTACGCTGGTTGCCCTGCTTGGTGTGGAGGGACACCCACTCAATGTAGTGCTCCGGCAGCATGGGATGCTCCACAGAGCCGACCTTCACATGGACGACGCCGTTCTCCACCGTCCAGACGGGAACATGCTTCTCCACGGCGGCGTCGGTGGTACCGGGAACGATCTCGCTCATGGGCTCGCCGCAGCAGATGACGGGAACGCCTGTGTCCTTGACCTTGGCAATGATGTTGCCGCAATGCTTGCAAATGTAAAACTTCTGCTCCATGATGATTCTCCTTTTTCTTTCATAGTTTTTCGCGTGAATTTCAAAGCAGCTTTAAGGATGGCTGCTTTCATTATATCGGAATTATGATTTCGTTCTGTGACAAAGTCACATTATTTCAAGCGGTTTAGGCTGCTCTTATCCCGCAGCGTGATCGCGCCGCGCTTCAGCTCCACAAGCCCGTCCTCCGAGAAGCTTTTGAGCATCCGTGCCACCGCCTCCCGCGCCGAGCTGATGTGCTGGGCGATCTGCTCATGGGTCATGCGTATCGTGTCGGAGCCGGTGCGCTCCGCTTCGGCAAGGAGAAATTCTGCCAGTCGCCGATCCAACCCCTTGAACATGATCTGCTGCATCGCCCACATCACATCAGAAAACCGTTTCGTTGCCAACTCATAGAGGAAGCAGCGGACATATAGATTTTTCTCCTTGAGCGCAGCAATGATATTTGCGGGGATAATCAGAACGTCCGTATCCGGTCCTGCGGTCATTTGTGTATCAAAGGTGATCTGACTGATCACGCAGGAGGCAGAGAGCACGCATAGTTCGCCCGGATACAGGCGGAACAGCGTTACCTCCCGACCCTCCTCGGAGAGAAGATAGGTGCGGATCTCGCCGGAAAGGACGAACAGCATTCCAAGACATTCGTTGTCGCTGCTGTGTACGAACGCCCCCTTTTCATAATGACGGACAAAGGCACTTCGGCGTAGCGTTTCCATTTCGTGTTCGGTCAAGGATGACCAAAATGGGAGTTGTGTCAGTATGCGTTCCATATCAATGGCAGCTATGCTTACCGCAGCCGTGGTCACCGCAGGTGTGACCGGCTTCGCCGTGCTCGTGGTCATGGTGGTCACAGTGAACATTGGGATCGTAGCCCAGATTTCCGCTGAGCAATGCGCTCACCGCCGCGTCAGCGTCCCCGCTGACACCGCCGCAGAGCTTGATGCCCGCTTCGGCCAGAGCAGCCTGCGCACCGCCGCCGATGCCTCCGCAAATCAAAGTGTCCACGCCGTTCTGCATCAGGAAGCCCGCCAGTGCGCCGTGACCGCTGCCGTTGGTATCAACAACTTCCGCATGGACGACTTTGCTGTCCGCAGTTTCATAAAGCTTGAACTGTTCGGTGTGACCGAAATGCTGAAAAATTTGACCGTTTTCATAGGTAACTGCAATTTTCATAATGGACTCTCCTTTGCAATTTTTGTTGGCTTTTTCTGTGTTGGCTCTCTGCATCCGGCAGCAACGGCCGCAGCGGGCTGCCTCCCGTCCTCCGCAGATACGGTAGTTTCCCCCGGTGATGTGCAGCGGTTTCCCGTGGACAAGGCACGCTGCGATCTTGCGCCGTGCGCTTTCGTAAATCTTCTGTACGGTAGAGCGGGAAATGCCCATTTGCGCGGCACACTGCTCGTGGGTTTGCTGCTCCAGGTCAACCAGCCGAATGACCTCGTATTCATCCAGTGTCAGCAGGATCGGCTCGGTATCCTCGCATCCGTTGGGGCGGAAGGTATCAACTTGCGGTGCGCCACAAATCCGACGGCACCGTGGCGGTCTTGGCATGGACACGCCCCCCCTTTGTTTTCGGCATATACCGATTATATCGCTTTGAACAGAAAAAGGCAATATTCTTTTCAAAAATCACTGCGGTCTCCGTTCTTGTATGGATGCTGGGTGATATTCATATTGTTCAGCGCGTGTAGAACCAATGCCCTTGTGTATCTGTAAAACACGCTTTGAATAAACAGGGCCTCGCATCTCCGATTTCCGTCTTTGCGCTTATTTCCGCTTGCTGTGTTTTTGAGAATTATTTTCCCGCTCTTTCAGCCATGCCTCAAATGCTTGAACATTTTCTTCGTGCGTATAGAACTCTCGAATGACGGGGAGCAGCGATGCAGCCAGCCCTTTGATTGCCCACAAATCAGGTTCGACTTTATCGAGGTTGTAATCTTCCACATCTATGACTGTGCCATCCTTGTCAAGATGGATGACGCTGACGGGTATTCTGTTAAACTTCTCATCCATCTTTTCTCGGCTCCTCAGAGGTGGAATCTATCCGGATTTGTAATCGGCGCTTCTTAGGTCGTCAGGCACTTCATCCGGAAAGTTCTCGGCAAACCAGCGGAATGGTATTAGGACCATATCCGGCAGACCGTTTTCTGTTATTACGAATCCGATGTCTTCGTTGTCAATGCGTTCCGGGATTTCATCCAGTTTTTCGACGAGCAGGGTTTGCTCGATGCGTTCCATTTCGGATAGTGGCGGCAGTCTTTTCATTTTGACATCCCCTTATTCCTGCTGTGATGTGCTTTCTCCCGAAGATACAGGGACAGGCATGAGACGACCGCACATCCTTACCGGACAGACGGTTAGGAATACGACCTCGATCACAGGGCAGAAGCCGCCCGCCGGCACCGCGGGGAATACATCTCCGGCGTCGGAGGAGGGACGGCATAACGCATCGCCGCCGCCTGTACAGACGCGATATACCCAGCGCCCGGTGCAGACGGTGCCGAAAGCAGCGGCGCAAAGCGCTGCCGCGCGGCAGACAACGCTTCGCGCGGAACCGCCGCGTCCCGGTCCCGCAGGAACAACACCTCCGTCTTCTGTCCCTGCTCTGACCGTTGAACCCCGGCCCGGCAGAACCCTGTCCCAAGTCCGTGCAGCACCATCCGAGCAAGCGAGGCAGCATGACTCGGCGCGGCAGGAATCGCGCGCGGTCGGAGACGGCAGCGCAGATCGACTCCGTTGTGACCGGCATCGTTGCGGAGTATGAGGAGAGCGGGACCAACGTCGACCGCATTAGGGTGTCCGGCTCCATGACGGAGGAGGATCTCCTCTGGATCATCGCCATCAATTCCGCGGCCTACCGACAGGATCTCAATGCCATGAGCGCCGACCTTGTTCGGGAGCTCTGCAAAGCGAGCCTGTCGTATTCCCCGTCGCTCGGCCTGACGGAGGATGGCGGCGACGGAGTTGTGACGACCTTGACGGTAAAGGTCAAGCATCTTGATCCGGATAAACTGATGGACGAGCTTGGCTTTGACGAGGACGCCCGGCAGTGGGCGGGAGCGCTCTATGAGACATTAGAGCAGAGCGACGCCATCAATAAGTACAGGACATATTACGAAACCTATCGGCCGGATCACAGCGGCGACGGCTCCTTTTCCGGAGATGTTGAGTACGGCACCGATTACGATAATCAGATCGACATATCTCGCTTTGCCGATCCCGGCACGAAGAACAACCTCGACCTCGCCGCCTACGCGGTACAGGCGTGGGAGAACAACTGGGGCTATGCTTACAGCCCTGCGTGTAGAGGCGGTCGATCCGCTCATCGGAAAAACGCACGGTCATCATATCGTCACCCTCGTCCGGCGCACCTTCATCGAAAACGGCCATCAACAATTCATCAAGGATCATCCAAATATCTTCCTCATCCGCTGTCGGGTAATCTTTGATGATCTGCTCCAATACAAACGGATGTTCCGTGTGCAGGAACTTCAGAAGCCGCAGAAACAGCAGGACATCGTTTTCATATTCGTAATCGTACATCCTGCCACCTCAAAAGAAGACGCGTCGTCGGGACTGAAAGATCGGAGCCGTTCGCGTCCTTCCAATAGGCCCCTTGATCCAGCTCCTTGAGGTGCCGTCAGCATGGTCTATGACCTCACGCCGCTCCTCCTCGGTTGCGGATGCACGGTGCAGCGCGGCATAGGCATAGTAGATACCACAATCCGGAACAGGAGCGCCTTTTTGCATGAGAATATGCCAGACGCCATGTGCCAGCAGCTCGGGATCGCTGCCGTCCACAACCGCGGAATAGACCTGCGTATCGCCGATTTTCTGCGCGCTGCCAAGGTCTGCCTTGCGGAGCATCTCCTCCAGATGAAAGGCGACTGCCTCATGCTGCGCTTCCTCTCCAGCTTTGAGAAGCTCTCGGAACACCTCCGGCTCCTGCCGGCCAAGCACAACGCCGAAAGGGCGCGGGTATTTGTGCTCCCAAGCGCTGCCCGATGGGTTAAATTGGCGGTACAGCTTTCCGAGGCCGGGACGCAGCAGCTCGGAGACCTCTCCCCATGCTTGCAGGCGCAAGACCTCGTCATTTCCGGTGTGTTTGTCCACGGGGACAACGATCACCATATCGCAGGATCTCATTTTTCCTTCCTCCTTTATCAATATTCTTCGGACAACATGATCGTAGTGGCTGAGCGGTCAGCCTCCGTGATGATCAGAACGCGGGTCTTACCGCTGAGCTGATACCACGACACGATCCGATCTCCGTTGCAAATTGCATGTTCATTGGCTATCCGGTCATTTTTGCAGGTATCACCCCAATCCCCGCGCAGGTGCCGCTCCAAAAGCTGAAGCAGATGCGCTCGTGAGAGCACCTCCAAAGCGGCCGGTGTGGCACATACGGCCCCAGGCAAAAAACGGGCAGGACTGTTATCCATGGCGTATTTGTCTCCCTTCTTCATGTCAATGCCTTGAAGCCGTTTGGCGTCAGGACATTGAATATCCGATTCCCGCGCCTCCTCCAAGGTGCCGAATCTGCCCTTGTAGGCGGCGTTGCCCTTGGTCTTCATCTCCACCTTGGGCTTAACATAGCAGCAGGGGTCCTTCTCTTTCGATTTTTTGAGAGCTTCCAGAAATTCACGGGAACGCTCGATGGTCTCCTTCATGGAAATGATCGTGGTACCCTTGGGGTCCTTGATCTCCTTGCGAATACCGCAGTATTCCACGCTCCAGGAAACACGCTTGCCCTCCTCCAGATCGGTGAAGTCCTCAGATTTGCGGATACGAAGCTCTTCAAAGGTCATAGAGGCGTCCTCGATGTCCTCCTTCACACCCTTGTGATAGAAGACAGGCGGCTTTTCCAAAAGCCCCTTCTTGGTATTCTCCGCCGTTTTCTGCTCAAAAGCCGCGGCAATGGGGTTTCCTGCGGCTGCATTTGACTCCGGCTGTGCGGGAGCGGGAGCTTCCTTCGGCGGGGCAGCAGCTGGCATCGGTGCGGCTGCTTCCACAGCGGGCGCCGCCGGCATTTCCTGCGTCGCAGGTGCCGGAGCACCTGCTGCGGCTGCCGCGGGCGCTTCAAAGGGGTTGCCCTGATTGGCTGTATCCGTGCTGTCTCCGAAAATCGCGTTAATGTCCAGTCCTTCCTCGGCAGAGATCTCGGTAAAGGGCCATGCGTTGGTACTGTTGAGTTCGCTCATAAAATGCTTGCTCCTTTCGATTTTGAGACAAAAAAAGACCGCAATCGCCCCTATGAGCAATTACGGTTTCATTCTTGTCCTTTGTTGAATTCCAGTTCGTTTGAGTCTGACGGAGGGCGCAATAACCCCCTTTCTGTCGCCGTTCCGCCCTAACTTACTCCGCCCTAACTTACTTCGCCCTGAAATACAGGCTCATTCTACCATTCTGCATGATATCTGTATAGTTGGAGATTTTCCATATCGGAAGATGGGCGTTTCTTCGTGCGTTTATCACTTGGACGAGACAATCAATCAGCGAATATCGACTATCAGCAAAATAGGCAAAGGGACTGTCTTAAAATAGAGTTTTCTAAGAATTAGTCAGACGCAAAGCCGTGGAAATCCGATAAAGACTGGATTTTCACGGCTTTATCTAACTTCCGGCGGGGCTATTTCCTACAATTCTCATTTTGAGACAACCCTGCTTTTCCATATTGAGAGATTATGTGCATGTAGTTAGACGATCTGCACAAACGGGTGAAGGAGAGAAATATAAGAAAAACGCTATATGGTTGCAAAGTATGTTATGATATAATAAAGAAGCAGTACAACAGAGGGTGGGAAGTGCCGATGACAGCATTATTGGTGAGCATATTCTTTCTTTACCTTTTATATTTGCTGTGGGAAGCGCATACCGCGCGTGTCGCGCGAAAGAAGCTTGCGCACGTGGTCCATGTGAACGGTACGCGCGGCAAATCGACGGTCAGCCATCTGATCGAGGCGGGGCTCCGTGCGGGAGGCCTTCGCGTCTTCTGCAAGACGACAGGAACAGACCCCTTGACCATCGATGTCAATGGCCGTGAGGAACCGATCCGCCGCCGGGGAAAAGCGAATATCAAAGAGCAGATTGCGATCCTGCGCCGCGCGGCGGCGCAGGACGCGCAGGTGCTGGTGGTGGAATGCATGGCCATTACGCCGGAATTCCAGCAGGCGTCGCAGCGCGATATTCTGCGCGCGGATATCGGCGTCATCACGAATGTCCGCCGCGATCATACGGACGTGATGGGCGATACGCTGCCGCAGATCGCGGAGGCGCTGTGCCATACCGTGCCGCAGGGCGGCGTTCTGTTCACTGCCGAGACCGTTATGGCGGAGCGGCTGAAAACTGCCGCAGAGAAAAGCGGCAGCAGCTTTGTCTTCGCCGAAGTCCGGGGCGACGAGGGGACGCTCGACTTTCCGGAGAATGTCGCCCTTGCGCTCGCTGTTTGCGAGGAGCTCGGTATTCCGCGTGAGACTGCACTTGCTGGGATGCAGCGCTTTTCACGCGACCCCTATGCTCTTTCGCTGTACCGGTTGGGAAAGGCAACGTTCATCGGCGGACTTTCCATCAACGATATCCAGTCGATCTGCATGGTGTGGGAAAAGCTACGCGCGGAGCACGGCTGGCAAGACAAAAAGCTGACACTGCTCATCAACAACCGCGGTGACCGCGCCAGCCGCACAGAGGATATGCTGCGCGTCTGCACAGCGCTTCATCCGGCGGAAGTCTGGCTGATGGGCGCATCGCGCGGGTACATGAAGCGGGGATTGCGGAGAAAGCTGCCGGATGCCGCTGTGCGTGAGCTTTCGGTCGGAACAGACATTGCAGTTGACAGTCTGGCGGAAGATCAGGTGATCTTCGCCATCGGCAATATCGCCGGCGGCGGACGCGAGCTGATGGAGTATGTGAGAAGGGAGGGGCGCGCGCTTGTATGATCAGATCATTTTGCTGGGCGTGCTGGTGAGCCTTGCCTTTACCGAACTGACAGGCCTGAGCGCGGGCTTGATCGTTCCGGGCTACCTTGTGCTGTGCCTTGAGTCGCCGCAGCGCATCGCGTATACACTTGCGCTCTCTTTGTGTGCGGTGGGACTCTGCCGCCTGCTTGCGCGCGTGGTCATCCTGTATGGCAGAAGGCGCTTTGCTGTGCTGCTGGTGCTGACATATTTCGTGGACCTTGCGCTGCGGACGGTCGGACTGGTTCCCGGTGGGCTCAGCATGATCGGCGTGCTCATCCCCGGAATACTGGCCCGCGAGTTTGACCGTCAGGGCATTGCGGACACGCTGCTTGCCGTGACGGCGACGACGGCGCTGCTGACCGCGCTCGCCTTCGCCGTGCACGCGCTGGCAGGAGGGCAGTGAGATGCGGAAGGTGACAAGGCCCTCTCTCTTACTTGCGTCGCTCGTGCTGGTGCTTGCGTGCGCACTGACCGTGAAGAGTGCTCGCCGCGTTCCGGTGGAGGACTACGCTGTCCGCGTGGACGCGGCGGAGCGGCTGGAAGCCTGCATGGAGCGAGTCAGGGCATACAAGGCAGAGCTCGGTATTCCACTTTCCGTCGAGGACCGGCACGAGACGGGGATGCTCGGCGAGGATTACACTCCCATCACCACGACCATTGGTGCGCCGGACGCCAAGCGCACCACGGCGAACCCCGATATGGCGGCGTTGTGCGTGCAACTTTTGGAAGAAGCAGGCGTCAAGGCGGGTGACGCGGTGGGCGCTGGCTTTTCCGGTTCGTTCCCCGCGATGAACCTTGCGGTGCTGTGCGCCTGCGCGGCGATGGATGTCAAGGTCATCTACATTGCCTCGGCGGGCGCTTCGACCTATGGGGGCAATCAGATCGATTTGACGCTTCCTGATATGGTGCTGCGCCTTGCGGAGGAGGGATATCTTCCGCAGGCACCCGCGGCGTTCAGCCTCGGCGGGGATTTTGACTGCGGAGAGGAGATGTTCCCCGAGGAGCGCGAGATCGTCCGCACCCGGCTGGAGGAGAGCGGAATTCCCTTCCTGCATGAGCGGGATTATCAGAAAAATCTTGCCCTGCGTGAGGAAATCTACCGGGAGCAGGGCCCCATTGTCTGCTTTGTCGGCGTGGGCGGGAATATTACGACGACAGGACTTGACGGCGACCGCATGAGCTGGGGCGTGACCGCACCGGGGCGCGTCAAGGCGCTCAACGAAAAAAGCGGTCTTCTCGAGCGCTACAACAAGGGCGGCCTGCCGGTCATTTATCTTTTGAACATCAAGCGGCTCGTTGCGGAGTATGGAATGCCCTACGACCCGCAGGAGCTTTCGCCCATCGGTGAGAGCGCGGTGTACTATGAAACGGTCTATTGCTGGCCGCTCGCGCTCGTCGGCGTGACAGCCGCAGTCGGTCTCCTGCTTTGGGGACGGTGTCGCCGTCGGGAGGAGGAAACATGAAGAGAACGACCATCATATTGCTGACGCTGTGCGCGCTGCTGTGCGGCTGCACAAAGGAACAGCGCGAAGCGCCGCCGGTGACGGGTGAGTCCGATGCACACACCTTCGCACCAGAGCTGCTGCCTGAGAAGGAGGATGCAGATGAATGGACGCTCGCGGACTTTTCCGGCTGCTTTGACGGCGAGTGGAAGACCGCGCGCGAGGAGCGCGCGCTGGGCGAGGACCTGTCTGTCACTGTGCTGTGCGGCGAAGCGGACGGCCCTGCGGTCTACGTGGTCGCGGGCGTGCACGGCGATGAGACCGCGGGCTGGCGTGCGGGGAACTTGCTCAAAAATGCCTGCCTGCGGGCGGGAACGCTGTATATCATCAGTCCCGCCAATGTCTACGGCGCGGCGAACGACCAGCGAAAAACGGCGGAGGAGCGGGATCTGAACCGCAATTTTCCGGGCGATGCGGACGGCTGCGACGCTGCGCGGATCGCGGCGGAGATCTTTTCGGACATCGCACAGCGGCAGCCTGCGCTGCTGCTCGATCTGCACGAGGCACACGAAGCATCGGACAACGGCGCGGATGCACTCGGCAATTCGCTTATCTGTGATGCGTCTGGCGAGACGGGAGAGCTCATCTGGGGGATGCTGCTTGCATCCGAGAACGGGACGCTGTGCGCGTCTCCGCTGACGCTGTACGGTTCGCCGCCGCATGGCAGCATAAACCGCACGGTGTCGGAACTGTTGGGCATTCCGGTCATCACGGTGGAAACGCTGCGCACGGAGCCGCTTGCACAGCGTGTGCGCAATCATCTGGAAATCGTGCGGTATGTCCTACAATATGAAAATATGCTGTGAGGGGAGGAGAAGCTGTGAAGGAACAAATCAGAAAGATCCCCTTGCGCGTGGAGAAGGTGGATACGCTGGAACTGGGCGTCGGCGCGTTGCTTGTGATCGCGAGCTTTCTGATGCCGATCGTATTCAATATGCATAGCTTTCCGGTGCACCAGTACCTTTTTGAGGCGCTGCACCGATTTGAAAAGACCTTTCTGATGACAGCGGCGCTGCTGCTCGTAGCGCTCAACTCGCTGCGCGGCATTCCACACTACGTCGGCGCGTTCTTCATCGGTGAATCGATTGGCTTTACCTGGCACGGCAAGAAAGCAGAAGTACTCAATGCTGCGCTGACGATTACACTGCTGCGCGTGGTCTACCGTGTGATTTACCTGCTCCACGGTGTGCGCTATGACTTCGGTATTCCGGCTGTGCTGACATCATGCTCCGGAATTCTCTTCCAGATCCTCAATTATAAATACATCTCCCGCACAAAAAAGGCGCTGCTGATCGCATCTTTCCTGACAGCTTTCCAGTTCCTGGATGTTATGCCGATCATGGATGCGCTGCCCGTTGGCCGCGGCGAGACATCGCAGGATATTAAAATGGCTGCGGCAGTCCTGGACGGTGAGGCGCTGATCAATACAACGGGCATGGTTGGTATCCTGCTGTTCCTCCTCTTTGGCGTGATGATCTTTTTCCAGCTGCGCGAGGAAAACAGCCTGCGTGAACTGAGTGTGCTGCGCGAGCAGAACGAAGAGATTCGCACGCGTGCACAGATCAATGAGATGAAAAACCGCACCTATCAGGAGATGCAGTATCTTGTCCACGATCTGAAATCGCCGCTGACGGCTCTGCAGACGCTTGTGGGTGTGCTGAAGATGGAAAGTGAAATGGAGCAGCGCACAAAGGATGTGGAATATCTGACACGCATCGAGGGCAATGTGGAGCAGATGAGCCGCATGATCTCGGAGATCCTGTACGAGGATCAACGCTCGCCCATCACAACGGAAGCGCTGGTGCGTATTGTGCTGGCGCAGGTCTCTACATCGGACTACTCCACCTGCATCCGTGTGGAAAATACTGTGCCACAGATGCAGGTGAGCGTCAACCACGTCCTGTTTCCCAGGGCTCTGGTCAACCTGCTGCAAAATTCTGCGCGTGCGGTCAGGGACCGCACGAATCCACGTATCCTGCTGCGTGTGGAGGCAGAGAACGATGCTGTACGCTTTATCGTCGCCGACAATGGCACCGGCATCAGTCCAGAGCGGCAGAAGAGCGTCTGGAGCCGTGGAAATTCCGGCGAAGGCTCCAGCGGCCTTGGCCTTGCCTTTGTGCGCAGTATCGTCGACCGGCTGGGTGGCGAAGTCACGCTATGCAGCAAGGTGAATGAAGGAACACGCATTACGATTACAATAGAGGAGGCTGCTGAATGAAAGAGAATGTTACCATTCTGTCCATTGATGACGATCCGCAGATCTGCTTTGCATTGGGCGAGCTATTCAAGTTTCAGGGCTGGCGCGCTGTCAGTGCAAACGATGTGTCGAGTGGGCTGGAAGCATTTCGCCGCTATTTGCCCGATATTGTGCTGATCGATTACCATATGCCCGGCATGAGCGGCATCGAAGGGGTGAAGCTGCTGCGTAAGCAGTCGCCCAGCGTACCGATCATCGTTTTTACCATCGACGAGAGCCAAACGGTAGCGGATACTTTTCTGGCCGTGGGCGCGAGCGATTTTGCGCTCAAACCAATCAAAGCGCCGGATATCGTCAGCCGGATCAAGCTGCATCTGCGTATGTCGGAGCAGCGGCGGTCGGAGCAGCCGTTTTTCAAGGGAATCAGTGGCGGCACGTTGGAGCTTATCACAGGTTTTCTTGCCGCGCAGGAGGATTATGTGACGGCGAATGAGATTGCGGAGGGGACCGGACTTGCGTACCAGACGGTCTACCGTTACCTGCAGCATCTGGTGCAGGAAAAGCAGGTGGAGCGCGTGGACATATACGGCAAGGTGGGACGGCCGAAACAGGTATTCCGCAAGCTGTGATGACATTTCTTGCACATAGGGTTTGACACATTTTTCAAATCCTATGTGCTTGTTTTTGCAAATTGCACATATTCTTGACAAAACCAGAAGAAATATGAGAATAAATAGACAAAAAACCGGACGTAGTCATATAATAATTTTGCTAAGACTGTATACATATAAAGTGAAAATGCAGCTCTCGGCAAAAAATTTTCAGGAGGAAAGGAAATGAAAAAGTATCTTGCGCTTCTTCTTGCAGTCGTGATGACGCTGTCGCTCGTCGCCTGCGGAGAGAAACAGACAACAGATGATGAGCAAACGGACAATGAGACGGGAAATGGTTCGCTTTCATCGATTGTCGATTTGAATACGGACTGGCTGCCGTATGACGAGAATGGAAATCTGAAGCTTACCGAGCGCGATGCTGAGGGAAAGAATGGTGTTGTGACCTCTGCAAACTATTATGCGAGCAAAATTGGCGAAAAAATCATTGAGCAGGGCGGAAACGCAATCGATGCTGCGGTCGCTATGGGCTTTGCGATGAGCGCTGTGGAATCCTATTATTCCGGTCTTGGCGGCGGCGGCTATATGCTGATCCGTTTTGCTGAGACAGGAGAGACAGTGTTCCTCGACTTCCGTGAGACGGCTCCGACGGGTGCGAATCCTGACTGGTGGCCGAAGAACGAGGATGGTTCCTGGGGCGGCTATTATGACATGCAGCTTTCACCTCAGGGAATTGCTGTTCCGGGGTATGTCAAGGGTATGATGTATGCACTGGAAAACTATGGTACGATGGATAGAGAGCAGGTACTTTCTCCTTCTGTCGAGCTTGCAGCTAAGGGTTTTCCTGTTGGCGCATTTATGAATTCCGTCCTTATTGACGAATACGACTGGTATACGATTACAGAAGAGACTGAAAAGATCTACTATAAAGACGGTATGCCGTATGAAGTCGGCGATATTTATACGAATCCTGAACTTGCAGCAACGATTCAGAAAATCATTGACGAGGGTGTCGACGGATTTTACACCGGTTCGGTGGCACAGGCTATTGTCGATACCTGTAACAAGTATGGCAATACCATGACGCTGGAAGACCTTGCAAATTTTGAGGTCAAGGTTCGCACTCCGGTCAGCGGTAATTACCGCGGCTATACGGTTATTTCTTCTCCCCCGTCCTCTTCTGGCGGCACGTCTGTTGTCGAAATTCTGAATATGCTGGAAAACTATGATGTTGCTTCTCTTGAGGTGAACTCTCCTGAATACATCAATCTCTTTACGGAAGCTTTTAAGATCGCTTTTGCGGACCGCGCAGAGTATATTGCGGATACCGACTTTACCAGTGTTCCGCTCGAGGGTCTCCAGAGCAAGGACTTTGCAAAGGCGCGCGCTTCCCTGATCGAGCTTGGTACGACCAAGGATTATCTGGCTGGTGAACCCTATGGTTTCCAGGGAAGCAACACTACCCACCTTTCCATCATGGACAAAGAAGGCAACATTGTTTCGATGACACAAACCAATAACGGCGGTTCTGGCTATGTGGCCGAGGGCACCGGTGTGCTGCTCAACGGTGAAATGGCAGACTTCTCGACCGGCTACGATAATGCAAATGCTATTGAGGAGGGCAAGCGTCCGCTTAGTTCTATGAGCCCGACTATTATCCTTGATGAAAACGGCAATCCCTTTGCTGCGGTTGGTACTCCGGGCGGTACCCGCATCATCACCACTATGGCAGAGATCATCAGCCATATTATCGACCACGGGATGGATATCCAGGACGCTATCAATGTTCCCAGATTTTTCTGCAACGGCGGTGACCTTTATATGGAGACTCGTATTCCCGAAGATGTCTCCGCTGCGCTGGAAGCAATGGGATATACGATCAACCGTACCAAAGATTATGACAGTTATTATGGCGGCGTTCACGGTGTTGTGAGACTGGATGACGGTACACTGCGCGGTGGTGCGGATATTCGCCGCGATGGCAAGGCTCTTGCCTATTAAGTGAATTTGAGCAAAACTTTGGGCGGCGGCTAAGCCGCCGCCCATCGCATAGGATCTGAAAAGGAGAAAGACTATTATGGCAAAGAAAATTCTCGCGCTGCTGCTTGCAGCTATGCTGGTGCTCAGCCTGGCCGCCTGTGGGGACAAGACCGGCGACGATTCCAAGAACAATGATGGCAACGATGCTTCCAACACCGAGGTCAGCGGCCTGACCGAGCCTATCGCCGAGTACCCCGCGCTCGTTACCTCCGGCGGCCAGAGCGCCGACTATCAGATGATCGCTACCGTGATGGATAAGCAGGGAATGGAGTTTACCACGAACAACCTGGCTACCTCCGCTGATCTGGGGGATGCCAAGACGCTGATCGTGGTCGTGGGCGGTTCCTCTAAGGGCCTGGGCGCTGCCGGCATCGATGCCGACGGTGAGCTCGCCCGTCTCGACGAGCTGATGAAGGCCGCCAAGGATGCTGGCATCACCATCATTGCTATGCACACCGGCGGCGAGGCCCGCCGCGGCGATTTGTCCGATAAGTTTATCGCTCCCGTGTTCGACATGGCTGACTACGCCATCGTTGTTTCCTCTGGCGACACCGACGGTCTGATGGCCGGTCTGTGCTCCAAAAACAGCATCCCCATGGATTCGATCGACAGCATCAGCGATGCTGTCTCCGTTCTGCCCGCTGCGTTTAAGTAATTCGGAGGTTCTATGACTACAGAATTGATCGCCTTCCTCGTGATGGTCGGCGTATTCCTGCTCGGCTGCTTCCTTTGCAAGCTGCCGGTCAGCCTGTCGATGGTGCTCGCATCTGTTGCGGGCGCGATCGTTGGCGGGCAGGGTCTTGCCCTTCGCCATCTGGTCGAAGGTATGTTTGCCTACGTTGACACGATCATGGTCATTGCAACAGCCATGATCTTTATGAAGGTCATTCAGGAATCCAGCGCACTGGACGCCATTGCTTCGCTCATTATCCAGCGCTTCCACAAAATCCCCGCTCTGATGCTGATCTTTATCATGGTCATCATTATGTTCCCAGGCATGATCACCGGTTCGTCCACCGCATCCGTGCTGTCTGCCGGTTCCATCATGGCGCCGGTGCTGATGCTCATGGGCGTACCCGCGCTGGAAACAGCCTGTATCCTTGCCATGGGCGGCGTGTTGGGCATGATTGCTCCGCCGACAAACATTCCCGCAATGATCATCGGCGCCGGTATCGACATTCCGTACAGCGGCTTTGGACTGCCGCTGACGATGCTGACTTTCCCACTGGCGTTCCTGTTTGTACTGATGTTCGGCTACAAGTACGTCAAGAAGATGAACTACGTCGAGGTGGAAGCCAAGCTCAACACGGATTCCCGCAAGCGCTTTGGCTTCAAGGTGTACATCCCCCTGCTGCTTGCCATCATCCTGATGGTGCTGAATAAAGCCGTCCCCGCTATCCCTGATATCGGTATGCCGCTGGTGTTCCTTATTAGTGCGGTTGTCGGCTGCTTTACCGGCTATAAATTTAATTTCTTCAAAGCGGCCAAGGAGTCCATTAACTCCGCGCTGCCCGTTATGGGTATCCTGATGGGAGTCGGTATGTTCATCCAGATCATGACGCTCACGGGCGTGCGTGGCCTGATCGTCACCAGCTGCCTGAGCCTGCCGAGCGTGGCGCGCTATCTTGCGCTGGCGGTTTCAATGCCCGCCTTTGGTGCAATTTCCTCGTTCGGCTCGGCAAGCGTGCTGGGCGTGCCGTTCCTGCTGTCTTTCCTTGCCAAGGACGAGATCATTGTTGCGTCTGCTCTGTCGCTCATTGCGTCACTGGGTGATATGGTCCCGCCCACTGCGCTGGCTGGTATTTTTGCGGCCAAGGTCGTCGGCATGGAGAAGTACTCGCCAATTTTGAAGAAGTGCTTGATCCCCTGCCTGATTGTGGTCGCGTGGGGCATCCTCTTTATCGTCTTTGCCGACCAACTCAGTTTCTTGGTGCTGACTTAAAGCGGGAAGGAGCGAAACGAAATTATGATTACTTTGATTTACCGTTTGATCCTTACCGGTATCGTTGCACTGATTGGTTGGGATCTGTTTACCGAGAAAAAACTCACGCTTCAGCTCAACGCCGCCATGGTGCTGATTCCGCTGGTGCTGCGCGTTCTGATGATTAAATAAGGAGGGGCTGGAATGAAGAAAAATAAAATTACAGCCTGCCTCTGCTTGGCGCTTTCCATTGCGATCATGGCCTATTCGGCAATGAATTTTCTTGCCGCGCGGGAACTGCCCCTGCCGGAATGGGGTCCCAGTGTTACGGAGGTAAGGATGCTCTCCAACTGGTTTGACGGACTCAAGGACACTAACGGCGATACACCGGTCTATGTGCTTGAGGGAAAGAAGCCGGGCGGCGCCATGCTGATTCTTGGCGGTACGCATGCCAATGAGGTGTCCGGCTATATGTCCGCCTTCACTTTTATTGAAAACGCTGTGGTGGAAGAGGGTACGGTCTATGTGATCCCCTACACCAACCACAGCGCCATGACGCACAACGATCCCAGCGAAGGCAACATTCAGTACTTTACCCTGACCACCGCGAGCGGTGAGCGAACCTTCCGTTACGGCTCCCGCGCAACGAATCCGATCGACCAGTGGCCCGATCCGGACGTTTATGTCCACTACCCCTCTGGCCAGCAGCTGTCCGGCTCTGAAACGCGTAATATCAACCGCGCTTATCCCGGCCGTCCGGACGGAAACCTGACGGAGAAAATGGCCTATGGTGTTGCATCGCTCATCCGCGCGGAAAATGTTGACCTGACATTTGATCTGCACGAGGCATCGCCTGAGTATCCGGTCATCAATGCCACAGTCGCCCACCAACGGGCAATGAGTATTGCTGCGGAGGGCTGTATCAATATCATGCTGGACGGCATTGAAATGTCTTTGGAGCAGTCACCCACGAACTTCCACGGCCTGACGCACCGCGAGCTCGGTGACTACACCGACACCTATGCCATTTTGATGGAGACTGCGAACGCATCTCAGGGCCGCCTGCGCGGTGCCACCAGCATCGATCAGGTGCTCGGCGGCGAGGATGTCTGCTACGAAATCAGCCAGCGCCTCGGTATGCTCTATGTTCCTTGGACCGAGGGAAAGGCGCACCCCATCGAAGAACGCTGCGGTCGCCATTTACAGGGCATCTATGAGTATTCTCAGGCCTATAACGAAGAAAACCAAAACCGCCCCGTTATTTATAGTGGCGTTCCGAGTTATGACGATCTCTATACTAACGCTGCTTACGAGGATCTCGGCGGTGCGCAACTTGCCAAGTTTTTGAAGTAAGAGTTGGTCTTTACATCAGGAGAAAGGGCATGTTGCAAAATAGCATGTTGAAAAAGATGAGCAGGTTTCTCCAAAGGGGGTTACCTGCTCGCCTTTTTGCTTTTAGAATTAGTCTGTGACAAAGCGCTGCCATTTCTGGTGGCATTTTCCGTTGCGGCAATGAGAAAATTCGACGTTTTACGACATATTGACAAGGACTGGTTTACAATTATAGAAAAATCAGGTATAATTATTACAAATTAGTGCATGGTGAAAACGCGATGGAGTCTTGAACGCTGTCACAAAAAGAGCCATACATGATAAAACGGCTGTGAGAAGCGTTATTGGCATCTCACAGCCATTTTTTACTTATGTTCTCTCTTTTCTGAACTGCTGCAGAACGGCTTTAGCTGTGGCCAAAGCCAGACGCTGTTCGGACTCGCCAAACGAAGATAACTCCTGAGGAAATTTATCAGTATCCGTTGAAGGTGTCCGGTCATAGTAGAAAATATCATTAGAAGGGATATCCAACAGCCGTACTGCTGCAAAGAATCCGTCGAAGTGAGGATTTCCACGACCATTTTCCATCTCAAGAACCATACGAGTCTGTACGCCGATCTATCCCACCAGATTTTCTCATGTAATACGCTTTTTCTTACGCGCAACACGGATTGCTATGCCCAGGATCTTTTTCGCTTCCTGCATTATAACGTACCTCGATATAATCGTATAGAGCAGTATGTCCACATTAAATGTGTTATTTCGTCGCCTCGTAGTGTTTTATAAATCATAAAACGGGAGGTACATGATGAAATTCTCTTAGCGTATAGGGCGCTTTGCCGACGTCAGAACGCACGTATTTGGCTCAATTGTTTTATGTGCGCGCTTGCCCTCTGGTATGAAATTTTTCAGCATATAGGCAGGAGCTTTAACACATTATCTATATGCAAACCTCCATGGGCTACGTCCAAGGAGACTTTTATTTTTCTCATAGAAGGTGAGCGGACGCAGCCCCGCTGCCGTTCACCACCTCCTGCGTTCATGTACTCAAATTCAAAATCTGGGAATAGAAAGGAAAACGTTATGAACGCTGAAATGAAGAATTATGTGATAAAGCTGCTGGAGACCTACCATGACCGTGAGCGGAAGATCGCCGTTTTGCGCTATGATCTGGAGCATCCCTCCGAGGTTGGCGTGACGGAGCAAATCGAGGCCATGAACTATGGAAGCGGAGAAGGTGCAGGTCATTCCAAAGGACATATTTCCAACAAGACACTCTATATTGCCCTCAACTATGAGGAGCAGGCCAAGCAGCTGAATGCTGAATCTGCCAAGGAGATCGCCGATGAACTCTTTATTCTCGAACGGTGGCAGAAGAAGCTCCTGTACTACATCTCGCTTCTTGAAAAGCGCCAGGCAGAGGTTGTGCGCATGGTTTACATGGAAGGGGTATCTACGAAAAAAGCGGCAGAACAACACGGCCTGACTGTTCGCACCATCGAACGGATCAGAAAGGATGCTGTTGATAATCTTGCGGAAATGTACGCTTACTCGGAACGCTACAACGGGTAAGACGCTCATATTTTCAAAATGTCGCAAAAATGTCGCGGTTGATGTACTTGCGCTGTCGCATAGTCATGTGATATAATTATACTCGTCAAAAGAGGAGATGCTCCCGTTCGCGGGAGCATCTCCTCTTGTCGTCAGCTATTTTTCCGGCGTAAGGATTTCAAAATATTTGTGCCAAAGGACGATGAGATATATTGATTAGCTCAGGGAGTTGTCGTAAAATAGCTTTATGAGTCAGCAATGTACCTCGAAAAATGAATAGACCTTGGCACGCAGCGCAGAAAGGAGCTTTTTATGTGTGAAGCAAAATACGACTTTTTGACCGTGAGGGATATTCAGCGAACTCTCAAAATTGGGACGAATGTTGCTTATAATTTAATTCACAGCAAGGCATTTCCGGTCATCAAAATTGGGAAGAATTACCGGATACCGGCAGAGGGCTTCTACGCATGGCTCGAAAGCGCCGGCGTTGCGAAACAATGAGGCAAAATCTTCAATTATCATAATGAAAGATGAGAATTGGAGGTTACCATGGCAAATAAGCGTCGTGCAAATGGCGAAGGGAGCTGGTGGCAGCTCCCCGATCGCACATGGGTACATCAAATCATGATCGGCAGGAAAGAAAACGGCGCTCCGGAAAGGAAATCGTTTAAGGGGAAAACAAAGGCGATCTGCAAGCAGAGAAAGGAAGAGTGGCTTGCGGAACAGGAACACATGAAGGCTTTGGAGGAGGCTTCAAAACGAGAGGATGCCCAAAAGGAAGAAATGCAAAAACGCCTTGGGCATTCAATGGAGTCGGAAGCGCAATTCAAGGATGCTTTTGTGGACTGGCTTCGTCTTTACAAGTCCCCGCCGACCAGAAAGCCATCGACCTACGCAAGCTATTTAGACATCTACCACACGCACTTTGCTCCTGCCTTTGATGAAATGCTCCTGTATCAGATCAGTCCGGATGTGATACAGGAATATTACCAAAAGAAACAACTCAACGGTGCGCGTATGGACGGGCGGAACGGCGGACTGTCCCCCAAAACGCTTCGCAATCATCACATGATCCTCAAGGACTTTTTCACATACGCTCAAAGCAAGTACAAGCTCCCGTGCAACCCGACACTGAGCACAACAAGGCCGGAGGTCGTCGCAAAGGAGATGCGTGTTTTGAGTCCCTCTGAAATGCAGATTTTTATGGAGGAGGTCATGAAGGAAACGCAGCGCATAGCGATCTTGACCGATCTGTTCGTTGGCTTCCGTGTGGGCGAGCTGCTTGCGTTGGAGATTGCGGACCTTGACTTGGAACGGCAGACACTGCGGATCAACAAAAATCTGATTCGGGTAAAAACGGAGGCCCTGTCGTTGGATAATCCGAACATCAGGATTTTGAATTACGACCCGAAGAAGAAAACGCACCTGATCGTTCAAAGTACGCCCAAGACAAAGACATCGAACCGCGAGATCGCTATTTCGGACGGCTTGTGCGAGCTGTTGATCCGGCATCTCTACACGCTTGCTCACTCCAGCTGGCCCAATCCGGATAATCTGTTGTTTCCGTCAAGAGCAGGGACGCACATTGACCCCAAGAGCTTTGAGATCCGACTCAACGCCATATCAAAGCGATGTGAGATCAAAAAGGTTAATCCTCATGCTCTGCGGCACACACTGGCAACGCGGCTGGTGGAGGAACGGACGCCGCTCAACATTGTTCAGGGGATCTTGGGACACTCGTCCATCGAGACAACAAGGAAGTATCTTCACAAGAGCGAGGACATCGAACGGGAGGCGATCACCTCCATGACGGACTACCTGAATGGAGAGCAGTTCAACAACGCGCCACGGCTCAACGGAGCGAAAAAAAGAGCGAAATTTGCCGGCATCCCGCTGCCGGATTTCTCGCAGCGGGAAAGAATAACAGCAAATAACGCTTGAAGGGAAATGCAATTCCCGTCGCACTGCCTACTTTACTGCAAACACCAATAGCGGGCGGGCTGAAGAATTAAAATAGAACGACAAAGGAGATATTTTGTATGAGGGATAATATTTGATGAAAAAATGGGGCAAGGCTCTTCGAGAAAAAGAAATGCAAATTGCAATAGAGCAAAGAAAAAACCCCGAAACCGTTGGCTTAACAGTGATAAGGAACTAAATCACTTATCAACTGTTAGCTGACGGTTTTCGGGTGCATACGAAACTCCCGTCTGATTCCTAACAGGAATTAGGCGGGAGTTTTTCTTCTTAACAGAGCCAATATTGGAGGATAGCATTATGAAAACATTACTTTCCTGTGAATTTAACATGGATACCGGCTGCGTTGAACTAAGATATTCTGACGGCAGCATGATTTCTATTAACTGTACCGCTGTTGAGGATGAGGTGGCAAATAGCCGTTTCCAGCGGTCTGAACTGGACTGGCTCATCTACAACGATCCGCTGTCCTATGCGGAATTGATTTTGAATGGCAATCCGGAAGAATATCTGCGAACCGTAACGGAGGCTCCACAGTTAGATTTCGATTGATAAGCAAAGCCGCCAGAGGCACATCCATGCGATGCTGCTTCTGGCGGCTTTTTTACATTTTGTCAATCAAAGCAAACACTACGGCTTGTTGCTCTTCACTCAATCTCGACCATCGTTCCAGCAGCTTCCTTTGTGAATCAGTCAGAGTAACCGGTGAATCTTCTTCTGCGAATAGCTGAGAAAGCGTGATGCCAAAAGCCATGCAGATTTTTTCCAACGACGGAATAGTGGGAACCATATTCTTGCGATACCATGAGGAGATCGTAGATTGAGGCAAACCAGAGCGTTCTGCAAGCTGATACTCCGTCCAGCCTCGATCCTCTCGATATGCGGTTATGGCAGAGAGAATATCCTTCACTTGCATCACCTCTTTGCTTGTGTTCTTCGTAAATTATACTTTTGTTTATCGTTGCCTTTTAATCATTTTAATCGTATAATTTTAACGATATACACAACTATAAAGAGTTGATTGCAATGAGCAGGAAGAGTTGTTTCTTTATTGGACATAGAGAAGCATCGGAAGAAATTTATCCATCACTTTACGCCGCTGTTGAGACGCATATAATCCGCTACGGTGTTACTGAATTTATTGTTGGTCGTTATGGATGTTTTGACGGTCTTGCGGCAAAAGCCGTAAAAACCGCAAAACAAAACCATCCAGAAGTCGAACTGACCCTATTGTTACCTTACCATCCAGCAGAGCGCCCTATTCCTGTACCAGATGGGTTTGACAGCACTTATTATCCTCCAGGCATGGAAAGTGTACCCCGCAAGGTTGCCATTGTTCGGGCAAATCGGTATGTGGTCGATCATACCGATTTCCTCATTGCCTATGCGTGGCATCCCGCCAGCAATGCAAAAGATCTTCTCGAATATGCAAGGAAGAGAGAGGGCAAGGGGTTAATCCAGGTAACAGCCTTACCACATAATGATTTCAGGTAAATCAAACACAACAAGGTAAACTCTCTCGATGGATTACATCTAAAAGAACCTGTAATTATGCCGTTCCCGCAGTATAGCAAACACCTATGCGTTATCCGTGAGATTTTCCGAAAATTTTCTTCATATCCGTGTAGTTATATTGCTGTTACAGAATTTTCTTGTTATAATATTGAATGCGTTTATTCTACATGGATGGTGTCTCAATTATGTCAGTTAGTTATAAAAAGCTTTGGAAGTTGCTTATTGATCGTGACATGAAGAAAAAGGACTTGCAGCGCCTGTCTGGTGTCAGTCCGGCATTGATCGCTAAGTTAGGCAGAAATGAAAATGTTTCCACCGAATCTTTGGTTAAAATTTGCACGGCGCTTGGCTGCGATATAGGCGATATTATGGAAATAACCCCCAGCAAAGAGGCGGGAGCAAATCTGGAATAACAGAAAATGGAGGATGGCTACGATGCCGGCAGGGATAGATCAAAAAGTCGAAATTTGGAAGAACAAATTACTTGATTTAGGAAAGCGGAATCGTCTTATCAATTATCGTGAAACGAAGCGGTCTACGCTATCTATCAAGACTCCCGAAATTTTTGAGCTTTGGGAGAGTTTTGTGGAGAATGACAATCCATTGGAATTCCCATATTATCGTGAACCCCAAGAAGAAACGGACGTGGAATATGATATTGACAACGGTTTCCTTACATCTTCTGATGTAACAACTAATCAGAACGTAAAAGAGTTGCAGCGAACTCTGAGAAATCTCCGAAATAAAGCGAAAATGGCGATAGAAGAACAGGGCATAAATATCCTGTACTTGGCCTTTGGCTTTTTGAAATGGACTGAAGCTGATTATAGTACCGAGCAAATCGTATCACCGCTTTTGCTTGTCCCTGTCAGTCTGACTGTAGAGTCCATTTCCTCTCCGTTTGTGTTGCAAATGACCGATGATGAAATTGTGGTAAATCCGGCATTAAAGTACAAGATGGAGAACGATTTCGGATTGACCTTCCCAGAATTTGATGAAGATCTCGGGTTACAAAACTATCTGAATGCAGTTCAGAAAGCGGTAAAAAACAACAACTGGACGGTAACGCCTGAAGTTGGACTCAGCCTGTTCTCTTTCTTGAAAATCAATATGTACAGCGATTTGGCCAGAAACAAGGAAAATGTTGTTTCCAATCCTATCGTGCGTACAATCGCAGGAGATACTTCTGCAGCACAACACATCCCGGAAGAGCTCAATGACTATGACTTTGACAAAAAGCTAAAGCCCGTTGATGTGTTTCAGGTAGTGGACGCAGATTCCAGCCAGCAAGAGGCAATTCTGTGTGCAAAAAAAGGTGTTAGTTTTGTTTTGCAGGGACCTCCCGGAACAGGTAAAAGTCAGACAATCACCAATATTATTGCAGAATGCTTAGCTGATGGGAAAAAGGTGCTGTTTGTATCCGAAAAGATGGCCGCACTGAATGTCGTACACAAGCGGTTGACCTCAGCCGGATTGGACGATTTTTGTTTGGTTCTGCATAGTCATAAAGCAAATAAAAAAGCTGTACTTGAGCAGTTGCGAAAAGCACTGAGCCTTGCTCGCAACAAAGCGCAGTTGAGCGATGAAGCATATATGAAACTGGAGACGCTGTACCAAGATAAAGAAAAGCTGAACCAGTATGCGGAACAGATTTTCGAAACAGTTAGTCCGCTCAATATGACAATCTATCAAGTCAATGGAACGCTTGCCGAACTTGATGATTACCCAGATGTTATATTCAGCATACCAGATATCCGTAGCACTTCTGCTGAACAGTATCGTCGGTATTTATATGTGCTCAACGCTTTTAAGAACACAATCGGGAAAATGTCGGAAGACTTTAATGGTAATCCTTGGCGTGGATCGATTGTACCGGTTGTCACAAATGAGCTGCGGCATGATGTGAGCGCACGATTTCCTGCACTTGCCAGCAGTCTTAGCAGGTGCGCTTCTCAAGCAAACGATATTTTTTCCTCAGTATATTTGACTTTTGAGCATTCTTATGAAAATCTGAAAAAAGGAATAGATTTGCTGGCAGTTGCCAAAAAATCTCCCGGCATTCCTTATAGTTGGATATCAGAACCTAATGTTATATCGTTATCTAACGGAATTTCGGTATATGAAGAAAAAACATCGGGCTTTGCCAGAAAACTTACTGAATTGCAATCCCAGTATGCAGTAATCAATGGACAGGGAATCTGCGAACTGGAACCTCACACTTTTGCCGATTTGGACAGTGTGGAAAAAATCTGCGGTGCCAAAGAGATGCTTTCCAAATGTGCAGAGGGTGTTCCGGAACTTTTACGGATGCAGCAGCAGGCTGAAGATTTGGCGCTCATTCAAAATGAACGCCAAATAGCTGAAGGACAAGCACGGACAATCAATGCAATAAAAGGACAAATTTCTCAAGACTTTGCCGAGGGCATCTTTGATATTGATTATAAGGTTGTTTTGTCTCGTTACCATGAAGCCTATAGCTCTCTGACAAACGCTCTCCAAGAAAATTATTATCCAGGTATCAGCGTTGTTTCCCGACCAGATGATCTGCTCCCTGAGCAATGGATTCAAGCAGAAAACCTAATCCAGTTAAGCAGTGATGCTCAAACATATGAACAAAGAAAGGAAACCTTCCAGCAGAAAGCGGCAGAGCTCAAGAAGCTGTATGATGTAATTTCCGCTACTGAGGAACAGTTGACGTCAAATGCTGATCAGCTGGTTACTTTTGAAGCACTGGAAGCAGAGCTGCAAAAATTGCACGCAATTATTGCCGGGAACAGTGCAATGTCGGCGATTGACACAGGAAAGCTGATTGAAGCTTGCAGAAAGGAACTCTTAGGCGCACAGCAGAAAGCGGACAAAATTCATTCCATGCAATCTGACTTGCTTCAGAATTTTGAAAAGGAAGTTTTGGGTGTCAATTATCAGGAAATGCTGGTTCGATATAAGTTGCAGTATACCTCTATTTTGAAATATGTGAGGGGCAGCTACTATGCAGATCAGCGACAAATGAAACTTTTGTACAGAAACGTTTCCCAGAAAATCGATGACAAAACCATCATTGCTGCATTGACAACATTACAGGATATTGGGCAAACCCGAGAGGACATGGGATGTGAATGCAAGAATTTGATGGAGGCATTTGGGGATAGCTTCCAATATGAAGATACCGATTTTCAAAACATCAGCATGGTGCTGGACACATATGCCAATCTTCTGGAAGCAATTCGCCTTGTGTCAGATATGATGGAAATTGTACAGGATTTTGATCCGGCAGACAGCGAACTGGCAGAAAAATACGGCGTCTGGTATAAAGGAATTGATACTTCCTGGGAACTCGTGCTGCTTGCACTGCAAAAAACTGCAGATTTTCGCCAGAAAATTCGAAACGAGGTAACTGTATTCCAACCATACTACAAAAATGACACCGAAGAGCTTTCCGAACACGCTGTAATAAAGGTGTTGCTTGCGTTGAGACAGTTAGACGCCGAAAGAGAAAAGTGTAATGTTGTATGCCCCCACTTCATATTCGTATTTGATGCCGTATTTGAATATGAAAACACAGATTTTAAGCTGGTAGATGCACTTTTAACAACATACACCGCATTTATCCAGGCGCAATCCATTCTTGTCGATATGGATGCCATGATGCAGGAGTTGAATCTGCAGGAAGCTGATCTCCGTGAGCAGTACGGTTTCTTTTACGAAGGCATGGCCACATCCTGGCAAGACATACGAGATGCCCTTGACTGGACTATCGAATTCAAAAAAGAAATTGACAAATATCAGCCCAATGACGAGTTTGTCAAGTGCATTTGTTCTGGCGGCGAAATCATAAAGAAATGCGGTACATATCAAGAAACGATAGCCAATGCACTCCGAGAAACAGACAAGGACTTTCAATGGTTCCTCAGTCTATTTGGAGAGCCAGAGCTGTATGCCCAAATGGATCTTCAGGTGTTGGCAAATCGTATTCAACGCTGTGCCAATGGTTTGTTTTTGCTGGAAGAGTGGATTGATTTTGTCAATGCCAGGAAAGATTGCGAAAAAGAAGGTCTTTTCGAATATGTTCAGCAAATCCAAGAACAAAAAATCAAACCATACCAAATTCTCCCTATCTTCCAGAAGCGATTCTTCCGCCTGTGGCTGGATGCGGTATTGCCGGAGTATCCCGCTGTCCTGAATTTCAGACGATTGAATCAGGAAAATACGATTCGTGAATTTTGTGAACTGGACAGGATGCAGTTTGAGATTGCAAAAGCACGAATCAAGAGCAAACTAATCAACGATCTGCCTTTGCTGGACAAATTCACAAGCGGCATGGACGAGGTGGGAATACTCAAACGTGAGCTCGGCAAGCAGAGAAAGATCATGCCCATCCGCAAATTATTCCGTCACATTCCGAATCTTTTGCTGGTACTAAAGCCTTGCCTGATGATGTCTCCGCTGTCTGTTAGCCTTTTTCTAGAAGCAGATACCTATCAATTCGATACCGTTATATTCGATGAGGCATCCCAGGTATGTACGGAAAACGCAATCGGCGCAATTGCTCGTGGCAAACAAGTAGTCATTGCTGGTGACAGTAAACAGCTGCCGCCGACAAGCTTTTTCTCTGCGTCCACTTCGGATACAGACGATTACGATACGGACGATGAAGAGGATGACGACAGTGCTGCTTATGAATCCATCTTGGATGAAGCGAATCTATTGCCGGAACGTACACTTTTGTGGCATTACCGCAGCCGTCATGAACATCTGATTGCTTTCTCGAATGCAAAAATTTATCACAATAATCTGATCACGTTCCCTTCTAATGTGGATCGGGTTCCAGATAATGGTGTAGAGTACTTTTATGTAAAAGAAGGCTTCTACGATCGTGGCGGAAAAAAAGGAAACGTGCCGGAGGCAAAACGGGTTGCTGAGTTGGTATTTGAGCACTTCAAAAAGCATCCCAATCGTTCATTGGGGGTAATTGCGTTTGGTGAAGTGCAGCAACAGGCCATTGAAACAATGCTTCGAGAAATGCGCTTGAGAAATCAGCAGTATGAGCGTTTCTTCAACGAAGAAAAGGAAGACGCTTTCTTCATCAAAAACCTTGAAAATGTTCAGGGTGACGAGCGTGATACCATCATTTTTAGTGTTGGATATGCCAAAGATGCTGCAGGTGTGTTCCGCATGAATTTTGGCCCTCTCAGCAAATCTGGAGGTGAGCGCAGACTGAATGTAGCCATAACACGTGCGAAATACAACGTCAAGTTGGTAGGATCAATTCTGCCCACCGACATTGATGTTGATCGTGTTTCCGCTGAAGGACCGAAACTTCTGCGCTCTTACATCGACTTTGCTATCAATGGAATCGATTCTTTGCAGCGTGAAGTGACAGAAAGTGATATTGTACAGCACGATTCACCTTTTGAAAAAGCGGTGTATGACTTCCTTGATCGCAAAGGCTACAAGCTGGCCACGCAAGTAGGATGCTCTGGATACCGGATAGATATGGCGGTAAAACATCCCACAATTAGCGGTCAGTATGTTCTCGGTATAGAATGCGACGGAGCAGCATATCACTCTGCCAAAACAGCCCGAGAGCGTGACCGTTTGAGGCAAGATGTTTTGGAAAATATGGGGTGGAAAATTTACCGCATTTGGTCCACGGATTGGATCAAAGATCCGGTTACGGAAGGAAATCGTCTGATTGAAGCCATCGAGGATGCTCTAAAAAACTATGGAATTGATGAACCCGTGTCTTCCAAGGTGGAAGTCGATGCCGAGGACTTTGTTTCTTTAGAAGAAAAGGCCGTCTCTATAGAAGACATAGAAAATCCTTATGGCTTTGAAGAGGAGCAACAGGTGTCTTTTGCACATCTTTCCCGCAACAGCAGCGGTTATCTGTCCGGAGCTGATTGCATTATGGAAATCGTGAACAGGCTTTACCCTGTCCATTATGATTTGATTTGCCAGCACCTTGCCCCTCTGCTCGGAAACACAAAAGCAACAGTTAAAGTAAAGCGGGAGGTAGATTATCAGCTGCAACAACTGGGTAAAAAGCTGATTCGCAAAGGAGACTTCTTTTTCCCTGCTGGATATACAAAAGTCTCTCCTCGTGTTAATAGCCGAAAAATCAATCATATATCCACCGAGGAATTGGCGGAAGCGATGTACAGGGTTCTGAGCAAGAGCGTTGGACTAACAAAGGAGCTTCTTTGTGCGGAGACTGCACGTGCGTATAATTTCCACCGAATGACCCAAAATATTACTTCTGCAATCAACGAAGCCTTTGAACTGTTGGTAAAACAAGAACGAATTGAGATTATCGAAGGAAAAGTAAGTATCTCCAAATAACAGCAAAGACAAAACTCAACTATCTTGCTTTCATCCAGGGAGCTATATCATGCTTCAAGTATGATTACAGAATCCTTGGGAAGATTATGCCTTGGAGAAGTTTGCAGATGACGGATTGCTTGTTTTGCAAATTTCTTGCTTACCGTCGTATCCCATTCCGCCAGCCGGATGATCTCCGTTGTTTCGGTCTCAAAATCAAACGAAACCTCACCCCATTCGCCGTCGTTGTCCACCTGATACAGGTAGACAGCGGCGGCGATTTTCTTTTTGCGTTTGGTCTGGGATTTGCGTTTTAGGCGAATTATGTGAAGCACTCCGGCTTCTGTCAGCAGACAGGCCAAGTGTTCCACAGCTTTGCGGTAGGCCCGTTCTGCACCACTGGCTGTGCTGCCCTCAAAGAGGACTGCCAGTTCTTCAAAGGTCAGTCGGGTGCTGATGGGACTGACCCTACCACAGGTCATACAGATGGCGTTTCTCTTTTCCAAAAGGGTCTGCTCCCGGTAATTCAGCTTTTCAAACGCTTCTCGGACAGCTTCAGCCTGGATGCCGTTCCATAGAATCTCCGCATAGTCCCAATGGTCATCCCGGCTGACATCCTCGCCGGTTTCTTCGCTGTCCTCATCCTGCACAGTCTGATAAAACGGAACACGACTTCGATTTTGTTTGGCCAATGCCAAAAACTTCGCTGCGGTTTCACTTGAGCAGTTATGTTTCTGCGCATATTTCTGGATCGCCGCCTGTTCAGACTGACCGGATTGATTATAGAGCCAAGCAATCCCACGCACAGCTTTGTACTCATCCACATTTTCAAAGGAACCGGCCTCCTCCTGCATCCGGCAGGTCAAAAGGGCGTTTCCGATAAAATGATGCGCATAGGTCAGAAAATCTGCTCCTTGTGCGGAATCGTATTCCCGTAGACAATCCAGCATGGCAAGCACACAGCCCATTTTATAATCCAAAAAGCGTTCCGGGTCATAGCGATCCAGCCCCTCCCGCAGCAGGAAACGGCGAATACGACCATTAAGCCGATTTTCATAATGGTGCAGGAAAAAGGAAAACCAGCACAGTTCTTGGCTCTGCACAGCCTTGATAATATAATCATTCAGATTTTCATGGGCTGGCGGTTCCGGGTCAAGCTGAAAGATGCGTTCCACTTCCCGCATGTTCAAGCCCTTGGGTTCCGTCAGGAAGCTGTATTTGGCACAGTAGCCGGACAGCTCCCATGTCCACGCTGTATCCATTTTCCCTCACCACCTTTCTGATATTTTGCTGCTTATTTCTTTTGTACGGCCTTCAAAAGTGCATCTTGGGTCATTTCCTGCTCATAGACAGTGCTGGCATAGCGCTGATCAGAGAGCGCACGGAGCATCTTATCTTTTGCCAGCTTTTTCATAGCTGCTGCCGTTTCTTCATCCAGCTTTCCACGGCGGGTGCTTTGCAGGATGGTGTTCATCCGGCGGGTATAAATGGCCTTGATGGGGTGATCGTCTGCAAGCTCCCGCTGCTCCCGGCCTCTCAGATTGCCGATTTGTCGGCAAGTCCGTCCCCGCTGGTCGCCGGGGGCCAGACCACCGCAGTATTTGGTATGCCGTGCATCAATGGTAAGAAACCATCTACCGCAGATGGGGCATTTCTTAGGTGCATGGCCCACACAAAGCCCCTCAAACAGATCGGAACGGAACATTCCCACAAAGGAGACATAGTGCATCCGCTTGACCAACTGCGGCTCCGTCTTTCCAGGCCGAACGGCGGATACATACTGCACCGAAGCATTGGTTAGGGTCATCCAGGCCGGGTTATCCAGCGACAGGGTTGGCTCACCTTGGAAGAACTGCCCGAACATTGTCGCATAACCGTCCGGGGTACGGTCATAGTCTGGTTCATTCAACCGCTCTGCAAATTTCGTCAAGGCTTCCTTGTACTGCCCCAGAGAATAACTCAAATGCCCCAGCACCTGCACGATTCGCACGAGCATGGTCGCCTTGCCATGCTGACCAGTCAAGGCACAGATCAGCTGCTCCTGTTGGGTGAGCTGCAAATAAGCTTTGGCATCCTCCATGTATTCTTCGGAAAAGATGGTTGCAAGTTTTTGCTCGAAATAGCTTCGATTCAGGCGGGAGAAGGGTGATGTGGTCTGTAAAAAAGAGATGATCTCGCCAGCGGCCTGCTGCACCTGCGGTAGCAGCTCCATATCCACGGAACCGGTGTTCATCCCCTGAAGCAGCTGGTTCAGCACATTGCAAGGAGTATCCAGCTTTCCAATGGTGCTGTCCGGGATGTTCAGCACCTCGCAGCCAATAGTTCCTGCGGGCATCGTACACCCCTCATAGGTTACTGTATCCTGCCAGAAATCCAGCGATAAAACCGCATGGTTGATGATTTGATCCATCTTCTCCCTCCTGTCATGTTTTTCTATTTTCATAATAGCACACAACAAAGACCTTGTCATGTTTTTTGAAAACGGCTTGTCATGCCATTAGCCTGTTTTTTTCGATTTTCCCCATAACCTATACAGAGGGGTGAGAAAACTGCCCCATCAAAAAGGAAATGGAGGGAATCTGTATGAATCTGTTTGAAGTGGTGAAAGCCAGTATCAACACACAGGAAGCAGCGCAGGCGTATGGAATTGACGTCAACCACTATGGCATGGCACTGTGTCCGTTCCATAATGACCGTCGCCCGAGCTTGTATGTATCGGATGACCACTACCACTGTTTCGCCTGCGGGGAACACGGGGATGTGATCGATTTGACCGCCAAACTGTTTGACATTCGGCTGTATGATGCGGCCCGAAAACTGGCGTCGGACTTTCACCTTGCGCCGGACAAGCCCTTGCCGGAAGCCATTCGCCGGAAAAAGAAACACAACACCAAAGCACAGCAGCTTCGTGAGAACGAGCAGCTGTGCTTTTCTGTTTTGAACCAGTATCGGCGGTTGCTCCTGGATTGGGAAAAACGGTATGCACCACAAGCGCCGGAAGATGTGTTGGACGAGCGGTTTGTGGAAGCCTGCCACCGGCTGCCCTGGGCAGAGTATCAGTTGGATATCCTGCTGCAAGGCGATTCCTATGAACGAAGCGAAGTCGTGAGCGAACTAACGGCAGACGGATACATCCGCAAATTACAGACCCGACCGAGAGAGGAGCGATACCATGAATAACCCTGTTTGGATCGATGATAAAGGGAAAATTGTCGAGCCGGAATACTGCCGGGATTTTCTGTCCCGGCATCCCATGCGCTGCATCAACGACCGCTTTTATACGGTGGATGGACCGTTGCCCGATGAGAGCAAATTGAAGCGGACAATTTATGAGGAAATCTCGCCCTGGCTTCATGCCAAGGTTGCACAGACGGTGGAGCAGATAATCAAAGCGTTGAAGCTGGCGGCATACACAGACCCGTTGCCCCTGCAATGTGACCGCATCCATGTGGCTAATGGCACTTATTTTCTGGACGGTACATTCACAGAGGAAAAAGAGTACTGCAACAACCGCCTGTCGGTGCCTTATCGGGCAGATGCTCCTGCACCGGAACACTGGCTGCGCTTCCTTTCGGAATTGTTGGAACCGGAGGACATTCCCGCCTTGCAGGAGTCTCTGGGCTACTGCCTGATTCCGTCCACCAAAGGTCAGAAAATGCTCATGCTGATTGGCAAGGGCGGCGAGGGCAAAAGCCGGATCGGTGTGGTGATGAACGCCATTTTCGGGCTAAACATGAACACCACTTCCATCCAAAAGATAGAAAACAACCGTTTCGCCAGAGCCGACTTGGAGGGCAAGCTGCTCATGGTGGACGATGATCTGGACATGAACGCCTTGACCAAAACCAACTACGTAAAATCCATCGTAACAGCGGAACTGCGGATGGATTTGGAACGGAAGAAAGAACAGAGCTATCAGGGGCAGCTGTATGTGCGTTTTCTCTGCTTCGGCAACGGGGCATTGACTGCACTTCACGACCGCAGCGACGGTTTCTTTCGCCGCCAAATCATTCTGACCACCAAGGACAAGCCTGTGGAACGGTTCGATGATCCGTTCCTTGCCGAGAAACTGATTGCGGAAAAAGAGGGAATCTTCCTCTGGATGCTGGAGGGGCTGCGGCGGCTGATTGCCAATCACTATCACTTCACCATCAGTCAGAGAGCCAAGGACAATATCACTTCCGCTGTTCGGGATGCTAATAACATTCTGGACTTTCTCGATTCTGAGGGTTATGTGTCATTCAAGGCCGATTATGAAGCCAGCACCAAAAATCTGTATGCAGCCTATAAGCGGTGGTGTGAGGACAACGCAGAAAACCCACTGTCCCCAAAGAGCTTCGCCAACCAGCTCAGCCAAAACGCAGAGCGCTATCATTTGGAGCCGGTCAGCAATCTGCACATCGGCGGCGGAAAGCGGTGCCGGGGATATATGGGTATTTATGTCCTGCTCTCGCCTATGGAATTGTAATAAAACTTCAAAACCTCCTGTTCGTGCGTTCATGCGTTCCGGATTGGGTGCAGCTTTTGGAACAGAGGAACACACGAACGCAAAAAATCAAAGTTCATTTTTTATTGTTCGGCTCAGATGGCGCTCTAAAATCCGCACTTCATATGAATGGTTGTGCAAACAGTGAAAAACACTACCGTAAACAGAACACAAATCATCATTCAGTGATTTACAGAACGGTGATGGTGGTATGCGGAAAGGTGGTTGTTTTTACGGCTTTACTTGCAAGCCCACCTAATCGCAAAGTCGATAGGGTACTGTTGCGGACAGTTCTTCATGGACACAATCCTGAGTGATTTTTTGAATCTTATCTGTGTTTGCTGAGCAGTGCAGCGAATATGCTCCACAGCAAACCAGCTTTACGAAAGAATGAGGTGTTTTCTATGAAATCCAATTTGAGAAATGAAATCAAGTCGTACATCGTGCGTTCCGGCTGCACGATGCAGGAGGTCGTTGACCGGCTTTCCGAGGATTACGGCTGGAGCGACAGCGTTTCCAACCTGTCCAACAAGCTCCAGCGGGAGTCTCTGCGGTATGTGGAGGCGGTTCAGCTTGCTGATGCTCTCGGCTATGACCTTGTATGGCAGAAGCGGAGAGAGAAATGATGCCCGCCATTCTTACCCGCCGTACCTCCCGTCTCCATCGAAAAATCCACAGATTTGGAGATGGATGGCAGAGTGGATTTGCAAAATCTGCTCTGCCTGTGAGCGGCAGAATTGAAGCAATCAAGAGTGCGGAGAGACTGTCGGTCACACCGCCTTTTGAGGATTTGGGTGCCACACACAAGCCTCTAAAGGCGGCAAGGTATCCGCAGATGCCGCATTCCCCCTCGGAGAGCCCACGGCACTTTGCAGCCCTTCGGGATGAAAGTGTCATAGTGGGTTATTACACTTCCCGCAGGAAGTGCATCCCCGTCCCCCAGCCGTCTGCCGCACAATGGAAAGGAGCTGATTTTTATGGCAAGAAACGATGGAATCGACCGCACCTTTGCCCGTAACCAGGACTTGCCCACCCTCGATGATGTGGCGAAGGTGCAGGAGCATAACGAACGGGAAAAGGACAGCTACTCCAACCAGGATATTGATACCTCCCAGACCTACCGGAATATCCACTTCAAGGCTCCCACCGACAGCTATACTGCTATGTTCGATCAGATGATTGCCGATGGTGTCATCTCCACTCGTGGTCTGAAAGCCGATGCGGTGAAATATGGGGAACTGATTTTTGATGTGAACTCCGCTTATTTCCACAACCACGGCGGCTACGAATATGCTAAGCAGTTCTACACTGACGCATACAAAGCCGCCGTGGAAATCGTGGGTGGTGAGCAGTATATCCTCTCTGCTGTTATGCACGCCGATGAGCGCAACCGGGCCATGTCGGAAGCTCTGGGGCAGGATGTATACCACTACCACCTTCATGTGGTCTATGTCCCGGTGGTGGAAAAACAGATTCTCTGGTCGAAGCGGTGCAAGGATAAATCTCTTGTGGGTACAGTCAAGGAAACGATCATGCAGGTCAGCCGCAGCAAAAAGTGGGAGTCAAAAGTTGCTCTGGATGAACAGGGCAATCCGCTTCTGACCGCCAAGGGCAAGAAAGTCCTGCGAACATCGTACAGTGTCCTGCAAGACGATTTCTTCAACTATATGAAAGCTGCCGGATATACCGATGTGGAGCGTGGAGAGCGTGGCAGCACTGAAGAACATCTGACTGTGACCCAGTTCAAGGTGGCACAGGAGCAGCAGCGGCTGGAAGATGTGACCGCCCAAATCGCTCAGACAGAACAGGCGCTGGGCACCGCACAGGCTGCCGTTGAGAAAAAGCAGAATGAGCTGCAATCCCTGCAAAAGCAGACCAAAGAACAGCGCACTGCCGCCCTGACCGCACAGGAAATCTGCTCCATGGGGAAAAAGACAATCACCGGCAATATCACTCTGACCCCATCCGAGTGCAGTACGCTCAAGGATTATGCGGTCAATGGGATTCTTGCCAAGGCGGAAAACAGCCGTTTGGAAGATAGTCTGCAACAAGCGCAAAAGAGTGCCGCTGTCTGGAAACAGCGGTATGAAAAGATTTATGACAAGTACCAAGAACTGAAAAAGGAAGTCCAGCCATATCTGGACGCTGTCAAGCTCGCACCCGAAAAGGTGCGGGCTTTTCTTGACGCCATTTTAACCCGGACCCGGCAAACAAGGCAGCACGATCAACCTTCCCACCGCAAGTCGCACGAAATGGAACTTTAATTGATGGAGGAAACTGCATGAGAAAACACAAAGATTTTATGAGCGAACCCGACTATGGTTATATCGACATTGAATCCTGCTTTGAACCGATTTTTGAGCCGCCGATTGATTTTCTGGAAGAATGCCGGAAACGCTGGGAAAACCGGATGAATCCGTTCACCGGTACGGTGGAACGGAAAATCGGAAATACCTGGTATTTGCTGGAGACTGTATGTGATGGAAATGAGCCGCTTACCCACAAGGTAAAACGGCTCATTTTCTCAGATAAGGAGGCGCTTTGTTCATGACACAGACTCAAATTCATGCTACAATATCACCATGCACACCGATTCTGTCAGCTGACCCAACCGTAAAGGAGGACGCTATGTTGGATCAGCAGAAAATCACCATCCTGTACTGCCGCCTCAGCAATGAGGATGCGCTGGATGGAGAATCAAATTCGATACAGAATCAAAAAGAGTTTTTAACCCGGTACGCAGCCGAGCATGGCTACACCAACCTGAAAATTCTGGTGGATGACGGATATACGGGAACCAATTTTGACCGCCCTGGCGTACAGGAAGGCTTTGCACTGGTTAAGCAGGGGCTTGTCGGTTGCTGGCTGGTCAAAGATCTCAGCAGGTTTGGCCGAGATTACCTGACCGTTGGGCAGTACACGGACATCATTTTCCCCAGCTACGACGTGCGCTTTATCGCCGTCAATGATGGTGTGGACAGTGAACGGGGCGACAGCGATGGTTTTGCCGCTATCCGTAATTTGTTCAACGAATGGTATCCACGGGATACCAGCAAAAAAGTACGGGTCGTATTCCGTCAGAAAGGCACCAGCGGAAAGCATCTGGGAAAACCGCCCTATGGCTATCGCACTGATCCCGCCGATAAAGACCATTGGATCATTGACGAGGATGCCGCCCCAGTAGTCAAGCGCATCTTTGACTTGGCTATTGACGGCAAGGGGCCGGAACAGATTGCCCGTATACTGGAGCAGGATAAGGTGTTGACTACCAAGGCGCTGTATGCCAAACAGTCGGAAAACCATCCTGACCCGAAAAAGCGGAAGAAGATGCCGGAGCGCCCTTATCATTGGATTGGTCAATCGGTTGTGGGTATTCTGGAACGGATGGAGTACACCGGCTGTACCTGCAATTTCAAGACCTATTCCAAGTCCTATAAGCTGAAGAAGCGGATTCCCAATGCCATCGAAGATATGTGTATCTTTCCTGATACGCAGGAAGCAATCGTTTCTCAGGCTCAGTGGGACAGAGTGCAGGAGCTGCGAAAAAACAAACGCCGTCCCACAAAAGCCCAGCGGCAAGGATTGTTCTCCGGGCTTCTGTTCTGTCCCGATTGCGGGAATAAGCTGCACTTTGCTACCTGCAAGAGCTTTGACGGCAAGCAAGACCACTATGTATGCTCCAGCTACAAAAGCGGTCGAGGCACCTGTTCTGCCCACTATATCCGGGAAGATGTACTGCGGGAACTGGTGTTGGAGCGCATCCGTGCGGTCAATGCCTATATTCGGCAGGACGTGGAAGGCTTTCAGGAAGAATGGCTGCAATGCCGCCGTTCCGATCAGGAACGCAGCATCCGTGAGGATCGGAAGCGAGTGGAGCAGGCCAAGAAGCGGCTGGCTGACTTGGATGTTCTTCTGTCCCGACTTTATGAGGATTTTGTCCTGGGCGATCTGAGTAAGGAGCGGTATAAGAAAATGACCGCCGATTACGAGGCAGAGCAGGAGCGGTTAAAACTCGAAATTGAAGTGACGGAAGAATGGCTGGAAACTCAGGAAACCATGAGTGCAGATGTGGATGCCTTTGTCGCTCTGACCCAGAAGTATGTGGATGTGCCGGAATTGACACCTACGATAGTCAATGAGTATATCAAGAAGATTGAGGTGTTTGCACCGGACAAGTCCAGCGGCAAGCGGGTACAGAAGGTAAAAATCTATTTCAACTTCGTGGATGATGTAGAGATTCCTGTGATTTCCGAGCCTGTTGTTGCGAAATCCACCCCTGGACGCAGAAAAACGGCGTGACCATTGCGGTCACACCGTTCTCTGCCCCTCGCAAAGCTAAATAGTACCTTATCACTATTAAGCCTTGAGATTTCAGGGTTTTCTGGTTGCGGAGACAGGACTTGAACCTGCGACCTCCGGGTTATGAGCCCGACGAGCTACCAGCTGCTCTACTCCGCGATATTCAGTTTTGCGCGGTTCCCGGTGCTGCCCCGAGAATGGAGGTAACTACTTGGGTTATGAGCCCGACGAGCTACCAGCTGCTCTACTCCGCGATATAAAATTAAAAAATACTGGTGCCGGTGACCGGACTCGAACCGGTACAGTATCGCTACCGGGGGATTTTAAGTCCCCTGTGTCTACCTATTCCACCACACCGGCGGAGATCGGCAACAGTTAATATACCACACTCCTGCGGCAGTGTCAACACCCGAAACAAAAATTTGCGGCAAATGTGGCAAGAGAAAACGGCGCGCCCCGCAAAGAGGCACGCCGTTGTTCGTTTCCGCTCTTACATCTGCCCATCCTGCTCCATCCGCATGAGGGTGAGGCAGAGCTGCAGCTCCTTGACGCTGTGGATGCTCAGCTTCCGGTAGCTGTTTTTGCGGTGGGTCTCCACTGTGCTGGGCTTTCGCTCCGTCTGCTCTGCGAACTCTCGCGTACTGAGCCCCTTGGACAGGGCATCGCAGACCTCGCGCTCCGTGTCTGTGAGCATGGCATAGCCTCTCAGGAAATTCTCGTAAACGGCCGGATCAAGCTCCTTTTTTCGCAGATATGCCAGGCGGTTGACCTCCTCCTGCGAGGCGCTCAGCCGCTCCTGCGCGCCCTCCACCTGCTCCTGCAGATCGGAATTTTCGCTCTGAAGCTGCTCGGCTCTGAAGCGGAAATGGTCGGCGCGCTCGTGTGCGGCCTGCTTTTCCGTTTCGAGATCGGTGATCGTCTGCTCGTGGAACTGCAGCTTCGCAGAAACGGGCTGCAATTCGTCGAAGGTCATCTGCGCGCCGCCGCTCTCGTCCTTGAGCCGCTCGATGTCACGCAGGATGGGTCGCAGATAGCGGCGGGTGTAAAAGAGGCAACAGACCGCGGCGAACGACACCAGCAGCAGAAGCAGTGCGCCGGCCTCCAGCCTGCTCTTGAGCAGGGTGCGGTCATGGTCACTCTTGGGGATCAGCACCGTCAGATCGTGAGGCGCCTCATCCCCGACAGCCACTGTAAACGGCTCTGAAATGCCGACAAAGGAAAGCTCCGACCCTACAAAGGCGGTCAGCCCACCGCGCAGGCTCCTTTTTTCCAGCAGTTCATCCGGCACAAAGCAGAAGCTGCCCGCGGGATAGGTCAGCAGTCCCTTTTGGACATCCAGCCCCTCCGCGGCATCCGACAGAACACAGGCAAGGCTGCCAATGCCGGTCGGCTGCGCGTGGTGCGCCAAGAAGTAGGTTTGATTGACGGAAAAGCCGCACAGACCATATACCGTGCCGTCCGCGCCGATCATGGGAACGGTCAGAAGGATCGCCTGCTCTGTGGTGCCAGGCAACGTGATAAGCTCTGTGGTGCGGCAGCTATGCTCTATGGGTGAGGACGCTTTTTCCAGATGCTCCGCAAAGCCAGGGAAGCTCGACAGGTCAAACTCCTGCGCCCACTTTCGGTGGGGCATTACCTTATGCCGCCGCCCGATGTCCGCCATGCCGCGATAAAGCAGCAGGTCACCGGTGGTGTGCTCGGCGTTGCCGCGCTGCACATACAGTCCGGCATGGGAATCCACGGCGGGATCGGAGCTGAGTGAAGCGCCCAGCAGGATAAATGCGCCGGAGCAATCCGCCTGCCGCACATACTGGCACAAAGGCTCCAGCATGGCCTCCTGCAAGGCACCCACGGCGGCTACATCTCCATTGAGGGCGGAAAACTCCGTCGTCTGCGCATCGATCAGGGCCGTCATATCCTCGGAGAGATGCACGCCCATGACCGAGACGTTGCGCCACAGCGAGACCATATCCGAGCGGAAGGCCCCCATCTGAAAGGTCAGGGCCTTTTTCACTTCCTCCCGCGGGCTTTTGAGCTGTCCGAGCAGCAGCAGGGCCGCGAACAGCGCCGAGAGCAGCAGCGCGGCCAGCGCGCCCATGTAGAGGAACAGCCGACGGCGCATGGAGGGCTTGGCCCGCTTCAGTTTTGAGAGCAGAAATTCTGGCACGGGCCTTCACCCCCCCTTGTCGGTGTAGTCGTTTTTTCAGCGAATGGAGCAGAACAACGCCCAGGTCTCCTCGGCCAGCGCGTCAATGTCCTCGCCGGCTGCGGCGCGCGCGGGCAGCTCCTGCTGGAGCCGACGCAGGCCGTCATAGAGGACGCTGACCCTGCCGTAGTAGCCCTCAAAGCGCGGCTCGGACACGGGGACATAGTCCTCCCGCATGGTTTGGAGCGCGGCGTAGAGGCTCTCATAAGCCGCCGCGGGTGTCGGGAAATTGTCGTACTCCGCGATGGCGTCAAAGGCACCGCTGCGCACCGGCATATAGCCGGTCTGCGCCACGAAGTCAAGGTTGCGCTCTGCCTCCGTCAGCCAGCGGACGAAGAGTGCCGCCGCCTCCGCCTTCTGCGCGGTGGTCTTATAGGCGCAAAGCCCTACGCCCGCCTGTGTCATCAGAGCGTCCGCACCCGCCGTTTTCGGCATGGGCAGCACATGGAGGTTCATGGGCTCCTGCGTGTTGTCCGGGTAGGTGACGGTATCATTGTAATAAAGGATCGCCGCGGAGGAGCCGAGACCGCACAGCACATCGCCGGTCATCACCTGTGTGTTGGAGTAGAGGTCGGAGACCACCACATGGCCCTGCGCAAGGGATCGGGCGAACTGCATCCAGCTCTCCTTAAATACGGCGTTGTCGGTATCGTACCAGCCATTTTCCGTGTAGAAATCCCCGCTGCCGCGCTCCATGGCGCAGAGCTCCACGGCGCGGATGGGATAATCCAGCGCACAGAAGGGCTTGCCCGACCAGTCATAGAACTTGCCGGCGGCGTCGTAAAAGCCCTCCCATGTGGCGAGGTCATCGTAGCGGACGCCTGCGGCGGCGGAGAAGCGGGCGAAACCGCTGCCGTTGCACATCAGAAGCTGCGTGGACTTGGAAACGGGGAAGATCAGCAGCCGACCGTCCTCCGCCATGCCGTCGGAGAGAAAGCCGGGGACGAAGTCGGAGAGCTCATCGGAGGTGAACTGGCTGTTCCAGTCCACGAGGTTATCCTCGCCCAGCTCCAGCGCGTCGACGATGTGGCAGGTAAAGAGGTCGGGCATCTCCTGTACCTCCTGCCCGCCGCTCTGCGCCTCCTTCAGATAGCCGCCGATCTTGGATGCGCTGCTGGTGCCGGTGACCTGCACCTGCACGCCGCGCTCCTGTCCCACGGTGCGGTTGAACTCCTGCACCAGAAGGTCCATGGGCGAGCCTGCCTGCTCGCCGTAGACGTGCCAGAAGGAGAGGGAGACCGGCTCCTTTTTATGCAGCAGCGTCTTTTCCCCGCAGCCGGAGAGAGCGAGGATAAGGACGGATAAGAGCAGCAGTGGGAGCATACGCTTTTTCATAGGGAGACCTCCGTGACCGAACACAGGCTTTCACTGCCTGAAAATTTTTCTGAATATTTTGACTTTTTTTGTCTCCGTCTACCCTTTTCGGGGACTTCAGGGGAGAGACAAAGGGGGAGAAATATGGTATAAAGAGGGTGCGCAGAGGGGAAGGGAAGGCGCGGCGGCCGGATGGGCTACCTTCCTATTTTATCATATCCATTCGGTGTTTGCAAGGCATCATCCGGCAGGGGAGGCCGGAAAAATTTTTGGAAAAAGGAGAACGCCACGCGGCGGAACAGGGGGAAGCGCGTATGAAGAATTTGAAAAAGCTGACGATCCTGCACTCCAACGATATGCACGGCGACTTTCTCGCCGAGCAGATCGACGAAAAGCTGGTGGGCGGTGTGTCGCTGCTCTCCGGCTATGTCAACAAGGTCCGCCGCGAGGAAAAGAATGTGATCTACGCCATCGCGGGCGATATGTTCCGCGGCAGCGTCATCGACTCGGAATACAAGGGGACCTCCACCATCGGCATTATGAACCTGATGGGACCGGATGTGGCCACCATCGGCAACCACGAGGTCGACTACGGTCTCGCGCATCTGCTGTTCCTTGAAAAGTGCGCGGATTTCCCCATCATCAACGCCAACCTGCACATCAAGTCCAACGGGCGGCGTATGTTCCAGCCGTTCTGGATCGCCCATATCGACGGTATGAAGATCCTCTTCATCGGCATCATCACGGAGGAGGTGCTGGCGGCGACGAAGAACGACGAGCTGATCGGCTCGTTCGTAGACATCGGCGAGGCGGCGCGCGAGGTCGGCAACATCTGCAACGCCTACAACGCCATCGACATCGACTTCACCGTCCTGCTCACCCACATCGGCTTTGAGGAGGATAAGAAGCTCGCCGCGATGCTCGACCCCGACTGGGGCGTGGATGTTATCATCGGCGGCCACAGCCACACAAAGTTAGAGGAACCCGCCAAGGTCAACGACATCTACATCGTGCAGGCGGGCACAGGCACCGACGAGATCGGTCGGTTCGACATCATGGTGGATACCGACCTCAACGCCATCGACACCTTCACATGGCGGATGGTCCCCATCGACGATACCCATTGTCCGCGCGACGAGGAGCTGGAGCGCTTTATCCAGCACTACAAGACCGCCACCTCGGAGAAGTACGACCGCATCATCACGCGCTTTGCCCGCGAGCTGACGCACCCCAAGCGCAATCAGGAAACGGCGCTCGGCGATCTCATCGCCGACATTCTGCGCGACAGCTTCGGCATCGACCTGATGCTCATGGGCTCCGGCGCCATCCGCAGCTTCACCCTCGGACCCGTGGTCCACTACGCCGACCTTGTGGAGTGCCTGCCCTATGATGACGCGGTGTATATGCTCAAGGTCACCGGCGCCCAGCTCGAGCGGATGATCCGACATATCCTGCGCGAAGAGGCGTTTCAGGGCGAGCACACGGAATTTTACCAGTTCTCCCACGGGATGCGCATCGTCTGGTCGAGGAGTGAGCAGGCGTTCCGCGAGCTCACGCTGGACGGCGAGGCGCTGCACGCCGACAGGCTCTACACTGTGGCCATGCAGAAATACCATTACAACAATCTCAAGCCGTTTTTGGACATCACGCTCGAAGAGGCGGAGCAAAACGGCAAGACGCGCGTGCTGTCCACCTCGGCGCGCGATGTCGTGGAGGAATACCTGACGGTGAACCAGCACCTCAACCGCGAGGTCGAGGGGCGTTTGGTCGTCGAGGATTAAAAATAAGGAGGAAAGCAATATGTCAGTCAAGCTCAACAACCTGCCCGCAACGCTCGCGGAGTTCGAGGCCCTGCCCCGCAGCACACCGGAAGAGGTCTGTGCCGGCTTCCTGTGCGCCCTGTACCTGTACACAAAAAACCAAAACGACGGCGTGGCCGCGATGGACCTGCTGCGCGGCCCGCGCCCCATGACGCCCTATGACAGCCAGTTCCTGCGCGACCGTCTGCGCGGCAAGGAGTATCTGCCCTTGGCCTACTTCGACGGCGCGACGCCGCAGAACAGCTACAAGCCCACGACCCCCTACACGCTCACCGTCCTGCCCGACCAGCGGCCGCAGGATGTGGAGGAGGGCTATGTGCGCGTGTTCCTCAAAACAGCCGGCGCGGATGCGCCGCGCCCGGTGAAGCTGCGGCAGAAACCGTCGACGGGCGAGTGGTTCCTGTGGGAGTATTCCAGCCCGCTCAGCGGTATCCGAATTCCGAGCGCGCAGGACCCTTGGGCTTAAAAATAAAAGCGAAGGTGCAAGCAACGAAAACCAGATCAAAACAAATATAGAAAAAGGAGAAAAGAACTATGGGACTGATCAAAGCGATCGCGGGGGCCGCGGGCAGCGTTATGGCCGATCAGTGGAAGGAATACTTCTACTGCGAAGCGATGCCTGCAAACATTTTAGCGACCAAGGGCTATAAGAAGGTCACGGGCCGCTCGAGCAACACCAAGGGCGACG
>NZ_JAFBIQ010000015.1 GCF_021531315.1 Oscillibacter valericigenes | reverse complement strand
CTCCGTTTTACCAAGACCGAGCATCCTGCCCATTTCCAGAACAGACATACTCGTGCGTTTTCTCATTTCCGCCATCGTACAACCTCCTATGTAAAAAATGTAGCCATGTGTTTCTTGTCATGGCTACATTTTATCGAACTCTCAATATGTTTTGAAGTTTGTCGCCGGGTTGTACGACGCCCTTGACAAATCTTACATTTGATGATCCAACCACTCATCAAAACTCTTTTTGGAGATTCTGATACTGCCACCGATGCGGACGCTATGGAAAACTTTCTTTTTCACAAGGTTGTATGCGCTGGTTCTGCTGATGCCCAGAATATCCTGAATCTCATCAACCGTATAGGTTCTCTTATCAAACTGAACTGCGTTAGCAGCCATCGCTTCTTCGGTGCGCTGATTCATGGCAGCGATTCTTTCTTCAAACATTTATGTTCACTCCTTCGCTCTCTTTGCTTTATGTTTTGGGGAACGCTTTTTCAGCTGTTCCATTGCCAGGCTGACAGATAAGGCTTTCTCAATCGCTACCATTTCACGGGGCGTTACCTTACCTAAGTAATTATCAATCCTGCTTTTATCAATGGTACGAATCTGTTCCAGCTGAACAACGGACGCTTCTTTGAATGCAGGATTGTCGTAAATAACAAAGTGCGTCGGCATATTCGCTTTCTTATGGATTCTGGTGGTGACCGTTGCCACAATCAATGTGGGAGCGTGTTTATTACCGGTATCGTTCTGAATGACGATAACCGGACGGATGCCGCCTTGTTCCGACCCAACTACCGGGTCCAGCTTGGCGCAATAAATATCACCACGGCAATATACCCAATTTTCTTTCATCATGTGCCATGACCTCCTTTCGTTGGCTATGTAATAACTGACTGCCAGAAAGGAATCAGGCAGTCAGTCCAAAAGTCTATGTGTCCCATATTTGCCACGCACCCCTGGGAAAGAGGGCTTACGCCCTCAGGGAATCACCGAACGACTGATTGCGAATCAGTTCCATAGGAATCTAACCTCTGCCGGGTTCTCCGCCAGCTCCGTAGAGAAGTATCTTTAATCCTGTTGCTTTCATGGCCGTATTGGGAGCAACCCAATATTTACAAGCCAGTATTGATCGCTGGCATCGGGAGAGAGACAAGCGCTTAATTTATAGAAGAAAGTCGTTCTGTTTCTCTATCCGATACGTCTCGGCGTAGGTGTCTATTGTCGTCGGCGCATTGTATATCGTAGTCAGCATATACTGACGGATATTTCTAATCTTTGTGGTGTTCTCCTTGAAGCAGTCCATAACATATCGAATGTGTTCGGCATTCAGTTTCATAAACCGACTGCGGACAATTTCTGCCGGACGCTCCTCTGCACCAATGCGAATCAACGGTCGCTTCGTGCAAACTGTTTCAACGATCAACTCCAGAATGTTATCCAGCATTTCGGAATCGTAAGGGTAATCCTTCTTCAACAAATCCATACTGAGCTGATCCGAGAAATAATCAAAGTATTCTTGATACCGGTCATTCTCGTCCATCATTCCACCATTTCCGGAAGGAAAGATAGAATCAGTATCACTAAATTCAGTATTTTTAATATCAGTATTATTACATTGTGATTTCGGAAGTTCTTGAGTTGTGATTTCCATTGTTCCAGAATTGTGATTTTCACAATTCAAGAGTTGTGAATCCACAGCAGAGATAAAGTTCTTCACATAGATCAGGTTGGGCTTTCCCAAACCCTGGCGCTTACGTTCAATCAATCCTGCTTTCTTCTCAAGTTCACTGAGCAGCTTGATAGCCTTTTGTTCAGCACAGTTCAGAGCCATCTTCGCTTCGTCGATTGTAAAAATGATATACACTCTACCGTTTTTATCTATCCAACCATTCTTGGCAGACAGGCTCATGCGGTCAAGCAAAATGCCATACAGCATCTTGGCATCGGCAGAAATATTCCAGAACCTCTCGTTCGTGAACAACACCTTCGGAACTCGATAGAATGTGAATAGATCGGATTGCTGACCGTAAAAATAATCAAAACTCACACGGCTTCACCACCTTCTTTCTGCGGAAAACTTTCTGTTGTCAGCGGAATGCTGCGGAAAGTCGTATCCGTCTTTTCGTAAGGACATCGGGCAAAATAGTAGAAGCGGTATTCCTGTTCATACACATCCATATCAACGAAGCCCCACTTCACGCATAACCTTCTTCGTACACCAACCAATGCACGGGTGATCTCGCCCATAGGGACAGCCATCACATTCCGACTTGGGTTTCGGCGGCAAAGAGATTAAGTAGTAGCAATTATTTCTACCCAGACGGCAGCCCTTTCTGCCATTCGTCCAGAAGTAGCAGTAATGACAGTCGCTCGGCTTGTCTGCGGTATAAACAGGCTTGCTCAAATAAAACACCTCCAATCTCTTGTATTTGCCCATGGGTTTGGGCATAAAAAAAGAGCGCCTATCCATCCCCAATGCGGGGCAAATAGACGCTCTATGTACATAACGATATTTAATTTTATCTGCTATAACTGCATGGTATTCAAAACATCCGCCTTTTTTGATTAGCTGGATTTTTGGCACGATTTTGGGGCTGATTAGCAGGAAGGGCATTTTCATTAGCAAGAACAGCCCGTTTTCTGCTAAAAATTAGCTGGCGATTTTGTCTTATAACAACCGTTCGATTCTGGAGGGGTTGTCAAAAATCAAATTTTGGAGTAGAATTTTATCTCATACAGTGAAAGAGCTTTTTCGTAGCTTTTTATATAAGAAAAGCCGAAAACCCTTGAAAACAAAGGCTTTCGGCGTTGTTCACTGGCGTCCATAAGAGGATTTGAACCTCCGACCCCACGCTTAGGAGGCGTGTGCTCTATCCAGCTGAGCTATATGGACGTGTCTGATATATGATTATAGCCCGATCAAAGTCGAACTGCAATCCCTTATTTAGTTTTTTTTGAGGTGGCCGTTGTAACGCAACCTTAGGAGGCGGACGCTCTATCCAGCTGAGCTACAGGCGCGTATGACAGGGAAAAGTAAAACCATAGAGTGTATTGTACCGCATCACGGCGGCGCTGTCAACGCCCCATTCCGGCAAAAAAAGTGAAAAAATCCGCGAAATGCCTTGCAATCGGGCAAACAAGGGCATATACTACTTAGGTTATTTCAAATATGCTTTATTCAGAGACACCTGCCGCCGGCAGGAAGGAGAGAATACCTTATGCAGAACAACAAGCTACGCAACATCGCCATCATTGCCCATGTCGACCACGGCAAGACCACGCTCGTGGACGAAATGCTCAAGCAGGGCGGCGTCTACCGCGAAAATCAGGAGGTCGTGGACCGCGTGATGGACTCGAACGACCTTGAGCGTGAGCGCGGCATCACCATCCTTGCCAAAAATACCGCCATCCACTACGGCGACACCAAGATCAACGTCGTCGACACCCCGGGCCACGCCGACTTCGGCGGCGAGGTGGAGCGTATCCTCAAGATGGTCAACGGCGTTATCCTGCTCGTGGACGCCGCCGAGGGTCCCATGCCGCAGACGCGCTTTGTGCTCTCCCGCGCGCTGGAGCTGGGGCACCGCGTGATCGTGGTGGTCAACAAGATCGACCGCCCCGACCAGCGCATCCACGAGGTGGTGGACGAGGTGCTCGAGCTGCTGCTTGACCTCGACGCCACGCCCGAGCAGCTTGACAGCCCCATGCTCTTCTGCTCCGGCCGAAACGGCACGGCGAGCTATTCGCCCGATGAGCCGGGCGTGGACCTCAAGCCGCTCTTTGATACCATCCTCGACTATATCCCCGCACCCGAGGCGGATGTGGACCAGCCCTTCCAGATGCTCGTCTCCGCCATAGACTACAACGAGTTTGTCGGCCGCATGGCCATCGGCCGCATCGAGCGAGGCAGCTTGAAGCAAAATCAGGAGATCATGGTCTGCAACTACCATGCGCCGGACGCCGCGCCGAAGAAGGCGAAGGCGGTCGCCCTCTACGAGTTTGAGGGGCTTGGCAAAAAACAGGTCAGCGAGTCCACCGCGGGCAACATCATCTGCCTGTCCGGTATCGGCGACATCACCATCGGCGACACGATCTGCGCGCCCGAGCGCGTGGAGGCGCTGCCCTTTGTGAAGATATCTGCGCCGACGATGGAGATGACCTTCTCGATCAACGACTCGCCCTTTGCGGGGCGCGACGGCAAGTTCGTCACCTCCCGTCAGCTGCGCGAGAGATTGTTCCGCGAGACGCTCAAGGACGTCTCGCTGCGTGTGACCGAGCTCGAGGGCGCGATGGATGCTTTCAACGTCGCCGGCCGCGGCGAAATGTCGCTCTCCATCCTCATCGAGACCATGCGCCGCGAGGGCTATGAATTTCAGGTCTCGCCCCCGCGTGTGCTCTACCAGACCATCGACGGCAAGAAGTGCGAGCCGATCGAGCGCCTGGTCGTAGACGTGCCTGCCGAGAGCGTCGGCGCGGTCATCGAGAAGATCGGCTCGCGCAAGGGCGACATGGTCGAGATGACGCCGGTGGGCAGCCGCATGAAGGTCGAGTTCCTCGTCCCCGCGCGCGGACTGTTCGGCTACCGCAACGAGTTCCTCACCGACACCAAGGGCGAGGGCATCATGGCGAGCGTGTTCGACTCCTACGCGCCCTACAAGGGTGATCTGGCGCGCCGCAGCACCGGTTCCCTCGTCGCCTTTGAGACCGGCGAGAGCGTCACCTACGGCCTCTACAACGCGCAGGAGCGCGGCCAGCTCTTCATCGGCGCGGGCGTGCCCGTGTATGAGGGTATGGTCGTGGGCGTCAGCCCCAAGCAGGAGGACATCACGGTCAACGTCTGCAAGAAAAAGCAGCTCACGAATATGCGCGCCTCCGGCTCGGACGATGCCCTGCGCCTTGTCCCGCCCCGTCAGATGAGCCTGGAGCAGTGCCTGGAGTTCCTTGCGGACGACGAGCTGCTGGAGGTCACGCCCCACGCGCTGCGCATCCGCAAGACCATTCTCAACCATGAAAAGCGCATGAAGGCCACCCACGGCGGCAAGAAGTAAAAAAGGATAAAAAACAGGAACGGCGGGAGCCGTTCCTGTTTTTGCGTTTATTCGATGCCGAACAGCCGCCTGCCGTTCTCGGCGGTCAGGGCGAGCAGCGCGTCCGTGTCCAGATCGCGCAGCGCTGCGATCTTCTCCGCGATATGGCGGACATTGCGCGAGTCGTTGCGTGTGCCGCGCAGAGGGACGGGCGCCATGTAGGGACTGTCCGTTTCAAGCAGCATCCGCTCGAGCGGACAGTCGAGCGCGACCTCGACCGTTTTGCGGGCGTTTTTGTAGGTCACGGGGCCGTCGAAGCCGAGATACCAGCCGCGCTTTAAAAGCTCGCGCGCCATTTCGACGCTGCCGGAAAAGCAGTGGAACACGCCGCGCGCGGTCGGGAATTCCTGCACGATGGCAAGGCTGTCGGCATGGGCGTCGCGGTCGTGGATGATGACGGGGAGGTCCAGCTCCCGCGCGAGCGCGAGCTGGTCGCGCAGGACCTTCTGCTGCCATTCGCGCGGCGGGTTCTGCTCCCAGTAATAGTCCAGCCCGATCTCGCCGATGGCGACGACCTTGGGGCTTTGCGCCCATTGACGCAGCACATCGAGGCTCGCCTCGGTGTAGGGTGCGCAGTTTTCGGGATGCCAGCCGACGGCGGCATAGACATGGGGGTATTTTTCCGCCAGCTCCACCGCGCGGCGGGAGGACTCAAGGTCGCAGCCGGGGTCGAGGATCAGCCCGACGCCGCTTCCGGGCATGGCGGCGAGCAGCGCGTCGCGGTCGGCGTCGAACGCCTCGTCGTCGTAATGGGCGTGGGTATCAAAGAGCAGAGCCATCAGCAGAGCTTTGCGCCGGCGGGGATCTTGTCGTCCACCATGACGAGGTTCAGAACCTCCTGCCCCTTTTCGGTGTGGACGGCGGAGAGCAGCATGCCGCAGCTCTCAAGCCCCATCATCTTGCGCGGGGGGAGGTTGACGATGGCGACGAGCGTCTTGCCGACGAGCTGCTCCGGCTTGTAGAACTTGCGGATGCCGGAGAGGATCTGGCGGTCTGTGCCGGTGCCGTCGTCGAGCGTGAAGCGCAGGAGCTTATCGCTCTTTTTCACCGCCTCGCAGGCCTTGACCTTGACGGCGCGGAAGTCAGACTTGCAGAAGGTGTCGAAATCGACCGTTTCCTCGCTCTGCGGCTCAAATTCCATTGCGGGGAGCGCGGCCTTTTTCTGCGCCTCCTGAATGGCCTCAAGCTCGGCGAGGGCCTTTTCCATGTCGATGCGCGGGAAGATAGCCTCGCCCTTGCAGACGGTGACGCCCGCGCTCAAGCGGCCCCACTCGGCAGCGCTGTCCCAGTCGCGGCAGTCCTCCGCTGCGCCGAGGCGCGCGAAGATCTTCTCGCAGGAGTCGGGTATGAAGGGCGTGAGCAGGATGGTGCAGATGCGGACGGTCTCAAGCAGGTTATACATCACGCTCGCAAGGCGCGCGCGGTTGGCCTCGTCCTTGGCGAGCACCCACGGTGCGGTCTCGTCGATATACTTGTTCGCGCGCTGAATGACCTTGAACACAGCCTCCAGACCGTTCTGAAACTGGAATTTCTCCATCTCGGCTTCGTACCTGCCGCGCAGCGCGGTGGCGGCGGCGATGAGCTCGGCGTCAAACTCGCCCTCGGCGCGCTCGACCGGCAGGGTGCCGCCGAAATATTTCTCGACCATCGCGGTCGTGCGGGAGACAAGGTTGCCGAGGTCGTTGGCGAGGTCGACATTGATGGTGTTGATGAGCAGCTCATTGGAGAAATTGCCGTCCGAGCCGAAGGGGAAGGTGCGCAGCAGGAAGAAGCGCAGCGCGTCCACGCCGAAGCGCTCGGCGAGCACATAGGGGTCGACGACATTGCCCTTGGATTTACTCATCTTGCCGCCGTCCATCACCAGCCAGCCGTGGCCGTAGACATGCTTCGGCAGCGGCATTTCCATGCTCATGAGCATGGCGGGCCAGATGATGGAGTGGAAACGGACGATCTCCTTGCCGACGAAGTGGACATCGGCAGGCCAGAACTTATCGTAATCGTGATACTTTTCGTTCATGAAGCCGAGCGCGGTGCAGTAGTTAAAGAGCGCGTCCACCCAGACATAGACCACATGGCCGGGATCGAAGTCTACGGGAACGCCCCAAGTGAAGCTGGTGCGGGAAACGCAGAGGTCCTCGAGACCGGGCTTGATGAAGTTGTTGACCATCTCGTTCACGCGGCTGGCGGGCTGAAGGAAATCGGTGTCCTCCAAAAGGTGCTGCACACGGTCGGCGTACTTGGAGAGCTTGAAGAAGTAAGCCTCCTCCTCCGCGTCCTCGACCTCGCGGCCGCAGTCGGGGCACTTGCCGTCGACAAGCTGGCTCTCCGTCCAAAAGCTCTCGCAGGGCTTGCAGTATTTGCCGATATACTTTCCCTTATAGATGTCGCCCTTGTCGTGCATCTTCTTGAAGATCTTCTGCACGGCGGCGACATGGTAATCGTCGGTGGTGCGGATGAAGCGGTCGTTGGAAATGTTCATCAGCTTCCACAGGTCGAGAATGCCCTTCTCGCCGCAGACGATATTATCGACGAACTGCTGCGGGGTGACGCCTGCGGCCTTGGCCTTGTCCTCGATCTTCTGGCCGTGCTCGTCCGTTCCGGTGAGGAACATGACCTCGTAGCCGGTCAGGCGCTTGTAGCGCGCCATCGCGTCGGTCGCCACGGTGCAGTAGGTGTGGCCGATGTGCAGCTTGTCCGAGGGGTAGTAGATGGGGGTGGTGATATAAAAGCGTTTCTGTTCCATGGGTGATTTCCTCTTTTCCTGCCCGCGCCGAATGAAAGCGGGGCATAATTCTTTTTAGTTTAGCACATTTGAAGGCTTTTTTGCAAGAGGTACGGCGTTATTTGCGCGGCTTGCGCGCAAATAACGCCGTTTTTCCGAAGGGTATTTACACAAGGGCGCGTTTTTCCAGCGCGTGCAGCAGAGGAACGCCGAGCAGAAAGCATACGGCGGCCTCGCCCGCGCCGACCGTCAGCGCGTTGTAGGCGAACAGCCCTGCAAAGGCGGCGGAGAAGCCTGTGACCTGCCACGCGAGCATCGCGCCGACGATCAGGGCGTTGCACACGACCGGCGGCACGGCGGCGGTCCACGCGCTGCGGCAGCGGCCGGACCAAAGGGCGGCAAGGAGCGTTGCGAGCGTACCGATGACCAAATCGAGCAGCCCGTAGGGGCTGAGCAGGTTGGTGATCAGGCAGCCCGCGGCAAGCCCGGGGACCGCCGCCCGCCGGTCGCGGCAGGGCAGCACGCACAGCGCCTCGCTCAGGCGAAACTGAATCGAGGGAAAGGCGAGGCCAAAGACATTGGAAAGCCACGCGAGGGCGGCGTAGGCCGCCGTGATGACGGCGGCGCGGGCGAGATCGCGGGGGGTGAATTGCAGGTCCATAAAGAGAGTTCCTTTCTTGGGAGAGGTATCGGCACCCCATTATAGTCAAAAAAGGACGATCCCGCAAGAGCTATATTGGCGAGCCGAACGAGGCGGCGCGCTCAATCTTCGGTCAAAATGACGGGCATGGCCGTCGACTCGCTCTCGCCGTCGGCGCTGTTGTTGGCGGAGGGCATTATCTCGCGCGTGAGCATCGCCGAGAGCCGCGTGCCGTCGGTCAGCTCCGCATGGAATACGACCCGAAGCTCCGCACCGTAGGGAAGGCCAAATTCCACGCCCTCTGCGCCATAGATGCTGTAAACGCCGGCGGTGCTCTCATCGGGAATGTCGCTGATCCACCACTGTACGGCGGAGCGTTCGTCGTCGACCTCCATGAACCGGAGCGTGCTTTGCGCGGCGCTCTTTCCGTCCACCAGATAGTCGAGCCGCGCGGACTTCACGGCGGCGTCGTAGGCACCGAGGTAGAGGTTTGCGGTGCGGTGGTCCTCGTCCTCCCAGCCCTTGATGCTGCATCGGATGTCCGAGCCGGAATAGGAACGGCTGAGGACATAGCCGAAGGAAAGATCCTCATAGAGCTTCGGCAGCGCCTCGTCGGCAAAGCCGGGCAGGTCGCGAATCGTCTCAAGCCGGCGCTCGCCGCCGATATCGTAGGCGGCGGTGGCCTCAAAGCCGTTGTCGTTCATCGAGAGGACGGCCTCGCCGCGATAGACATCGTACTCGTCGCGCACCAGCTCGACGGCGGTGGTATCGCCGCCCGGCGCGAGCGAACGCAGGCGGAGCGAGATGGCGAGATCGTCCTGCACCGCCTTGGGCTGGAGCGAGAAGGCGACGGTGCAGGTGTAGTCCTTGAGGTCAAATTTCTTGGCGTTGTAGTCGAACTGCGCGGTCAGGGTGGCGCTCTCCTCCATTGCGTCGCGCACGGAGCTGCTGATGCCCGCGATCTGCGAGGAAAGGCTGGACTGCACGCTCATGATCTGTGATTGCAGAGAGCCGACCTGCCACTCGAGCTGCTTGACGCGGTGGTTATTGTAGAGTGCCAGGCCGACGGCGAGGGCAAGGCAGGCCGCCGCTGTGCCGAGGATAAGCTTCCGGCGCAGCGTTTTCTTCGGCGCGGAAGCGCCCGACGGCGGCTGTGCCGGTGCGGTGGTATCGGCGGGGGCGTCCGGCCCCGTCTCGGCTTTTTCGGCCTCTTCAAGGCTCAGCAGCTCGTCGACGCTCACGCCGTAGAGGCGGCTGAGCTCCACGAGCTTACTCAGCTCGGGCTGTGCCGCGCCGTTCTCCCACTTGGAAACGGCCTGACGGGAGACGCTCAGCTTTTCCGCCAGCTCCTCCTGCGAGAGACCCGCCGCGCGGCGGAGCTCATAGAGTTTTTCACATAGCTTCATGGGCGCTTTCTCCTTTGCTTTGATGGCCCCAGCATAGCAAAACGGGCCGTTTTGCGCCACCAACCGGGTGTTTCGTTTTGTCAACCAATGGTTTCCTTTGCCCTTTTTCGTGCAACATTTCACCCCCGCGCGCATATACTGCATGGTATTGCGCAGAGGGAGGTGAGCGTATGAGAGAGTGGCAGGGCGTCCTCGGTGATGTGGACGATATGATCTTTGTCGACGACTGGTTCGTCAGCGACCGCTAAGCGAGAAAAGCTCCGCGCGTTTCAAGGCAGGAACGCAGGCGGAGCGTTTTTCGTTTTTATAGGGCGCGCTCGATCGTCGCGCCGCCGACAACGACATTGCCGCAATAAAAGACCACGGCCTGACCGGCGGTGACGGCCCGCTGCGGCCCGTCGAAGTCCACGCGGACCGCGCCGCCGCCGAGCGGCGTGACGGTCGCGGCGCTCTCAACCTGTGAATATCGCGTTTTGGCGGTGACGCGCAGCGGCTCCGTCGGCGGCGTGACGATCCAGTTCACGCGCGCGGCGAGCAGCGCCGCGGAGAACAGCTCCGCGTCGTCGCCAAGGAGCACGGTGTTGTCCTCGGCATTTTTCGAGAGGACATAGAGCGGGCGGTCGGCGCTCACGCCGAGCCCCTTGCGCTGGCCGGTGGTGTAGGCGACCAGCCCGCGGTGGCGGCCGAGGACATGACCGCTCGTATCGACGAAGTCGCCCGGCTCGGGCATGACACCGCCGAACTCGCGCAGGAAGCGCACATAGTCCCCGTCGGGGACAAAGCAGATGTCCTGCGAGTCGGGCTTCTGCGCGTTTTCAAGGCCGAAGTCCGATGCAAGCGCGCGGATCTCGGCCTTGCTGTATTCGCCCACCGGCAGCAGCAGGTGCGCGAGCTGGCGCTGCGTCATCTGATAGAGAACGTAGCTCTGATCCTTGTGGGTGTCCGCGCCGCGCAGGAGCAGGTGCCGTCCCGACGCCGCGTCGAAGCCGACGCGGGCGTAGTGGCCGGTGGAAACATAATCGAAGCCGCGCGCAAGCGCCCAGTCGAGCATCGCGCCGAACTTCAGCTCGCGGTTGCAGTCGAGGCAGGGGTTGGGCGTGCGGCCCGCGCAGTATTCGTCGACAAAATGCTCCATGACCTCGCGGCGGAAAATGTCGCACAGGTCGAGCACCTGATGGGAAATGCCCATCTGCGCGGCGACGCGCGCGGCCTCCTCGATGTCGTCGGCGCTGCCGCAGGTGCCGGGACGGTCCTTATAGCCGTGCAGGCGAAGCGTGACGCCCGCGACCTCATAGCCCTGCTTTTGCAGCAGGAGCACGCAGGCGGCGCTGTCCACGCCGCCGGACATACCGACCAAAACCATTTTTGCCATAGGGTCTTCTTCCTTAATCGAGGTATTTCTGCAAGAACGCGCCGCTGGGCAGCGCGTCGCTCAGCTCCATGAGCACATGGTCATAACCGCCGGCGTAGTCATAGCGGCGGTCGTGCAGCGAAAGCTCGGTCGAGCGGACATTGGGCAGCGAGAGCGTGAAGGTCGCGCCCTCGCCGACGGCGGACTGCGCCACGAGCATCCCGCCGTGACCCTGCGCGATGCGCCGGCACAGCGACAGCCCCACGCCGAGCCCATGCGGGACGGGGTCGATGCGCTCGGTGTCCAGATAGCGCTCGAAGATGCGGTCGAGGCGCTCCGGCTCGATGCCGCATCCGGTGTCGGAGACAATGAGCTGGACAAAGCGTTCGGCGCACCTGACGCGCAGACTGACCGTACCGCCCTTGGGCGTAAATTTCAAAGCGTTAGAGAGCAGGTTCAGCAGCGCGCGCTCGAGCATGGGCGCGTGGAAGGCGATGACACGGCTCTCGCGGTCGGCGGAAAAGCGCAGCGCAACGCCGCACAGGTCAAAAAGCGGCTCCGCGCGCTCGTACAGGGCGCGGCAAAAGCCGACAATATCATCGTTTTGCAGCGCAAAGCGCTCCCTCTGCACCAGCTCGCTCACAGCGGAGAGGTTGCCCACGAGGCGCAGGATCTGGTGGCAGCTCATGGTGAGAACGGCCGCGCTTTGATCCAGCGCGGGATCGTTTTCGCGCGCACTTGCCGGCGCAATGCGGTTCGCCGCGGCAAACACGCTCGCCATCGACGAGCGGAGCTGCGAGGAGATGTTCGGCAGCACGTCGCTGAGCAGTCGGAGATCCTTTTCATCAAACGGCATCATAAATGATCCTTCCTTCGGGAAAGCTATCGTTAGCTTTTGCGGCGCGGCGGAGCTTTTTCCGTGGAAAAGCATACCAGCGCAAAATAGTTCAGAGGGTACCATTAGAATATCAAACCTTTGTCGAAAACACAAGAAAATTCAGAGGAAAGAAAAATTTTTGAAAAAACGCTTGCAATCGGCAAAGAAACTGTTATAATACCAAATGTGCCATACATTCGATATATTCCGCAAACAAAGAAGGGAAGCGTTTTTCTATGTCTATCAAAATCGGTATCAACGGCTTTGGCCGCATCGGCCGCATGGTGTTCCGCGCCTGTCTCGAGCATCCCGAGATCGACGTGGTGGGCATCAACGACCTCTGCCCTGCCGATTACCTTGCCTATATGCTCAAATACGACACGATGCACGGCCGCTGCCGCGCCGACATCGAAAGCCGCGAGAATGCGCTGGTCGTCAACGGTCAGGTCATTCCCGTGTTCGGCGAAAAGGATCCCGCGAACCTCAAGTGGGGCAAGCTCGGCGCCGAATACATCGTTGAGTCCACGGGCCTGTTCCTCACGAAGGAAAAGGCAGCCGGCCACATCGCCGCCGGCGCGAAGAAAGTGGTCATGTCCGCGCCGAGCAAGGACGATACGCCGATGTTCGTTATGGGCGTGAACCACAAGGACTACACGAGCGATATGCAGTTCGTCTCCAACGCGAGCTGCACGACCAACTGCCTCGCTCCCATTGCCAAGGTTTTGCATGAGAACTTCGGCATCAGGGACGGTTTGATGACCACCATCCACTCCGTCACCGCGACGCAGGAGACGGTGGACGGCCCCTCCCTCAAGGACTGGCGCGGCGGGCGCGCGGCGACCGCCAACATCATCCCCAGCTCCACCGGCGCCGCCAAGGCGGTCGGCAAGGTCATTCCCGCGCTCAACGGCAAGCTGACCGGCATGGCGATGCGTGTGCCGACGCTGGATGTTTCCGTCGTCGACCTGACGGTCAATCTGGAAAAGCCCACCACCTACGAGGCGGTCTGCACGGCTATGAAGAAGGCCAGCGAGGGCGAGTTGAGGGGTATCCTCGGCTACACCGAGGAGCCGGTCGTTTCCTCCGACTTCCTCGGCGACTCCCGCACCTCCATCTTCGACGCGACCGCAGGCATCGCCCTGACCGACACCTTTATGAAGGTCGTGAGCTGGTACGATAACGAGATCGGCTACTCCAACAAGGTGCTCGAGCTGATCGAGCACATGTATGAGGTCGATCACGGCCACGGCGCCAAGTGAGCGGAACAGAAAAGACAACTTCTGAGAGTTTCCTCCTCTCTTTCGTTGAAAAAGGAAAAACGCGGCCGAAGCCGCGTTTTTCCTTTTGGTTGCATTTGCCGCTTTACGCCGCGCGGAAAAGCTGGTAAACTGACAAAAAAACAAGGCAAAGAGGTCATTTTCATGTTTCAAGGCTTTTCGCAGCAGTCCATCGACTTTCTCTGGGGCATCGCCCTCAACAACGAGCGCGAATGGTTTCTCGCGCACAAGCAGGAATTTACAGACCATGTGGATCGGCCCATGCGCGAGCTGGGAAAGGCGGTCTTTTCCGCGCTTGCGGAGGACTATCCCAAGCAGGACTGGCAGCTGCATTTCTGCCGCATCTACCGCGACGCGCGGCGGCTGCACGGGCGTGGGCCTTATAAAAACCATCTGTGGTTCACCATCAAGCGCCCCTGCGGGCGCTTTGAGAGCGTACCGGCGCTGTATTTTGAGATCGCGCCGAACTTCTTCAGCTACGGCTGCGGCTACTGGGACGCGGGCGCGGCGACGATGGCGAAGCTCCGCGCGCGCATCGAGAACGACCCGAAAAAGCTCGAAAAGCTTGCGCGGCGGCTGAACAAATCGCGCTTCGCGCTGGAGGGCGAGCTGTTCAAGCGCCCCAAGGGCGAGGTGGGCAAGCTTCTTGATCCGTGGTATAACCGCAAGAACATCGCCATCGCGTATGAGGACAACCCCGAGGGTGTGCTCTTCACCCCGCAGCTTGAGGAAGAGGTGCTTGAGGGCTTCCGCTTTCTGATGCCCTACTATCAATATTTAGACACGCTCTCAGGCGACATGGAGCCGAACAGGTGAAAAAATGCAAAGCTGCAAAAAAGAAGGTCTCTTTTGAGACCTTCTTTCTCTGTTTGCTCACTCAGCGGCAGTATTTCTCGATGTAGGCGTTCTGGCACTTGACGATGATCTTCACCGCCTCGTCGCGGCCGAGCACATCGCTCACCACGGTCTCCTTGCCCTCAAGGCTCTTGTAGACGCGGAAGAAGTGACGGATCTCGCTGGCGACATGGTCGGGCAGCTCGGAAATGTCCTGATAGGTGTTGTAGGTGGGGTCCTGGAAGGGGATGGCGATGATCTTCTCGTCGAGCGAGCCGCCGTCCTCCATCGTGATGACGCCGATGGGGTAGCACTCGACCAGGCTCAGGGGACGGATGCACTCCGAGCAGAGCACGAGCACATCCAGCGGGTCGCCGTCGTCCGCCCAGGTGCGGGGGAGAAAGCCGTAGTTCGCCGGATAGTGGGTGGAGGTATAGAGAATGCGGTCGAGGCGCAGGGCGCCAGTCTCCTTATCCATTTCGTACTTGTTCTTGCTGCCCTTTTCGATCTCGATGACGGCGAGGAAGTCCTCGGGGCGCACGCGGTGGGGCGCAACATCATGCCAAAGGTTCATAGACAGGCCCTTCTTTCTATGTAAAAATAAGAGGTTTCTTTCGTACAAAGATTATAATATGCCCTTGTTGCGATTGCAAGAGCGGAGCACACAAAGTTTGTGGGAAATTTCCTCGCTTTTGGGGGAAAAGGCAATAAAGCGGCGGCGATAAAATTTTTGCGCCGACTTGTCAGAGCGCGCGCTTCGTGCTATAATTTATCCGTTAAAGTATATCATTTTGGAGGAACTTCCCTTGGAACGCGAAAAGGTATTGGTCAGCGCCGAGGAAACGGCGCGGCAGAAGGAATATATGGAAAAGGTGCGCGCCCTGCACGAGCGCCGCGCGGCAAAGCCGCTCGCTTATGTCCACACCTACGGCTGTCAGCAGAATGTGGCGGACGGCGAGCGCTTGATGGGTATGCTGCGCGAGATGGGCTGCGATTTTACCGACGACACCGCCCGCGCCGACCTCGTGCTGATGAACACCTGCGCCATCCGCGAGAACGCGGAAAAAACCGTTTACGGGATGCTCGGGCAGCTCACGCACACCAAGGCGGCGAACCCCGATCAGATCATCTGCCTGTGCGGGTGCATGGCGCAGCAGCCGCGCGTGGCGGAGAAGGTGAAAACCAGCTACCGCCATGTCGATCTCGTGCTCGGCCCGCAGGCGGAGTGGAAATTTCCCGAGCTTTTGTACCGTGCTTACACCGAGCGCGGCCGCGTCTTTTCCATCGACGACGAGCCGGGACGCATTGCGGAGGATATCCCCGTCTACCGCGTCGGCGGCGTGAGCGCGTGGGTGAGCATCATGTACGGCTGCAACAATTTCTGCTCCTACTGCATCGTTCCCTACGTCCGCGGACGCGAGCGCAGCCGCGAGCCGGAGCAGATCATACGCGAGGTCCGCGAGCTGGTCGCGGCGGGCTATCGGGAGATCACGCTCCTCGGGCAGAACGTCAACAGCTACGGCAAGGACCTCGGCACGGGCTACGACTTTGCCGACCTTCTCTCCGAGATCGACAAAATAGACGGTGACTATTGGCTGCGCTTCATGTCCAGCCAGCCCAAGGACGCGACGCCCAAGCTCTTCGACACGATGGCCGCGAGCCGCCATGTGGCGCACCAGCTCCACCTGCCCGTGCAGAGCGGCAACGACCGCGTGCTGCGCGCGATGAACCGTCCCTACACCCGCGCGGGCTATCTTGAGCTCATCAACTACGCGCGCAGGGCCATGCCCGACCTTGTGCTCACGAGCGATGTCATCATCGGCTTCCCCGGCGAAACGGAGGCGGAGGCGATGGACACCGTGCGTCTTGTAAACGAGGTGCGCTTCGACGCGCTCTTCACCTTTATTTTCTCGCCGCGCCCGGGTACGCCCGCGGCGAAGCTGGACGACCCCACGCCGCGGGAGGAAAAGCAGAAGTGGTTCGACGCGCTCTGCACCGCGCAGAACGCCATCAGTGCGGAAAAGCACGCCGCCTATATCGGCAAGACCGTGCGCGTGCTCGTTGAGGGCGAGAGCGATGACGCGGACTTTCCGCTCTCCGCACGCACCGAGGGCAACCGCCTCGTGCGCATGAAGGGCGAGAGGTCTCTGATCGGGAAGTTCACCATGGTGAAGATCACCGACAGCAACACATGGGCGCTTTACGCTGAGGAGGAAACAAAATGAAGGTCACAACACTTCTGGAAAACAAGACTGCCTGCGACGCGCTGCGCTGCGAGCACGGGCTTTCCCTCTACATCGAAACGGAGCAGCACAAAATCCTCTTCGACGCCGGCGCGAGCGACGCCTTTTGGGTCAACGCCAAGGCGCTCGGCATCGACCTTGCGCAGGTGGACATTGCCTTCCTCTCCCACGCGCACAACGATCACGGCGGAGGGCTGCTGACCCTTTTGGAGGGCAACAAAACCGCAAAGGTCTATCTTCAGAAGGAGGCCTTCGGCGATTACTATGTCGTGACGCCAACAAAGTGCGCCTTCATCGGTCTTGACCCCAAGCTGCACGACTATGCCGACCGCCTTGTGCCCGCAGAGGGTGTGACGAGGATCGACGGCGAGCTGACGCTCTTTTCCGACATCAGAACCCACGAGTTACTCAGCGAGGCGAACGCCACGCTGCGCGAAAAGGTCGGGGAGGACTACCCCCGCGACACCTTCCGCCACGAGCAGGACCTGCTGGTGACCGAGCGCGGCAAAACGGTGCTTTTCGCCGGCTGCGCCCACAGCGGCATCGTGAATATCATCGACCGCGCGACAGAGATCCTCGGCCGCGCGCCGGACGAGGTGTTCGCGGGCTTCCACCTCTATAATCCCTCGCTCGGCCAAAGCGAGCCGCGCGCGCTGGTGGACGCGGTGGGCGAGCGGCTGCGCGCGCTGAAGAGCACACGCTATGTCACCGGCCACTGCACGGGCGACGAGGCGTATGCATGGCTGCGCGAGACACTCGGCGACCGCCTTTCCTACATGGCGACCGGCACGACCTTCACGATCGAATAAAGCACAGTTCCCCAAGATTTCAGAAAGAGAGCGACGAGCATGGCAGAGATCACGCCGATGATGCGGCAGTATATGGAGATCAAGGAGCAGAATCAGGATTCCATTCTGTTCTTCCGCCTCGGCGACTTCTACGAGATGTTCAACGAGGACGCGAAGCTCGCCGCGCGCGAGCTGGACCTTGTTCTCACCACGCGCGACCGCGGCAAGTCCGCCGAGGAGCAGACGCCGATGTGCGGTATTCCGTACCATTCGAGCGACGGCTACATCGCGCGGCTCATCGCCAAGGGCTACAAGGTCGCCATCTGTGAGCAGACCGAGGACCCCGCGCTCGCCAAGGGGCTCGTCAAGCGCGACATCATCCGCGTCGTCACCCCCGGCACGGTGATCGACAGCGCCTGTCTCGACGACCGACGCGGCAACTTCCTCTGCGGCGTGTTTTTGGACGAGCAGGGGGCGGGCGTCGCGTTCTGCGATATGTCCACGGGTCACACGCATGTCACCGCCTTTTCCGGCGCGGACCGCGCGGAACACCTGATGAACGAGCTCGCGCGCTTTTCGCCCGCCGAGGCGGTGCTGAGCGCGGGAGCCTGCGCGAGCGGCGAACTCAAAACACTGCTCGCGGACAAGCTCTCCTGCCGCGTGGAGCGCGGCGAGGCGCGCTTTGACCTCAAGGCGGCGGAGAAGGCTGTGCTCGCGCAGTACGGCGAGGACGCCTGCTCCGCGCTGCCGCGCAGCAATCCCGCCGCTGCGCTCGCGCTTGGCGGCCTTCTGAGCTATCTGCATGAAACGCAGCGGAGCGACCTCTCCTACATCAACGACCTTGAATACTACGAGCAGGGCCGCTTCATGGAGCTGGACCTCTCCGCCCGCCGCAACTTGGAGCTGACCGAGACCATCCGCGGCAAGGAAAAGCGCGGGAGCCTTCTCTGGGTGCTCGACAAGACCAAGACCGCCATGGGCGCGCGCTGCCTGCGCGCGTGGCTGGAGCGCCCGCTGCGCGAGGTAAACGCCATCACACGCCGCTCCAACGCGGTCGGCGCGCTGGTCGGCGACACGATGGCGCGCGAGGAGCTGCTCCTTGCCCTCTCGGGCATCAGTGACATGGAGCGCCTGATCGGCCGCATCGTCTACGGCACGGCGGGCGGGCGCGACCTTGTGTCGCTGCGCAATTCCATCGAGCAGCTTGCCGCCGTGCGCGCGCAGCTTGAGCGCTTCACCGCCGGACGGCTCGGCGAGCTGGCGGGCGAGCTTGATCCGCTCACGGACATCGCCGCGCGCATCGCGGAAACGCTCGTCGACGAGCCGCCGTTTTCCGTGCGCGAGGGCGGCTTCATCCGCAAGGGCTTCAACGCCGAGGTAGACCGCCTGCACGACATTCTCTCCGGCGGCAAGGGGCTGCTGGCCTCCATCGAAACGCAGGAGAAGGAGCGCACGGGCATCCGCACGCTGAAGATCGGCTACAACAAGGTCTTCGGCTACTACATCGAGGTCTCGAACTCCTTCAAGGAGCAAGTGCCCGAGAGCTATATCCGCAAGCAGACGCTCGTGAACGGCGAGCGCTACATCACGCAGGAGCTCAAGGACTTAGAGCAGGAGATCCTGACCGCGGGCGAGCGCGTAAACGCGCTGGAGTATGAGCTTTTTTCCGCGCTGCGCGACGAGATCTGCGCGGGCGCCGAGCGCATCCAAAGGACTGCCGCCGCGGTGGCGGAGCTGGACACCCTCGCCGCGCTCGCAAGCGTCGCGGTGAAAAACAACTACTGCTGTCCCGTGGTGGACGACTCCGGCGTGATCGAGATTCACGACGGGCGCCATCCGGTCGTCGAGCGCGTTCTGAAGGACACGCTTTTCGTGCCGAACGACACCTACATGGGCGAGAAGGAAAACCGTGTCGCCATCATCACAGGCCCCAATATGGCAGGTAAATCCACCTATATGCGTCAGGTCGCGCTCATTACGCTTATGGCGCAGATCGGCTCGTTTGTGCCTGCGCGCGCCGCGCGCATCGGCGTGGTGGACCGCATCTTCACCCGCATCGGCGCGAGCGACGATTTGGCGGGCGGGCAGTCGACCTTTATGGTCGAGATGAGCGAGGTCGCGGAGATCCTCCGGCAGGCGAGCGCGCACTCGCTGCTGATCCTGGACGAGATCGGCCGCGGCACCTCGACCTTTGACGGCATGAGCATCGCCCGCGCGGTGCTGGAGTTCTGTGCCGAGCGCAAAAGGCTCGGCGCGAAGACGCTCTTTGCCACGCACTACCACGAGCTCACCGAGCTGGAGGGCACGCTCTCCGGCGTAAAGAACTACAACATCGCCATCAAAAAGCGCGGCGAGGACCTTGTGTTCCTCCGCAAGATCATTCCCGGCGGCGCCGACCGCAGCTACGGCATCGAGGTCGCCAAGCTCGCGGGCCTGCCGCGAGAGGTCGTCTCCCGCGCGAAGAAGATATTGGAGGAGCTGGAGGCGGGCGGCAGCTATATCCCGCCGCGCGAGGAGCGCGAGCAGGTGAGCCTGGAGGCTATCGGCGAGGCGGAGGTGCTCGACGCCCTGCGCCGCGCACAGATAGACACCATGACGCCCATTGAGGCGATGCAGCTGCTCTACGACCTCAAAAAGAAATTACCGGACTAAGCCCCGAAAGAAATAGAAAGGGATCACCACATGGCAAAAAAAGCCACCTCCCACATGAACCAGACCGAGCGCGTCGCGGGGACGATCTTCTTCGTCGTCTACCTGCTCGTGCTGCCGCTGCTGGCCAATAAGATCTTCAGCATCGTCGAAGTGCTCTTCGACACCAAGATCAGCGAGTCGCTGGCGAACATCATCTACTACTATGTGCTCTTCGCCGTCGTGCTGCTGCTCTTCCACTCGTTCCTTGCGCACACGACGAGCCGATTTCTCGGCGGCGCAAGCCACGCGATGACGACCTTCTGCGTGGCGCTGCTGGTGTTCTACGGTGCGAACGAGCTTTTCTACCGCGTAACGAACATCTTTTTCAACAGTCACACCAACCTCAACGACACGACCATCGCGGCCTCCATCAACGCCGCGCCGCGCCTGACGGCGCTCATCGTCGTGCTCCTTGCGCCCTTCGTGGAGGAGGTCTTGTTCCGCGGGCTGGTGTTCGGCTGCCTGAAGGAAAAGAGCCGCATTTTTGCCTACGCTGTCTCCTGTGTGCTCTTTGCGTTCATGCACGTGTGGACCTTCGCCCTTTCCTCGTGGGATTGGAGCTATTTCATCCTCATGCTCCAGTACCTTGTGCCGGGCCTCGTGTTCGCGTGGGCGTTCGACTACTCCGGCACGCTCTGGACCTCCATTCTGCTCCACGCCACCGTCAACGCGCTGGCCCTGTGGGCCATCGTCGGATAAGGAGAATACCATGCCGCACATCGAACAGCTATCCCCCCATATCGCCAATCTCATCGCCGCCGGCGAGGTCGTCGAGCGGCCCGCGAGCGTCGTCAAGGAGCTTGTGGAGAACGCCGTCGACGCGGGCGCAAAAAACATCACCGTCGAGCTGCAAAACGGCGGGATGACCTATCTGCGCGTCACGGACGACGGCTGCGGCATTGCGCCCGACGAGCTGCCCACCGCCTTTTTGCGCCACGCGACGAGCAAGCTCCGCACCGCCGCCGACCTTGCCGCCATCGGCACGCTCGGCTTTCGCGGCGAGGCGCTCGCCGCCATCGCGTCGGTGTCCCATCTCGACATTTTCTCGCGCCAAGGCGGCGCGCCGAGCGGCGCGACGCTGCACCTGGACGGCGGCAAACCCCTTCCCGTCGAGCCTGCGGGCTGTCCCGAGGGCACGAGCGTCATCGTGCGCGACCTCTTTTACAACACGCCCGCGCGGCTGAAGTTCATGAAGCAGGACCGCGCCGAGGCCGCCGCCATCGCGGGCCTTGTCGCGCACCTTGCGCTCTCGCACCCTGACATTTCCTTCCGCCTCATCAAGGACGGCAGGGAGGACCTGCACACCCCCGGCGACGGCAAGCCGCTCGGCACGGTCTACGCCGCGCTGGGACGCGACTTTGCGCTCTCGCTCGTCGAGGTCCGCGGCCGCGACGGTCAGCTTGCCGTGGACGGCTTTGTGACCAAGCCCCTTGCGGGGCGCGGCACGCGCGGGATGCAGACCTTTTTCGTCAACAGCCGCTTCGTCAAGTCGCAGCTCCTCACCGCTGCGGTGGAGGAGGCCTACGCCAACCGCCTGATGAAGGGCAAATTCCCCGGCTGCGTGCTGAACGTGACGCTGCCGGCGGATATGGTGGATGTGAATGTCCACCCCGCCAAGACGGTCGTGAAGTTCTTGAATGAAAAGCAGATATTTGACCTTGTCTACCACGCCGCGTCCGACGCGCTCGACCGCGACGGCGCGCCCGCGCCGCAGCCGAAGGCGGCGCAAGTGGAAAAGGCACCGGAATTTTTCCGCAGCATGAGCGCACGGGACTGGCGCGCGCAGGGTGAGGTGAAAACAGCGGAGCCGACCAAAAAGGAAGCACCGCTCATCAGCGTATCTCCCGCCGTCAGTGAGCGGGGCGGCCGTGTGCGCGTGAACGACTTTGTCCGCCGCAGTCCGCCTCCGCCGCCGGAACGGGCAGAGAGCGGGTGCGTGCTGCCGGAGCTGGTCGAGGCCGCCTTTATGCCGCCGCGCAGCGGCGAAGCGGCAAAACCGAAGGCTTCGCCGGCTCCCCGCGAGGAGCCGCCCGCCTCCCCTGTTTCCGCCGCGCAGACGGCGATAGAGCCGTCCGCTGAGCCGCAGCAGACCGTCCTCGCGCCGGAGCCTCTTATCCCATGGCGCATTGTGGGCGAGGTGCTGGATACCTACATCGTCTGCGAGGACGCGGAGAAAAACGTTTGGCTCATCGACAAGCACGCCGCGCACGAGCGTATCAACTTTGACCGCTACAAGGCAAATCTTGAGCCGATCATGTCGCAGGAGCTGCTGACCCCTGTGGTCGCGCAGCTCCCCGCGGCGGAGTATGCCGCGCTCATCGGACAGCTTGCGCTGCTGCGCGAGTTCGGCTTCGACTGCGAGGAGTTCGGCGACGGCGCGATCCTCATCCGCGCCCTGCCCGCTGATCTGCCCGCCGAGGACGCGGCGGCAAGCCTTGAGGACCTTGCGGGCCGCCTCGCCGAGACGCACCGCGCCGACCCGGAAAGTGCGCGGGACGCACTGCTGCACACCATGGCCTGCAAGGCCGCCATCAAGGGCGGCTGGAAGAGCGACGAGCGCGAGCTGCGCGTGCTGGTCGATAAGGTGCAGTCGGGCGCGGTGAAGTTCTGCCCGCACGGACGCCCTGTTGCCGTGAAGCTCACGAAATACGAACTGGAGAAAATGTTCAAGCGCGCGTGAGCGCGGGGGAGGAGGGGCCATGCCGCCGAAGGTGGTTTGTATCGTCGGGCCGACCGGCTGCGGAAAGACCGCGCTGGGCGTCGCGCTGGCAAAGCAATACGGCGGCGAGGTCGTCTCCTGCGACTCCATGCAGCTCTACCGCGGCATGGTCATCGGCACCGCCGCGCCGACCGAGGAGGAGACGCAGGGTGTGCCGCACCACATGGTCGGCGTGGTCGACCCGTGTGAGGACTACTCCGTGGCGCGCTACGCCGCGGACGCCGCCGCGTGCGTGGACGGCATCCTCGCGCGCGGAAAACTGCCCGTTCTCGTCGGCGGTACGGGGCTCTACCTCGACGCGCTGCTGCGCGGGCACGGCTACGCCCCCGGCACGACCGGCGGCGCGATCCGCGCCGAGCTGGAGCGCCGCTGGGACAGCGAGGGCGGCGAGGTGCTTTTCGCCGAGCTGCGTGCCATCGACCCCAAAAGCGCCGCGGCGCTGCATCCGAACGACAAAAAGCGCATCATCCGCGCCCTTGAGGTCTACCGCGAAACAGGCAGGACCATGACACAGCACAACACCGAGAGCAGGCTCGCCCCGCCGCGCTACGAGGCGGTCTCCATCGGCCTTGCCTACGCCGACCGCGAGGAAATGAAACGCGTCATCGATGCGCGCGTGGATAAAATGGTCGCCCAAGGACTTTTCGACGAGGTGCGCGCACTGCTCGCGCGCGGCGTGCCGCGCACGGCGACGGCGATGCAGGCCATTGGCTACAAGGAATGTATCGGCTATCTCGCAGGGGAATGTGCGCAGCAAGAGGCTGTGGACGAGATCAAGCTCCGCTCGCGCCAGTACGCCAAGCGGCAGCTCACCTGGCTGCGGCGGAGCAAGGATATTCACTGGTTTTACCGGGAAAAATCCCTCGATCTGCCAGCCGCTTTGCAATTTTCGACAGAAATTCTCACAAACAATGGCGTATCCTGATTTTATACGGACGGCAGGCAAAAAAGCGCCGCCCGAATAAAAAGAAAGGGTACATCCAACATGAAAAAAACAGCCAATCTTCAGGACATTTTCCTCACCAAGGCCCGCAAGCAGGGCGTGCCGCTGACCGTGTTCCTCGTCAACGGCTTTCAGATGCGCGGCAGCGTAACGGGCTTTGACAGCTTCACCGTCGTGCTTTTGAGCGAGGGGCGGCAGCAGATGATCTACAAGCACGCCATCTCGACCATCGCGCCGCTGAACCCCATCGACCTGCACGAGGCGGAGGAAGAGGAGGAATGACCTGAGCAGCCCGAGGTGCTTATGAGATCCCGCTCACTATCGACAAAACTGATCTTTGTTTTCCTCTTTCTCGCTGTGGCCGCCTACTTCAGTGTGCAGGCTTACCGCTATTTTATCGACCCGCAGACCACCACGCTCGTCTACGCCTACGCGAGCGAGGACGCCATCACCGCGACCGGCTATTTCGCGCGCGACGAGCAGGTGATCGCGTGCGGCGAGACGCTTTTGGAGATCGAGCGCGCCGAGGGCGAGCGCGTGCCGGCAAACGGCGCGCTCGCCACAGTCTACCGCAGCGAGAGCGCGCTGAGCGAGCACCGTCAGCTCCGCGCGCTGCGCTCCCGGCTCGAGCAGCTGCGCTACGCGCGCGAGGCCGCGCGGGACGCGGAGACCGCGCTCAAGCTTGACGGCGACATTCGGACGGATATCACTGCGCTGCGTGCCGCGCTGGCCGCCGAGAGTTGGTCGACCGCCGAGAGCGCCGGGGAGACGCTGCGCACGAGCGTGCTCAAGCGCGAGTACGCCTACGAGGGCACGGATGAGCTGGGCGCGCGCATCGATGCGCTCAAGGCCGAGGTCGCCGCGCTCTCCGGCCGCTTGGAGGGCGGCACGCAGACCGTCCGCGCGCCCTTCGCCGGCACATACAGCGCCGTTGCCGACGGCTACGAGGCCATTCTGACGCCCAAGGCGCTGGAAAATATGACCGTTACGCAGTACGACGCCCTCGCGCCTGAGCCGGTCAGCTCGACCGTGGGGCGGCTCATCGCCGGCGAGGAGTGGCGCTTCGTCACCGCGCTGCGCGCCTCGGACGCCGCGCGGCTGCGAAAGGGACAGGCCCTCAGTCTGCGCGCCGCGACCGGCGTGGACTTTGATCTCGCCGTCACTGTCGAGCGCCTCGGACGCGAGGAAAACGGCCGCGTGATCGTTGTGCTGCGCGGCGACAGCCATCTCGCCTATGTGACGCTCCTGCGCGCGCAGAATGTCGAGCTGATCCTGGCGCATTACGAGGGCCTGCGCATCCCCAAGAACGCCCTCCGCGTGGACGCGGACGGCAGCAGCGGCGTTTTCTGCCGCGTGGGGCTGCGCGCCTACCGCAAGCCGGTCGAGGTGGTCTGGCAGGGCGAGGACTACTGCCTTGTCAAGCCCGTGGACATCGAAACGAACAACGAAAGCACGCGCCAGCTCTACACGCTGCGCGCGGGCGATGAGGCCATCGTCTCGGCAAACGATCTCTATGACGGAAAGGTGATTGAATAGCATGAGCATTCGGGAAAACATTGAGAAGGTGCGGGAGCACATCGCCGCCGCGGCGCTTGCCGCCGGACGCAGACCGGAGGAGATCACTCTTGTCGGCGCGAGCAAGATGAACGACGCCGCGGCCTGCCGAGAGGCCATCGCCGCGGGCATCGACGCGCTCGGCGAGAACCGTGTGCAGGAGATGACGCAAAAGCTCGCCGAGAACGCCTACGACGGCGCCCCCCTGCACTTTATCGGGCATCTTCAGCGCAACAAGGTGAAAATGGTCGTGGGCAAGGCCGCACTCATCGAATCCGTCGGCTCCTGCGAGCTGCTCGAGGCCATCGACAAGCAGGCGGAAAAGCTCGGCATCGTCCAGTCCATCCTTCTTGAGGTCAACATCGGCGGCGAGGAGGCCAAGAGCGGCTTTGCCGTATCTGAGATCCGCGCCGCTGCCGAGAGAGTCAAAACGCTCTCCCATGTTGCGCTGCGGGGGCTGATGACCATTCCGCCCGTGGCGGAGGGCAAGCACGGCAGCGTACCCTACTTTGAAAAAGTTCACGCGCTTTTTGTTGACATCAATACAACTTTGTATGATAATAAGCTTGATATACTGTCTATGGGCATGAGCGGCGACTATGAGGACGCTGTCCGCTGCGGCGCGACGATGGTGCGCGTCGGCACGGCGATCTTCGGCGCCCGCCATTATACACATTGACACGGGGAGGTATTTTCCATGGGACTTATTGACGATCTGAAGAAGTGGGCGCACCCTTACGAGGACGAGGACGAGGAATACGAGGACGATTTCGCCGAGCTCGGCTCCCGCGACACGGGCGCCTTTGCCGATGAGCGGCCCGGCCGCCGCGACCGCGACCGTGATGAGGACCGCCGCAACAAGGTGGTCAACATTCACGCGACCACGCAGCTCAAGGTCGTGCTCGTCAAGCCGGAGCGCTTTGAAAACGCCAGCGAGATCGCCGATCACCTGAAGGAAAAGCGCACGGTGGTCATCAACCTCGAATCCACCAACAAGGACATTGCCCGCCGCCTGATCGACTTCCTCTCGGGCGTCGCTTACGCGGGCGAGGGCAAGATCAAGAAGGTCGCGGCCAACACTTACATCATCACGCCCTACCATGTCGACATCATGGGCGATCTGATCGACGAGCTGGAAAACAACGGCTTGTACTTATAAGGGACGGAGGGCTGAACGATGCTGACACCGCAGGAGGTTTCCAACCACGCCTTTGCCAAGGCCGTCATGGGCGGCTACAACATGGCGATGGTCGACGAGTTTCTGGACGAGCTGACCGACGACTACACCGCGCTTTATAAGGAAAACGCCGCGCTCAAGGCGAAGCTGAAGGTACTGGTGGACAAGGTGGAGGAATACCGCTCGACCGAGGACGCCATGCGCGCTGCGCTGCTCACCGCGCAGAAGATGGCCAACACCATGGTCGAGGAGGCCGAGGAGAAGAAAAAATCGCTGCTGGAAAACGCCGAGGCAGAGGCCGGAAAAAAGATCGGTGCGCTGCGCGACCAGATCACGCAGGAGGAGCGCCGCCTCAACGCCGCCAAGAGCGAAACGGCGGATTTTCTCGCGCGTGTGCGCGAGGTGTACGAGCGCGAGCTGAAGCTGCTCGAAGAGCTGCCGGAGCTGGACATTGCGCCTGCCGCGCTGAGCGTGGAGGCCAAGCCCGCCGCCGATGTGAGCGAGATCGAGCGGAGCATTCTCGACTCCTTCCGCACCCCGTCGGAGGAGGAGCCGGAAGCCGCCGAGCCGGAAAATGAGCCGGAGGCGGCTCCTGCCGAGGACGCGGAGGATGCCGACGACGCCGGCGAGGGGAACCCCTTCGTGGACGGCGCGACGCGCGCCATCAAGCTCAGCGACCTCAAATTCGGCCGCAACTACCACGGCGAAGAATAAACGCAGATCAAAAAAGGCGGCTCTCCGAGCCGCTTTTTTCACAGGAGGACACCATGACCAAGCGCCCCATTGTCGCTTTTCTTTACGATTTTGACAAGACCCTCTGCACCACCGATATGGAGGATTACGCCTTCATCCCCTCGCTCGGCTACACGCCCTCGGAGTTCTGGGCCAAGGCAAACGGCTTCGGCCGCGAGAATAAGATGGACGGTCTGCTCGCCTATATGTACACCATGATCCGCGAGTGCGCCGCACAGGGCATTCGCCTCGACCGCGACTATCTCGTGCGCTCGGGCGAGGCCATCGAGCTTTTCCCCGGCGTGCGCGAGTGGTTCGCGCGCATCACCGCCTACGGCGCGGACCTCGGCGTGGAGGTGGAGCACTATGTCATCTCATCGGGCCTGAGCGAGGTCATCGAGGGCAGCGGCATCGCGCACGAATTCAAGCAGATCTACGCCTGCGAGTTCTACTACGACGAAAATGGTCTCGCCGCGTGGCCGAAGCTCGATGTCAATTTCACGAACAAGACGCAGTTCGTCTACCGCATCAACAAGGGCATCCTCGACATTGCCCGCGACAAGGAGCTCAACGACTCCATGCCAGACGATAGTAAGCGCGTGCCGTTCACCAACATGGTCTATGTCGGCGACGGGCTCTCCGATGTTCCCTGCATGAAGATGATGCGCGCCTACGGCGGGCAGGCCATCGCGGTCTATCAGCAAAGCAACCGCGCGGGTGTGGAAAAGCTCTTGCAGGACGGGCGCGTGGACTTCATTTTCCCCGCCGACTACCGCGAGGGGACGGAGCTGGACAAAACGGTACACAACATTCTGCGCAAGATGGCGGTCGCGGACGCGCTGAGCGAGAAGAACGCCGAGCAGCTGCGCGCCATCGGGCAGGGGGACGACCCCGATCAGGTCATGCTATTCTGAGGAGAACACCATGGACGAAATGAACACCGTCGGCACACTCTACATCGTGGCGACACCCATCGGCAATTCGCGCGATATGACCGAGCGGGGCCGGCAGATCCTGGAAACGGCAGACATCATCGCGGCGGAGGACACCCGCCGCAGCGTCGTGCTGCTCAACAAGCTCGGCATCCGCGGCAATCAGCTCTCCGCCAACCACAAGTTCAACGAATACGGCAAGGCGAAGTGGTTCATCGAGCAGCTTCAGCAGGGCAAGAGCATCGCCGTCATCACCGACGCGGGCACGCCCTGCATCTCCGACCCCGGCAACGAGCTCATTCGTGCCGCCATCGACGCGGGCATCCGCGTGGTCGGCGTGCCGGGCGCCTGCGCCGCGGTCACGGCGCTGTCGATCTCCGGCTTTGACCTCTCGACCTTTTTCTTCTTCGGCTTCTTCCCGCGCGAGGCGGCCGACCGCCGCCGCGCGCTTGCGATGATGCGCCGCGGCGACACGCGCACCTACTGCTTCTACGAAAGCCCCAAGCGCATTCTGGACGCGGTGGAGTTTTTTATCGCCGAGAACGCGGGTGTGAGGCTGTGCCTGTGCAACGACATGACGAAGCTCCACGAGATGACCTTCCGCGGCACGCCTGCCGAGGTGCGCGAGGCGCTGCTCGCCAAGGGTAACTATGACAAGGGCGAATATGTCCTGCTCTGCGAGGTGGAGGAGGACTATCTCATCACCGAGGTCGAGCATGTTTCCTCGCCCGAGGCCCTGCTCGTGGACTGCATGGTGCAGCAGGACTGCACCGCCAAGGACGCCATCCGCCTTCTTTTGAAGGACGATAACAACACTTACAGCAAGAACGAGCTTTACGCCGCCCACCTTGCCCTGAAAGAGAGGTTCGGCGCATGAGCATTATATTGGACGACCTTGCTGCGCGGCTCGACACACTCACCAAGGCCGTGCTCTCCCAGCCGCTTGCGCGCATCGGCTGCTCGAAGGTGACGATTCGCCCACTGACGCTGCGCGGCAAGCCCTTCTTTCAGCTCGAATACCAGCAGGGGCAGAAGGTCGTGCACCACAATGTGACAAAGAGCGCGCTGCCCGAGCTGTTCGCACAGGAGCTGGACGGGCTGTATCTTCAGGCTGTGCTCTGCACGGAAACGGAGACGCGCCAGTATGTCCGCAAAGCGAACGGCGGCTATAAATGCACCGCCAAGGGGACGGCGCAGCGCGCCGCCGCGCCGAAGGCGCACGACCGAAAAAAGGAATACCTTCTCGCCGAGGGCGAGAACATCCCCGCGCTGGTCGATCTCGGCGTCTTTACGCAGGACTTCCGCATCGTCAGGGCGAAGTACGACAAGTATAAGCAGATCAACCGCTTCATTGAGCTGGTGGACGATGCTTTCCGCGCGACGGAGCGGCAGGAGATCACCATTTTGGACTTCGGCTGCGGCAAGTCGTACCTCACCTTCATTCTCTACTACTATTTCACCGTCAAGCGCGGCGTGAAGGCGACCATTCTCGGCTACGACCTTAAAGAGGATGTGGTGGAGCACTGCAACGAGGTCGCGCAAAGGTACGGCTACGACGGCCTGCGCTTCGTTGTGAGCGACGTGACGCGCGACACGCTTGCTGACACCCATGTGGATATGGTCGTCACGCTCCACGCCTGCGATACCACCACGGACTATGCGCTTTGGTACGCCGTTGAAAAGGGCGTGGAGCACATCTTCTCCGTACCCTGCTGCCAGCACGAGATCAACGCCACCATTCACAAGGGCGGGGACTTTGACCTGCTGCTGCGCCACGGACTATTGCAGGAGCGTTTTTCCGCGCTGCTGACTGACGCCATCCGCGCCGCCGTGCTCGAGGACATGGGCTACACGGTGGATGTCATCGAGTTCATCGACTTTGCCCACTCGCCGAAAAATCTCATGCTCCGCTGCGTGAAGGACCGCCGCGCGGGAGAGAAAAATCTCCGCACCGCCAAGGAGCTTGCGGAGCGCTATGGCTTCCGCCAAACACTTTTGGCGCTGGCCGAAAAAAACGCGGGAGCGCCGCGGGAGTGAGCCTATGGACTACTATCTTTTAACGGATATGGCCGCGCAGATCGGCTACGAGCTGGCCGTCAGCGGTGCGGAGACCTTCCGCATCGAGGAGACCATGCGCCGCGTGCTCGCGGCCTACGGCATCTGCTGCGAGACCTTTGCCATCCCCAACTGCGTCATGGTCAGCCTGGAGGCCGACAACGGCAAGCCTTTGATGGTGATGAAACGCGTTGGTTTCCACGGCAACGACCTCGACGCGGTCGAGCGGCTCAACGCACTCTCGCGCCGCATCTGCGCCGAAACGCCCGACCCCGCTCTTGCCGCGCAGTGGCTGGAGGAGGCCCAAAAAAGCCACCGCCGCTATCCCGCACATGTCTATTACCTTGGTAACTTCCTCGCCGCGGCGGGCTTCTGCCCCGTCTTCGGCGGCACGCTGCGCGACAGTCTCTGGGCGGGCTTGATGGGGCTTATCATCGGCTTTGTCTCGCGCCAGCTGGAAAAGGTGGAGATGAACCCCTTCTTCAGCACCATCACCTCTGCCTTTGCCATGGCTGTCCCCGCCTACCTCATTGCGGCCTTCGGCCTGATCGACTATGCGGACGCTGTCGTCATCGGCTCGCTGATGATCTTAGTGCCGGGGCTGCTCATCACCAACTCCATGCGCGACATCATCTACGGCGATACGAACTCCGGCGTCAACCGCATCGTGCAGGTGCTGCTCTCCGCGCTCGCTATCGCCATGGGTACGGCGGCTGCGTGGCATATCACGGCTCCGCTCTACGGCCGCACGACCGCCAGCACGCTCTCCTATCCCTTTTGGTTTCAGGCCATTGCCATCGCCGTCGCCTGCACCGGCTTCGTCATTCTCTTCAATGTCCGCGGCTGGGGACGCAGCCTGTGCGCGCTTGGCGGCGTCGTGACCTGGATGACCTATCTGCTGTGCCTTTCTCTGGGGCTTGATGTATACGGCGCGAACTTCCTCGCTGCCGCCGTCGCCGCCGCCTATGCCGAAAGCATGGCGCGCGTGCGCAAGTACCCCGTGACCTCGTATCAGGTCATCTCCGTCGTGCCGCTCCTGCCCGGTGCCGGCATCTACTACACCATGTCGCTCGGACTCACCGGCAACACGCAGCTCGCCCTGCAAAAAGGCTTTGAGACCGCCGGTGTCGCCGGCAGCATCGCCGCCGCGATTTTGCTCATCTCCTCCGTCGTCCGCCTGCTCGTCACACAGCGGAGAAATAGAACGAAATAGGGGACAGGCGCAAGCGCTTTGCGCCCCGCGCGTTCCGCGCGGCGGGAGATGCAGCGGCAGGGCATCGGCGCGCCTGCGCCGCACAAGCGTTTTACGCGGCAAAACCTTGGCGGAGGGGCAATTCGCTTGCCCCGAGCATTGGAATACCGAAGGGTGGAGCTGCCCAAGGGCGGCGAAACCCAAAAAAACACCATGACCTATGGTCATGGTGTTTTTTGGTGCCTCGTCCGGGATTCGAACCCGGGACACCCTGCTTAAAAGGCAGGTGCTCTGCCGACTGAGCTAACGAAGCAGGCAATATAAAAACGGCGGTGCCGTTTGATCGCTTTGGCAGGGATGGCTGGACTCGAACCAGCGAATGAGGGAGTCAAAGTCCCTTGCCTTACCGCTTGGCTACACCCCTATAAGGGAAAAAGAGAGGGGACCGGGACTATTCCCGATCCCGCTCTTTTGTGGGGTGGGTAAAGGGACTCGAACCCTCGACACCCGGAACCACAATCCGGTGCTCTAACCAACTGAGCTACACCCACCACATATCTGGTATCACAAGGGAAGCCCTGCCGCAGGCCGCTTTAGGGAAAATGGTACGCCAGAAGGGATTCGAACCCCCGGCCTACTGCTTAGAAGGCAGTTGCTCTATCCTGCTGAGCTACTGGCGCAAATGGATGGAGCAGGTGACGGGAATCGAACCCGCATCCCCAGCTTGGAAGGCTGGTGCCCTGGCCATTGTGCTACACCTGCAAGAGCCCTCCGCAACCTGTCAGCTTTTGCATGATAGCACGGAAGCGGCACAATGTCAAGATGGAATTTCACACTCACGGCGCGAAATGTGCAATTTTCGGCGTTTGCCGCGAAAAACTGCTTGCAACGGCGCGCAAGACATGGTATCATACCATGGTATGCAGCGGTATCGAAGTGGTCATAACGGGGCTGACTCGAAATCAGGTTTCCACTTTGGAAGTCCACACCGCTGAAAAGCCAGTAATCATGCGGGTTTGCGGGTAAGTTCAAATCGTGAAATGGGGTCTGTTCTATCCTGCTGTTCTTCCCGATTTCCACGGCTTGAATTTTGCGGGAAAATGGCTATAATGAGAGCAGCCATCCATCGGTCACTTTGAGAGGTGCGTTTTGGGGTTCCGTAGTTACCGCTATCGTCCCTGATTTACCGTCATCATCCAAGCTGGAGTCATGATTCGAAATCAGGTTTCCTATGCGGAGTGCCAAACGGCTGAAACCCTTGGAACCATGCGGGTTCCAGCCGAGTTCAAATTGAATAATGTTGCTTGTTCTATCCTGTTGTTCTTCCCGATTTCCACCGGCTGAATTGGTCGGCGGATCGGGACCGGGGATATAACATAAATTTGGAGATGTACCCAAGCGGTTGAAGGGTCCGCACTCGAAATTTTTTGAAGAGTTGGCTGTTTGCTCCGCTTAAAAAGCCCGTAAAATCAGGGGTTTTCTCCGGTTCGAAAATTGAATATTTTGTTGTTCTTTCCGTCAGTTCTTTCCAAAAGTTTTTGGAAGAAATGCGGAATCACATACACGGAGAGTTGTCCGAGTGGTCGAAGGTGCAGCACTCGAAATCGAGTAGGTCTGTAGATGACCCATCTCCGAAAACCCTTGATATTTCGGGCTTTTCCGGATTATCTACGCTTTTCAACAATTGAATATCTACGGTTTTTCTACGCTTTGTTCTACGGTTTCTACATTCGGCTCTGAGCCGGACGGAAACCCGCAAAGCCTTGAAAATACAACGGGGAGATGTATCGAAGTGGTCGTAACGAGGCTGACTCGAAATCAGTTGACGGGTCAAACCGTCCGGGGGTTCGAATCCCTCCATCTCCGCCATTGGCCAGCAGTGGTTCGCCACTGCTGGCTTTTTCTTTATGCGGGCTGTACCTCCTTCGGCTCCCGGCTGAACATTCCGCTCATGGCATTTGCGGATTCCTCTTGTGCAGTGAAGTCCAGGTGGGCGTAAATATCTGCTGTTGTTGCGAATGTGCTGTGTCCCAGCCAGATTTGAATCTGCTTCATAGAGATTCCGCTGCTGAGAAGCAGGCTGGCGCAGGTGTGTCTGAGATCATGAAAGCGAATCTTTTTCAGGCCGTACTTTTCGATGAGCCACGCGAAATGTTCTGTCACATAGTTGGGACGCAGGAGTTTGCCGCACTGGTCGACGCAGATATAGTCGAGGTAATCTCTGCAGTAGGACTTTTTGAAGAGACGGCGGAACATCTCCTTTTTCTCCTTTTCTTCCAGCAGAAGCTTCTCGACAGCCGGAATGAGCGGCAGCGTGCGAAAGCTGGATTTGGTCTTGAGGACATCCTCTCCGACCGGGATAAACTTGCCATCCACTTCCGCTTCGATGACCTTGTGGCTGATGGAGATGGTTTTCTTCTCAAAGTCGATGGCATCCCATTTGAGGCCAAGGACTTCGCTTCGCCGCAATCCATAGTATGCCGCAATCTTTACGCACAGTTCCAGAGGATCACCGGAGACAGCGTCGAACAGCGTCAGCATTTCTTCCTCACTGTAGAAGTTGCCGTGGAAAACATTCTTCTTGGGGCGCTCCACCTTGTCGGCCGGGTTCTTCAGGATGATGTCCTTTTTGACCGCAGTCTGAAGTGCCTTGCGGATGATTGCGTGATAGTGGATTACCGTGTTGGTCGTGCAATTGTCATCCAGAATGCTCTGATAGAAGTCCTCAATGTGCTGGGGCGTTACCTCACGAACCTGAAGACTCAGGGGCTTGAAGTATGGCACAATTCTGGCCTTAATCATGTTGGAGTAGCTCTGGTAGGTCGTTGTGGCCAGAGAGGTACGGGCGGCGCCCAGCCACTTCTCAATATAGTCTGTGAACTGGAGCAGAGCGTCAGGATGTGTGTTCTTGGTCAGCTCCAACTGTTCTGCTTCTCTTTTCACGCGTTCTTCCTCATCCCGCTCATATTGGAGCCGAATCTCGTCGAATGCTTTCTGTGCCTTGCGGTTGCTGGTTCCGTCGACAGGGAGCTTGGTGGGAACCCATTTACATTTACGCTTTCCATCTACCTTCAGGTAGAGAACCGCATAGTAAAAACCATTTTTCTGTTGCAGGCAGCCTGTTATCATTTTTATCCTCCTGTTCGTAATAACAAGTAGTCGTTTTGCCTGCCATTGACACCCCAAACATACCACAAGACTCTGGGAATAGCTATACTCCAAGTGGAGAAAAACCACTCGATTTTTCTACGATAATATGGCAGACGACCATGCGTGATTTTAAGAATTGATTGCCTGGGCATATGCATTGTCATGAGATTTTGATTTGGCACATTTCTTCGCCCATCAGGTACTCAATAATGCATACCTTGGGAATCTTATAGGACCTGCCGACCCTGACGCTTCTGATTTCCTGTTCAGCCAGGAGCCGGTATGCCAACTTCTTACTGATGCCCCCAAGCATCTTGCGGAGGTCATCGACCTCTACGACGTCAGGGTAATTCTCAAACATGGTGTATTTCTTCATGGCGATGCCTCCTATGATGAAGGACCGCCCATCGAACCATGAGCGGCCCAATGTTGGTTTGTATGTATAAATGCAGGCCGCAGTTCATTTCTGAACTGCGGCCTAATGGCAGACGCTGCATCGCCTTAAAGATGCAACATCTTTTTTGCTGTACCGACGCTTATTTCAAGTGCTTTGTCCACCTCATTCATCTTACGTCTACCGACGCTGCCGACATAAGCGAGCAGTCTTTGCTTGTCCAGCGTCCGAAGTTGCTCCAGCATGATGGTGGATTCACTTTGCAGACCGCACTGTCTTCCGTCCAGCGTTACATGGGTCGGCAAGCGGCGGCATTTGATGCGGCTGGTGATTGCTGCCACGATAACTGTGGGACTGTGGCGATTACCTATGTCATTTTGAATAATGAGTACCGGGCGGATGCCTCCTTGTTCAGAGCCGATGACTGGTTCGAGATTCGCATAGAATATGTCTCCGCGATACACGGAGTGGAAATCTGTGTTTTCCATAGTAGCACTATATTTTTCTTCTGCTACGAACTAAGTAAAGGAATCCGCGCAGGCCATAATGTATATGGGTGACCTGCACGGGTATATATTTTCCTTTGCCTGTACTTGACACTACTTCCCCAGGCGGGGCGGCAACTTGAACTGCGCTGGCGCGCATCACGGGACTCTCACCCCTCCGAGGAACTCTCGAAGCCGCAGTACGGGAGTATCATTGTGGACTGACGGGATCATGGCGGGACAGCTTGCCAATGCTGTCTTGGCCTGAGTGGGTATCGCTCTGCACCTTATTTGGCCGTCCTTTGATGCGGAGATGCTCCGCACAGGTGGTCTTCGCGCACTCGGCCTGACGCTGGCTCCGTCAGCTAATGTATTCAAGTTGCCGGATATGACCGCCTGGGGCAGTATTTGTCAAGGTTCGTAGCAGGGAGAAAAATTATCCCTTCACCTATCGCGGGGAAATCGGGGTTTTCACCCCCTCTTTTTCAAAAACTTTTTTAATTTTTTCTTTGCGGCAACGATGGACTTAGATACTCTTTGCTGATCAACACCATGTTTTTCTGCAATAGCTTGCTCCGAAAGGCCATCAACGCAGTAAAGCCAAAGCCTTATGCGTTGAAGTTCGGTCAATTTATCGCCCATTCCTTGAAGCAAAAGCTTTCCCAGAAGTTGTCTTTCGGATAGGTCAATTTCTGCGATGTAACCTTCTTCTGCGGACGGAACCGCTATTGCTTCCTCAGATAAACCTTCAAGCGACAGAGTTCCGTCATAGTACAGGTGATCAGCTTTTTCCTCTCCGTGATAATCCGCATCGGACACTTTCTTCCAGCACAGAAACTCCTCCTCGCTGGCAAAATCATCACGGGTCAGGCGAATCAAATTGCCGTCAGCGTCTGTGTAGACGAGGGCGTTAGGATCTTTTTTATTGAGAGCGTAGATGCTCTTCCTGTTAAACATTTGTGTTCCTCCGTTTTCTGAAATTTGGGTGAGATCCAAATTTCAGGGCGGAGGGCCACGACACCGCGGAAGAACGGTGAAAACAAAAAAGGAGCAGCTACCCTTGCATTGTGGTGCAAAAGTAGCTGCTCCCTGCTGGTTATCCGGACACAAAACAGAAAACCTCCAGGATTAGATTTCAAAGGCAATTTGCTTTTGCCTCAAAACCATATCCTGGAGGTGTTAGATGAGCGTTTTTCTGCGTTATATGAACGTTATATAGGGCTGTTTTGCGTTGGATGAGCGTTATATGGCCGTTGGATGAGCGTTATTTCTGAAAAATCGCATGATATGAGCGTTATATGGGTAGTCCATGCTCTTTTTTAACTTGAAAATGTGGAGGCTGGATTTGTCCCAAAATCCTCTTGTAAATACTCGACTAAAGTCTTGTATTCTTCCGCTGTCAGAATGCTCTTGGCTCGGGCTACCTCACTTTTTGCCATCTCGACAGCGCCGGAACGGTACATGGCATGTACCAGCCAGTAGTATGCTCGCACATTTCCTGGGGCGATTTCCAGTGATTCGTTCGCATACCGCTGGACACTGTCATAGTCACCGGCCTCAGCCAGCATAGACAGCAGTTGATTGACAAGGCCGATGTACCGCAGATTGTAGCTGTTGGCCATGGGCATGATCCAGTGCTCCCCAGCTGCATCCTCGAACAGATTCCCCTTATAGATGGAAAGCGCCTGCTTGATAAGGTCTGTCTTTTGTAGGACTCCTGTTGCGGTTTGTACTGCATCCCATAGCCGGTCGAAATGCTGATAATCGGTCGTGATACGCAACTCCGGGTTAATACGATACCCGCTGGGTGTCGACTCAATCAAGGGGTAATCAGAAATCAGAGAAAATGCCTGGCGAAAACGATATATCAGCCCCCGGATGTTTCCGCTGACGGTTTCCGGAGAAGATATCTGGTCCTCCGGCCAAAGGGTGGCGGCAATCTCCAGCGGCGGATGTGTGGATCGACGGTTCAGCATCAGATAAGCAATGACCCGGCAGCACTTAGGAGCGTTGCAGTCCGGCTCCCGAAGAACACCTTTTGAGGTATAGATTTCCAGCTCGCCAAACAGGTTGAACACGATGTCCTTGTCGCTTTGGATACCTTCAGGCGTCAAAGTCATTTTTGCGCTTTCGAAATAGGAATGCTGGTTGATCGCGTTTAGCACCACATAAGCAAGCATACGAAGCATCCGTTCATCATCGCCAAAGCGCTTTGGGTTCCGTACCGCGAGAAAACCCACCGGACGCGGTTTGACGGGCACTGCAAGCACCGACTGTATTTTCAGGCGGGCATATACTTCATATTCCTCCGGCGCTTCATCTTTTATGGCATTGACATCTCGGAGCATGACCTTAGTATTGTCCTGCATGGCCGTGATCCAACGGGGGAGTTTTGTTGCCGATTCATACTCGCTCGTCAGCATCTCGGTTCTGTCTTGAGAATTTGTGTTATACCAGCAGTATGGAGTCCAGAGTCCCAGATCAAGATCGACCATCAGGAATCCACACCAGTCAGCTTGGTAAAAATCACAAGCCATCTTCATAGCGCCACGGGATATTTCCTCCGGATCATCGCTGGTATGAAGGCTCGTTTCCAGTGTGGCCAGAGTATCCACAAACTCCAGAGCAAACTCCACCTTTTCGGGTGATATCTTGGTGGATGTCAGTATCTCAGTTGTCGGGTTTTCTTTTCTGTCAGGGCTGTCGCCCCCAGGATCTACGTTTGCTGTCGCATTGTTTCCGCGTGATTTGAAAAACCGCTTAAACATACCGCTACATCCTCCTTTACATAAATTGAAAACCGCAAGACCCTCGACACAATTTGTTGTCCGACAGCCTGCGGTTTGTTTAATATTCAAAATGCTGTCGGCACAACTTCACACAGAATGTCAATCTTTATTCAGCCGACGGATATTACCTATGATAAGCATGAGATCATCATCGTTCAGTTTCCGGAGCTCCTCAATAGCGGTCTGAAGCAATGCCGGGTTCTCGGACGAATCATCAAAGAACTGACTGGGCGTAATCCCAAAGTAGTCGCAGATTTGCAAAAACTCCGCCATGGGCGGCAACGACTTGCCGGAGGAAATGTTGTAGATGTAGCTACGGCTATGTCCCAAATCATAGCTCATTTGATATTCAGAGACACCCTTTTGAATTCTCAGCTGGCTAATCCTGTCGCGTATGAATTGCGTGTCCATTTGATGCTCACCACCTATCTATTTATATTGTAGGCGGTGGAGGGGTAGATTTACTCCAAGAATATACGCCGTTTTCTATTGGATACTCTAATATTTTATGCTATAATACAAAAAAATATGTTGTGCTGTGCAATTTTGTGTAATTATTAAATTCTTATGGTTGAAAACAGCGTAATGCGCTGGCGAGATGGATATGGTTTGTTGTTTCTTTGGACATAAGGATGTTCCACATGATATTAAAGAGCGCCTGACAGCTGTGCTGACGGAGCTAATCTCAGAGGGTGTTGATTCCTTTCTGGTAGGTAATCAGGGTGGATTTGACAGTATCGTTCTGTACTCGCTGCGGATGCTGAAGGAAAAGTATCCGCACATCACCTACAATGTCGTTCTGGCCTATATGCCTGGAGCCAAGGAAGAATGGCCTACATACGAGCCGCTGGAAACGCTCTATCCGGAGGGGCTGGAATCTGTACCTCCCCGGTACGCTATCTCCTGGAGAAACAAGTGGATGATCCGGGAATCGGATATGGCCGTAACCTACATCACCCATTCCTGGGGCGGCGCGGCGCAGTTTGCAGAACTGGCGGAGAAGAAAATGAAACGGGTCATCAATATCGCATCAATGATGAATACCAAAAACTGAAAAATAGTGCAATTACCTACTCACACCGTTTTCGGGGGTAAGCTTAGAAAAAATGTACGATCCCTAACCCCTGCTAAAGCAGTTGAAGTGGGAGATACTTTCGTCAAATCCTCTTTTTCCTGGGACAGAGGAGTTTTGCTCTATTCATAACCCACAGGGCATCGATGCGTCTGATGCACCGATGCCCTGTTCCATTTTCCTCGTTTTATTGGTGTTCAGTAGATTTAATAAAAGATCTGTGGTATGATTTTATCATGAGCGAAATGCACCACACTTTTCTGCTCGGAAAGCCAATAATGACGCGGAGGTGCAGAGATGACCGAGAACCGAATCAAAGAATACCGCGGCAATCGGGGGATGACCCAGGCTGAGTTGGCCAAGTTGGTGGGCGTGCGCCGAGAGACCATCTACAATCTGGAAAACGGCAGGTATAATCCTTCTCTTTCTTTGGCGTGGAAAATTGCCCAAGTGTTTAATACATCCATCGAGGATATATTCAGAGTAATCCCGCAAATCACGACGCGCCTTGAACAGATTGACAAGGTGCTGAACAAGCTCTATGAGGACAACGCCCTCGGCACGATCCCGCAAGACCGCTATGAGCAAATGTCGCAGAAGTATTCAGAAGAATACTATGCGCTGAAAGCGGAGCTTGCCGAGCTGCAAGAGCAGCTATCCGCTTTTGAGAACGCGGGCGGACGGGCGCAGAAGTTTTTGAAGCTGACGGAACGCTACGCTGCCTTTACCGACCTGACCCCCGCCATTCTCAACGAGTTTATCAGCCGGATTGAAGTGCATGAGCGCGACAAGAAAAGGGCAAAACAAGCCATTCAGCACATCGGGATATATTTCAACTATATCGGCAAATTTGAGAACGAAGTGACACAGCTTACAGAGCCAACGGAGCAGGAAATCCGGCAAATGCGGGAGGAAATCGAAGAAGCCAAAAAGGAAAAGAGCCGCGCCTATCACCGGCAGTATTCAAGGGAGTACCGGGCGCGAAACCTTGAAAAGCAGCGGGAGTATGACCGTATCAAGGCGCGGGAATACCGGGCAAGGAGAAAGGCGCAGACCGCCGCCGCACAGCCCGCACAGTAAAACAGAATAACCGACAACCAAGAGGGATTTTCCGGCTACGGGAAGTCCCTCTTTTGCGCCCGGAGAAAGGAGCCGCCTATGACAGAACAGAACGGGACGCCCACCGCGCCCCGGAACCCCGACAGTATTATCACGACGCAGAGAAACGGGCAGACTATTGTTGCGGAGTTATTTTTCAATCACAGCAGCACAGAAACATTCCGTGACAAGCTGCTCAAGACGATACTTGCCGACAGTTCGTGTTTATCTGCGTCTGACGGTCAAGAGCCGGAAAAATCGGAAATCTTGCGATAACAGCCGCCCCGACGATACATTCCACGTCCGGGCGGTTTTTATCGTCAAAAACGCCGTTTTCTCCAAGTCAAGAGCCGGAGAAAACACCCGAAAAATGCCCCTATTGCGTAACAGGGGCACAGAAAGGAGTTTGCATGAGAACAGGGCTTACCAAGCAGGAAAAGACCACCGATATTTGGTTTGACGAGAAAGACCCCCTTATCCATATCCGCACCCACAACACCGCCTTGAAAAAGCGTCTGCTTGCATACAGCCGCCGTTATCCGGCGATCTGCCAGCAGACTGACGCAGACCCGGAAACGGGCTGCATGGAGTTTGACATTGAGAAAGGCCGCTTCTCTTTCCGTCTGACCGCCCCATACAGCGAGGAACGGCGGGAAGCGGCGCGGCGGTATGCCAGAGAGAGCAACGTCGCCGACAGGCTGAAATAGAGTTGAAATGTTCATAGTTTTGTGCTATACTTTTTCTAAAAGCAGAGTAATACTGCGGAATTGATTGGAGGACAACACAATGGGTTACATTTATGAGATTAAGATAAAACCGCGAGTTATGTTGCGGTTATCCGTATTGCATAACTCGCTTATTGAAGCAGAGATGTAATTACGGAGGAAAAACAAATGAATAATAATTTATCACGCTTTGCAGACAGCAAGGTTTATTTTCAATGCCCAATTTGCACAAAATCAATGGATATACAAGGCAATAGCCTAATTTGTAGACATGGACATTGCTTTGATATTTCAAGATATGGGTATGTAAATTTGTTGTTAAAATCATCGCCCAAAACCAACTACAGCAAGCGGTCTTTTGACAACCGGCACCAAATTTTGGAGTATGGCATGTATGATGTTGTGTTGGAGAAAATCATACAGTTTATTTCTGATACGCCATCTATAAGAAACATTTTAGATGTTGGTTGCGGCGAGGGTTTCTATGCAAGGCAGATACAGCAAAGAACAGAACGAAACATCTTTGCCTTTGACTTGTCAAGGGAGGCAATACAGATTGCATCAAAAAAAGACAAGCGCAAAGCAGTGAAGTGGTTTGTTACTGACTTATCAAAAATCCCTTTGAAAGACGGAAGTATGGATTGTATTTTAGACATATTTTCGCCTGCACACTACAAAGAATTTCAGCGATTGCTATCTCCTAACGGATATGTTGTGAAAGTAATTCCTACGAAAAATCATTTGAGGGAAATCAGGACTAAAGTGCAAGCACACTTGAAAAATCCAGATTATTCAAATGAGTCTGTCGTTGAATATTTTGAGAAATATCTTAAAACCATTTCAAGAGAAACGGTTTCAGCCACCGTACAGTTGTCATCAGAACAAAGAATGTCGTTTATTGAAATGACGCCGCTTCTCTTTTGCGTTGAAAAAGATTGCGTTGATTGGCGTACTCTCACACATTTGACAATCGAAGCTGATGTTTTAATAGGAATGTATTAAAGGGCGTATTGATATTTATTTAGAAGAAAGGATATAAAAATGAAACGTTTACCTAAATATACGCCTGCGGAAGTACGGAATGACCCGTACGGATTTACTTATAAAGAAATGTCGGAAGTTATTGGAGAAAATGAAGCAAAAGCCTTATATTCAGAATTATATAAGCAAGCCCCACGCAAAAAAAATCTATCAATGCTGGTGAAAGACATCTATAAAAGTAGTGATACTGAAAAGTATGTTTATGAACTGAAAGACAACAAATATATTGAAACGGTTTTTATCAAGCGACGAGATGGTGGAACTGTTTGCGTGAGTACACAAGTCGGTTGTCCTGTTGGCTGTATTTTTTGTGAATCCGGGCGCAATGGCTTTGTTCGTAATCTGACGCCGTCAGAAATAGTACAACAGGTTATATTATTGCGTCGAAAAGTAAACCGCATCGTTTTTATGGGTATGGGAGAACCCTTATTCAATTATGACAACTTGATAAAAGCAATCCATATTCTCCGAGATAGATATGGGCTCAACTTTCCAACCGACGGCATTACCATATCAACAGTTGGTCCGGTCGATCAATTAAAAAAATTGCGCGAGGAACATCTTAAAATTCAGTTGACAATATCTTTACACGCAGCAACACAATCTGCAAGAAATCGTATTATTCCTCACATGCGCATATATGCTATTGAAGATGTTGTTAAGCAAGCCTTATCCTATTCTGAAAGGCATAATCGCAAAATTGTCTTTGCGTATTTGCTTTTACCGGGTATAAATGACCGGCCCTCAGATGTAAGACAACTTGCAAAATGGTTTCGGGGCAAAAAAGTTATGATTAACGTGTTACAATACAACCCAACAAGCAATTCAAGAATTAAAGCACCACAGAAACGGGAAATAGTTGCATTCAAACATCAATTAGAGCAAGCAGGACTTGAAGTTACTATGAGAGTTTCTCATGGCAGAGAGATTAACGCGGCTTGTGGACAGTTAGCTAACACATATAATAAATTCAAAAAAAAATGATTAAAAGTGCCAGACGCATAGACGCAGAGCCGATAACGCATTAGGTCAAAAAACCTATGTGTTATCGGCTTTTTTATTTAATATTGCGCAAAAGCCGCTGTTCCCTATTATAGAATGGATTGCGGGTAGTGTATTAAAGTCGCCCTTTTTTAAGGATACGGCGGTATCGGGGAGGTATCGCCGTGTCCATTTTTATTTACTGTAACCCGCCTAATGCTTTGCGGTCAAAAAAAGCTATGCTCCGCAAGCGGGATATTCCGGCTATGAATGTGAACTGTCAATACATTTAGCTACTGCTTACATTTCCTTTGCGCCCGTCCGCGTCTTGCGGACGGGCGCATTTTGCTTTTTTCAACTTTTTTCTGAAAAGCGCACTCAAGAGCCATCTCCCGAACGGGTACGGAGCGAAAGGGGCAGAGAGGACAAGCCCTTAACTCCCGTCCTCTACTCCACGCGGGAAGGAGGTGAACTCTATGGAGCTATCTTCTTCCGACAAGGAAAGAATACAACATCAGTACGACGCATTCGTCACCCATTGCATTATCCCAAAATTGTGCGTTCTCCTCCCAGATTTTTTTACTTTCCTCTGTTCCCATGTTCTCTCCCACTCCCCAAATTTGCTTTTTTGCTTCCATTAAATCTTCCTTACTATATTCCATTGTTACCCTCCATAACTTCTGATTGTTGCCGTCTTGACGATTATGTATCTTTACATTACCTTCTGAAACATATGGCGCACCTTATCCAAACGGCTGTTTGGACGACGGGGCTGGATGATTGGCTCGCCGACAGTGGCCTGATACCCTTTCAGTTCCGTCAGGCACACACTCCGCCCGTTGGTGTAAAAGGCCAGATCAGTACGGTATGCCTGTATACAGCGGGCGGGAATCTCGCCAGTAAAGACAACTTCATCCTTTTTTACCTGGGCCGTTTCGATGGTGGCACAGTATTTCGGTGCATCATGATAAGCCCTGGAAAGGTATTCCTGGGGCGCATAGAGGATGAAGGAGAGATAAGGTTCCAGCAGCTGCGTCCCCGATTCCTTCAATGCCTGTTCCAATACAATCGGGGCCAATGAGCGGAAGTCCGCCGGCGTGCTGACCGGACTGTAATAAAGCCCGTATTCAAAGCAAATCTTACAGTCCGTTACGTTCCAGCCGAACAAGCCCTGCTCCAGCCCGTAACGGATACCATCCCTGACAGCGTTTTGAAAACTCTGGTTCAAGTATCCCAGCGAAACCCGGCTCTCGTATTGTACACCGGAGCCAAGCGAGAGTGGTGTAACAGACAGTCCTATGGATGCCCAAAACGGGTTGGGCGGCACCTCGATATGGATGGTGTGGCTGGCTGCTTTGAGCGGCCGCTCCATATAAATGACGGAGGGTTCCTTTACCACTGTTTCAAGCTTGTATTTTTCCGACAGCAAAGCGGAAACAACCTCCAACTGCACCCGGCCCAAAAAAGAAAGAATGATCTCATGGGTGATGGAATCCACTTCGCAACGCAAAAGCGGGTCAGTATCCGCAAGTTGCGTAAGAGCGTCCAGCAGCCGTTCTCTTTGCGCTGCCGTTTTCGGCGCAATCGTCGTCCGCAGCATGGGGAGGGGGTCCTCGCGCCACCTTTTACGAGGGAGCCGGGTTTGGTCCCCTAATACATCGTTTAACCTCACGCTGTCGCTGGGAAGGATAACAATTTCACCCTGATAAGCGGTGTCTGTCCGAACAATTTCCCCTTTGGATGGAATACGCATCTCTGTGATTTTCAGCTTTTCTCTCCCGGCCAGGGCCACCGTATCCCGCAGGCGCAGCGTTCCGCTGTATAACCGTAGATAGACACGCCGCTGGCCGCAATCGGTGTACTCAACCTTGAAAACGCTGCCGCATAGGGCGGCGCCCCCCTGTTCCCCAATCGGTTGGAACAGCCCTGTCACCGCATCCATCAACGGTTGAATGCCAAGGCCATTTTTGGCGCTGCCATGATAGACTGGGAACAGGGAGGCGTCTTGAACCCGCTGCTGTTCCTCCCGCGCAAGTTTTTCCCGGCTGATTGGTTCTCCTGCGATATACTTTTCCAATAATTCATCGTTATTTTCGATGACCGCATCCCATGCTTCTATGTCGGTATTTTCCTCCAGGACTATTTCCGGGGACAGCGACACCGTCTGCTTGATGATAATATCGGCGGAGAGCTTATCCCGAACAGACTGAACCACGCTCTGCAAATCAACGCCAGCCTGGTCGATCTTGTTGATAAAGATAACGGTGGGAATGTTCATTTTCCGCAGGGCATGGAACAGAATACGGGTCTGGGCCTGCACGCCATCTTTAGCGGAGATCACCAAGATGGCCCCATCTAAAACAGCCAAAGAGCGGTACACCTCCGCCAAAAAATCCATGTGGCCGGGCGTATCCACAATGTTAACTTTACATCTGTGCCACTGGAAGGAAGTGACTGCCGCTTGAATGGTAATCCCACGCTGCCGCTCCAAAAACATGGTGTCCGTCCTCGTTGTCCCTTTTTCGACGCTCCCCGGTTCTGAAATGGCTCCGCTGGCATATAGCAGGCTCTCCGTCAAGGTCGTCTTTCCAGCGTCTACATGGGCAAGAATTCCAATATTGATTATTTTCATGTGATTGTCCTCCCTTTACAGCCCCAAAGGGCATAAAAATCCCCAGCAGTAAAATACTTTTACCACTGGGGATTATAAGTTGCGGACATACACATATACAGCATACACCTGTTTGTGATTGCTGTTTTTGGGGATATGTCAAAATTGATAAGGCAAAAGTATTCTTAAATTGGGTACAAAAAACTAAGCCCCTACAAAAGGAGCTATCATAATCCTTTGTTCCCACTATTTGATTATAGTTTTATTTAAGAATACCTTGCCGCATATTTTTTACTCCTTTTCTGGATTAAATCATTGTATCACATCAGTTTTAGGAAAGCAAGTACCTAAAAGAAATTTTTCTTCCCCTTATATGTAACAATCATACCGGCTTCCTAGCGTTCAGAATGTTTTCTGCTGTCTGCTGTGGTGTTTGGTTGGAATTGTCCAACCAAAAGCCGATCCGTGGTGTTGTCTGCATTTTACTAAATACAAATTCAATGTATACAGAAAGATATAAGGAGTGGGAGGGATTCCGCCGTAGTTGGCATTGTAGGAAAATCCAAAAGTTTAGATTTTCCCACAATGCTTATCTTTTGGTCTTTGGTTCGGAATAGTGTAGTGCTGGCGGTCTATCTCTTGTTTTCGGTTGCTTGCTTCCTTACCGTACATGAGCATTTGCACCAGGGTTGTCGTTTCCGTAACCTTCCAGCAGGTTGATGACGCCCCAGATACCAAGACCGGCACCGAGCGCGATAACGAGGGTCTGAAGAACGGTGATTGCCTGTTCAAAAAATGCCATATAGTTTGTTAGCCGGAATCTGATTAAAAAATAGGTTTGTCATGTTTCATAGGCATACAAAAGCCGGAACAATCTGCCACCCGGTTTCCGGGGGCATGATTCCGGCTGTCCTCCTTTTTCATTATTTTTTCTTGCGATTGTCCGCTTTGTACGCCAATGGCCCCAAAAGGGCAGTTGCGGCGAATAGATACGGCAAGAAATACTGCCACAGTTCGCCCACGCTGGACGAGGCGCCGCTCCAGCAGGCCATCATAGCCGCGCTCAACACCGTCCTGCCGGACTTGGATGGCCGCATCCGCCAAATCACGGAGGCGTTGGAGGCAGAGGTCATCCCGTTCCCCGGCAGCGGCATGAGCCTTGGCGACATCGACCGCAGGCTGGCGGAACTGGAGGTGCAGTTTCAAAGACTGCTGGAAAAGGCGGCGGATGATCCCATCGCCTATGGGGATCAGTTCAAGGAGATACTGGACGAGCAGACCGCGCTCAAGGAGCTGCGGGCAACCATCCTTGCCGAGGATAAGGAACACGCCGAAGCGGATCGGCGTATCAGGGATGCCGCGGGGATGCTGGAAAACGCCGTGCCCCACATCGCGGAATGGGATGAGAGTGCCATCCGGCAGCTGGTGGCGCAGGTGAAGGTGCTGTCCAAGAACGAGATCAGCGTGACGCTCAAGAGCGGCATCGAGATCCGCCAGAGCATATCAAACTAAAAAATAGGAGATGAGAAAATGGTATTTGTGACCGGCGATTGCCACGGAAATTTTGCAAGGTTTGAGCAAAAACACTTCCCGGAACAAGCTAAGATGACGAAGGATGACACGGTCATCATCGCAGGAGATTATACCGTACAAAACATTATGCCGAAATCTTTTATTTTGCACTGAAAAAGCAATAATTTGTAGACTTCTTTCGGCATAATTTTTCTGGTATTATAGGAACTACCAAGCAAACGAGGTGGTCTCTGTGAAATCAAATATTGATGATTTGTGCGATGCTTTTATAGCCGCTATAACCGATGAGGGCTATGCCCCCAAAAGCATAGAGAACTATAAGCAGGTCAGCAATAGGTTCAAAAAATTCTGTACAGAAAACAACTATGATACTTATACGGCCAATATCGGTCAAATGTTTACTGATAATGTCTTCAACGAGAAAACCGGGGAACTCGTCAGATATCGATATGTCATGTATGGCCGTTTTGTTCGGCTGATAAACTCATTTTGCCTCCAAGGCGCTTTTGATTTCTCAATGGTCAAAAAAGAGAAGAGTCTACCAACATCTACGCAACTTATTGAGCTTTATCAAAATTATATGAAACATTTGAAAGCACAATATTCAAACAATGGAACGGTTGGCTTTTTTCAAAATGGGATATTATGTCTTCTGCGCTATATGGAGAAATCCGACATAACATCTTTAACAGATCTGGCTGTAGCAGATGTCGTAGACTATATCTGCTCTTGGCCACAGAAACATCAGCGCAATGTTCTCTGCATATTGCGCAATATTTTCCGGTATTTTGAGCGTGAAGATCTTTATTTTGCAGTAGCAGGAATTCACCCATACCGCGCCAAACGGATCGTTCCAATGTTTACGGAAGATGAGGTCGCAAATATAAAAGAAGCGTTATCTTCTTCCAAGGCACCTATGATACCTCCGGTGCATCGCACGTTGGTATTTATGTCGGCAATGGAATGATGATTCACTGTGGGAACCCGATTTCTTATGCTTCGATTGAAACAAGTTACTGGCAACAGCATTTTTACTGCTTCGGCAGAATCCGAAATTAAGGAGGACATTCTATTGGGTGCCAAATTAGACAGAATTGGTGCAGACCTTGAGAAAGCCCGAAAGAAAAGGGCTGAATGGGATGCCAGAGTAAAAGACCTGGAACGCAGATACCGTGAGGAGGAAAACTCCGAAATCCATGAAATGGTTCACGCTGCGAACCTGACCCCTGACCAGCTTTCTGAGCTGCTCCGTAGGCTGAATCACTGCACATAATGGCAATCGTGGCATTTGATTGCTCATCTTGTGATACCTTTATAAAATCAAGAACTGGCGTATTATAAAGGTTGAAATCTTTTTCTGTATGTACTGCTTCATAATAAGCTCTGACCGCTTGACACATTCTTCGGCAAAACTGTTCAATATCAATACGGATGTCCGTGAGGCTGTTGTCAGAACTTATTCTATCCAGTTGGCAAACGGAAGTTCCGCAATTCACACCCAAGTGAAAACGAATTGAAGTATTGTCCTCAGTATTTGCAAAGCCTTTGTTTTGGTGCAGGTATTCACATCGAAGCTGCCAGCATCGTTCTCCGCAGATATACGGAGAGATATCCTGCGCAGAAACTTTAAAGAAAGGTGCTGCGTATGTATCAAACCAACGAATATATTGATTCCCCACATCACGAGTTGGTCTCTGCTTTCTATCCAGAACAGCACGCCCATCCCGATAACGCTTTACAATTTCTGGGAAAGCAATGCCGCCGCAAATATCAGGCAAAGTCAGCGCCAATGCCAAAGCAGATTGCCAGCGCCCATCCTCAATGTTCAGTTCTACTTCCTCTATGCGATGTAAAAAGGTAAAGCTGGCATTGTCTTGACTCATAGGTATCCTCCTGTAAAAAATCCGCCTGCCGGAAAACCGACAGGCGGCATACTGCCTTTTATACTTCAATCATCTATAGGCTATAGTGATTAAAGAACCAAAGAAGGAGCAGAGTAAACTCGTGCTGCCAATTCCTGATTGAGCATATACAAGCTCTTGGGATCGGAGCCAAAGAGTTCAATTTTGGAAATCAAATTCTTTGCATTGGTTTCTTCTTCACCTTGTTCTTTCACAAACCAATCGAGGAACTGCATGGTACGGAAATCCTTTGCTTCGTAAGCCTCACTATAGATATCATTAATCAGCGAGGTCACATATTTTTCGTGCTCAAGACCTGCCTTCAAAACATCCATATGGCAAGCTGCATTCAAATCAGGCTTGTCAATGGCTTCAAGCGTTACCTTCTGGTTTTCGTTTTGCAGGTACTGATAGAAAAGCATGGCGTGGTCACGCTCTTCCTGAGCCTGAATTTTATACCAGTTGGCAAAGCCGTCAAGCCCGACTTCCTCGAAATAGTTTGAAAAATTGAGATAAAGGTATGCGGAATAGAATTCCTTATTTATCTGTTGATTGATAAGCGCATGTACTTTTTCGTTCATTTGCAAGAATCTCCATGTTAAATTTCAGTTTTCCACAGGCCGTGGATGTTGCAATAAGCATAGACAGCCACTGCCTTGTCATCTCCCAGGGAGAAGGTGACATGGGGTTCGTCACCGGGCTTCAAAACCTTACGCTGACCACCGTTTTCGGTCTGGACATAGACCCACTCGATGAAATGCTCCGGAAGCATAGGATGATCTACAGAACCCACATTGACATGGATTGCACCATCTTCAACAGTAACAGCAGGCAGATGCTTTTCGCCGCTGGCTTCTACGGTGTTGGGTAGTAGGGCAGTCATTTTCTGCCCGCAGCACATCATAGGTACGCCGGAGTCGTGAATCATGCCCACCAGATTGCCGCAGTGTTCGCAGATATAAAACTTTGCACTCATTTTAATTTCCTCCGTTTTATCAATAGTTTTCCGCACGAACTTCGAAGAATGCCTGAGGATGCTTGCAGACAGGGCAGATCTCAGGAGCCTTGGTTCCTACTACGATATGTCCGCAGTTACGGCACTCCCAGATGGTAACGCCGCTCTTCTCAAACACCTGCATGGCCTCCACGTTGCTCAAAAGCTTGCGGTAGCGCTCCTCGTGCATCTTCTCAATGGCAGCTACGCCACGGAACTGTTCAGCCAGATCATGGAATCCCTCCTCATCAGCTTCACGAGCCATGCGGTCATACATATCGGTCCACTCGGCGTTCTCGCCTTCAGCAGCATGGAGCAGGTTCTCGGAAGTATCGCCCAGCTCGCCCAGAGCTTTGAACCACAGCTTGGCGTGCTCCATCTCGTTCTGTGCAGTATGCAGGAACAGAGCAGCAATCTGCTCGTAACCGGCTTTCTTGGCTACTGAAGCAAAGTAAGTATATTTGTTGCGTGCCTGAGATTCACCGGCAAAGGCTTCCCACAGATTTTTCTCGGTTTTGGTGCCTGCATAGGGATTCTTTGCAGGAGCCGCAGCATCCTCAATCTTCACAAACTTGTCGGCGGGCTGCTTGCAGACAGGGCACTTGAAATCAGATGTCATAGGGCCTTCGTGAATGTAACCGCAGACTGTGCATTTCCATTTTTCCATTTTCTTTTCCTCCGTTTTTTCATTGAATTGAATGTTTTTTAACAGGGATTCCACAGCATCCACAGGAATGCCGGGATACGTTTTAATACTTTCCAGAAACGATCTGGTGTTGCTGCTCTGAGGCAGCATAAAGCCGGCTTCTCTGCACAGATCCTCAGCCATCAGGCGAGAGGATTTTTCCACAGCGACGCTCAAGACATCAGGAAGCTGCGAAGCAATGTTCTCTGCATTGGCTTTGCTTTGAACTAAGCCACGAAGTGCTTCGACAACTTTTTCTTCTTTCGGCTGCTGCGGCGGCAGTTCTTTTGGAACCATAGAGATTGCAGAGGATGGACAGGCTTCTGCACAGGCACCGCAGCCGATACACTTTTCAGGATCAATGATGCTGTTCTCTGTATCAGTCGCTCCGGTTGGGCAGACATAGAGGCAAAGGCAATCCTTGGTACATAAGCGAAGATTTCTTACTGCATATTTTTCAGCCATAGTTATGCCCTCCCTTCCATTTTTTCAAATTTCCAACTGGGAACCTTACATACCGGGCATAGCTCCGGAGCTGTGTCACCAACATAGACAAAACCACAGACCGTGCAAACCCAGACACCGGTGTTTTCCAACATTTTGTCTCCCTCAGATTCATATCGAGTCAGCAGAGTTTGGAGCATTCGGGTAACCTTTTCGCTCCACACCTGACAGCGCAGGCCACCCCGATCAGGCTTTTCACCGGCTACAGCATTGCCATAGGGATACCCTACAGACAAATCCTTGTCAATGAGTTCCAGTAGCTTGGCAGTGCTGGCATCCTCGACGGGCGCAGCCTTGCTTCTGAAGAACTCTGCCAGTTTTCTGAAATCATCTGCCTGCTGGGGCAGATACTGCTTTTCGCAGCCACGGGCCAGATTGGAGCAGATGATGCTCATTTCCATGGGAGAGAGTTCCTTGTCCACATGGGGCTTTTCAAGGACCTCCTGGGACGCTGTTTTTTCTTCTTTGGGTTTGAAAGCGTCTTTGCCTGCTTTACAGACAGGACACTTCCAATCGGCAGGTAGGTCTTCCCACTTGCCACCGACAGCTTCATCGTGAATATATCCACAAATGCCGCAAACATATTGTTTCATAGGTTTTACCGCCTCCTTTATCTATATTCTATCAAATCACGACACATATTCCGTGACTTAATCACCTATTTCAGTCGCAGGAGTGATGGCCGCAGCCGTGGGAACCGCAAGAGTGACCTTCCCCATGGTGGTCGTGATGATCACACCGGACATTGGGGTTGAAGTCCAGCTCGCCTGCTGCCAGTGCTTCTGCTGCTGCATCAGCGTTGCCGGAAACACCACCATAAAGCCGGATACCCACATCGCTCAGTGCCATCTGGGCACCGCCGCCAATACCGCCGCAGATCAGGGCATCCACCTTCAGTGCACTCAGGACGCCTGCCAGTGCACCATGTCCGCTGCCGCCAGCATCCACAACCTCAGACGAAATGATTTTTCCATCTTCCACATCGTAGATTTTAAACTGTTCGGTGTGACCAAAGTGCTGAAAGATTTCTCCGTTTTCATAAGTGACTGCAATTCTCATAATGTTATCTCCTTTCGGTTTTTCGTGCATCGGATGGATTTTTTGCTGATAGCAATTTTTGCACCCGTAGGCTGCGCTGTTTCCGCTGCAGAGTGTAAAATCCCCTCCCTCGATTCGCAGAGGAAGTCCCTCAACCAGCGCATCGGCCAGTTTTTTGCGGGCAGCTGCATAAATCTGCTGAACCGTTGTTCTGGCAATACGCATATATTCTCCGCATTGCTCCTGAGAAAAACCTTCACGGTCAATCAGGCGAATGGATTCATACTCATCCACATTCAGGACAATGGGAGTCAGTTCCTCGCCGCCACGAACCGGAACAAAACCATCATTATCCGGCAAACAACAAACTTTTCTACACTTTCTCGGTCTTGGCATAGATTCACCTCCATATTATTTGCGGCATATGCCATTTATACGATCATTATACATCTCCCTCTCCTATATGTCAACGAAATTATTGACATATGCCATAAATTATTTTATACTATATGTATTCAAGGAGGTGTACCCATGGATTTTTCATCCTATTTTCCAATTTGGAACAAACTGACACCGGCCCAGCAGCAGATTTTGGAGAGAAATGCAGTTTTACGAAAAGTGGACAAAGGGACTGTGATTCACAACGGAACTGTGGAGTGTACCGGTCTTCTGCTGGTAAGAAGCGGACAGCTTCGTGCCTATATTCTTTCCGATGAAGGACGGGAGATTAGCCTCTATCGCTTGTTTGATCGGGATATTTGCCTGTTTTCCGCCTCCTGTATGATGAACAGCATTCAGTTTGAGATCACCATTGAGGCGCAGAAGGATACCACGATGTGGGTTATTTCTGCTGACACTTATGGACGCTTAATGAAAGAGTCTGCTGTGGTAGCTAATTTTACCAACGAAATTATGGCTACCCGTTTTTCTGAGGTTATGTGGCTCATGGAGCAGATCATGTGGAAAAGCTTTGATAAAAGGCTGGCAGGATTTCTGCTGGAGGAATGCAGCTTAGAGGGAACAAACATCCTCAAGATTACCCATGAAACCATTGCGGGCCACATGGGTACCGCCCGTGAGGTAGTTACTCGAATGCTTCGCTATTTCCAGAACGAGGGTATGGTCAAGCTGACTCGTGGAACAGTGGAGGTTACAGACAAAATCAGACTGGAACAATTGCAAAATGATTAAGCAAAAAGGACATCTGCTTGCTATTAGTTGCAAGCAGATGTCCTGATTTTATGCTCGATCCATTCCGCAGGCCGTAGCCGATTCAATGAGACAGCGATCATTGGTCACAGCATCATAGAACCGGAAGCCGCCGGAGAAGTTATAGCAGTCAAAGCCGTTTCCGGCCAGGATACGACAGGCAATGTAGCTGCGCAGACCGCTCTGACAGATGACGTAGACAGGCTTACGCTTGTCCAGCTCACCCAGCCGCTCCCGCAGCTCGTCCACCGGGATGTTAAAGAAGCCGTCAATGTGTCCGTGTGCGAATTCTTCCACAGTGCGGGTGTCCAACAGAGTTACGCTTCCGTCACGAGGAAGACGATCTGCATCTTCCAGATGCCATTGTTTCAGAACACCGTTTGCGATATTCTCAACCATAAAGCCAGCCATATTTACCGGGTCTTTCGCAGAGGAATAAGGCGGTGCGTAGGCCAGATCCAGATCCTTCAGTTCCGTGGCTTTCATTCCTGCCCGGATAGCGGTGGCCAGCACATCAATGCGCTTATCCACACCTTCATAGCCTACGATCTGCGCACCCAGCAGGCGATAAGTCGCCTTTTCAAAGACCACCTTCATTGTCATGACTTTCCCGCCGGGGTAGTAACCTGCATGGCTCATGGGCGACAGGATAACCGTATCAACATCCAGCCCTGTTTTTCTGGCGTTGGTCTCATTTACGCCGGTAGTAGCGGCAGTCATGCCAAAGATCTTGATGACACTGCTGCCTTGGGAGCCGGTATAATGGCTGTCTCCACCACAGATGTTGTCCGCAGCGATTCGTCCCTGTTTGTTAGCAGGGCCCGCCAAAGAAATCAGAACATCCTGCCCTGTGACAAAGTGCTTCACCTGCACCGCATCGCCCACGGCATAGATGTCGGAAATGGAGGTTTCCATTCGGTCATTGACCACAATACTTCCTTTAATGCCCAGTTCCAACCCGGCATCCTTTGCAAGGGTGGTTTCGGGAGAAACACCAATGGCCAGGATTACCATATCCGCATGGAGAGGCTGTTCGTCTTTCAGCAGCACATCCATGCCGCCGTCCCTTTCCTCAAACCCTTCTACGGTATGACCAAGTGCCAGCTTTACACCGTGCTTGCGCATTTCATTATGGATGAAAGAAGCCATATCGGCATCAAAGGGAT
>NZ_JAFBIQ010000014.1 GCF_021531315.1 Oscillibacter valericigenes | reverse complement strand
AATTTTCACCTTGACAAGAGTCATTTCATAACAGTCAATGAAAAGAAACTTTCAACCGTCCAAAAATCGCACCGCTGTAAACCTGCTAAAAAGTCAAGTCCTAATTAAAAAGAAAAGTTATAGGCAGAAAAAGAGTGTAGCAAGGCAGGGACGGCAAATCGGGTCGTTTGCCGGCTTGTGCATCACATAGCTCTGCATGACTTCGTACCCGGTCTTACGCAGATAGCGATTTCCCCGCTTGGAGATATGCCGGTTATTCGCGCAGAATTTGCCGGACTGGTACGGCGGCGCATCGATGCCGGCGTATGCGATGAGAGCCCGCTTGCTATGAAAGCGGCGGACATCTCCGATCTCCGCTTTCATTCCGCACACGGTGCTTTTTCCTTTGGATACATCGATCCCGATACTGAGCATGGGCATTCCTAATAGTTCGCCTTCGTATACATAATTTGTAACACTATCATAATGTTCCAAGCGATTGGCAAATTCTACTATCCGTTTGGCAGAACGATAGTTATCATTTAACTTATAAATAACAGGCGAAAAGTCCGAAACAAAAGATTTCGTCATGAAATCACTATCAGAACCATTAAATCCATATATCTTTTGACCTATGCGTAACAATTCCGCTTATAATCTCAGTCGCCTTGTCGGAAACCGTTGCATCAATATACTGCTTCCACGCAGGTGCCTCCAGTATATCCCGCCTTGACTCGCATTTAAGGATTAAATCTCTAAGCTGTTCAGGATTTGCCTTATCTGCCTCAAACATTGCGACAAAATACTTCTGAAATTGTGCCAATGTCAAAGGTACGATGTCCAGACGCTGCTTAACACCTCCCTTTGCATACCAAATGCCATGTCGAAATGTCTCGGCAGTGTTAGTGTCGATGCGCACCGCAATAAACATTCCGTAGACAGGCTTATCATATTTCAGAACTGCATCCGAAACATGACGGCGAACGGGCTCACCCTCCATAGCTTCTTGACGAGAGGACATAGACATAGTGACTTCCGTTAGAATAGTGAAATCATTAAAAATCAGCTTTCACTGAACTCGTTATCAGTATATCATGCTTTGGAGCAGGGAACAAGTACGTAATTACCAATATTTCTTGCTCATACACAATGTCCATAGGAGCATGGCGGCTCCTATGGACACTAGCAGATAAATCACTTACTTTCGGTTTTATCTCGCCCTTTCAATCCATTTTTCTTGGCAAGCTCACTTGCCGCGTGTCGGCGCTCGTCGGAATACGGTGCGGTCAGACGGACAGCGAAGCGCCTGCGGTCAACCTCAAAGGTCAGCTCACCCTGTTCGTTATCGTCGGTCTGCCTGCACAGGTTGGGATACTCTGCCGCGTACTGTGTCAGCCGCTTTTTGAGCGCGGTATTGTGCGTTTGAATTTCAACGGTTTTGCTGGATTCGTCAAAATAGATGCAGGTTGTTTTCTGCCGCTTGGTCAGTCCAGTTTTCATATTGCCTCCATTTCTGCCTGTTCTGCAAAAACAGGCGCGTTTTCAAGATTTTTTCTCAGCTCTATACCCGCAAAAACAGGCTGATTTTTAAATGGGGAGCGCCCAGATGATACGCTGTTCGATTTGGACGCTCCCATTCGGTAAAATCCGTTTTTCTCAGCTCAACACGGCATCAGCGGACATCATCGCGCGTTATCGCTTTTTCTCTGCGCGGACGGAAGAAATGCCAAAGGTTATTGCGCTGGATTACGTCCTCATAGCGTTGAACTTTCCCGCGAAGCTCTGCGTTTTCACGTTCCACGTCCGATGTACGGAGCTTGCTGCGAACGGATTTGTACTCGGAAAGCTCCTGCTTCAAACCGGCGATCTCTGCCTTGAGTTTTGCAATCAGCCTGTTTGCTGCATCCAAAGCCTTTTGCAGTTTGGATTACTTTTTCTCGGCTGTAATGTACTTCTTTGCAAGCGTGGACAGGCGTTCAAAATCCTCACGCTCCACGGAAACCTTGTTTGAGAAGGGGACAGACTTCGCCTCAATCTTTTCGATAGTCGCCACATCGACCTGCTGATTCCGAATTTTCTCAATCTGTCTGCCGAGCGTCGCCGCCTGCTGTTCCTGTTGGCGGTTCTACTCCGTGAGTTCTGCCAGCCGCGCCTGCTCCTGCTGCACCTTGAACTGCGTCACGGTCAAGTGTTCCTCCGAGCTTCCTCGTTCGCCGCGCTCCACATCGTCGTACCCGGCGTCGTGCATATACCGGAAGAAATCATCCTGCAAAACGCTGTAGGATTTTTTGAGAACAGGCTTGCCCTTGGCGCTCAGAATCGGATCGCCGTTCTCGTCCAGCGCAGGCCTGGAGTCCCACTTCTTGCTCATGCTGACCTGCTGGATTGTTTCCTTGACCGTGCCGCGAAGCGTCTCATCCTTGCAGCGCTTCGACCACAGAATTTGTTTTTCCACGACTGGGATATAGATCACATGAAGATGATAGTGGTACACGTCCTGCCCCAGCGCGTCGGACATGGCGCGGTTGCGCTCGTCAGCGTGCATGACCGCTGAAAGAATGTATTGCTCGCCGCCGACGATTTTGATTGCAGCTTTGTAGGCATCGGCGTAGAATTGTTTTGCAAACTCGTAGCCGCCGTGGTTGAAAAAGTAGGCGGAGTTAACATCGAAGATCAGCTCTCCGAACTTCTCGGCGTCTGCTTTCAGACCGCGCGTGGAGATCACGCCGTCAGAGCGCATCTGCTCGAACATCTCATTATACCCGGCGGTTGGTGTTTTTAAATGGACGTTGTATGGCGTCCGTTCGGGAACGATGTCCTGATTGACATACGACGATTTTTCGCGCTCGTTGTGCGCCTGCGCGTTGCTGATGTCTGCGTCTTTCATTCTTGCATTTCTTGCGTTGGTACGGTGAATACCGTCGCCTCTTGCCATAGGCAGTTTACCTCCTGATTTCAGATTGTGCAGGACGGGGGAGCTTTCGGAGAGGCACTTCTGCGGAAGTGTAATAACCTACTATGATACTTTCATCCTGCGGCTGCAAAGTATCGTGGGCTCTCCGAGGGGGTATGAGGTCTATATTCCGGGCTTTGGCTGGGTGCCATACGAGGGGCCGAATCACCGCGAGTATGCCGCGGATATGTACGAAAATGGCAATAAAATCGGGAGCATGGGTTGAAACAGGATCAGCTGGGAGAGGGCATACTACTTGATTACGGAAGCTGCTGCACCGAAAAGTGGTTGGTATCATATTATGATACCAACCACTTTTTGTCGATGTGGAATTGAAAAGCGCCAATGGTATCTCCTCATGGCCTGATGACGGCGAGGAGTAGGGCATAGGCAGCGGCTCAACGGTTGAGCCGCCATAAACTTAGAAAGGTGCGGAAACATATTGAAAAACCTGTCCCCGGCTACCGCGTGGAGCGCACTTACAAAGATTTTGAACGGTACATGGAAAACCATCCTGAGGCAAACATGGTCGAAATGGATACTGTAGAGGGTTCTAAAGGTGGTCCCGTTCTTCTGACGATGCTCTTTCGTAACCGCAATTTTATGCTGGCTTTTTGCTGGCCCGAAACACCCAGGCAGATGTTTGCGAAACCTTTGAGGCAATGGAATTGGTACTTGGCACAGAAACGATGCGGGATCTCTTTGAGGTGATCCTAACAGATAACGGTCCGGAATTCAAAAACCCTGCCCTGCTGGAGCGAAATCTTTCTAGTCAGCAATGGACACATATATTCTATTGCGACCCCATGGCCTCATGGCAAAAAGGCCCTTAAAGCCAAGGCTGTTAATAATGCCCCTGCCCTGATGCTCACAGGGCAAGTAGCTCTCAGTTTATGATGTAGAGCTTTCTGAATTCGCTTATCCCTGGCGGGCATAATACCGGCTTTGCCTGGCGAGTGGAAGTTGCTCTTGCACAGTTTCTCCCTCTCGTCTGCGGCAGCATACCCATTTGGGCTTTTTCGTCATGGGGAACATCCTTTATTGTAGGGTATTCCGCACCGCATTTCAACTGTGTAACCGTTGATGCTGGCGTTTTTTTCTGCATAACCCGCATTTACTCCTGCCGGATTTTACTTTTTCATTCAACCTGGGAAAGAATGAGAGCCGAATTGCGGAGTATATAGAGAACCAACTAAAAGAGGATGAAATGGGTGAGCAACTCACCATGAGTCAGTACGGCGCTGTTGACAAAGTCTCCCAACGGTCCTTAAAGTCTCGCAACAACCCTCGCGGTATGCTATAGTAAGGAAAAAAGCCTGAGGTGGTGGGATGCAACTGGCGATGCACATGGTAATAATCGAGGATCTGATGCCCCGGGAGCACTTCTTGCGAAAGCTGGAGGCGGCGCTGGAGAGGAAGGGCTGGAGGAGCTTGAGCGGCAAACCGGAAAGCGCCGCAAAAAGCGGACGAAGCAGCTCGAGCGGGACAAGCGCCGCTCCCACAAGCGCGTCAGCCGAACGAATCCGGAGTCGGGTCACTTGAAGCGTCCAGGGAAACCGGAGGGGCCTCACTACCTCGCCCATCAGGCGGTGGACAGCGACTATGGCATCATCGTGGGGCAGAGCGGCAGCGCAACCTGGAGCGCCGTTCCAGCCCGGAATGCCGGGAGGCGCTGAAGCTGCGGCAGGTCTGGTGCGAGGGCTCATTTTCCGCGCAGAAGCGCGAGCACAACTTAGCGCGCATTTTGCGATGAGGCTTAGAGGCAGCGGAGGACCACTGCCTCTTGTCGGCGACCGCATTGAACCTGAAACGGATGATAAAGTACGCATGGTGACGCCAGCGGTCATCTTTTTTTGCTGCCAAGGCAGAGCGGAGCGAGACTTTGTCAACAGCGCGAATACGGCCCGTTTATGGGCGGCAGGTAACGGTTCTACGCAGTAGGCGAACCGTACTTACGCGTTTGACGCGTGCGCGAGGTACATAGGGCTTTGCCCGCATAAGCAAAACAACTCGCTCGGCGGGTGGATGCTTATTCCACGACCCGCGCGTCGAAGGTCAGCGTGACGGTGATGGGCTGACTACCCTGCGTGGAGAAAAAGCAGCCGTCGATGCAGCGGAATGCGCCCTCGATCTGCGCATCGTAGCGCATCTCGACATTTTTCCATACGGCGGAGCAGGACGCATCCTCCTCCCAGCGGTTCGCGTCGATCTGGGCAATCACGCGGCGGATGTTGAAAATGCTCGTCTCCCTCTGCGCCGCGGCAAGCGCGAGATAGGCCATGCGCGCGTTGTCCACGCGCGCGCCGAATAGCTGCTCCTCCGTCTCCGAATATGCCCAATGCACGGCGCGGAGCACGCCGTCCTCCACCGTGTAGCTGAACGGCGTTGGCTCGCCGCCCCCGCCGAAATAGATCACATTCTCATACTCGTTCTCGACCCACTCGCCGCTGCTGTCGAGCGTCCAGCGCTGACCATAATCAAAGTAGCCGCGGTAGAAATTTACATTCTCCGCAAACTCCGCCACCGTCAGCTCGCCGCGATTCGGCGGCAGCGCGGCGCTCAAGCCCATAGCAAGGGTCAGGGCAAGGCTCAGCGCGGTGCTCGCCGCGTAGAGCAGCACCATCCTCCCCGTGCCGCGCTCGTCGAAGCGCTCAATGCTGCCGCTCTCCCACGCCAGCTCCTCGCCGTTCATATAGCGGCGGTAGCTGCGGTAGTTGCACACAAGCTCCACGATGGAAATGCCGAGGCCCGCGCCGTAAAGCCAGACGGCGGCGGTGCGCTCAAGCGCCTCGCCGTAGCTGAGCCTCTCGCCGTCCGGCCGCGTGACGGTGATGCCCATGCACCATTTGCCCGCGGTCGCAGCAAAGCGTGAGAGCAGCAGCGGCTCGATGAGAACGAGCAGTCCCCATCCTGCCAGACCGCAAAGGAATCTTTCTGCTTTGGAAATGTTCACAAGGTTATGGTGCAGCAGCATGAACTGCACAAACGAGACCAATATTCCCGTGAGCGTGAGGTCGATGGCACGGGCAAGGTAACGCCGCCATGGGTGCGGCTCGGCGATGTCCTGCCGCTCCGCGGTCTTGTCCGGCTCAAAGCTGTGGAGATAGGTCTCCGGCTGCAAGGCGGAATAGCTTGTCACCTCTCGCGAAATGGCATCGCATACGCTTTTGGCTGTGAGCAGACGCTGTCCCTCGGCCTCCAGCGCCGCGCTGCGCTCTCGCATGGCGGCGGCAAGCTCCAGCTCGCCGGATTGCAGCCGCCTGATCTCGTCGAGTGAAAAGCCGAGATTTCGCAGCAGCGCGATGCGCAGCAGCGTTTCAAGGTCTTCTTCACTATAATCGCGGTATTTGTTCTCCCGCCGCGCGGGCGCGAGCAGACCCTCCTGCTCGTAGTAGCGGATATTTGCGCGCGTCAAGCCGCTGCGCTGCTCGATCTCCTTGCTGTTCATAGACGCTCCTTTCCCGTTCCTCGGGGCGTTTTCCCAAGGCCATGATACCGCATTGTAAGGGATAAAGCAACTTGACAGTCAAGCCCTTTTTCAAAATTTTTCGGTCATATTCGAGCCTGTCTCCCGCTATGGATAGGGATAGACACAAAATCTGGGAGATCGGAGGGCTTTTTATGACCCATTCCTTCTATCGAAGCTACGGCTTTCTCGCCGCGATGCTTGCCTGCATCGTGCTCGGCTGCGCGGTGGGTGCAGTCTGGCCGGGAGCCGCCTGCCTTGAGCCGCTCGGCACCGTGTTCATCAACATGATGTTCTGCCTCGTTGTGCCGCTGGTGTTCTGCTCGCTTGCGGGCAGCATCGCCAATATGCGCTCGCGGCGCAAGGCGGGGCGCATCCTCGGCGCGACGCTCGGCGTGTTCGTCGTCACGGGACTGTTTGCGGCGCTCCTTATGCTTGTCATCGTGCGCGCCTTCCCGCCGGTGCTCTCGCCGTGGACGGACGCGGCGGCAGGCACGGTGGACGCCCCCGCGTCGCTTGCGACGCTGCTCGTCAACTTCTTCACCGTGAATGACTTCGCCGCGCTGCTCTCGCGGCGGGCGATGCTGCCGCTGATCGTCTTTTCCCTGCTCTTCGGCTTTTCGGTCTCCTCTTGCGGCGGGCCGGACACCGTGACGGCGCGGGTGCTGGACGACGCGACAAAATGCCTGTTGAAGATGGTCTCGCTCGTGAGCTGCTACGCGCCCGTCGCCTTCTTCGGTTTTTTCGCCGCGATGGTGGCGAGCTACGGCGCGCAGATCACCGCGTCCTACGCCCGCGCGATGCTCGCGTACTACCCGCTCAGCTTTGTCTACGCGCTGCTCGCCTTCCCGCTCTTTGCCTACCTCGGCGGCGGGCGCGAGGGCGTGCGGCGGCTGCGTCGCAATGTCCTCCGCCCCGCGGTCACGGCGCTCGGCACCTGCTCGTCCGTCGCCACCATTCCCGCGAATATGGAGGCCGCGGAGGCGAGCGGCATCCCGCACGAGGTCTCGGACCTCGTGCTGCCGCTCGGCGCGACGATGCACATGGACGGCTCGTGCTTTAGCTGTGTGCTCAAGGTCGCCTTCCTCTTCGGCGTGTTCGGACTGCCCTTCGAGGGCGCGGGGCTGACCGCCGAGGTGCTGGCGGTTGCGGTCTTTTCCTCCGTCGCCATGAGCGGCATCCCCGGCGGCGGCTATATCGCCGAGTTCATTCTCTGCTCGCTCTTCTTCCCCGAGCAGATGGCAGTCGCCTACCCCATCGCTGTCACCATCGGCAACCTCGTCGACCCGCCCGCCACGTTGGTCAACGCCGCCGGCGACTATGCCGCGACCTTCCTTGTCACTCGCATCACCGAGGGTGCGGGCTGGACGGAGCGCTGCGGCGAAGAGCCAAGCGCATAAGGAAAAGCACAGGCGTCATCGCTTTGAGCAAGAGGAGCCTGCCCCCATTCAAATGGGGCAGGCTCCTTTTGCGTTCTATGGTCAGCTTCTGCGGACGGGGAATATGGTTTTGCCAAGTTGAAAATTCATCTGTACCGAACCCTCATACCTTGCGATTTTATCTCTTCTCTCGCTTTACTCGCGCGGTCCGGGCAGGAAACGCTCGCCCTCGCGCCGCGCACTCATCGTTCCCGCGGACAGCTCGGTGAGCGCGGCGTCAAAGCCGTCGGTGTTCTCCTGCGGCAGCAAAAGCTGCACGCTCACCGCTGCGCCGAAGTCTGTCCCCTCGACCGTGCCGCCGTGGGCGGCGACGAGGAGCTTTAAGCGCTCGAGCATCGGATAGGGGCCGTCCACCGTCACGGCGGACCATAGGCGCATTTTCGCCTTGCCTGCCGCGTCGAGCGCGTCCTTCGCGGACCTCGCGTAGGCGCGTGTCAGTCCGCCCGCACCGAGCAGCACGCCCCCGAAGTAGCGCGTCACGACGCAGACGACATTCTCCACGCCCTCGCGCTGAAAGACATTGAGCATCGGCTGACCGGCCGTGCCCTGCGGCTCGCCGTCGTCGCCGTAGCGCACGACGCCGCCCTCGCGGAGCACATAGCACCAGCAGTTGTGGCGCGCGTCGTAGTATTTTTTCCGCATCTCGTCCAAAAAGGCGCGGGCCTCCGCCTCGCTCTCCACGCGGCGGACATGGCCGAGAAAGCGCGAGCGCTTTTCGGTGAACTCCGCCTCGCCCGCGTCCACAGGGACATAGTATTCCGCCGTGCTCATACTTCCCAATCCTCTTTCGGCTCGGTGTAGCCCTCCACATAGTCCTTGACCTGGCCGAGTACGCGCGGCGTGCAGACCGCCACAATGTCGATGGTTTCGCCGTACTCGACGCGCTCGACCTTGGCCTCGCGGTATAGGCTGTCGAGCAGGCCGCCTTTGTCGTAGGGGAGATGGATGGTCACGCGGCGTGTGCCCTTATCCAGCTCCGCGTCGATGGCGCACAGCAGCGCGTCGAGCCCTTCGCCAGTCTTGGCACTGAGGTTCACCGTGCGCTCGCCGCGCGGGCGAAGGTCGCCGAAAAAGAGGTCGGACTTATTGTACACGCGGATGCAGGGGATTTCCTCCGCGCCGAGTTCGTGGATGAGCTGATCGACCACCTCCGCCTGCGCGATCCACTCAGGGTTGGAGATGTCGATGACATGCAACAGCAGGTCTGCGTATTCCAGCTCCTCAAGCGTCGCCTTGAAAGCGTCGATGAGCTGGTGCGGCAGCTTGCGGATGAAGCCGACCGTGTCGGAGATGACGACATCAAGCGTATCGGAGACCGTCAGCAGGCGCGTGGTGGTGTCGAGCGTGTCGAACAGGCGGTTATTCGCCGGAATGTCCGCGCCGGTGAGCGCATTCAAAAGCGTCGATTTGCCCGCGTTCGTGTAGCCGACGATGGCGACGACGGGGATCTCGTTCTTCATTCTCCGCTCACGCTGCGTGCCGCGCACGCGGCGCACCTCGTCGAGGTCCTCCTTCAGCTTGTCGATCTTGCGGCGGACGTGGCGGCGGTCAGTCTCAAGCTGCGTTTCACCGGGGCCCTTTGAGCCGATGGGTCCCTTGCCGCTCGTGCCTGCTTGACGCTCCAAATGCGTCCACATACCGATCAATCGCGGCAGCAGGTATTGATACTGCGCGAGCTCCACCTGCAAGCGGCCCTCCTTGGTCTTGGCGCGCTGGGCGAAAATATCGAGGATCAGTCCGCTGCGGTCGAGCACCTGCACACCTAAGTCCTCCGTCAGCACGCGCATCTGCGAGGGCGAGAGGTCGTTATCGAAAATCGCCATGGTCGCCTCGGTCGAGCCGATGAGCTCCTTGACCTCCGCCACCTTGCCCTCGCCGATAAAGCTGCGCGGATTCGGGGACGGGAGGTTTTGCAGCACCGTCGCAGCGCTCACCGCACCGGCGGTCTCAACAAGGTCGGCAAGCTCGTTCATGCTCTCCTCGTCCGCGCTGTCCTCGCGCAGCACCGGCGAGGACAGCCCGATGAGCACCACGCGGTCACGCGGCTGCTCCACGGTTTTTATTTTGTTTTCTTCCATCAAATCACCTTTTCTGCGTTTCTTTGCTCCCAGTATACGCAGGGAAACGAAAAATGTAAAGAAAAAGAGGTCTGCTTCCGCAGACCTCTTTCGCAGTTCTTACTTGTCCAGACCGAACTTCTTGTTGAACTTGGCAACGCGGCCGCCGGTATCGACCAGCTTCTGCTTGCCCGTGAAGTAGGGGTGACACTTTGAGCACACTTCCACCTTGATATTTGCCTTGGTGGAACCTGTCTCAATCACATTACCGCAGGCGCAAGTAATAGTAGTCTGCTGATAATTGGGATGGATTCCTTCCTTCATTGCTCGTGTTCACCTCTTTCCGATCCGAGAGTGCTTTCGTCAAAAAGCCAAAAAGGATAATATCACGCTTTTCGCCAAATTGCAAGCACAAATTTTGTACTTTTCGATAAAATGCAAAATCAGCTATCTTTTCGGAAAACGCCGCTGCGGTGTGGACGGTGTTCAGCGGAAGATATTCATTTCCGCGTCGTAAATTTCCACGCGGCGCACGCGCACGAAGTCCGGCTTGAGCTCGCTCAGCTCGCGCTCGATGGCCTGCGCAAGATAGGCGGGGTTCAGCCCCGGATTCTGCGCGGCGACCACAGCGTCGGCGAAGATGCTGCCCTCCTGCTGCGTGAGCGTGATCTTGCGCAGCAGCGGCACAACGTCGATCTGCGCGAGGTCCTTGTGCTTGGTGCGCTTTTCGATCATCAGCGAGGGGCGGGCAAAGAGCGCGCGCAGCGCGTCGACTGCACCGGTGGGCACGCCGTTGTCGTAAATGAGCTCCAGCCGCGCGCGCAGAAGGGCGAACTCGCGCACGGGGCGCGTGACGGGATAGCACTCGCGCACACGCAGCCCCGCGGGCAGTCCCGTGTTGAGCTTTTCAGCAATACCCGCGCCGTCGGTCTCCTCCAGCGTTTCAAAGTCGAGCAGCTCGCAGTGGCTCGACTGCCCCACCGGCAGCGGCAGGACGATGGAGATGATGGGGTGCGGGTGGAAGCCGTTGGAGTGCTTGAGGTGCAGCTCCGCGCGCGGAAACACGCGCTGGAAGGTGCGCATCGTGTCGAGGTGCGAGATGTAGGAGGCCTGCGCCTCCTTGGTAAAGAGCAATCTCAGCTTAGCCATCACAGGCCCTCCCCAGTAAGAGATTTGCGCCGCAGCCGTTGCAGTGCGTGCGGCAGTCCGGCGTGGTGACGGACTGATAGGCCCGCTCATGCTCGCGCCAGAGGTAATCCTCCGTCACGCCGCTGGAGATCATGCTCCAGGGCATGAGCTCGTCCCGCCCGCGCGTGCGGTTGGCGTAGAAGTGCGGGTCGAGGCCGCATTCCTCGAAGGCCTCCAGCCAGCGGTCGAGGGAGAAATACTCCTCCCACGCGGAGAGGTGCTCGCCCTTGCGCCACGCCGTTTCGATCACCCTGCAAAGGCGGCGGTCGCCGCGGGAGATGACCGCTTCCATATAGCTTGTGTCACTGTCGTGCCAGTTGTAGGTGACGGATTTCGTCAGCATATTCTCCCGCAGGAGCTTTACGCGGCGCTCATACTCCTCCTTAGGGATCTGCGGCTCCCATTGGAAGGCCGAGTGCGGCTTGGGCACGAACCACGAGGTCGAGACCGTGATGCGCACGCCGCGGTTTTTATTGCTCGCACTCTCGCGCCAGGCGTGCATAACGTGCGAGGCGACCTCGGCGATGCCGAGCACATCCTCGTCCGTCTCAGTAGGGAGGCCGAGCATGAAGTAGAGCTTGACCGCGCTGTATCCGCCGGCGAAGGCGCGGCGGCAGGATTCAAGCAGATCCTCCTCCGTGACGTTCTTGTTGATGGCGTCGCGCAGACGCTGCGTGCCGGCCTCGGGCGCAAAGGTCAAACCGGTCTTTCTTCCCTTTTGCAGCCGCTCCATCAGCGCCATGGAGAAGTTGTCGGCGCGCAGGCTTGGGAGCGACAGGTTTACATGGCGCTGCGCGCAGAAGTCCTCTAAATCGTCGCACAGCTGCACGAGCGGCGGAAAGTCCGAGGTCGAGAGCGAGGAGAGCGTCATTTCCTCGTAGCCGGAGTCCTCGATGGCCTCCTTCGCGTATTCGACCAGCAGCTTTTCCGAGCGGTTGCGCACAGGGCGGTAGACATAGCCCGCCTGACAGAAGCGGCAGCCGCGGATGCAGCCGCGGAAGAGCTCAAGCGTCGTGCGGTCCTGCACGATCTCGGTCGAGGGGACGATGGTCTTGGCAGGATACCACGCCTTGTCCATGTCGCGCATGATGCGCTTGGTGACAACCTTCGGCGCACCGTCCTTAGGCGTGATGGACTTCACCGTGCCGTCGGCGTTGTAGTCCACATCGTAGAGGCTCGGGACATAGACGCCGCCGATTTGCGCGGCGGCGCGGAGAAATTCCTGCTTCGTCCAGCCCTCGCGACGCGCCCTGCGGTGCAGCTCGATGAGCTCGACATTCATCTCCTCGCCCTCGCCGAGCTCGGCAAGGTCGATAAAGTCCGCAATCGGCTCGCAGTTGAACATCGCCGTGCCGCCGGCGATGACGAGCGGCGTAAGCTCTGTGCGCTCGCTCGCGTGGAGCGGCACACCCGCAAGGTCGAGCATATTCAAAATGGCGGGAAACGCCATCTCATAGCCGACGGAAAAGGCGATGATGTCAAAGTCCCGAATGGGATCGCCGGATTCGAGCGCGTAGAGCGGAAGACCCGCCTTACGCATTTCTTCCTCCATGTCGCCCCAGGGGGCAAAGGCGCGCTCGCACCACACGCCCTCCATGTTGTTCATAATGCCATAGAGAATGCGCATACCGAGATTTGACATACCGATCTCATAGGTGTCGGGAAAGCAGAAGGCCACGCGGGTATCGACCTGCGAGAGGTCCTTCATCACCGCATTGTATTCACCGCCCACATAGCGCGCGGGCTTTTGCACGCGGGGCAGGATGCGTTCCAATCGTTTGTCCACAGTCAAGCTCCTTATCGTAAAGCATTTGACCGTATTTTACACGCTTTTCCCCCTTCGCGCAAGCCCCACTTGCCGCAGCGTACCCCAGAAAAGGCCAAAGGCGGCGAAGGCAAAGAGATACCCGCTGTGCAGCGCAAAGGAAAGTCGGACCCCCAGCGCGCACAGCGCGAGCGAGCAGCCGATGCTGACCGCCGCCGCGATGCGTTCCCCCGCCACAGGGCCGAGGAGAAGGGCTGTGACGAGATAGAGCGCCCTTGCGCCGTCGAGCGGCGCGATGGGCAGGAGGTTAAACACCGCGAGCACGAGATGTGCGCCGGCAAAGACAAAGCACCACTCGCGCCATAGCTTCAGCCCGAGAAGCGCAAGCAGAGCTGCGCAGAGAAAATTGACCGTTACCCCCGCGAGCGTGACGACCAACTCGCGGCCGTAGGAAAGGCGCGCGAGGGGGGGAGCGTCCAGCTCCGCGCCGAGCGCCGTAAGGCGAAAACGCTTAACAGCCACGCCATAGTGCCGCATGGCGGCAAGGTGGCCGAGCTCGTGCAGTGCCGCGGCAGACAGGATCGCCATGACCGCCGTGAGCGGCGAGATGATGACGGCGAGCAGTACGAGCAGCCAAAAGCTGCTGCTCACACGCACAGCGGCGCTAAACGGTTTTTGCGGCATACGGGGTGGGATCGAGGTACTTTGAGCCTTGCAGCAACTCAAAGTGCAGATGCGCGCCGGTGGCGTTGCCCGTCGCGCCGACCGCGCCGAGCGTGTCGCCGCGCAGGACGCTTTGTCCTGTGCCGACCGAAATTTTGCTGCAATGGGCATAGAGCGTTTCGTAGCCCTCTGCGTGGCGGACGGTCAGGTATTTGCCGAGCACGGTGCTCTCTCCCACCACGCCGACCGTACCGTCGGCAAAGCAGACGAAGGGCGTGCCCTCGTCGGCGGCGAGATCCAGTCCGGTGTGAAAGCTCTCCGCACCGCTGTTTGGGTCCTCGCGCCAGCCAAAGCCGGAGGTCAGCACGCCGTCGAGCGGAGAGACACAGGGGAACGGCAGCGAGGGCTGCGCGTCGAGCACATAGTCCGGCAGGGGGCGCGCGTCCGGCTGCGGGTCAGTATCCGAGGGCTGGGAGAACTCCGCCTTGCCGCCGACTTCACGCGCGTCACCGTCACCGAACACGGCGATGTAAGCGTTTCCGAGCGACTCCGCGAAATGCTGCGGTGCGGCAACGGCATGGCCAACGGCGGAGAAGGCCTCCCGAAAGTCCGCGTCGCGCACGAGCCATTGGGCGAGCGTGCCGCGGAAGGCGGTGAGGTTTCCCGGCACGACGAGCTTGAGCAGCACGAGCAAAACGAACAGCGCTCCACAGACGATCACGCGCATAAAGCGCCGCTGTGATGCGGCGGACGGCTGCTCGGCGCGGCGGCCGCTCTGCGGCTTCGATCGTCTGCTCATGTGTGCGGCGGCACGGCGCTTTCCCTGTATGCGTGCCCAGCGGCGCAGACGCATCCTTGCTGTCATAGGCCCATCCTCCCCTGTCCCTCGTTTTGGGACAGTCTATGCCGCGTCGCGCCCGCTTATGCCCAAGGGCAGAAAAAGGGCCGCCTGCGGGCGGCCCTTGCGCTTATTTCACATAGTGGGCAAAAAAGTTTTCCAAAATGCGCTGCCCGTCGCGGTGCGCGGCGTCTTGCAGCTCGGGGTGGAACTGCGTGCCGAAAATGGGGCGCGACTCATGCGCAAGTAGCTGCACACGGCACGCCTCACGCACTGCCAGCAAACGGAAGCCCTCCGGCACCGCGCTGAGCTGTCCGCGGTGATGCTCAAAACAGCAGAGCGTGCCGCCCAATCCGTCAAGCAGCGGGTGGCGCTCGAGGACGGTCTGCGGGAGGAAGCCGAACTCCTCATACGCCTTGCCCGGATAGACCAGCGGCGCGCCGAAGGCAAGGCCGATGAGCTGTAATCCGGCGCAGATGCCGAAGAGCGGGACGCTCGCCTCTCGAATGAGCGCGAGCTCGTCGGCAAAGACCTCGTGCAGGTGGTCATCGTCCCATGTGGTAAAGCAGCCGGAGAGAAAAATGCAGTCCGGCGCAAGGTCAAGCTCCCGGAGCTGCGTATAGTGCCGCACCGTGACCGCGCCGAACTCCGCGAGTTTTGCCGAGAGCGCGTCGATGTTATAGAGCGGAACGGCAAGGCCAAGCTCTCCCGCGCGGGCGATGGGGCCGAGGTTATCAGGTGTCGGTTCGTTGTTGATGAGCAGGATATTTCTCATGTCAGTCCCTCCGCAGCGCGCCGCTCAGGTGCAGCAGCGCCTCCAGCACGCCGCCGCCGACCGCGAGTGCCTTGTCGGAAGCGGTATAGCAGTTGTCCACATCGCCGCGCGGGTCCACATCGCCGGACTTCATGCCCTTATGAACCAAAACACCGTCGGCGATCAGGCCGCGCAGCACCCCGTCGATGGTGCAGGCCATCGGCTCGCCCGCCACATAGCCCGCGATGTCGCCGGCCTTCACAAGGTCACCGATCTGACGGGCAGAGCGAAACTCACCGTACGCAGGCGCGCGGAGCACGCGCTCGCCCGCAAAGCCGCCGATGAGGCCGGGAATGTTGGTATTCGGCAGTGCGCTACCGGTGTAGATCACGCGGCCGAGCGTGTGACCGCGCATGGTCTCGACGACCGCGTGGCAGTCCACCCCCGCCGTGAAACCGGGGCCGACACCGATGACAATGGGCGCGTCGGTGCGCCTCGTGCCGAGGTTTCGCTTGGCAAGAATGGCGTCCACCAGCGCGTCGGGATGCAGGTCGGCGCGGCAGGCACAGTCGGGGTCGGCCAGCACAGGAACGATGCCCTGCGCAAGCAGGGCGCGGGCCTCGTCCGCGTTCGCGGCAAGGCGCGCGGTCACATCCTCGACCGTTGTTTCCCCGTGGACAATGGCCTCGGAAAAGGACACTGTGCGGCGGATGGCGGTCGGACGCGGAAGATCGGTCATCACGACCTCAATACCGCTGCGCCACAAGCGCAGCGCGATGCCGCTGGCGAGGTCGCCCGCCCCGCGGATCAGCGTAAACATAGATATACCCCCTTGTGCAGGCTCCCTGCCGCGACAGGGCAGGAGAGCAGCGCGGCCAGCGCGGCGGCATTTTCATAATCCTCCGCCGACTCGACCTTATTGATGTAAACGCGGTCGCCGAGCTTCTCGGTGAGAAGGACCTTGGCCGCAAGCTCCGGCGTGACAGGCGTGTCCTCGTCCGCGCCGCAGAGCGCGGCATAGCGCTCCGGACGGTGGCAGATCTTACGGATCGGTTTTCCAAAACCGTCCGCGCCGAGCACCAGCACCACACGCTGCACATTCGGCGGGATGACAGGCTCGTGCGGCGCATGGGCCTTGAGCGGCAGGCGCTTTGCGCCGTCCGCCTCGACGAGCACATAGTCGGCAAGCCGCGCGAGAGCCTCGAAGGAGAGCCTCGGCGCGGCGAGCTTGCCGTTCTCCGCGCCCTCTCCCACGCAGACTGCGCCGTGCGTGTCTAATGCAGCGGAGATCAACACCTCATCCGCATTTTCCAGCACCTCGTACTGTGTCGGGCGCATGATTTTGGTCGAAGTGCAGAGAATAACACTGCCCCTTCTCCGCAGCTCTTCAGTAAGTGTATCAAGCAGCGTCGTTTTCCCTCCGCCGCCGATGAGCGCGGTGACACCGCGCCCGATATTCAATAGCGGTGTGATCTGCATAGCAAAAACCCTTTACAGCTCACAGATGCTCTGCGCGGTGGCGGATCATCTCGGCTGCGATGCTGACAGCGATCTCCTCGGGCGTTTCCGCAAGGATCGCAAGGCCAATGGGCGCGTGGATGCGGTCGATGTCCCGCTGGGAAAAGCCTGCCGCGGCTAACTTCTCGCGCGTGAGCGCCACCTTCTTTTTGCTGCCGATACAGCCAATGTAGGTCGCGTCCGTTTTGAGCACCTGCTCCAAAATTTCATAGTCCGCCTGATGCCCCGGCGTCATAACCACAGCGTAGTCGTCGGCAGTCAACGATACCTTCTCAAAAATATGGCGGAAATCGCCGACGACGATCTCGCGCGCGTCGGGAAAGCTCTCGGGTGTTGCAAGCTGCGCGCGCTCATCGAATACCGTGACCTCAAAGCCGACATAGCGCAAAACCGGCACAAGGGCGCGGCCCACATGGCCCGCGCCGAAGAGGTAAACGCGCCCCGCGCGCACGATGGGCTCAACATAGGTCCTGCCGTCCCAGTAGGGCTTCGCAGTGAAAAAGCTGTCTGCGCCGTGGCGCAGATCGTCCGCCGTGAGGATATGCAGCTCCCGCACCTTTTCCCCGTCGAGGTCGAGACGCAGCCACACATTCCGTCCGCCGCCCAGCGCGTCGCGCCACGCGCGCAGCGTGTCGATGCGCGCAGCATCGGACGGGGAAAAATACTGGAAGCAAACCGTCACATCGCCGCCGCAGATCATGCCCGTGGCGTTCGCCGCCTCGGGATGGAGAGCGAAGGTGCGCAGGGCGTCCTTTTTCTCCTGTAAAAGCTCCTGCGCGAGGGCGATGGACTGCCGCTCCACCGCGCCGCCGCCGACCGTGCCGAGCGCCGTACCATCTAAAAGGACCGCCATGTGCGCGCCCGCACCGCGTGGGGCGGAACCGTCAGCGGTGAGGACGCTGCAAAGCATCACACCCTCGCCGCGCTCCATGGCAGCCAGCATCATGTTTAAAATTTTCTTCATTGCGGTATCCTTTCCAAAGAAGAATGGTTATCTGCTATTATAGCAAGCTTTGCTTTTTATTGCAAGCGCCCGAAAGCGCCTGAAAAACATCAGAAAACGGCCGCCCTTTGACAAAAGAAAAAATTTCCTGTAAAATGTGGGAACCTTTTTGGATTTCCTGCGTCTATACTTCTCGGTGTCACTTCGGTGACCGGCAAAATACATGTTTCAAGGAGAACTAACACAATGAAAAGAACACTTTCCCTCATTCTCGCCCTCGTCATGTCCGTTTCACTGATGGCCTGCGGCAAGAAGGATGACAACAAGGGCAGCGATACCGACACGCCCGCCGACTCTCTGACCATTCTGAACAAGGTCTGGGAGAGCTACACCGACGATGAGAAGTTCCCCGCCGCGGGCGGCGACATCGAAAACAGCGTGGACGACGCCCCCGGCGCGTTCAATGTCTCTGACATTGACAGCCTCGAATATCTGCTCTCCGTGCCGGCCGACGACGCCGCGCTTATCGACGATGCAGCCTCCCTCATGCACATGATGAACGCCAACACCTTCACCTGCGGTGCGCTGCGCGCCAAGAGCGCCGACGATGTTTCCACGCTTACCGCAGACCTGCGCGACGCTCTTCAGAACAAGCAGTGGATGTGCGGCTTTCCCGACAAGCTGGTCATCGCCACACTCGGCAATTACGTCGTTTCCGTCTATGGCGACGAGGAGCTGGTGAACACCTTCCGCGATAAGCTCCAGGCGGCTTATTCCGACACTGCCATCGCCTATGACGAGATGATCGGCGACGGCGAGTTCTTTGAAGACGAGCTTCTTGAGGCCGAGCCCTTCGAGGGCGAGGCCGCCGGCGGAGAAGACGCCGCTCTTGAAGCGCCTGTCGCCTAAGCGCACAATAACACAGCAGCGCCCGAACCGCTTTGGTGCGGGCGCTGTCCATTTCTGATGAGGAGTTGTCCCTATGCTCTTTTCCAGTGTCCCATTTCTCTACTATTTTTTGCCGTGTGTGTTCGCGGTGTATTTTCTTGTGCCGATGCGTTGGAAAAACGCCGTGCTGCTGCTCGCAAGCCTGTTCTTCTATGCGTGGGGCGAGCCGAAATTCATTGTTTTCATGCTCGTCTCTATCGTGCAGGGCTATGCCTTCGGGCGGCTGGTGGAGAAATATCAAGCCGACCGCAGGCGCGCAAGGCTTTTTCTCACGCTCTCGGTCATCTTCAGCCTCGGTCTTCTGGGTTACTGCAAGTATGCGGACTTCTTCCTCTCCGGCTTCAACGCGCTCACGGGGCTGAGACTCCCGCTGCTCCATGTGGCGCTGCCCATCGGCATCAGCTTTTACACCTTTCAGATCCTCAGCTATGTGGTGGACGTCTACCGCGGCGAGGTGGAGGCACAGCGGAATTTCATCGACCTTGCCGCCTATGTCGCCATGTTCCCGCAGCTTATCGCGGGGCCCATCGTGCGCTACGCAGACATCGCCGCGCAGCTTGAGCAGCGCACGCACACGCTCTCGGACATTGCTGCCGGCGCGCGCCGCTTTGTACTGGGACTGGGCAAGAAGGTGCTGCTCGCAAATGTCTTCTTTGAGCTCATCACGGCCTTCAAGGCAAGCAGCGACCGCTCCGTGCTCTTTTACTGGCTCTACGCCGTCGCCTGCGTGCTGAACATTTACTTCGATTTCTCCGGTTACAGCGACATGGCTATCAGCCTCGGCCGCATCTTCGGCTTCCGCTATCTTGAGAACTTCGACTACCCCTATATCTCCGCAAGCATCACGGAGTTTTGGCGGCGCTGGCACATGAGCCTCGGCTCGTGGTTCCGTGACTATGTGTATATCCCGCTCGGCGGCAACCGCGTGAGCAAGGCGAAGTGGCTGCGCAACATTTTAGTTGTCTGGCTGCTGACCGGCTTGTGGCACGGTGCGGCGTGGAACTTTGTGCTGTGGGGTCTGTTTTTCGCCGTATTTTTGACGGCGGAAAAGCTGTGGTATGGCAGGGCGCTTGCAAAAACGCATATTTTGAAGCACCTCTATGTCCTGCTGCTGGTGATCGTGAGCTTTGTGCTCTTTGACGCCGCCAGCGTGCGCGGAGCGGTATCGACCATCGGCGGACTGTTCGGTGCAGCGGGGGTAAGTGCGGTCGATCCCGCGAGCCTTTACTATCTCAGGAGCTTTGCGGCGGTCCTTCTCGTCGGCATTGTCGGCGCAACGCCGCTGCCGAAGCGCGCTGTGGAAAAGCTCTGTGCGACAAGGGCGGGCAGCGTGGCCGTCGCTCTGCTCGAGCCGCTCGCGCTCGTCGTCATTTTAGCCGTCTCCACCGGCTACCTCGTGGATGGCTCGTTCAATCCGTTCCTGTATTTCCGTTTCTGAGGAGGTGCGATGATGAATAAAAAGCTCAAAAACATCGTGACCGTCGCGCTTCTTGCCGCCTTTCTTTTCGGCTTCGGCGCGTGGGCGGCGCTCAAGCCCGCCGACGCGCTCTCCTTCAGCGAGCGGCGTAAGCTCAAGCAGCGCCCGACTATCAGCGTAAGCAGCGTGCTCAGCGGAAAATTCATGTCGGATTTTGAGGATTACGCCCTCGACCAGTTTCCCCTGCGCGACGAATGGCGCACGCTCAAGGCGCTCAACAGCCTCTATGTCTACCGGCAGAAGGACAACAACGGCGTCTACCTTGCGGACGGCTATGCCGCGAAGCTCGAATATCCGCTCAATGAGAACTCCGTCGCCCATGCTGCCGAGCGCTTCCGTTTCCTCTACGAGAGCTATCTGAAGGAGAGCGGCTCGAAGGTCTACCTCTCCGTCATTCCAGACAAGAATTATTTCCTCGCCGAGGCGAACGGCTATCCCGCCATTGATTACAAGGCCCTTGTCACCTCGCTGCGTGAGCAAACGGATTTCGCGCAGTATATCGACCTCTTTGGCGAGCTTTCGCTCGAGGATTACTACCACACAGACTCTCACTGGCGGCAGGAGAAGCTGCCCGCCGTGGCATCGTATCTCGCGCGGCAGATGGGCGTGACGCTCACGGACGAGTACACCGAGCAGATGCTCGAGCGTCCCTACTACGGCGTCTATTACGGCTACGCGGCGCTCCCCATGCAGCCCGATGAGCTGCGCTATCTCACGAGTGAAACGCTCGAGAGCTGTACGGTCTACAACTACGAAACGGACAAGACCGGCGCGGTCTACGACATGCAGAAGGCTAAGGGGAACGACCTCTACGAGGTGTTCCTCTCCGGTCCCATCTCTCTTTTGACGATCGAGAACCCGAACGCTGAGAGCGAGCGCGAGCTGATCGTCTTCCGCGACTCGTTCGCAAGCTCCCTCGCGCCTCTGCTCGCGGAGGGCTACGCGAAGATCACGCTGGCGGACATCCGCTACCTCCCCGCCGTCCAGATGGGAAAGCTGCTGGACTTTCACGGGCAGGATGTGCTGTTCCTTTACAGTGCGGCGGTGCTCAACAACAGCGATACGCTGAAATAGAAGCGCATAAGCAAAACCACCCGCCAAGCGGGTGGTTTTGCTTATGCGGGCAAAGCCCTATGTTCCTCGCGCACGCGTCAAACGCGTGAGTACGGTCTGCCAGCTGCGTAGGATTGTTACCTGCCGCCCGTAAACGGGCCGTATTGGGCGCTGTTGACAAAGTCTCCCACCAGCCCTCGCGGTATGCTATAATGAGGAAAAAGACTGAGGTGATGGGATGCAGTTAGCGATGCACATGGTAACGATTGAAGATCTGATGCCACAAGGACACTTCCTCCGAAAGTTGGAGGCAGCGCTGGATCTGTCGTTCGTGTACGAGGAAACATCCCCGCTTTACAGCAAAAAATACGGCCGCCCGGCCATTGACCCGGTGGTTATTGTGAAGTATCTGCTGGTGGGTTTCCTGTACGGCATTCCGTCAGAGCGGCAGATCAAACAGCGCGTCCAGACCGACATCGCCCTGCGCTGGTATCTAGGTCTCGACCTCTTCAATCGGGTGCCGGATCACAGCACCGTCTCGCAGCTGCGCCGCCGGAAGCCGTCCTTCCGAAAGGTGTTCCGGCGGTTGTTCGAAGAGGTTGTTCGCCAGTGTATTGAAAAAGGTCTTGTCAGCGGACGAGTGATCGGTACGGATTCGACCCACGTCAGAGCCAACGCCTCGCGCGCATCAGAGGAACTTGTTGAAATCACCGAAGCGCCCGGCGTTTACTGGGAGCGGCTGGACGATTACGAGGAGGAAGGGTTGGAGGAACTTGAGCGGCGAACCGGAAAGCGCCGCAAAAAGCGGACAAAGCAGATCAAACGGGACAACCGCCGCACCCACAAGCGCGTCAGCCGCACAGACCCGGAGTCGGGTCATCTGAAGCGCCCGGGGAAACCGGAGGGGCCTCATTACCTCGCCCATCAGGCGGTGGACAGCGACTACGGCATCATCGTAGGCCAGACCGTGACTGCCGGAGATGTGAACGATTCCGTGCCGTTTTTGGGCCTGATCGAGCAAATTCACGAAAATGTTGTACCAATTCAGGCTGCCACGGCGGACGCCGCCTATGATTTTCCGCTGGCGCACCGGGTGCTGGGCGACATGGGAATCAACTTCTTTGTACGGCCGCAAAAGACCGCCGCGCGGGTGTCCGTCCAGTTTACGCGGGACTATTTTTGCCGCGACGAAAATCGTGATGTGTACCTCTGTCCCGGAGGAAAGACTAACTATTAGATGTCAAGTCTGAAATGAGAGGAGCGGTAAAAATTTTAGACGGTTCAAAAAGGGTATAGCAAAGCAGACATCCGGTTGGACGCCCAGCTAAGCATATAAGAGAAAAGCTGTTATGCGGTTGCGCTGTACGGCCGTTTGGATTTCTCCAAAGCGTAGATCAGCCAAACCAGCTTCTTTGCCGCATGGGAAAGTGCAACATTGTAGTGCTTGCCCTCGGCCCGCTTTTTGGTGAAGTAAGCAGCAAAGGTCGGATCCCAAAGGCAGACATATTTGGTGGCGTTGTAAAGAGCGTAGCGCAAATAACGGGAGCCTCGTTTTTCCATATGCGAGTAGGTTCCAGACAATGAAAGCTGCCCAGACTGGTAAGTAGAGGGCGACATGCCAGCATAGGCAAGTATCTTATCCGGCGAGTCGAAGCGGGAGAAGTCTCCTATTTCGGCAAGGATCATAGCGCCCATACGAACGCCAATACCCGGAATCAATGTCCTCAATCTCGGCGTCCAGTTCGTGAATCATGCGGATCGTATGCTGCAATTCCAGAGACTTGGCCGGCATAACAGAGCCGACAGAGCATCGGGCTGTCTCCCGAAGCGTTGTTGCCATATCTCGCCCGTAGCGGCCTTTGGAGGCATCGCTCAAGACTGCTTTCAGATGCGTCAAGTGTGCTCCGGCGACCTGTTTGGCGCCGGGAAGCTCGCTGAGAAGTGCGTAAACGGATGCCGTGTGCAGTAATGAAACCAGCTTTTCCAGTTCAGGGAACAGGATCGTGACCAGGCGGGAAACCGACTGCTTCAGCTTCGCCCGCTCACGAACTTTGTCAAACCGATATCTTGCGAGTGACTTTGGCTCTTCGTTGTGGTATGCTGTGTCTGTGTAGGACTTGAGGTCCACATCAGACATGAGCATAGCTGCAATGGTTCGCGCATCGACACGGTCAGTCTTGGTTTTGCGAAGGCTCAGGCTTTTTCGGCAGAGGTTGGTGTGCAGCGGATTGATGATGTAGGTGTCCAAGCCGTTGTCAAGCAGAAATCCAAGGATGTTGTAGCTGTAATGTCCGGTAGCCTCAAGCCCTACTTTTATTTTGTCTTCCGGGCGGGCACAGCGGCGAATGGTTTGCAGGAGCCTGTCAAAGCCCTCTGCGCTGTTTTGGATGGTGAATACATCTGCCAGAACTTCGCCTTTTGAGCTGAGGATAAAGCAATCATGCTTATCCTTGGCAACGTCAATACCCACGCAAATCATGAGAATACCTCCGGTACGTTTATTTTGATGCTGGATCCACAGGACGCTTTACTCTTGTAACCTTGTTCTACATAAACCGTCTGGCGGTATCTAACTGATCAACAATACTGTAAAGGACTGTGGTTGGAGCCTTTCTGGAACCGTCTGGCGGTAGGAGCTGATAACCAATCCACAGCATCCCTTACAGTGTAGCATACGCCCCTGGAGAGGGGCTTGAAAAACTACTACTCTAATACAAGGGGCTGCGTTTAAGACGGCTGGCCCGCAGCGCCAGCGGCTTGTTCTGGGAGTATCAGGCGGATAAACGGGACTGCGCGCTCTGTCTGTTGCGGGACAAATGTCTGCAAGAAAGCGACAAATTTTGTTGGCAGGGTAGAACGGAGAGAGACTTTGTCAACAGCGCCGTATTAGCTCATGGTGAGTTGCTCACCCATTTCGTCCTCTTTTAGGCAATTCATAGTATGCCCCCAGACGTATATTGGAATGTTTTGAAAACATAGAAAAAGGAATTTTGCTAATCATTTTCATGTTCTCTTCCTCAATTCCATGTTATTTTACGCATTTCATCCAGTACTGTTTCTTCGATGTTGTCATCAATTAAAATATCACCCGATGCATCGACACGATAAAGATCGTTTGGCATCGCTTTTTCACCTCGTTTAGTCCGCTTATAACCGATGTTTTCTGCTTCTGCTACAAATAGCGAATAGTTTAGTTTCGAAGCAACTTCTCCAAAAACCCACCAAGTATTAACGAAACCAAAAGTATCCTTTGTGTCTTTATCAATAGTACAAATACTTTCTAATTCCTCAGTATACTTTTTGATTAATGTATTCGCATCCAACTCGTCATCAAGTTCTGTCAGGTAATTTTTTAACATTCTCGCCAGAACTTTTCGTTCTTGTTCCGCTGTCAGATTTTTGATTGACGGCAATTTTGCTTTTTGCTTTGTGCCATTAGCAACAGCAATCAAATTTTTTGCTTGCGTTACAAGGTGGCTATACTCCTTGCTTGCGCTATCCCAAGCATCGTTCCATGCTTTAACTTCGGCAGCAGTTTTCTTTTGTGCAAAAAGAATACTGGTTTTTGTCGAAGTATAGGGCTCAAAAGAAATTTGAGGCAAGGAAACAACTGCCTTGATGGTAAAGTATTTATATAAGAAAAGTCGAATATACTTGTTTTCGGTTGTGTCAAAAACACTCTCAGGAAGAACAGCAGCAAGACGACCATTTTCTCTCAGCAACTGATACCAACGCTCAACAAAAAGGTTTTCGGAGTTCTTTTTCTCGCCAAACATGAAATCATGTTTTACGCTCTTTTTGGTGTCATTATCGAGTTCCACGCTAAACGGAGGATTTGCTGATGTTAAGCAAAGACTAATCTGTCATGGCGTTCATCCTCCTGAAAATGGGTACAAAAAAAGCGCGTCTGTCCAGCCGTAAAGGCATTCTCCCCGGAGGGCGAGACAGACGCGCAAGGCGTGTTCATATTCAATTCTGGCAATAAAAAATGGGCTAAGCGTCCAACGCTTACTCCCAGTATAACATCGCTATTCAGTTTCGGCACTGCCCAAATGCAAGGGCTTATGCCGCAAATTCCTTGAAATTACAGGCTTTTTCGGGTGTTAGTCCACAAATAACAGCCTCATTTGTTAGAATCAGATCAAACTGTCCATTCACCTCCCGGTTCTGATACAACTCATTTTTGTCGCTTCCATGCAAAGCGTTGGGAGCAGTCTCTTTTTCATATTTCGAAAAAGGCAGAAGGCCATCTTTGACAAAAATATTAGTTGAACCATCACCATGTAGAATCATATTAACCTTAGCTGCGGTTCCCAGATTGAAATTGATCTCTGAGCCATAAATATAGGTTTGAGCCCACTTGTTTTCACGGTGGTTAGGATAGAACCAATCAGAGAGAACTTTGTCTTTAACGGCTCTTGCTGTGCCCAGCAGGGCATTATATCCATCCGCATTGCGATTACGATATTTCATGTTTTTGGTGATGAATTTCATGTATTCAATCAAAAATGTACCGCTACCGGCAGAAGGATCGATCATGTAAGGAAGTTCTTTATCTTCCTTGATTCGTTTAATTGCCAGCTTATCAGTCTGCATGGCGTAAAGCATAAATCTGACAATGTTGATATGAGTAAAGAACTGACCCTTACTCTGCTTGAAACCGTTGCGAATGATACCCTCAAAAAAGTCACCAAGAATGTCTTTTCCACTCAGGCTGTTCTTGCCATCAACAAAGGAAAGACCTTCCATTCGTTGAACAGCATATTTTAGCTTAGACAAGGAAAACTTCTTGCTGTCAATGACATACGATTTTTGAAGTTCATTTTCGTCAAGAATATAGAGTTTGGACTTGAGTGCACGACGATAAAGCGCATTGATGCGCTCGAAGAGTTGCTCGTTTGTCTCGAATTCCTCGTCGCCATCTTTGGCAAAAGTCATAGACTGGAAATCGTATGTGTCCCCATCTTCTTTCTCATCTTCGTCCTGAATTTTTGCGAGAATCAAGTTTGTTAAGGAAGCGAACACTTCGTTATCGTCTGTTCCGCCACCACCCCAAAGAACATTATGAAGGTCGGTTTGCAACTGGTTTAGCATTTTGTTAGAGAAATCCGTTTCTAAGTCTTTTGCGGATGCTTTGATATACGGAGTCTTCTGGGCCTTACCATATCTGGCAGGAAGCGTATTGGAAAAGTCTCTGGACACTTCCCAATCAGCAAAGGTAGGAAACTTTTCTGTATCAATGATGATACATTCGTCCATTACTTTATCAATTGTTTCCGCTGTGGTATACAGTACCAGATAGCGAACAGAATTACCCTCGGTTCGCTCCATTCCAGCAACTTTGTACAACTGTTCCTCAATAATCTGGTCTCTATCATCTGAAGCATAGGCATCAGGAGATTTACATTCAATAAATAAAAATGCATTTCCCTTAGCATCTCGAACAACAATGTCAATCCGACTTGTATTGGTATGTGGACGCCCGGCGGTGTACTCATGTTCTATTTCAATTCGATCAGGAGCATAACCCAATTCATTGACCAAACGAGTCAAAATGAAAGAACGAGACATTTCTTCGTCGCCCTTAATCTCCTTGATAACTTGACCTTGGAGTATACCTTGATATTCGATTTTATTCTTGCCCAGATCCATCTTTGCGACAACTTTTTGGGGTTGGTTGTCTATATATTTTTTAATTAGGGTGCGATCCATTTCTTGCCCTCCGTTATTCGAATAAATATACACATGTTATTATTTGCGGAACAATTCGTCCAGTGTTTTTCCGTTCTTGTTCTTCCATTCAACCCAGCCATTTGAGCTACCGCCAAGAACAAACATGGCAGCAGAGCTGGGGGATGTAAAGGATACAGAAACGTTCAGCTTGTATTTGCCACCAATATCAACAATATTGCCGTTTTTAATTGCGGTTTGCCGCTGCTTTTCAATATTATCGGAATGGCACTTACGGCTCATATCAATCTCCGAGCCTTCTAACACTTCAAATTTTTCACCGTCGTAAACACCAAATGCTTGGACACCGTTTCTGGTTGTATGCAGGGTGTTGGCCTCATTTAGCGTTGACTTGGAGTTGTCCATTTTATATCCCTGTGTGGCCATAATGAATTTGATTTCCTCATACACTTCTTCGATCAACGGCAAATCATATTCATCGATTTCGTATTTGGGATTGACTGTGTTTTCTACCTTATACCGTTTGGATTCAGTAGCCTTATTTATGGCATAAGCTTCAAGGCCGCTGATCATATCCAATGAAAAAGTTTTGCTGTCAGCCAAAAACATGATTGCCTTGTTCCAAAAGTCTTTGGAACGATTGTGATCATCCAGACGGCTAACACCATTTCTCGTCTGACCTATATATATTTGAGCAATCTTGTTATCGTCATTCTCGCTAATTAGGTAGTAAATACCAGGACGGTTGATTCCAGTTAATTTTTTAGATTCTGAAAGTAGTGGACGAGGAATGACATAAGTGGTCATAGTAGATAAATGGCGGCGAATGGAGCGGATACCGTCTGGCTGACCATTGTGATATATAATTTCAAGTTTTTTACTAATAGCCATCTCATAGCCTCCATATCTCTATTACTGTACCTCTCTCTGTTCTAGTGCCAATCCGATTAAACGATTCGCCTGATCTGCCATGAATAGTGGAATGTTCAGCACATCATCGTCCAGTTTCAGATTGTCCAATGAGAAACGGATTCGAAGCTTGACCTTGTCAGGGAACAGTTCCTTGAACTTCTTCATACTCTTGCTGGTTGTGTTGGCTTCAGATTTGACCTCCACGGGGAAGATGTCGTTCTCCCGCTGAATGAGGAAATCCACCTCGTAAGGTGGGTTGTTCTGGCTCCAATAACGGGGCATGACTTCAAACTGAGTAATTAAAGTCTGCAACACAAAGTTTTCGGTTAATGCGCCTTTGAATTCAGTAAATAGGCGGTTCCCTTCGCCAAAGGCAGTGGGGGCCAACTGTGCCAGACGGCGGAGCAGTCCCACATCTACCAAATAAATCTTGAAAGCAGACAAGTCATCGTAAGCTGCAATCGGCAAGCCGGGAGCTGAGCTGCGATAAATTTTATGCACCAGACGGGCATCCACCAGCCATTGCAAAGCATCCTCGTACTCACGGGCTCGTGCGCCTTCCTTGACCACCTTATAGATAAACTTCTTGTTCTCCCTTGCCAGTTGAGAAGGAACAGACTTCCAAATCATTGAGATTTTCGGGAACTCGCTGAGATTAGGATGCTTGGCAAAATCACGCTCATACGCACCGATAATACCAGACAAGGCTTCTTGCATGGCTGCAACATCCCTTGCCTCCGTCCACATCTTAACTGATTCCGGCATACCGCCAGTCACATAGTACATTTTCAATTTCTCATACAGAGGATTAAAGAACGCATCAGGAATCGGTTCAATGGTGTTTACCGTTTCCAGATACTTTGCTAAGTTTTCATCACCGTTGGCAAGCAGAAATTCTGTGAAGGTCATAGGGTCAATCTGCATGAAGTTGACCTTGCCTACTGGGAAGGAAGATGGCTTTGCCAGAGCAATGCCCAGAAGAGAACCGGCGCAGACAATGTGATACTGCGGGGCATTCTCACAAAAATATTTCATGGAGTTGATGACCTTAGGGCAGTCCTGCACCTCATCAAAGATGATGAGGGTCTTTTCCGGCACTATCTTCTGACCGCTTGCCAGCATCAAATTTTGCAGGATACGGTCAACATCTTTTGTAGTTTCAAAGAATTGCTTATATTCTTCGTTCTCGTCAAAGTTGAAATAGGCGGTATTTTCATAATAGTGTCTGCCGAACTCTTTCAGAATCCAAGTCTTACCCACCTGACGTACGCCCTTCAAGATTAAAGGCTTGCGGTAGGGAGAATTCTTCCAATCCAGCAACTTTTTTAAGATAAATCGTTCCATAGAATCACTCCTCACATTTTTATTGGAGTCTTATGCTTTATAATCACGCTTTTATTATATGCGAAATCCATATAAATTACAATCACAAAATTATTAATTTTTTATGCTCATCGATCACATTTCTATATGAGATAGTGAAAAAGATATTCTGCAATAAAGGCATACCACTGCCTCATCATCAGTTATATAACATCTTATCATTTCTTTTCCATTCCGGATAGGAAGAGAAAGGAACGGATCAGTATCACTATAATCAGTATAGTTATTATCAGTATTATTACATTGTGATTTTCACAACTCTTGAATTGTGAAAATCACAATTCTGGAACTGTCAAAAACACAATTCAAGAATTGTTCTTCTGCATAACAAATGGACTGACCCTTTCGAGCCAGTCCATTCTTTTATTGGTTATTTAACTGTAAATCAGCTCTGCAACTATAATTTCTTCAGCCTGTGCTTTCAGCATATTCATGTGCTGAATCCATGCAAATTGTTGAGTTGCTTTATCCGGAGCAGGATTTCCTTCCAAAAGCTCCTCCGTCAGCCGCTCCATTCTGCAATGTGCTATCTCATCAATTTTCCAAAGATGCGGGAACAAAGTTTCAGCAAGAATTAAATCATCGAGCAACATAGGGTTGTTTTGCTCCAGATAAGCTCTGCGCATTCTACCGTACTTCCCAAGTGGTTTATCGCTTGCATAGCTCAACCGAATATCAGGGATGAGATAATCACCACAACGGGTATAAGTCAAATTCTGTGTCATAGCAACTCCTCCAATCATTTTTTCTTTCACTTTCATTGTAATGGATGCTCCCCTAAAAGTGAAGTTTGTAGACTGGTCGTTTCAAGCGCAGCATATATCTTCTGATAAACCTTTCGTGACGGTCTGCGATTGCCTTCTTCGATTTTATAATAGTAGCTTGGTACAATCCCTATCCGTTCTGCAAAAGCCTTCTGTGACAGACCCAGAGCCGTTCTAACGCTCTTTAGCGCCTCGCTATAGGGTACAGCAAGGAAACGGGAGAAATCATCATAGAGTAAGGACGCTTCGATTTCCAAAACATCTGCCAGCTTAATAGCTACATCATAAGGAATAGGATGTTTTCCATTTTCATACATCACAACAGTTGATGGTACAATATCCAGCTTTTCTGCCAACTGTCTTGTTGTCATCTGTTTTCGCTGACGGTAGTACTCGAGATTGTCGCTCGGTAAGTTAGTCTTTGGCTTTTCTTCAAAAGGTATCGTTAAATGGAGTAACAGCTTGCCTTGATGAAATTCACACAACAATGTGTGATTGAAAATACCATTGCAAACACAATATGATATTTGCACTTTCATTTCGTGTGCGATAAACTGTTGATGTCATTCATTCTCATTGAGTGACCTCTTTCTGGTTTGTAAGCTTGCAGTTGGCAGACCGCATCTTTATCTTACCAGAAGGAGTTTTTTCTGCTCAACTATTTAATTCTTACCGTACCACGCGTCTAACGCGTGGTTTTGGTAGACAAAAAGGAAGCCGCGGCAGCGCCGCGGCTTCCTTTTTTGGTATTTTTGTTCGTCTTCGCTTACAGCAGCAGGATGCCTGCGTCCGCGCAGGTATGGAGGGTTTTGTCGTCCCAAAGGCTCACCTGCACCTCACCGATGTGGGCGGTACCGATCATCAGCATACAAAGACGGCTTTGGCCGATGCCGCCGCCCATCGTCAGGGGCAGCTCGCCGGCGAGCAGCATCTTATGGAAGGGCAGCTCTCGGCGGTCGTCGCAGCCGGAGACTGTAAGCTGACGGTCAAGGGACTCGGGGCTGACACGGATGCCCATGGAGGAGATCTCAAAGGCGTGGCCGAGCACATCGTTCCAGAACAGCAGGTCGCCGTTGAGCTCCCAATCGTCATAGTCGGGGGCGCGGCCGTCGTGCTTGGTGCCGGAGTGTAGCGTGACGCCGATCTGCATCAGAAATACCGTGCCATGCTCACGGCAGATCGCATCCTCGCGCTGCTTGGGCGTGAGATCGGGGTACTTGTCCTCCAGCTCCTGCGTGGTGATGAAGAACACCTCGCGAGAGAGCTTGGTGTGCAGGCTCGGGAAGGCGATGCCCAGCGCATCGTTCGTCTCGATGATGGCGCCGACGATGTCGCGCACCGTGCGCTTGAGATAGGAGACATTGCGGTCACCCGCGTCGATGACCTTTTCCCAGTCCCACTGGTCGACATAGATCGAGTGGATGTTGTCGACCTCCTCATCGCGGCGGATCGCGTTCATATCGGTGAAGAGCCCCTTGCCGACATTGAACTCATAGCGCTTGAGCGCCAGACGCTTCCACTTGGCAAGGCTCTGCACGACCTGCGCGTTGTGGCCGACATCAGGAATGTCGAAGCTGACAGGACGCTCCACGCCGTTGAGGTTGTCGTTCAGACCGGAGTTTTCATCCACGAAAAGCGGAGCGGAAACGCGGCGCAGATTCAGCGCATTGCTCAGGTTGACCTGAAAATTACTCTTGATGAATTCGATGGCGCGCTGCATTTCGTAAACATTCAGCGGGGTATGATAATCTGCGGGGATATAGACCTTGCTCATTGCCGGTTCACTCCTTTGGAATTTTGGTTATGTTTATAAAAAACATGTGAATAATTATAGCACCTTGCACAAAAAAGTCAAGGAAAAATTTTGAACCAGACGGCAAAATCTTTCCGAAAAGAAACCTTGACGATGTGTGGAAAAAACGGTATCATAGGCGGAGTTTGAAGATCGGAGAGCGGAGGGACGGCAAGTGGAAAAACAGAACTTGAACGCGCGCAGCGTGGCGCTGACCTTTGCCGGCTCTTTTCTCGGTGCGGGCTATGTGTCGGGACAGGAGCTGTGGCAGTTTTTCGGCGCGTTCGGCGCAAGGGGACTGGTCGGCGTCGCGGCGTCGATGGCGCTGCTGGCGGCCTTCGGGCTGGCGCTGATGAACATTATTGCGCACACAGGCGTTGCGGAGATGGACACGGTGCTCGTGCCGTGGGAAAAACTGCACTGGCTGCGGCGCGTATCGTCCACGCTCCAGCTCATTCTGCTCTTCGGCGTCGCCGCCATTATGTATGCGGGCGGCGGGGCGCTGCTCTGTCAGCTGTTCTCCTTGCCGACCTGGCTTGGCAGCGTATTCATGGCTGTCTGTGTGACGCTTGTGGCTCTGCGTGGTCTGCGCGGCACGGTGGGGGCGTTTTCGCTCATCGTACCGATCATCGTCGCGCTCACGCTGCTCTTCGGCGGCATGGCGCTTGCGCGCTGCGGGCTGCATATCCCGACCGACGGCACGGCGGCAGGGAGCAATCCGCTTATGCGCAGCGCGGCCCTTGCCGCGGTGAATTTTGCGTTTTATAACTTCTTTGGCTCGGTCGGCATCCTTGCACCGCTCGGCGGCGCGGCTGCGTCCGGCAGAGACGCGCGCCGCGGCGTGCTGCTCGGCACGACGCTGCTGTTGGTTATCGCATACAGCGTGCTGCTTTCGGTGATGACAACGCCGGAGACGGCGGAGGCGGAGCTTCCGATGCTGGCGCTGGCCTATACGCTCAGCCGCCCGCTCGGCTATCTTTACGGGATATTGCTCCTTTTGTGTATGTATGGCTCGGCGCTGTCGATGACCGTCGCCATTGTGACCTATGCGACAGGCAGATCGCCTCAGATCGCCGCGCGGCGCACCGGTTTCATCGTCGTGCTCGGCGCGTGCGCCTTTGCGGGCAGCCTCGTCGGTTTCGGCGACCTCATCGGTGTGGTTTATCCCATCTTCGGCTATTGCAGCAGCTTGTTCCTCGTCTGTCTGCTCATCCACGCTGCACAGGTGCGTCGAGAGAAAAAGAGCGCGCTCCCGGAGAGCGCGGAGCAGGACACGCTACATTAAGAAAAGAAGAGAGACGGGCTATGCCCGCCTCTCTTGGTATTATATTTGGTATTTTATTCCGCACACAGCTCCGCGGCCAGCGCGTCCATCTGCGCCTCGCTTGCCGGACTGAGCGCGCTGCGCAGCGACACCACGGTGTCGCACACGCGCAGGTCTTTCATTTCCTCGAGCTTTGCGCGCATCAGCCGCGCCGCGGCAGGCGCCCACGAGCCGTTTTCCATCAGGCCGACGCTGCGGTCGCGGAAACCCTTGGCTTGCAGGTGGCTCAGAAATTCCTCCATGGGAGGGAACAGCCCGCCGTCATAGGTCGAGCAGGCCAGTACGAGCTTACCGCAGTAGAAAGCGTTCGCTACTGCGTAGGAGACTTCGGTCGTCGTCAGGTCGCAGAGCGTGACCCGCGCGCCTTTCGCTTCCAGCTTTTGCTTGAGCAGCTCCGCTGCGCGGGCGGTGTTGCCATGAATGGAGGCGTGGGCGAGCAGAATATCCTCCGGCGACTCGCTCTGCCAGCGCGACCACAGGTCGTAGAGGCGCAGGGACTCGCCGAGTGCTTCGCCCGTCAGCACGGGTCCGTGGAGCGGGCAGACCGTTTTGATCTCCAGCGCGGACGCCTTTTTCAGCAGTGCCTGCACCTGCGCGCCGTACTTACCGACAATGTTGTAGTAGTAGCGTCGTGCCTGCGGCGCCCATGGCGCGTTGGCAGTGCGCCCCAGCGAGCCGAAGCGTCCGAAGGCGTCGGCAGAGAAGAGAAGCTTCTCTGTTTCCTCGTAGGCGACCATCACCTCGGGCCAGTGGACCATCGGGGCGAGCGTAAAATGAAGCGTATGCGCGCCGAGGGGGAGCGTTCCGCCCTCGCCGACCTCCAGCAAGCGGTCGTCTGTCGGTGCTTTCGCGCCGAAGAACTGGCGGAGCATTGTGAAGGTCTTGGTGTTGCCGACGAGCTTCATTTCCTGATATTTCTCCGCAAGGCGCAGGATGCTGCCGGAATGGTCCGGCTCCATGTGCGAGATCACAAGGTAGTCCGGGCTGCGCCCGTTCAGCTCGTGCGTGAGCTTGGCGAGCCATTCGTCCGCCGCGCGGGCGTCCACGCTGTCCATGACGGCGATCTTTTCATCTAAAATAAGGTAGGAGTTGTAGCTCACGCCCATCGGCTGGATGGGGTATTGGTTTTCAAAAAGCGCGAGAGAATTGTCGTCCGCGCCCACATAGCGGACGGCGTCTGCAATGGTCGGGATCGTGTTGCGCATTTCGTCGTTCACGGTTTTCTCCTTTCACAGCCTTCCCAAAGGGGGAGAGGGGAACGCATATCGGCTGACTTTCGTTTACACGAAAAAGAGTATCAGTTTTTTTCCCTCCGGTCAACCGTTTTTTGGTGCTCCCCGCATCGTTCGGCGTATTTCTTGCCGCCCTGAGCGCCTGATTTTCTTGCAAAAAATTTTTTGAAAGTGCGGAACAAAAAGGCGCTTGGCTTCGTCTAAGCCTATTAGGAAGCGAGAAGGTTACAAAATGAAACCAAAATTGTAACCATTTCGCAAAGACTTTTTAAGAAACCTGTGTTATACTGTATGAAGTGTATTACACACAGCAAATCCGGGAAAGGAAGAACAGCAACATGGAACAGACGATGGAACCCGTCGCGCAGACGACGCCGGCGCAGAGCGCCGTAGAAACGCCTACCCCTGCCGGCGCACCGGGCAGCGCTCCAACGCCGCCGAAGAGCAGGAAAAAGCGCAAAAAGACCGTGCGGCGCATCATTGCCGCCGTATTGGTGCTTGCGATCGGCTTCACCCTCTTTAAGAAATTCGGAAAGAAGGATGGCGAGGCGGAGATCGGCACCGCCATTGTGGACTACGGCTCCATCACTTCGACGGTTGACGGCAGCGGTATGGTCAAGGCGAAGAAGAGTGAGAGCATCACGCTTGCGACCGCGGGTACCGTGGGCGATGTCTTCGTGACCGAGGGGCAGAAGGTCGCCGCGGGCGACCCGCTCTTCACCTACGATTCTCCCGATGCGGAGAAAAAGGTGCGCGAGGCAAAGACGAACATCGAGGGCTATCAGAAGCAGCTCAACGCAGCTTATAAAGACATTGCCAAGCTCAATCTGACCGCGCCCTACGCCGGCAAGCTCCTCGAGACTGTGAAGCTTACGGTCGGCGACGAGGTCGGCGCGCAGAAGGTCGCTACGCTCGTGGACGACACGCAGATGCGCCTCACGCAGTATTACAGCTACGCCTATCAGGGCGAGCTTTACGCCGGTCAGACCGTGCAGGTCTCCATCCCTGCGCTGATGTCCTCGATCGATGGCAGGGTGGAGACGGTACATATGGTCAAGCGCGTGACGAGCGAGGGCTCGGAGCTCTTTAGCGCGGAGATCGTGGTTCCAAACGCGGGCGTGCTCGCTAAGGATATGGCGGCCTCCGCGACCGTGACGGTGAACGGCGAGACCGTTTATCCCTACGAGGCGGGTAAGCTCGATTATTACCGCACGAGCGAGCTGAGCATTCCCGCCGGTACGGTCGCCGCGACGAACCTGATCGACTATCTCTCCGTTTCTGCCGGACAGCTTTTGGTTCAGGTCAACGGCGAGAACACCGAGAACACCATCTTTGATTTGGAGCAGAGCCTGCAGAAGGCGCAGAAGGAGCTGGAGGACGCGGAGAAGAATGCCGCCTACGCCAACGCCGTCGCGCCCATTGACGGCATGATCATCGGCTTGAGCATCATGCCGGGGCAGGAGATCACCTCCAGCGCGACCGCGCTGACCATCTCCGACACGAACACCGTCACCATCAGCGCGACGGTGGACGAGCGCAATGTCAGCTACCTCAAGGTCGGCATGGGCGTCAATCTGAACCAGTGGGGCAATCCGAGCTTCGGCACGATCAGCTCCGTCAGCTTTTCGAGCAGTGTGAATAACGGCGTTGCGACCTATCCCTTCACCATCGAGGCAGACAATTCGGACGGTACGCTGCAGATCAACAGCAACATCAACTATAACCTCACCGCCAGCCAGAGCGACAACTGCCTTGTCCTGCCCATTCAGGCCGTGCGCACGGTGGGCCTCGAGGATGGCACGAGCGCCACGGTCGTCTACCTCAAAGCGGACAGACAGCCCGACAACGCCATTGAGCTGCCGTACTCCGACGAAACGATCCCCGAGGGCTTCTATCCCGTGCAGGTCGAGATCGGTATTCAGGACAACAACAATGTCGAGATCAAGTCCGGCGTGGAGCAGGGCGACGAGGTCTTTACGCAGTACATGACCGGCTCGGCCACCAGCTGGGACAACGGCGGCATGGTGTTTTGAGGATAGCGTCATGGCAAAATTGATCGAACTGCGAGATGTCTATAAGATATACTCCGAGGGCCTTGAGAGCGAGGTCCGCGCGCTCGACGGCGTTTCGCTCAGCATCGACAAGGGCGAGTTCGTCGCCATCGTCGGTCAGTCCGGCTCGGGCAAATCGACGATGATGAACGTGCTCGGCTGCCTTGACATTCCGACCTACGGCGAGTATCTGCTGGAGGGGACGGATGTGAGCGAGCTGAGCGACACCGAGCTCTCGCGCATCCGCAACAAGGAGATCGGCTTCATCTTTCAGCAGTATAACCTCATTCAGTCGCTCTCCGTGCAGGAGAATGTCGAGCTGCCGCTTGTCTATCAGGGCATCGGCATCGACGACAGGCACGAGCTGGCCATCGAGGCGCTTGAGCGCGTCGGCCTTGTCGACCGCCGCAAGAATAAGCCTACGCAGATGTCCGGCGGACAGCAGCAGCGCGTGGCCATCGCCCGCGCCATCTCGACGCGGCCGCCCATCATCATGGCAGACGAGCCGACCGGCGCGCTGGACTCCAAAACGGGCCATGAGGTGCTCCAGTTCCTCCAGCAGCTCAATAAGGACGGCAGCACCGTCATTCTCATCACGCACGACAACGGCATCGCCGCCACCGCGCGGCGCTGCGTCCGCCTCGCGGACGGCAAGATCATCGACGATCGGCAGCAGGAGGTGGATTGGCTGTGAACATTTTACAGGCATTCAAAATGGCATGGCGCTCCATCATCGGCAAGAAAGGGCGCAGCGCGCTGACGATCCTCTCCATCTTCATCGGCATCGCCGCCGTCATGACCATCGTTTCGGTCATGGAGGGCATGAAGGCGCAGATGATGAAGCAGTATTCCGCGATGGGCGCAAACCGCGTCTCTGTGAGCATCTACTCATGGATGTACGATGCAGACGGCAACGATGTCAGCAAGGACTATTTTCCCGACCTTTACGAATACTGCCAGGGCCTGAAGGAATATGTCATCGGCGTCACGCCGAACGGGCAGGCGAACGCCACTGTGATCTACGGTACAAAGAACTCTTCCACGATGGAGACGGAGTACGACAAGCAGTGGAACCTCATCAGCGGCCCGCCGACGCTCTACTACGGCTCCGACCAGTACAGCGCGTGCAACAATCTGACCGTCGCCAAGGGGCGCGACCTTGCGTATCTGGACATTCAGAACTATAATCAGGTCTGTGTCATCGGCGCGGAGATGGCCAAGCAGTTTTTCGGCACGGTCGATCCGGTCGGCAAGACCATCAAGGTCAACGGCAACAACTTCACCGTTGTGGGTGTCTACGCCGCGCGCGGCAAGGAGGGCGACAACAGCGTCACGCAGATGGATAACATGGCCGTCTTTCCCTACACGGCGAGCCGCGTGCTCGGCGGCGCGCGCTTCACGGAATACATCGTCAAGGCACGCGACAGTGAATCGGTCAACACCGCCATCGCCTACATCGGCGGCTTCCTTAAAGGACTGGTCCCGCAGGGCAGCGGTGATTACGAGGTGCGGGCGGCGGACTACTGGCAGCAGTTCCAGAATGAGTCGATGAATATGATCGGCATGGTGCTCGGCGGCATCGCGGCGATCTCGCTGCTCGTCGGCGGCATCGGCATCATGAACATCATGCTCGTCACCGTGACCGAGCGCACCCGCGAGATCGGTATTCGCCGCGCCATCGGCGCGCAGCGCTCGAGCATTGTCACCCAATTTTTGATCGAGGCCGGTATGCTCTGCGGCATGGGCGGCATCGTCGGCATCCTCTTCGGCACGATCGGCAGCGTGGTGCTCGGACGCATCATCTATCAGCAAACGATCTACCCCGTGCCGTGGGTCACGATCGCGGCGTTTGCCCTGAGCGTCGCGCTGGGCGTGCTCTTTGGCAGCTATCCCGCCATCAAGGCGTCGAAACTCCAGCCCGTGGAAGCGCTGCGGGCGGAATGAGAGGAGAAAAACTATGAAAAAAAGAGTATTTTCCGCGCTGCTCGCTCTTGTGCTGGCGCTTTCGGCAGTGGTGCTTCCCGCTTCGGCGGCGGGCGGCTTCTCCGATGTGTCGGACAAGAAGACGGCGCAGAATGTGGAGGTGCTGCGCCTGCTCGGCGTGGTCGAGGGCAACGGCATCGGGCAGTTCAATCCCTATGCGCAGCTCACCCGCGCGGAATTTTGCAAGATGCTGGTCACACTGATGGGCAGCAGCGATGTGCTGCGCTACAAAACGGTGACGATCTTCCCCGATGTGCGCGCGAGCCACTGGGCTGCCCGCTATATCAACTATGCCGTGCGCGGCGAAAAGCTGCTGGCGGGCTTGCCGGACGGCACCTTCCAGCCGGATCGCGCCATCAGCTACGGCGAGGCCGTGACCATTCTCATGCGCCTGCTCCGCACGGATGCGGACGCGGCCTCCGGCGGCATTTGGCCGGAGGGCTACATTGACCTTGCCAAGGCCTCCGGTGTGAGCGCGGGCGTGGAGCTTGCAGGCGGCGCAGCTATTTCCCGCGCGCAGGCGGCGCAGCTGTTCGTCAATGTGCTCGGCGCGAAGGCGACGAGCAGCAGCACCGATAAGGACGGTGAGACATCCACAACAACAAGGGTCTACAACCCTGCAAACTGTGTCTCGCGCGAGCGCGTAACGCTGATAGCCCTCAACGGCAATACCGCGCGGGTCTCCGGCGGGAAGAAGAACAGCTATGACCTTGTGCGCCCAAGCTCCGCCACGGTGCTCAACGGACTCAAGGGAGACCTGCTGCTCGACGCGGACGGTAAGGTGCTGACCTTTGTTCCCGTGGTAAGCAGCACGACCGGCGCTGCGGTGAGCAACGCGGCGGTCATTCTCTCGGCGGATAAATCAACGGTCGGCATCAGCGCCCTAACGGGCGGCAGAACGGATTTCGATGTTTACCGCAACGGTGTGCTCAGCTCCATTTCCTCGCTGCGGCGCTATGATGTGGTGACCTACGACGCCTCGACCAATACGCTTTATGCCTGCGATACGCGCGTGGCGGTGTATTATGAGGCCTGCGAGCCCTCGCCCGATGCGCCGAACAGCATCACGGTGCTCAACGGGATGGAATTCTCCGTTCTGCCCACGGCGCAGGAGAGCCTCGCAAAATTCAAGCCCGGCAAGACCATGACGCTTCTGCTCACAAGCGACGGCAGCGTGGCCGGCGCGGTGGACGGCGAGAGCTCCGCCCGCGCGAACGCGGTCGGCATCGTGGACTCCCAGGGTGTGCTCCAGATGTTCTGCGGCAGCACGATGATCACCATTAAAGGCACCTACTCCGAATATAGTGGCAAGCTTGTCGGCATCTCTGCCTCCAAGGATAAGACGGTCAGCCTGTCGGCCAGATCCGGCGGCGCGAGCGGAAATCTGGATGTCCGTGAGGGAACGCTCGGCGGGAAGAAGCTGGCGGACAACGTGTTGATTTATGTGGACGGCGAGCTCAAGAGCCTCTCCGAGCTTACGGAGGTCATCGTTCCGCAGAGTCAGATCATTTACGCCCGCACGAACGGCAGCGGTCAGGTCGACCTGATCGCGCTGAGCGGCACGGATGTCAACAGCACGGAGAAGTATGGCCGCGTGAAGAACATCATCGAGGATAAGGAGTCCAAGACCAGGAGCATTGAGATCGACTACGGAACCTCTACGGTCACACACAATGCCGGGTATGCGATCAATGTCGGTGACTTTGTAGCCTTTAAGGAAAGCGACGGACGCTTCACGCAGATGGTCACGCTGGATAAGTTTAACCGTGTTCCCGCTTCCGCGTGGGTCGGCACGACCGCGATCAACTACGGCGGACGCACCTACAATGTGCCCTCCAACGTTCTGATTTGGAACCGCGACGGCGGCAGCTGGTTTACCGACGGTGTGGACGCGGCGATCAGGTATGGTGGTTCGATCAACCTTTATGTCAAGGACGGCATCATCCGCGCGATCGAGATCGGCGGCTGATCCTCCGGAACCAATATGACAAACAGGAAGCCCGCAGCTTTTGCTGCGGGCTTCCTGTTTGATTTGTAGCATTGCGTCAGGATGTATTAGAGGACCATCGCCAGCAGGCGCGGCGTCACATAGGTCTCAACGAGCGCCGCCACAGCGAGCAGCGGCAGAACAAGGTAGAGGAAGATGGTCGAGACCTCGGAGAGCGCACGCACGATGCGCACCTCCTTGCTGCCGCGCACACGCGCGGTCACGCGCGAGCAGAGGTACAGCCCCGCTGCACAGAAGAACACGAGCGCGGGCAGCTCGAAAATGCCGTGGGGGAGGATACCGACAAGATATGCGCCGATCCCCTTGCCGCTTTGCGCATAGTACGCGCCCATCACGCCGATCAGGAAAAAGTTGAAGCCAAGAGGAAAGGCTGTGAGATAGACAAAGGGAACAAGCCCCCACATGATCGCCGAGAAAGCGGCGGTGAGGTTGTTGGCAAAGATAGCCGAGGCCACACCACTCGTTTCGGTGATAGCGCCGATACCGACGGCATCAATGGCCTGCTGGAAAAAGCGGAGGACATTTTCGCTCACCTGTGGAAAGAACCATGCGGAGCCAAAGCCGATGAGCGCCAGCACGGGCGCAACGATGGCGGTGCGGCGCACCTCATCGCCGTAGCCGTTCTGCCACGCCGCTTGCAGCGTGCGCCGGAGATAGGAACTGAGCTCGTTCATCGGCTGAGCATTTCGATGCCGCGCTTGACGCGGCGGACCGTTTCCTCTTTGCCGAGGAGCTTGCAGATCTCGACCGCGCCGCCGGGGGTGACGAGCTTGCCTGTGCAGGCGATGCGCAGCGGCCACATGAGCGTGGCGTTCTTCACGCCCAGTTCCTCGGCAAAGGCGATGAGCATATCATGGATGCCGTCGGTCGTCCAGCCGCTCAGTGCCTCAAGCTTCGGCAGCACCTTTTGCAGCATATCGAGCGACACCGCAGCGTCGGTCTTGGACTTCTTGTTGGTGTAGAAGTCGACATCGTAGTCGGGAAGGGCGTCGAAGAAATCGATCTTCTCGGGAATGTCGGTGAGCCTTTCGCAGCGCGCCTGCAAGAGCGCGGCGATCTCACTCGCGGAATAAGCTTCATTTTTCACCGCTTGACGGATGAAAGGCTCGGCGGCCCTGGCAAAGTCCTCGGGGGACATGCTGCGGATATAGTTGGCGTTGAAGTAGGTCAGCTTTTCGAGGTCGAAGATGGCAGGGGACTTGGAGATGCCCTCAATATCAAAGGCTTCAGCAAGCTCCTTCATGGTGAAAAACTCCTGCTCCGCCTTGTCGCCGCGCGGCGACCAGCCCAGCAGCGCCACATAGTTTAAAATAGCAGGCGTGAGATAGCCCTGCGCCTTGAGATCTTCATAGCTCGGGTCGCCGTGGCGCTTGGACATTTTGTGCTGCGCGTCGCGCATGACGGGGGAGCAGTGGACATAGGTCGGCACCTCCCAGCCGAAGGACTCATAGAGGAGGTCATACTTCGGTGCGCTGGAGAGGTACTCGCTGCCGCGCACGACATGGGTGATGCCCATGAGGTGATCGTCGATGACATTGGCGAAGTTGTAGGTCGGCAGACCGTCGCGCTTTAAGAGCACCTGATCGTCAAGCGTCTTGTTTTCCACCGTAATGTCGCCGAAGATGGCGTCGTGGAAGGTGGTGGTGCCCTCCTTGGGGATGCGCTGGCGGATGACGTAAGGCTCGCCCGCCGCGACGCGGGCCTTCGCCTCGTCGAGCGGCAGGTCGCGGCAGGGGTCGTCCGCGCGGTCAAATTCGCCCGAATCCTCGGCGCTCTCGGCCTTCTCACAGAAGCAGTAGTAGGCGCCGCCGCGCTCGACGAGCAGCTCGGCGTATCTGCCGTAGGTGTCGCGGCGCTCGGACTGAATGTAGGGTGCGACGGGCCCGCCGACATCGGGGCCTTCGTCGTGGTCGAGCCCACATTCGGCGAGCGTGCGGTAAATCACATCGGTCGCGCCCTCGATCAGACGGCCCTGATCGGTGTCCTCGATGCGGAGGATGAAGGTGCCGCCCGCGTTGCGCGCGATGAGCCAGGTGTAGAGCGCGGTGCGCAGATTACCGACGTGCATATAGCCGGTGGGGGAGGGGGCGAAGCGCGTGCGCACCTTGCCGTGCGGGATCTTCGCCTCCATGTCGTTGAAGTATGTCGTATCAAGGGACATAGGATGACCTCCTGAGGTGAAAAGTTTCGTATTTTTCAGTTTACATTTTGTGCCCGCGCTTGTCAATGTTTTCTTGTCTTTTTAGAATAAGTGTGGTATCATACCAAATTGAGAAGTTAGGCACTTTCCGCGCTCTGCGCGCCAATCAAGATAGAAATGAGGAAAAGCATCATGGAAGCAAATGCTCCGGCAAAAAAGAGAATTTTCAGCGGCATCCAGCCCAGCGGCGAGCTGACGCTCGGCTCCTACATGGGGGCGATCAAAAACTGGGTGAGCCTTCAGGACGAATACGACTGCCTGTTCTGCATCGTGGATATGCACGCGATCACCGTGCGTCAGAATCCCGCCGAGCTGCGCCGCCGCTCTGTTGACCAGCTCGCGCAGTACATCGCCTGCGGTCTTGACCCTCAGAAGAACATTATGTTCATCCAAAGCCATGTGCCGCAGCACGCGGAGCTTTCGTGGGTGCTCGGCTGCTACACGCAGTTTGGCGAGCTCAGCCGCATGACGCAGTTTAAGGATAAGTCTGCCAAGCACGCGGACAATATCACTGCGGGCCTTTTCACCTATCCCGTGCTGATGGCGGCGGACATTCTGCTCTATCAGGCCGACCTCGTGCCGGTCGGACAGGATCAGAAGCAGCATGTCGAGCTCTGCCGCGACATCGCCCAGCGCTTCAACGGCGTGTACAGCGATACCTTCACGCTGCCCGAGCCCTTCATTCCCAAGATGGGCGCGCGCGTGATGAGCCTCGGTGACCCGACGAGCAAGATGTCCAAGTCTGACCCCGACGGCTGTGTATTCATGATGGACAAGCCCGAGGACATCATGCGCAAATTCAAGCGCGCGGTGACGGACTGCGACGCCGCTGTGAAGTTTGACAAGGAGAATAAGCCCGGCATCTCCAACCTGCTCACCGTTTACTGCGCCGCGACCGGCAAGACCGTCGCCGAGGCGGAGGCCGAGTTCGCCGGTCAGGGCTACGGCATCTTCAAGCCCGCCGTGGCTGAGGCCGTCATTGAGCTGCTGCGCCCCATCCGTGAGGAGGCCGAGCGCCTGAGCGCGGACAAGGCTTATTTGGAGAGCGTCTACAAAGACGGGGCGCAGAGGGCGTCCTACCTCGCGGAAAAAACGCTGCGTAAGGTCTACAAGAAGGTCGGCTTCGTCGCCAAGTAAGAGGGAATATGGATATTCAAAAAGAACTTTTGCTGTGGGTGGGCGCAGCGCTTTTGTGCGCGATGGTCGTGAGCTTCATCATGTGCCCGCTCGTGAAGTCGTTTGCCTATAAAATCGGCGCGATCGACGTGCCGAAGGACAGTCGCAGAATGCACAAAAAGCCTGTGCCGCGGCTCGGTGGACTGGCCATTTTCCTCGGCTTTATGGTCAGCATTCTGATCTTCGTCCACATCGACCATTCGATGCAGGGCATCCTGCTCGGCGCGGTCATCATTGTGGTGCTCGGCGTGGTGGACGATATGACGCCGCTGCGCGCAAAGTTCAAGTTTCTTGTACAGATCTTAGCGGCGCTTGTCGCCGTGTACCACGGCGTTGTGATCGAGATATTGACCAACCCCAATCTCTTTTCCGACGCGCCCTACTGGTCGCTCGGATGGCTGAAATACCCCGTGACCGTGCTGTGGATCGTCGGCGTGACGAACGCGGTGAACCTCATCGACGGCCTCGACGGCCTTGCCAGCGGCGTTTCGACCATCAGCGCGATCACGATGCTGGTCATCGCCATCCTTGTCTCCGAGCAGCAGGTGGCCATCGTGATGGCGGCGCTTGCGGGCGCCTGCCTCGGTTTTATGCCCTATAACCGCAATCCCGCGAAGATGTTCATGGGCGACACCGGCTCGACCTTCCTCGGCTATATTTTGGCGACCTATTCCATTCAGGGCCTGTTCAAGTATTACGCCATCGTTTCCTTTGCCGTGCCCTTTCTCATTTTGGGGCTCCCAATCTTCGACACGGCCTTTGCCATCGTGCGCCGCCTTGCGCACGGACAAAGCCCGATGACGCCCGACCGCGGGCATATCCACCACCGCATGATGGATATGGGCCTCAACCAGAAGCAGACGGTCGCGGCGCTGTATGTGGTCAGCAGCTTGCTGGGCCTGTCTGCGGTCGTGCTCACGACGAGCGGCGAGCTCAAGGCGATGCTGCTGCTCATCACGCTCGCGGCGGTGGCCTATGTTGCCGCGCGCGTCATTTTCCCGCGCGAGATCGCGGAGACCGCGCACGAAAAGGAGCTGGAGCGGGAGAACGCGCAGACGCAGCCCGCCGCTCCCACGCAGGAGAAAGAGGAAGAAAAGCATGAAGAGAATTAAAGTAATGAGCGTCTTTGGTACGCGGCCGGAGGCGATCAAGATGGCTCCGCTCGTCAAGGAGCTGGCCGCGCGCGAGGGCATCGAGAGCCTTTGCTGCGTGACCGCGCAGCACCGCGAGATGCTTGACAGCGTCATGCAGGTCTTTGACCTCAAGGCGGACGCAGACCTCGACATCATGACTCCGCGCCAGACGCTCTCGACCATCACCTGCAAATGCCTGACCGGCATGGACGAGGTCATTGACCGCTTCGCGCCCGATATGATCTTGGTCCACGGCGACACCTCCACGACCTTCGCCGGCGCGCTCTCGGCCTTCTACCACAAGGTAAAGCTCGGGCATGTTGAGGCGGGGCTGCGGACTTATGATAAATACTCCCCCTATCCCGAGGAGATGAACCGCCAGCTCGTCACGCGCCTTGCGGACCTCTATTTCTGCCCCACGGAGAATAACCGCGCGAACCTCGTGAGCGAGGGCGTGAGCGAGGGCGTGTTCGTCACCGGTAATACGGTCATTGATGCACTGAAAACGACGGTACGCAAGGATTATCACTTTACAACAGAATTACTCAACGAGCTTGACTATGAGAACAAAAAGGTCATACTCGTCACCTGCCATCGGCGCGAAAACTACGGTCAGCCGATGGAGGACATCATGTCCGCGCTCGCAGACCTTGCCAAGGCGCATCCCGACGCAGCGCTGGTCTATCCGGTGCATCTCTCGCCGGTGGTGCAGGAGTGCGCGCACCGGCATTTAGATGGCATCGGGAACATTCATCTGATCGCGCCGCTGAGCGCGGACGAGATGCACAACCTCATGGCGCGCTGCTGCATGGTCATGACCGACTCCGGCGGCTTGCAGGAGGAGGCGCCCGCGCTCGGCAAGCCTGTGCTTGTCCTGCGGCGCGAGACCGAGCGTCCCGAGGCGGTCGCCGCGGGCACGGTGAAGCTCGCGGGCGTGGAGCGTGAGACGATCCTTGCGATGGCGAACGAGCTTTTGAACGATCCCACAGCCTACGCAGCGATGGCTCACGCGGTCAATCCCTACGGCGATGGCCGCGCCTGCGCGCGCATCGCGGACGCGATTGAATGGTACTTCGGCCTGCGCGGGAAGAGACCGGAGGACTACAAGGCTTAAACGATCGCCGCGGCGGAGAGGAGGCGACGGAATGGGAAAACAGAAAATGACACCGGTGAGCATTGCCTGTATGCTCATCATCCTGCTCGTCGTCGCCTTCATGGTGCGCGGCAGCCTGCGCCAGCCCGAGAAGATCGTGCTGCCGCCCGAGCCGAGCGCGAGCGATGCCACAGATGCCGTCATCGACAACGAGGCAGTCAATCGCGTGGAGGTTCGTCCCGACACGGTGCAGAGCGTCATTGCGGTGCTTGCGCGCCCGTCGGTCTATGCCCGCACGATCACGGTCGAGCGCTATTGGAGCGGCGGCAGCGGCGTGAGCGTCATCACAGCGGCTGCGGCGGACGGCTGGCTGCGGCTCGATGTCACCGAGCCGGATGGACAGCTCCGCCACATCATCACCGGCGACGGCTCCGTTTCCGTTTGGTACGGCAGCAGCCGCAAGGTCTACTCCGGCGCGTCCGCGCTTACGCAGGACGCCGAGCAGGGGATATTGACCTATGAGGACATTCTCGCCCTGCCCGCGGAGCATATCGCGACGGCGGACTACCGCGCGCTCGAGGGCGTGAACTGCATCTATGTGGAGACCGCGCCCGACGAGGCGGGCTATGTTGAGCGCTACTGGGTCAGCGTGGATTCCGGTCTGCTGGCCGCGGCAGAGCGCGAGCAAGCCGGTTCGGTCGTTTATCGCATGGCGGCGCTGACCGTCAGCTACGACGGCGTGGACGCAGAGGACTTCACCCTGCCGGACGGAACGGTGCTCTACGAGCCGGTGACCGCAGCGCAGACAACAAAAGAAAGCGAAAACGACTGACCGTCAGGGTCAGTCGTTTTTCATAAGATGAGCAGCAAGCCGAGGGCGATGAGCAGCTCGTCGTCCGCCTTTTCCTCAAAGAGAAAAAAGAGCAGGAGCAGCAGCATCAGATCCGCGCTGTCGAGGTCCTGCAAGTGGAGCTTTTCCAAAAGCTTATCGAGAAATTGAAAGCCCTCGCGAAATGCGCCGCCCTCGCTCTCCGCTCTGCCTTCGCCCGGCGGGGGAGGCGGAGGCGGGTCATGGCGCGGCGGCTCCTTCGGCGGCGCGGCGGAGGGCTCATGCCGCGCTGCGCGCGGAGCTTCCTCCTGCGGGATGCAGGTGTAGACGCCCTCGTCGTTTCGCAGATAACGGTTATACACACCTATCCCTCCCGCGTCGTTAAGAATACCTTTGCCAGATGAATGAGCTTGGCGAGCTGCGCCGCCCGCGCGACCTTGTCGCGCCGCTTGTCGCGCAGAAAGGGCTGGAGCGCGTAGAGAAGCGCGGAGGTCTCGCTGCTCTCCGGCCGGTTCATTTGGCTCACCACTGGCAGAAGGCGTGAGAGCAGCTCGGGATCCAGCCCGCCGGTGAGCTGCGAGAGCATGGCGTTCAGATCGCTGGTGCCGGATGCGGCGTTTCCTGCCGGTACGCTTTGCGGCGGCGGAGGAGAGGGCGCCGCCGCGCCGCCGTTTGCCGATCCGCCCGACAGGCTCTGCGCGAGCTGCATGACCTGCGCCATCGCGTCGGGATCGGAGAGCAGGCTATTGAGTTTGTCTTCCAGCTCGCTCATGCGCTCCGACCTCCGTTCCGATCACTTTTTTGCGCTCTCGTTGATGCGGTTCATCACTGCCATGCCTTCGGGGCTTTGCATCAGGCTTGAGAGCATCGCCGCAAGCTCCTTCGTGTTGCCCCGTACGGCATTCTGCGCCGCCTGCTCCAGCGCTGCGCCGCCGTCGCCCTTCGTGAGCATCTGCAAGAGCTGCTGCCCGTCGCCGGATTGCAGCAGCGCTTGTGCCAGCGCAGGATTTTTGCGGAATTTTTCAATGAGCTGTGCCGTTTTCTGGTCCATGACCGTGCCTCCGTTCCGATTTCTTCAAAGCAGTATATGAGAGCGGAAGGCAAAACGTGCCTGCGACTTGCGCCTTGAGCGGAATATTCAGACTGCGTAAGAGCAGAAAACTGTAAAAAAGTACGCCATACGGAATACCGTATGGCGTTGCTTTTCTCACTTTTTCCCTTTTCCCTGTGCCTTGCCGAAATCGCAGTCGGCGCGGAGTGGGCAGCCCTCGCAGTCTGCCTTGCGTGCCGTGCAGCGGTCGCGCCCGAAGAGCACCATGCGGTGGCAGAAGTCGCTCGATTCCTCCGGCGGGAGGACCTGACGCAGCTGCTTTTCGACGCTCAGCGGGTCCTTGCTGCCATCGGTCAGACCCAGTCTGCCCGTGATGCGGATGCAGTGCGTGTCGCAGACATAGGCGGGCTGGCCGTAGATGTCGCCGAGGATGAGATTTGCCGTTTTGCGGCCGATGCCGGGCAGGCTCGTCAGCTCCTCCATCGTGCCGGGGACCTTGCCGCCGAACTTTTCCAGCAATAGCTTTGCGCACTCGACGAGATCCTTCGACTTGGTGTTGTAAAAGCCGCAGGACTTGATTGCCTCGCCGACCTCATCATAGCTGGCGTTCGCAAAGGCCTCGAGCGTCGGAAACCTCGTGTAGAGCGCGGGCGTGATCATGTTCACCCGCGCGTCGGTGCACTGCGCGGAGAGCCGCACGGCAAAGAGCAGCTCATAGTCCTTTTCGTATTGCAGCGAGCACATGGCGTCGGGGTAGAGCACCTTCAGCGCCTCGATGATGCGGCGGACGGCGGCTTTAGACTTCATGGGGTGACCTCCTATAAAATTCTTGATAAAAGCATACCACACTTTTCCCGAAAAATCGACAGAAAAAGTGTGGGCAAAGCGAAAAATCTGTGGTATGATAGACGGAAGAAATGTTCGGGAGGTGAGGCGCGTGCGCTTACTGTTCAAGCAGCGCTTTTTCTCGTGGTTCGACAGCTACGATATTTATGACGACAACGGCGAAACGGTCTTTACGGTCGAGGGGAAATTGGCGTGGGGGCATTGCCTGCACATCCTCAACGCGGCGGGCGAGCACATCGGCACGGTACAGCAGCGTGTGCTGACCTTTCTGCCGAAGTTTGACCTGTACGAGCATGACCGCCTCGTCGGCACGATCAGGAAGGAACTTACCTTCTTTTTCCCGCATTTTACGATCGAGGGGAGCGATTGGCAGGTCGAGGGGCAGTTCATGGAGTGGGATTATACCATCACCAGCGCCTCGCGCGGCGAGATCGCGCGGATCGGCAAGGAGCTGCTTCACTGGACGGATACCTATGTCATCGATGTGCATGAGCCCGCCGACGCGCTGCGCGCGCTGATGGTCGTGCTGGCCATTGATGCGGAGAAGTGCAGCCGCAGCAGCTGAGGAGGGGAGAGCATGAGCACAAGACCGCTTGCGGACGAAATTCGCCCGCAGAGCTTGGATGAAGTCGTCGGTCAGCGCCATTTGCTCGGGCCGAACGGTGTGCTGCGCCGCCTGATCGACGCAGGTACGAGCGCGAATATGATCTTCTATGGCCCATCAGGAACGGGCAAGACGACCATCGCCAACATCATCGCCAATAAAACGAACAAAACGCTCTACCGCCTCAACGCGACGACCGCGAGCTTACAGGATGTGAAGGACATCATTGCGAGCGTCGGCACGCTGATGGCGCCGGGCGGCATTCTGCTCTACCTTGACGAAATTCAGTATTTCAACAAAAAGCAGCAGCAGAGCCTGTTGGAGTTTATGGAGAATGGCTCCATCACGCTCATCGCCTCCACAACGGAAAATCCCTACTTCTATGTCTACAACGCGCTCCTTTCGCGCTCGACGGTGTTTGAATTCAAGCAGGTCGAGCCGCGCGAACTGCTCCCCGCCGTCGAGCGGGCGTTGGGGTTCTTGAAGGAGCGCAGCCCGCTCCCGCTCTCGTGGGAGGAGGGGGTGCCGATGCTCCTTGCGACCCAATGCGGCGGCGATGTGCGTAAGGCCATCAACGCCTGCGAGCTGCTCTACGAGGCAGCGGAGGCAAAGAACGGTGCGCTTTTGCTGACAAGCGATGACGCCTTACAGGTCGCGCAGCGCAGCGCGATGCGCTACGATAAGGGCGGCGACGCGATGTACGATATGGCCTCGGCGCTGATGAAGTCGCTGCGCGGCAGCGATGTGGATGCGGCGCTGCACTACCTCGCGCGCTTTCTTGAGGCGGGTGACCTTGTGACGCCCTGTCGTCGGCTTTTGTGCTCGGCGAGCGAGGATATCGGCATGGCCTACCCGCAGGCGGTCGCCATCGTGAAGGCCTGCGTCGATACCGCGATGCAGCTGGGGCTGCCCGAGGCGCAGCTGCCGCTGGCGCAGGCGGCGGTGCTGCTTGCCACCGCGCCGAAGTCCAACAGCGTGTATGAGGCCATCGCCGCGGCGCGGGCGGATGTCCGCGCAGGCAGGACAGGTGACATTCCGCGTGAGCTGCAAAACGTTCACGCGGACTCCACGGGGCTCGAGCGCGAGCAGGGCTACAAGTACCCGCACGAGTTCCCGCACCACTGGGTGAAGCAGCAATATTTGCCCGAGGCGATCAAAAACGTCGTCTACTACCGCTATGGGGACAACAAGGTCGAGCAGGCGGCGGCGAAATACTGGGAGGCGATCAAGCATGCCGATGGACATTAGGCTCCATGACCGAGTGGAGATGAAAAAGCCGCACCCCTGCGGCGAGAGGATCTTTGAGATCACGCGCGTGGGTATGGACGTTAAGCTCAAATGCACCGGCTGCGGACATGAGGTCATGCTGCCGCGCGCCAAGGCCGAAAAGGGCATCAAGAAAATTCTCGAACGGGAGGAGAAGACCGATGAATAAGAAAACGCGCGTGCTGGCGCTCATTATGGTAGCTGTGATGATCATCTCGCTGGTTGCCGGCATGATCGTGCCGTTCCTTGCATAAGGGCGACACGGTATGACAGAAAACTGGAGCATGGGGCCGTTCGTACATTTTGTGCGGACGGCCCTGTTTCGTCCTTTTTCCGCGTCTGCGCTGTGCTATGCTGGCGGCACGGAAGGAGGGGAGCGGCATGGTCGTTTACTGGGACATCGTATTGCTGCTCAACGGCGCGGCGGACTATCTGCTGCTGCTCTCGGCGGCGCACCTGGCAGGGCGTACGGTGCCGCGGCTGCGGCTCGTCGGGGCGGCGGCCTTCGGTGCGGCCTATGCTGCGCTCCAGCTTATTCTGCCGCGTTCGATATTTCTGCTTGCCGCGGCGTTTGTCGTGATGGTGCTGCTCGCCTTCTGCGGCACGGGGCGCGCGCTCAAGCTGGGGCTGCTGACGCTGCTGCTCGCCTGCGCCCTCGGCGGGGGTGTGATGCTGCTCGGACGATGTGTCGGCTCGCTCGCGCGCCTTGCGCGCGGCGTGGTGTATGCACAGCTCCCGTGGGGCGTGCTGCTTGGCGCGATGGGCGCGACCTACCTGCTGCTCTCGACCGTTTTCCGCGGCGCAGCGCGGCATGAGGGCGGCGAGCTGCTGATCGCGACGCTCACGCGCGGCGGCAGGAGCGTAGCGCTCCGTTTGCTGCACGACAGCGGAAACCTGCTCGCCGACCCCGCAACGGGGGAGAGCGTGCCGGTCATCGGGCGAAGCGCCCTGCGCGCGCTGCTGCCGGAGGACGATGAGGGTTACATAACACTTTCCTGCACGACGGCGGACGGCAGCGGGACGCTGCGCGCGTTCTATTGTGACAGCCTGCGCGTGAACGGCAGGGACTATGGGCGGCGGCTGGTCGCCGTTTCACCGGATATTTATGGCGACGCCGGCTTTCAGGGCGTATGGAGAATGGAGCAACAGGAGGGAGCGCATGGATCGGTTGAAACGGCTTTGGGATAGGCTTTGCGCGTGGCTTGCGCGGCACGGGCTGCTGCTGCGCGCGGGGATCTTCTACATCGGCGGCAGCGACACGCTCCCGCCGCCGCTTTCGCGCGAGGTGGAGGCCGAGATGCTCGCGCGGCTCGACGAGGGCGACTTCGAGGTGCGGCAAATTCTCATCGAGCACAACCTGCGGCTCGTCGCCTACATTGCCCGCCGCTTTGACAACACAGGCATCAACATCGAGGACCTCATCTCCATCGGCACCATCGGGCTCATCAAGGCGATCAACACCTACCGCAGCGATAAGAACATCAAGCTTGCCACCTATGCCTCGCGCTGCATCGAGAATGAAATTTTGATGTATCTGCGCAAAAACGCCAATCAGAAGGCCGAGGTCAGCTTTGACGAGCCGCTCAATACCGATTGGGACGGCAACGAGCTGCTGCTCTCCGACATCCTCGGCACGGACGGCGACACGGTGCTGCGCCCCTTGGAGGAGGATGTGGACCGCCAGCTCCTCAACACCGCCGTTTCGCGCCTTTCCGAGCGCGAGCGGGAGATCATCACGCTGCGCTTCGGCCTCGGCGGGCGGGAGGAAAAGACGCAGAAGGAGGTCGCGGATTACCTCGGCATTTCGCAAAGCTACATCTCGCGGCTCGAAAAGCGCATTATCGCACGGCTGAAAAAGGAGATTTTGCGCCTTTCATAGCGTTGACAAACCGCGCGCGTCATGATAAAATCGTGTCCGTACAAATGCTGAGAAGCGGAGCAGTAGCGGGAAGACGCAGTGCAGAGAGAGGGCGGTCGGTGCAAGCCCTACTGAGGTGTCCCGTGAAGTCGCCGCGGAGCGGCCGCGCCGAAGGAAGAGTAGGCCGGAACGGGAGCTCCCGTTATAGAGCGCATGAGTGCCCGCCGTATGGCGGGAATTCAGGTGGTAACACGGACTGATGTTCGCCCTGAGCAGCATTGCTCAGGGTATTTTTTTGTGAAAAAGGAGAATGTATGGACTATTTTGTACTGCGCTTCGACCACGGCTATCGGAAGGAGGATTTCCGCGCACTCACCAGACTTGCGGCTAAAACGACACACAAATGGAGCAGCCGTATAATCTCGGCATTCGGGCTCGCGGTCGGACTGTTTTCGCTCTTATCAGGCTTGCTGATGCTGTGGTCAGACGAGGAAACGGGCGAGCTGACCGCGACGCTTCTGCTGTTCGGCGGCTTATGCTTGGTGCTTTTCCTGCTCCGCAGCCGCCTGAACGCATGGGGTGCGAGAAGGCAGGCGATCCGCGTCGAAAACCTGACGATGAAATTCAGCGATGAGGGGCTGACAGAGAGCAGCGACAAGGCAACGGTGCTGGCGCCGTACAGCGCCATGGAGCGGTTGATGCACTATCGGGGCTGCTACTTCCTCTTTGTGGACAGGCTCCACGCCTACATCCTGCCCGAGGACCGCTTCGTGGTCGGCGACAGCGCGGACTTTCGCACATTCATCGAAGCCAAGACCGGAAAGACCGTAGAATATATCTGAAAGAAGGAGAAAACACATGAAGTTTGTATTTGAGGCCAAAGCGAGCGACTTCGACCTCGCCGCCGAGCAGGAGATCCTGCTGCGCCATGTCGCCAACCGCAGGCGCAACTGGGCAAGGGCGGCCGCACTGTGCGTGGCGGCGGTCGTGCTGTGCATTCTGGTCGTCGTCTTCCAAAGCGAGGGCGTGACCGAGGCCGTACAGGTCACGGCGCTGGTGATCGGCGTGATCCTGTTCCAGCAGGGCTACATGGACTTCACCAGCGGCAACCCCAAGGCCTATCTCAAAATGCTCTACCGCGGGCGGAAGGATCAGACCTACGCCGACCTTGAAAAGGTGCTGCGCATCGAGATCACCGAGGGCAGCCACGCGATCGAGATCTTCAACGAGGACGGCAAGGCGGGTGAATGGGACTTCCAAAAGCTCGACCGCGTGACCGAGAGCGACCGCATTTTCGATCTCACCCGCAACGGCGGGCGTACCAAACAGCATCTGGCGCTCCCAAAGGATGCGCTCAAGGAGGGCACGGTCGACGAGTTCCGCAACTATATGGACAAGTGGCTCAAGGGCAGCAAAACAGTTGAGCACTTTGAAATCTCAGAGCGCCGCCAGAAGCAGCTCATGGCCGCAAAATATAAGCTATTCAAGCGTTAAATCTGAAATTTACGAGAAAGAACAGGAGAAAACCAATGAAAGAACTGCCGAAAGTGTATGAGCCGCAGCAGGTTGAGAGCCGCATCTATCAGATGTGGATGGACAACAACTGCTTCAAGGCGACGCCGGACCCCGATAAAAAGCCTTTTTCCATCGTCATGCCGCCGCCGAATGTCACGGGACAGCTCCACATGGGCCATGCGATGGACGCGACCTTGCAGGATATTCTCACGCGCTTCAAGCGGATGCAGGGCTACGAGGCCCTGTGGCTCCCCGGCACCGACCATGCGGGCATCGCCACGCAGATCAAGGTCGAGGAGGAGCTGCGCACCAAGGAGGGCCTGACGCGCTACGATCTCGGCCGCGAGAAGTTCTTGCAGCGCGTGTGGGAGTGGAAGGAAAAATACGGCAACCGCATCGTCGAGCAGCAGAAGAAGATGGGCGCGAGCTGCGACTGGTCGCGCTCCCGCTTCACGATGGACGAGGGCTGCTCCCGCGCCGTGCGCGAGACCTTCTGCGAGCTTTACGACAAGGGCCTTATCTATAAGGGCAGCCGCATCATCAACTGGTGCCCGCACTGCCTGACCGCGCTCTCCGACGCGGAGGTCGAGTATGTCGATAAGCCCGGCAATCTCTGGTATATCCGCTATCTGCTCGCCGACGGCAGCGGCGACATCGTGGTCGCCACCACCCGTCCCGAAACGATGATGGGCGATAGCGGCGTGGCGGTCAACCCCGAGGACGAGAAACTCAAGCACCTCATCGGCAAGAAGTGCATCCTGCCCATCATGAACCGCGAAATTCCCATCGTGGGTGACGAATACTGCGAGATCGGCTTCGGCACAGGCGCGGTCAAGATGACCCCTGCACACGACCCCAACGACTTTGAGGTCGGTCTGCGCCACAACCTTGAGGTCATCCGCGTCATTGCGGATGACGGGCACATCAACGAAAACGGCGGCAAGTATAACGGCATGGACCGCTATGAGTGCCGCAAGGCCATCGTGAAGGACCTCGAGGAGCAGGGCTATCTCATCAAGACCGAGCCGTACTCTCACAATGTCGGCACCTGCTACCGCTGCCATAACGATGTCGAGCCGCTGATCTCCGCGCAGTGGTTTGTAAAGATGGAGCCGCTGGCGAAGGAGGCCATCCGCGTCGTGCAGGACGGTACGATCAAGTTTGTGCCTGAGCGCTTCACCAAGACCTACATCAACTGGATGGAGAATGTGCATGACTGGTGCATCTCCCGCCAGCTTTGGTGGGGGCATCAGATCCCCGCATGGTACTGCGACGAGTGCGGCCACATCAACGTCAGCCGCACCGACCCGACCAAGTGCGAAAAGTGCGGCAGCGCCCATCTCACCCGTGAAGAGGATGTGCTTGACACATGGTTCTCCTCGGCGCTTTGGCCCTTCTCCACGCTCGGCTGGCCCGACCTCGATTCCGCCGACCTCAAGTACTGGTACCCGACCTCTGTCATGGTCACGGGCTACGATATTATCTTCTTCTGGGTCGCGCGTATGATCTTCTCCGGTATGGAGCAGATGAAAAAGGAGCCGTTCAAGACCGTCTTTATTCACGGCCTTGTCCGCGACGACAAGGGCCGCAAGATGTCAAAGTCCCTCGGCAACGGCATCGACCCGCTGGAGATGGCGGAGAGGTACGGCGCGGACGCGCTGCGCTTCAACCTCATCACAGGTAACTCCCCCGGCAACGATGCCCGCTTCTATGTCGAAAAGTGCGAGGCCATGCGCAACTTCGCCAACAAGATCTGGAACGCCAGCCGCTTCGTGATGATGAACCTCACCATCGACCGCGTTGAGCTGCCCGAGCAGCTTGAACTGGAGGATAAGTGGGTGCTGAGCAAGCTCAACACCCTCATCCGCGAGGTCACCGACAATATGGACGCCTTCGAGATCGGTGTCGCCTCCGCGAAGGTCTACGATTTCATCTGGGACACCTACTGCGACTGGTTCATCGAGCTGTGCAAGGCGCGTCTGACAGGCGACGACGAGCGCGCCAAGGTCAACGCGCAGAACGTGCTGTGCTATGTGCTGATCGAAACGCTCAAGCTGCTGCACCCCTTCATGCCCTTTATTACCGAGGAAATTTATCAGGCACTGCCGCACACGGCGGAGGACAAGGGCGAGTTTATCATGCTCGAAAAGTGGCCGGAGCATCGCGCCGACCTCAGCTTCCCGCAGGAGGAAGAGGCGATGGGGCTCATCATCGACGCCATCACCGCTATCCGCGCCCGCCGCAACGAGATGAATGTCGCGCCCTCGAAGAAGGTGCGCTACACCGTCGCCACCGCGCACGCCGATACCTTCGAGCGCGGCATCCCGTTCTTCAAGCGCCTTGCCTCTGCAAGCGATGTGACGCTCGCCGACGCAAACATCCCCACGCCGGAGGGCTCGGTCGAGGTCGTCACCCACGCCGCGCGCGTTCTGATGCCGCTCGCCGAGCTGGTGGACTTCGAGAAGGAGCTTGCACGCATCGCCAAGGAAAAGGCGAACGCGGAAAAGCAGCTCGCGGGCATCGAGAACAAGCTCTCGAATCAGGGCTTCCTTGCCAAGGCGCCCGAGGCCGTCATCAACGGCGCGAAAGAGGACGCGGCCAAGCTCCGTGCCCTCATCGAGAAGCTGGACGCCTCCGCAGCCGCGATGAAGAAGTAAGAGAAAGGGTGACACTTATGCAGAAGATACAATTTGGTTCCACCGGCCTTGTCATCGAGAAAAACGGCTTCGGCTGCCTGCCCATCCAGCGCATCAGCGAGGCGGAGGCGGTCAGACTGCTGCACAGGGCCTGCGACGGCGGTATCAACTTTTTCGACACAGCCCGCGCATACTCCGACAGCGAGCAGAAGGTCGGTGCAGCCTTCTCCGCTATGCGCGACAAGATCGTGCTGGCAACCAAGACCGGCGCGGTGACTGCCGAGGGCTTTTGGCGCGACCTCGAGACCAGCCTGCACACCCTCAAGACCGATTACATCGACATCTATCAGTTCCACAATCCCGATTTCTGTCCGAAGCCGGGCGGGGAGGATGGATTGTATGATGCAGCGCTCGAGGCGAAAAAGCAGGGCAAGATCCGCCACATTTCCATCACGAACCACCGCCTTGCAGTGGCGCACGAGGCGATCGACTCCGGGCTGTACGCCTCGCTGCAATTCCCCTTCAGCTACCTCGCCGGCGAGCAGGAGCAGGAGCTGGTGCGCAAGTGCCGCGAGAGGGGCATGGGCTTCATCGCCATGAAGGGTATGGCGGGCGGTCTGATCCGCGACGGCCTGACCGCAGCGGCATGGATGGAGACACAGGAGAATGTGGTGCCCATCTGGGGCGTACAGCGCGAGAGCGAGCTGGAGCAGTTTTTGCAGTGCGTCCGCGAGGGTGCAGAGCTGACCGAGGAGTGCCGCGCAACGATCGAGCGCGACCGTAAGGAGCTTTGCGGCGAATTTTGCCGCGGCTGCGGCTACTGTATGCCCTGCCCTGCAGGCATTGAGATCAACAACTGCGCACGGATGTCGCTGATGCTGCGCCGCGCGCCGACGCAGGAGTGGCTCACAGAGGAATGGCAGGCGAAGATGCACAGGATCGAGCAGTGTATGCACTGCGGACACTGTATGTCGAAATGCCCTTACGGACTCAACACGCCGGAGCTTTTGCAGGCCAACTACAAGGACTACTGGGAGGTTCTGGCGCAGAGCAAAAAGAACTGACCCCGCACGGGCGGAAAATCGAATACAGCCATAAAAAATCAAAAACGCAGGGCGATGCCCCAATGTCATTAAGTTAAGCAAATCCGTGCACACGAAAAAATGCCCACCTCAAAAAATCGAGGTGGGCATTTT
>NZ_JAFBIQ010000013.1 GCF_021531315.1 Oscillibacter valericigenes | reverse complement strand
GCTTTTTCTTTTCCGACTATTTTTGGCTGCAAACTCCCGACGTCTGGCGGTTAGTTACGCCCGACGCGAACAATGTATCATATTCAACCTTGAAGAATGCTGAGATGCGCGGAAGTCAGTTGGGGGTTCCCACGATTGAGCGGATCTGCGTTGCGCTGGGAGTCACATTGAGCGATTTTTTTGCAGAGTCAGATAGTGCATATACAAAATGAAAGGCCAAGAGGCCCATCAGACAAATGTCCGATGGGCCTCTACGAAAATTCATTGACTGCGCGAACATACCACCAGAGCCGCTGATTTTGATACAATAGAAAAAGCCGTCTCTGCAGCTAATACCGCCGAAAAAGGCATAAGCCAAGGGCTTTCGAGGTCAAATGCTAACTTCGAAAGCCCTTGGTTGCTTTATTCAGTTACAGATTTCTGCCGTTCCGATTCCCAACTGCACCGTGGGGTGCACCTTGCGGTGTATGGATTTTGGAATAATTAATGTATCCTGAATAACAGGAAAAGCCTTATATTTCAATCCATAGAAGCCAATCCGTGGCATAATTGGAGCAAGGAAAATGACAAAAACCCAGCAAAAACCTTGCACCTGGAGGGCAACTATGTATCGTTACAGCAATGGCCAGATCAGCTTGGCGGATTTCAAACAGCCGGTGGGCATGAATCTGAAGGAAAGCAACCGTTGGGTAAAGAAAGCCCAGACGATCCCATGGCTGGAGATTGAGAAGCGCTACGCCGCCCTATTCACCACCCGGAAAGGCAATGTGGCCAAGCCGCTGCGTCTGGCCTTGGGAGCCTGCATCATTCAGGCGGAGTATAGCTATTCTGACGAGGAACCCGCGCTTCAGATCCAGGAGAACCCGTACCTGCAGTACTTCTGCGGGTATTCTGGCTATGATGACGAAAAACTGCCCTTTGCCCCCGTCTTTGATGGTGTATTTCCGCAAGCGCCTGACGCCGGAAGTGCTGGGTGAGATCAATGAGATGATCGTGCGGGACGCAAAGGAGCGTCAGGTCAAAGAAGCCGAATCAAAGGATGACGATGATGATTCTGACGGCCAGCCGGGAACCGGCGGAAACGGCGGCACGATGATCGTGGACGCCACCTGCGCGCCGTCCAATATCCGTTATCCTCAGGATGTTTCCCTGCTCAACGCGGCCAGGGAGAACGCCGAAACGCTTTTGGATGTTCTTCACGATCCCGCGGACGGAAAGAAGCCTCGAACCTACCGCAAACGCGCCCGGAAAGATTACCTGAAATACACAAGATGCCGTAAACACACCGCGAAAATGACCCGCAAAGCCATTGGGAAGCAGCTGGCTTACCTCCGGCGTGACCTGGATGCCATTGATGGAAAACTGTCCCTCGGAAAAAATCTGCCCCCTCGCCAGACGGAACGTTTGGGCACGATCCGCGCCGTCTATGAGCAGCAGAAGTACATGTACGACAACCGTACCCACAGCGTACCTGACCGGATCGTCAGCGTGAGCCAGCCCTTCGTTCGGCCCATTGTGCGGGGAAAAGTGGGAAAACCGGTGGAGTTTGGCGCGAAGCTGGACATTAGCCGCCCTGATTCAAAGTCGTGAAGGCATACGAAAGCATATAATATATGTTTTTTATGAAGATGCTCTTATCCTTGATCATTGAAACACACCCTGCAAAATAATCTCCCAACGCTGGAGTTTGTTTGCGTCATCGAACCAGTACTCGCTGAGCATCGGCAGAATAATGTCATCCGGGAAGATGTATGGTGCTGTGATAATCGGCAGAACAGTTTCACGGACAGAGGGATGAATCATGCCATGCGCATCCAACCATATCAGCCGTTCAATATTGGGTCGTGAATAACTGCTGCCGGTCCTTCTCGGAGTAAATCTACGAATGCCGTGCTTTTCATCCAGTGTACCCGCTCGACCGTCAATCCATCCGAAACAGAGTGCCTCTTCCACAGCATCGTTATAGGAGACCGATGGTTCTTCAGAATCTTTTGTCGGAAACACAAAACAGATCTCATCTTTTGTCTCGAACTTCTCCGAGAGCCACTTTCGCCATTCGCTCCGGTCGCTTGTATAAAAAGTCTCTTTCATTATTTCTCGTTTCCGTCATGACTCTGACGGGTGCATTTTACGGATTCACGCGGTTTTCCCATTCATCAGAATACACATAATACAGACCGTCCAGACTGTCTCTGATTTGCTGAAACCATTCAGCCAGCTTCTCAATATCGACAACTACATTTTCCGGGTCACTGATATAGAAATGTGACTCTCCATCTACGCTAAAAGGATACCTGGCAAAATCAATGTTTATAACAGGCCGACCTTTATCGTCAGTGGTTTTTATCTTTGCGTATAGTGCGTCGATATAATCCGTGACTGGCTGGAGTGCTTTCTCAAGTCCAGCTGTTTTAGTTTCTTTTTTCTTTATACGGCTCACCATTGTCTGCTTCAACTGAGCAATATCATGCGTCGTTATTTTCGAACGTGCCTCTCCAAGCAAATCTTCCACCAACCAGATCACCGCTTTTGTCGTGAGCTCGATATACTGGTCAATGCAATACATAATCGGCATTATCAAAGCATCCGCTTTTTTATCACTGTTGTTTTCTAAAATTGAGTTCATTAACTGCTCGGCACCGGTAGCAAAATCATCCCCCAGTACACGCAGGTTACCAATCTGGTCATTGTGATCAGTACGCCAGTTTAAATATGCATTTTTCCGGATATCGCTGTTATATGAAAACAGATCTCTCATTTAAACACACTCCTTATCCCAAAAGATCCCACAGCTGCTCTCAGTCTTTATATAAGATTGTCGGCAGCAGTTCCAGGAAATCCTCCAGCATTTTCTTTTGTTTCAGATATAGCTGCACACGCTTTTCTTCCGGTGACAGCTTGTCCCATTCCTCCAGTTCCAAAACGGTCCCCTCATTACATACTATGTACTTCAGTAATCAGCTTTCGACATTCTCCTTGAAGTCGTTCCATTTCACGACAAGCACTGCTTCTGTTATTTCTGGATTCACGAATTTCTCTTATGTTGCTATCAACACTTGAAAGCGACGGCTCCAGCGCATGAATGACATTGTTCTGAATAAATGTCTTACCATAACTTTCAAGCTCATTTGCAGCAGTATTAAACTGACTTCGAATATTCTGCCGGTTGCTTTTCAATTCAGCAGAAAGTACCTCGGCGTCATGATCGGACTTGATTTGCATAAATACAGAAAAGCCAACTCCCAATACTCCGAGCACTCTGCCTCCAATAGCAACACCCTTCGTAATTTTCACAGCCTGCCAAGGTTTAAATTTAAAGCCCACCGAATGTCCAGCTTTCAGCACTATGTCATGAACAGCACTTCCGGAAAAGTTGGAAAGCTTCATACCACCTTGTACACCTGCCTTATAGGCTTTATCGACCACTGCTTGACCGGCTTTCTGCAGCCCTGGGCCGGCTCCTCCGATTATCTTCTGAATATTCTCCGGAAGAGCATTAAATTTGCCGCTAAGACGGGTTTTCAGCTGATTTGTAAATTCAGAGTCTTCAATCAGATCAAGTGCCTGGCCCATTTCTGTCAAATGGGTCTCGATCAGCTGAATTGCGTCCTGCTGACATTTTTCCGTAATTGCGTCTGCTTTTCTGACATTCTCCGCAAGTTTCTCTTCAACTTCAGACTGGCTGCATCCTTCTACGAGCAGATCCGCAGCCTCCAGTCCTATACCACGCACCTCAGAAGCCGCCGTGGTGAATATGTCTTTTACTTCTTGCTGTATCTGATTGCGCGAAGAAAACAGTACATGACGCTGCTGCATATAGTTTTCCTCAAGGGCATCTATGTCCGTATCATTTGATTTTGGCTCCAGATCATGTACGGCTTTTTCCAGTGCATCTTCCAGTACATAAAGCCCTGTGGTCAACTTAGCCGGTATTTTTTTCTCAGTAACAAAACTGTTCAAGGTTTCAACGAATTCAGCATAACCGCTACGTTCATACAACTCGTCGGCAATCTCCGGATCATCTTCTCGCTCTTTCAAGCTATCCAGGTATGATTCGGCGTCAAGGAAACATAGATTCAGTTGTTCCGGTGTATAAGGCGTCAACACTTTCCTAAGATCCTCGCGAATGACATTCTGCTGTATCTCGGTGTTTCCATCTGACGCCCTGTCCATTTTGTTTACAACAAGGATCATTTCACCGGCTTTGTCTTTATCAATAGCCAGTTTTCTGAAATGTTCAGCAAGATATGAATCAAACAGCTCATTTGTGACCACAAACACCAGCATATCGGCTGAGGATATTGCGCTGTATGATATTTCATCATGGTCCGGGCGAAGTTCTGTGTGAATGCCGGGAGTATCAACAACCTCAAGGCCATTCCAATCATATGAATGCGCTTTTTGTGTTGTGATCCCTGCGCCAATGGCAATATCATTTCGTCCGGTAAGCATTTTCAGAATCGAAGATTTTCCAGCGCTATACTGGCCGGCAAACACTAATTTTATATTACCGGTATCCTCATTCTCATTTATACGTATATCCAAACCTGCGGCATTAAACGCCTTAATTGCTCTGTTCCTTAATTCCAATGCTTTCTGCGTGTATTCTGCTATTTTTAACATATCATCCACCTCATTGATCTGTAATTACAATCCGAGCAAACTGCTGCGCAAGCCTTATTCTGGTGAGAATATACGGAGGAAGACCATCCATCGGAATATGAGCTACGCCAATTTTCTCTTCGATGCTTATTTTATTTCTATCAACTGTTTTCCCAAGGACTCTCGATATTAACGTTCTCTTGTTGTCCGTGCCGTAAACAAAGGCGATGTTTTCCGACATCATTCGGTTCAGCTGTTCTTTCTGTTCATCCGGAAAATACGAACCGTCATTGAGCATAAAAACCACCGAATTACCTGGTACTCTTGCTGTTTCTACAATATGATATTCCAGACCTTCAGCACCTATCATTTTTATCGCCTCATTTACGATCTGTGAATTCAACTCCAGAAGATGGTCATCGAGTTTCCAGGCAAGCTCTTTCTGGGTGTCAGCAAGTCTGAATACAACAGAATTCATTCTATCCAGTTCTTTCAGAAGACTTTCGACTCGAACATCTATCAAAGAATCAAAGTTTTTCAGCACCTGCTTTTCCAGTGAGCTGCAAATGGTATCAACGTTCTTTCTTAAGCTGCTTTCAAGCCTCATACGAGCTTCCTGTTCTTTTTTATCTCTACTTTTGAATATCAAAGAGCCAAGAACTCCTACCGCTGATACCCCAAGCGCGATCCAGCCAAGCGGGCCTGCAGCCGCCGCACCAAACGCGCTGGCAAAGATCGCCGAAATAGATAATCCACCACCAATAATTGTTGCGGACCAGTTCCACAGCTTTTTACCATCGATGATTCGGTTCATACGTAAAGTCCGGTCGCCGGAAAATGAAGCAGAAAAAAGCAGTTCCTGTGAAATTTCCCTGGACACTTCTTTTATCTTGTCATTGCACGTTTCTTCCAGCTCGGTTAAAAGGGTCTGACAATTGTCTTGAATTCCTTTTTCCTGCAGTAATATGTTCCAAGCTTTATCCGCATTTTTATCATCAAAATGTTCCTCAGCAAACGCAGCAATTTCTCCATTCAGTTGACTTTTCAGATTAATTAGCAACGATCGGATTCGGTTTTTCCCTGTTGCTTTGAAACCATCTTTCCAGACGGCGAGCTGGCGTTTCTTGGATAATACAATTCGGCCTTGTGCACTGTTCAACAGACTCTGATTGAGTAAATTCTCCATTGATACAAGCATGGGATTGGTAATAATATCAATGAAAGTCTTTACGCGATAAAAGCAGCCTCTTTCTCGAACCTGTTCAACTATTTTCTTTTTTAGAAAATCTATTCTGCTTACTTTATGTAATGTATCCTTAACCTGTGGATCCTCAGTATTTTGTGACATGAACGCCGATTTAAGATGGACATAAACAAACGGAACATAGCCCCAGTCCTGTCCCAATTGTTTTGAATATGACATGAACTGTTTTCGTATTTCGTTGAGCCGCTCCATGTCAAATCTTTTCTCAATATCTCGAGTAAGGAGTTTGATGCTTTTTCCTTCTGGAGCTGAGGCCTTGACATTCATTATGCATATAACAGGTTTACCAAGGTCCATTATTCTTCCAAAGCATTCCGCTTCTGCTGCCTGTGGAGCATCATCCGTAATAAGGAATAGAATGAGATCTGCTTTTTTAGCCGCCTCAAAAGCAATTTGCTCATCATCTTCACCTTCAAAAGCTCCTATGCCAGGAACGTCAGTAATTTCCAGTCCATTCCAGTTATATTGTCGGACATCTCTTGTAGTTCTCTGTGCACCGTTTCCAATGGATAATCCGTCTCCGTTTGTGAGAATTTCCATCAACGTTGATTTTCCGGCCATTGTGCGGCCGAATAATGTCACAGAGAACTTAGACAGATTTTCTCTCAGATTTTCAAGATCTTCCTTAAATGCGAACGAAAGATTATTGAATGCGGATTCGATATCAATCAGCTGCTGCGAAAGGAGATCTGTAGCACTTGAAACATAACACGGCGAACTGTTGAAATCAATCAAGGTTTCATTTATCCTGCTTGCGGCATTTGAAAGGGTTGTATTCAGATTTTTATGCTGTGAAGAAGCTATTTTATATCCGACAGAAGCATAACTCTGGCATTCTTTCAGAATTTCGGTTAAATCATATGTATCCAATAATAGCACCGTTCCTTTTTCTGGCAAACGTTCATGGGCAAAACCTTGTCCTATTTTTGAATAGTAATGTAACTATGGGAGATGGTTAGAACACCCATTACAGCAAGCTTTTTTCAAAAATCATATCGTTGTGATATTCCAGAAACTCACGCGCCGGAAGGAACTTCTCCGGAAGTGTGATTTTTTGTTTATCACACGAAAGGAGCCATTCTGTTTCCGAATCCGGTCCAGTTTTTTTCAGCTCCTTTGAAACCCGTACAGTATAATCCGGAAGAACAGTAATCAAGCCACGATCAAACGCTTTATCATGAAGCGCATTTAGGCAGAGGCCGTTGCACGGGTTTGTCCGTTCCGTCTTCGGATCGCTAACGGCCCAGGGCTTGATATGACTGGCAACCAACAGTGCCGGCACAGCCATCCCCGTAATGCAGCACCTCTGGAGATAAGAACTGAGCACAGCTTCCCGGAAAAACTGCTGATTCATTCTCTGCTTCGTTTCTGTGATATTGTCCAGACCCTCTGGAAGCTCCTCAATCTGTGCTTCTTCTGACTGGGCTGTTTTCAGATACTCAGCTTCTATTTTTCTGGCGCGAACGGCAAGTTCCTCCCAGTTATCAAGGAACTCTTTCGCTACCTGCTCATCCAGTTTGCTGGCGTTGCTCATGCCTACAACATTCCGGCTCTGAAGGGATGGATCGAAATGCCCGAGGTTCCCCATTTTTAGCGATACCGAGCGCGGTGTTCTTCCGATCAGTTTCGCAATCTCTATAATCCTCGGATTGCGGTGGTCAATCTTTCCAAACGGGATCTGGCAGTAGTTATAGAAAGCAAGGATCGTCTCGTCCTCGGACCACTTTTTTCTGTATTTGGTTTCAGTGTCCATCCTGCCACCTCCAATATTTCTGGTTACTTCCCGTAATTCTTAGGGAAATAGTCCTTCCCAAGCTGCCAGATGTATTTATCGATCTGTTTCAGATCATATTCCTGGAGCCCGTAAAACTCCCGGAACTGAATCAGTAATTCTTTGAAACGGGCATAGTCTTTCAGTTCCTCGTTCTTGAATTCTGCAAACCCATCCTGGTCTCTATAGTGACGGAGTACCCTGTCAACGTAGCTGTCATAAATAGGATATTCCAGCGGATTATGATGGCTGCAGTATTTTGTAGCAAACGAATAAATATTCTTTTCAACGCCATTGATGGTCAGATGCTGGATATCACCGACCAGTGTCGTATCCCCAGCTTTGAGGCGTTCGTCTATATGCAAGGACTGAATGTGCTTTGCCACCGGAAAAATCGAGAAGATATTCGTACTGTAGAAATCGTTCAATGTTGAAGCCTTCAGAAGAATATCCGTAACATCCTCGTTTCCAGGTGCCAGTTTGAAGAACAGCCGGTCAAGAGCGTCTTCCTGCAGATGATAGTTTTCAAGTGAATCCCACAGATCCAGGTAATGCTTAGCCTGCGCAGGCGATGGTTTCAGAACAGAAGGATCCGTGTTTGTCATCCGTTTTTCCGGAACTGCCGCCGGAGCGATTTCAGCCGGTTTTATGTCCAGGAACGAGCGGAACAACCTCAAATGAAACATATATCCGCTGATATTTCTGCGCGGATCCACACTTGATTTTTCGGCCAGGATCCCAAGCAGTATGTTTTCTGCCGTTTTGTCATCTGCTTCGACCGCCTGCCAGAAAAGCCCTCTGCTTCCGTTTCGCCAGATATAAAACGCATCGGTCCGGGAAGTGTTAACGGTCGTCTCCCGGTACTTCTGTTTTATCAAGCAGTTTCCATATTCATCTCGCAGCTGTTCAAGCGGGAGTTTTTTATATTCTTCAATATTCATATCAGTACCCAATAATCAGAAGTCCGCTGAGCGGGATTCCCAGGCGCCCGCTGGCGTACAGGGAATCGAAGAATGTGCACACCTTCGAGAAGTCGTCCGCACCACGGTAATCGTTCCGCACGGCAATGCAGAGCTTATCCACATCGCTCATCGTACAGGCCTCAAAGAAGTCCTTGAGGAACTGGTAGTTTACAACGGCCCGGCCGACCTCTACCTCGATAACGTAGCCGGCTTCATCGTAATAGGCATCGGCATCGAAAAACTTCTCGATTTTACCATTCGCGCCGAACAGAACCGGAACAGAAATCTTGTCTTCTTTCTTTTTGCTTTTTTCTACCACAAAGCAGCACTTCTCCAGCTCCGGACGTACCTTTTCAAGCACCTCGTCACTGACCTGCTTATCATATGTCGTGGAATCAATGTCGTCCGCTACAGTCTGGAATGCCTGGACTACAAGTCAGGAAACATTGTCCGGTCGTTTATTCTTCGGAAAATACATCCAGTTAATCATTTTTCTGTTCTCCCTCCAGGAAATCCCATCTGTTCAGATAAACATCATCCTTGTCCCAGAAGTTCCGGATCGTGTTATCATTATGCGCCTGTCCGTGCTTTCCGGGAGTATTCAACCATTCCTGGTGGCTCTTTCGAACAGTTTCTGCGACAATCTTACTCGGAACAATGTGGTACTCCGGTGTCTCCAGTTCATTAAGCGATACGAAGAAATAGATTATATGATCGCCCTCAAGTGTTTCATTCTTCTTGGAAAGGGTCCATTTCTTCTGTTTATATCCGGTCGTTTTAACCTGTATGGCAAACTGCTCATACGTGGTCCGGTTAATCGCCAGAATATCAAAGTCCTTAACATTGGACATCGGAACAGCGACAGTAAAGCCGTGCCGTTCCAGCTCGCCGGCCACAAAGTATTCGCCGGCATTACCAGTGCTCACATTTGTACTGTTTGGCATGACCATCGCCTCCTATATATTGCTCTTTATAAAATCGTTCAGCTCATCAGTGTAGATTTCCATCACATTGAGGAGCCTGTCTGTTTCTTTATTCTTTGTGAAGATCAGAATCAGCGACAGAAACATATTCCATGTCATCGGCCGCTTCTTATTCTCTATGGATGTCAGTGAACTTCTGCCCACGCCGATTTTCGCAGCCAGATCTGCCTGCGTCATGTCAAGTCGTTTTCTGAGGGTGGGAAGGTTATCCACCATATTCTGAATCAAGATATCTTTCTGTTTGTCGTCCATGTGATACCTCCGTGTGCCTGCAATATAGCAGAATAAGTATAGCACAAAGTCGTGTTCAAAACAAGTCATGATGTTTCAATTTGAACATCATCGGTGTAAAAAAACAGGCCCCGCGACAAGCAGAGCCCGTTGAACATTAAGAATGGCATAGGAAATGGCGCGTTTGCCAAATCTCCTTCGGATGTCCTCGACAGCGTCCTCCAGAAGAATACGGCGATCCCGTTTCTGATGATCCACGAACATAGAGAGTTGCTCTGCATCTTTCTGCGATACCAAATCAATACCGCGAATCGTGACAGCTCAAATTGGTTTATCCCACCAATACCGCTCCATAAGAAGATGAAATCCTGCTCCGGCGATTTCGTTGGGGAGCTGCGTTCTGAATGGGAGCTTAATTGCTCATGCTGGTGACCTCCTTGCAGATATTTATGCCGAAGAAAACGGCGTATATCTACATTTTGCCGTGCTGCTCAACGACGGCGGCAAGGGTGCTCAATTCCACCGGAATGAATGCTCAATTTGAGCGGTCGATGTGCGCAATATGGGGCAGATTATTCAACTGAATTACACCTTAATCATCATCTTCTTCATCGCTGAACCCTATCAGACTAACTTGTTCTCCACCAGACAATGTCTCAATTAAGGCATAAATCACTGGATTTACACGAGAATATGCCTCAGGTGCGGTTATTCCGAGGCGGCTGTTAAAGGAATGCTTAAGTCGCCCATCCTCTCCCATTTTGCGTATGTCTGAGTCAATCTTCTTTAACTGTTTTACAAGCAGTTTGGTGCGTTGCTCATTACAGTCAAGAATCGAGGGATCCTCGGCCTTCAAGCGGCAAATACAGAGAAGCAGTTCAAGAACATCTCTAATCTTGCGGGGATTATATTTGTCCTGCGGATTTCTCTCAGATAAACAGTCCCTGTCATACAAGGTGGCTATAATATTTTCGATGATCCCTTCGACTTCATCCCTACCATTAGGACCATGAAACAAATCGAATATCCATGTCTCTGTTTGGAAACAAACACCACTGATTGCTCGCAGGTCATAGATTGTACTTCGCGGTCTTTGGGGTTGCATTTGTTTCAAAGATACTCTGAAGTAGTTCCAAATATCATGAGGATCTTTGGCGCTACGAACATATTTTGTCATGGGTGCCCAATGCTGGACTTTTGGATATTTCTTTCGCTTATAGAACGACAGAATACGTTCAATTATGTTAAAGATTTTTTCACTTTCCTCATCCTTGTCTTTGAGGGCAAAAAAGACTCCGAAGTTACTGGCAATATCAGCCATGTTGTTAATCAGCACTCTAGACTCGTCCTGACCAGTCTGTTCGTCTTCACCAAGATCGTGATTTGCGGGTAGATCTCCACATAAAACCCCTCCAATAGCAGAAAACACGCCAGTGGCAAAAAGCTTTGAAATGTAAGGAAGTGTTTTATTGAGAGACTCTCGCTTAAAGAAGTTTTGAATAGCAAAATAGGGCATACCACCCTTGTTTAATTCGAACAAGTACTTTGAATAGTATCTGGTTGAGTTTTTAGGTATGGCATATACCGATCCATATTTGTGACGTGCAGGTCTAACCGGATTCACGATTTTATCGTGAACAAGAAGGAACGCTTCGTATACTTCTTTGATATCTTCTTCGTCGATAATTCGACGATCAAGTGTAACCTCAGAGAAGGAAGGCGCGGGGTTTGGCAACTCAAGAGTCTCAGTATCAAGCCAACAGCTGTAAATAGTTTGATCCAGTTCTCTTGAATATGCAACAAGTTGATAGGAGTCAATATCGCCATATTGATAATGTACGCTGAGCTCAACTTCCACGGGCTTATTTAATGGCTTTTCAAGAACAAAACGAGCTAATTTTTCTTTTGCATGACGGCCAAAGACTTCACGAACCAACGGCAGATCATAGTATTTTGCCCCGTTTGCAGGGAAGGTAACCGTACCATCAATTACAGGGATTCGAACTTTTTCATCAAGAACAAAGGTATTGATGTTCTGGCGCCTATCTCCGTTACCAATCAGCTGAATTTGATCAAAACAACCATCACGGTTAACTTCTAGCTTGAGGTCAGGGAGGTATTCCTGCCAAAGAGTTTTTCTTTGATCTGCTCGTTCGCAGATTGCTCTGCACCCACTTTCCATCTGTGAAATATTATAGAGCCTTCCGTTTGGATCCTTGAATAATGCGCACATGGCATATACTATCATGCCTGTATCATCTTGAATCTGATCCATATCACTATAGATCCTCTCGGCAATCTCAGCCAAAATCTCTGTATCCGCATAGAGGGGGGTTACTTTACCATCATTGTCCAACAAAAGATACCGTGACTGATCAAACAGCAAGTGCTGTAGACGCTTAGTGTTGACCAGATTTGAAACCGCGTTCTCACTTAAATGCAATCCGTACTTCTCTTGATACTGATGTAAGTATTCGATTGATAACTCGCGGGTTGACGGATGATGCTTCCCAGGTAACTTCTCCCGTCCCATGCGGATGAATATGTGGTCGCCATTTTCATCCATTACCTTACAAAGCTTAATTGCAAAAAAATCTTCCCCATCATAGTCCAAGCATAAGAACTCGTCTGGTAGTGACCAACCTTCTGCTTGTAATGTATAGGCTAGCGCAATGCTCCTTGGAACCTGAAATAGAGGTGCACCGCTGTAATTCAATTGCGCTCGAAAGACTTGGTCGAAATCATCGACGATGTCAGGCATTAAGCACATGAAACGGCAACCAGCAGCTGGCAATGCGCGACCTATTACTTCTTCAAGGCTTCTACGCAAGATACTGTGTCGCAAATGTCGTGTTTCTTCACGATCATCATGGAAGAGTTCATAGCAGTCAACTAGCATTTGCGTATAAATCCCGTGAGGATTGCAAAGGATTGGTTCCTTATCATCCATACAACAGAATATTGGCATTTGTGTGCTGGTGCCTGATCCCGAGAAGTCGGACATTCGGCAGTTGACGACATCAAAGAGAAACGGCTGTGCTTCATCACCGATCTGGGCAGGTGCTTGATTAGGAGGTTCCCTTTTCCGAAGAGCATCTGCGCAATTATCTGCAGCCTGCTTACACTGCTGCATTAATAAACTTCTATAGTCTTTGGAAACCTCATAGTTTAATGTTGGAAGCTCTGGAGTTAAATCGTCTTGGGTCGATGTGTTGCCGTCGGAGACCTCGCCCTCTTTAATCTGGGTACCCTCGTAAGCAACGACCATATTATTATAACTCGATGTTTCTTCTTCAACTATAGCAGGAGAGGTAAGTTCTTCTGCTACAGTTTGAAAAGAGGACGGTACATCATTCGCTACAGGAGGTTCCTCGATATTGGGAGCAACTGCCGTAGATTCTTGGGCTTCGAATTCTTCGCTTTGACACTTATCAACATCACTTGGCAGAGCAGGAACAACCTTGGACATGTTATTTTGAGGGCGGCTTTCCTTTGCTGTAGCCCTCCAAAAAAGCTTGCTTACCGACTGGAGTGCGGCTCCAACCCCTTTGGGGAGATTGTTATTTTTATGGCCCATGTTTTCACCTCTTTGACCGCATTGATAGGAATTCAATCCACGAGATCGTATAGGATATCAAATAGATCGCAGGATATGAGAGTATCGCTGTTTAACACATCTACCAGTTCAATTTTGCCTTCAGAGTGGCATAAGACCATAGGCAAAGAAGGTTGTTCTACTTGGTACAATGTCACATTCAAATCAGAGCAGCTAGGGCCAGAGTTATCTCCAAACCACAAGCATCCTTTTTCGTCGTGAAGCGCACCTTTATAGTCGTAAATTACAGTATCGTAGTCATGGAGGATGGTCGAGAGAATAATCCAGAACGCAACCTGCAGATACCTATTACCTAGGTTCTGCCAATCACTCCGCAATTTTTCTTCAACGGCTGATATTTGTCCCACTGCATCCCAGACCATTTTATAGCATTTGTCACACATTAGCTTATTGTTTTGGTAGGCTTGTTTGATCGCGGGTACATCACACAAGTCGCCATGGCGAATTCTGGATTGAAGAGACACTAAATCGTATAGCTCTTTAACATCTTCACCGCATTCGTCAGCACGGGAACAAGTACTACATTTTGAGTCAAGAATTCTTTCTTGTATGACATCGTGTAGAATACCATAGAGGTAGAGGGTTTCGCGGTTTTCCTTCGTGTCTGTTGAAAAGTGTGTAACTTTAGTAAGCACTTTGTTTTGTGGCGCGATTTTTTCTGGGATTGACCGGCCGGGTTTTTTTGCCATCCAACGCATTGTTGTGGACGTTGTTTGCTTCACCTTAGAAACATGCACTTTCTCGGCGTTTTTCACTATATGCGTGCTAGGGTTTGACACAATATGTTTGATTGCAGGCACACTAAAACGAGCGATGCGCACAAAGTCGTCCATATAAAGCTGGTGCTTACAGTCATTGATGTTTTGGATGGTATCATACAGTTTCTCTAAGAAATCAGTAAATAGCATCTCGCTATACTTACCAGTTGTACGGATCACATCGTCCGCCATGGTCAGGTTGAGCAAATCACTCAACCTAACCATGGCCTCAAAGCGACTCTGTTGTTCGTCAGAGAGGTTCTTGGTTCTGTTATGCATTAACCATTCGGTTTTCGGATATGGCACGCTCATAATTACAACTCCATGAACTCGGCACTATTCCATTGGAAAATCTCACTGGTCATGCTGCAGGCCTTATCAAAGTCTGTGCTTAGCTCCGAAGCTCCTTCATTCAGATACTGTTTAATCTTCTCAAGATGTCTTTCGTTATATCCGTTTACTTCCAAGCCACGCAACTTCGGCATCATCTTAAAGGCCAAGGCATCGCAGAATGCTTGCTGCACAGCATCGGTCATATCGCCCTGACCTTTTCCTGCTGCAATTACGAGAGGATAGTTCAGAATATAGTTCTGAATGCTTTGCCAAACGCGATGTCCGAGATTACGTCCCATTTCCGACATTTCGATATTGATTTGCTCAATCATCTTTTTACGCTCATTGATCAAATCAATGATACGATCATCCTCACTATGCAATGCGCTTTGTTTCCATAACTCCCAGCGGGCATGGCTCAAGGTCAGCTGAGGCTTTTCGAGTTTGCTGGTGTTACGGCCATAAAGCTCTTTAGGGCAAGGGAATGTAATCAACATACTACGGTCAATAACCTTGTCAGAAAGGCCCTTGGTAGTTTCGTCTTCATTCATCGTTCCAGTCCAGAGAACATTTCTGCCGATGCTCAGCATCTCAGGACGCTCGCCAGCACCAAGGGCAATTTCATAACTAGGATCTCTATCGGAGTTTCTCGACTCTTCAAATTTACTCAAGAGATCTGCAAAGTACTGCTCGGGATGAGCCAAGTTCATTTCATCAAGGAGCACCATCAGCATGCTATCGCCCCAAGGTGTCTTCTTATTGCTCTGCATCTGATAGAGCGCTCGGATTAGTTCAGTTGCCTCAAACTTATTCTCAATGGAGTTATAGTATCCGAACAATGACGCTGGGCTATCCCAATCAGGTTTAACAGGAACAGACAAAAACTGCATGCCGCCATGAATGGCATATTGTTTAGGCAGTTCGGATTTGCCGGTGCCACTAACGCCCGAAAGGACAACAAGAGGAGACCACTCACCAATCTTCAAGGATGTATGGTATGACATCAGCTGCCGTTCATTAAAGTGAATGCCGCTCTTCTTGGACTGAACCCGAATGTGCTCCAGCCATTTGTGTTCGTCAGCCAGATCATCGGGATCTTTGTCGGCCTGCACCTCATTGAGCATAAGGGGCGGGATCTGAATGGGACGAAGCATATCCTCGCGGCTGATAGCCTTACGCTGATTCAATTCTTCAGTCAATTCCTCGATGGTCTGCTTCAGGTAAGAAACGTTCTGCTTTTCAGTATCTCGCTCCATAGCAGCCCCGGTATTGAGTGCAGCCTGGTGCTTTGCTGCGTTTAATTCAACCTGAAGACTATTAATCATGGACTGTAAGTCAAGGATTCTCGTTTTCTGCGCTATAATTTCCTGGATATTTTCCCTGGTGATACCGTTTTCCCTAAACTCTCTCAGATCCTCATTGAGCTTTTCACACTCTGCCTTAAGATGTTCTGCTTCCTCGATGAGAGCCTGACCTCCCTTTTCAGCTTTGAGTTTGTTCGCCCTAAGTGTTACATCGTTCAGTTTGCCCTGAAGTTCATTGTTCGTTTTTACGAGTTCGTTCGCAATCCGGCGTTTCTGCTCCAATTCGTTTTTGATGTCAGAATAACGAGCGAGAATACCTTCCTCGATCCGATCATCGAACAGCCGCTTAGCTTCTTCCAATTGATGTGCCTTATACCGAAGCTGGTCTTCCTGATCATCCAACGCAGCCTTTTTCTCTGCAAGGGTAATTTCCAACTTATCAAGAGCATCCCTTTTTGCAGCAACTAACAACTCGGCCTTTTTCTCGATTTCCAGAGGGATTGACGCTTCATATTCCGACAACTGGATTTCTTTTTGATCAAGAGCCTGACTACGCAGTTGTAGATCATCTTTGGTTTTCTGGAGCAGGGAAGACGCAGCGGAGACGATTTCCTCGGATTTTTTATGTGCTGCATCCATGATTTGCTGTTCGTACTGTTCAGCACTTAAATGCACACGCTTTTCATACTCATCCGCCCGGGACACAATAGCTTCAGCGCGAATATTTGCAGTTTGCTCCTTGCTATCTATAATAGCCTTTTCTTCTGCTTTTGCTGCATCAATGATATCTTTGGCATCAGCTGCTGCCTGCATCTTAGCGTTGGATACAATCGATTCTGCGTCTAACATAGCAGTTTCTTTCAACGATTTCGCTTCATTTTCAGCTTTTTCCAGAAGCCCCTTTGCGATATTTTCAGCCTGTGTAATTTGACAGGCTGCACTGTCGGTCGCCTCACTACATAGTTTCTCTGCCTCAACCTGAGCATCAGACACTACTCTTGCCGCTTCCTTGCTGGCATCAGAAAGAGTTTGATCTCGTTGATCAATGATGCTTTGAGCTTCTTCGTTTAAGAGCAGAGTTTCCTTCTTAGCCCCATAGGCCTTATCAAGTTCCTGGAGTTCAGCCTTTTTGGTATTGATTTCCAGAAGAATGCGTTCTTTTTCTTGCTCGGCCTCCGCGAGAATCTCTTCTTTTTTTGCAAGGATCTCACGAGCCTCGTCAAGTGTAAGAACTTCTTCTTCAGTCAGGGGCGGCTTATTAGCGGCCGCCTGCTCTTTTGCGCGCTGGATAACCTCATCTCTGCTGTTTGCATGAGGCATCTTGGCTTTGTTTTTCCTGCTATTCTTGCCCATTATTCTCCACCTTTCAAAATCTCATAAAAGGTATTACAAATTTCAAGGAATTCAGTGTGAAATGCCTGATACCCGTCAGGTGACATAGAAAAGTCAGTTGATTCACTATGCCCTCGAGAGACACACACCGTGTCAACAATTTTGGGAAGACTCGGCACCTGTAGCAACAGCTTTCTTAAAAAGTCTGGTTTTTCCTTATCTAAAACAACAATGGTTAAATATAACTTACACTTTAGTGTCATCTTAAACGGACTGTTGATAAGAGAAAGAATTTTGGATGTGTCAGGTTTGTCATTAGACTCATAGTCGCAAGAGTATTTATCAAAAAGCTCATGTATCTTTGCGTCATCGATAAACCTATTTCCCTCAAACCAATCTGCTGCTAATCGGAGTTGAGACCGAACTGTAAATTCCCGAATCAAAAGATCGAGTAGGACGCTCAACAGATTGCTACACTCAGAAATGTACTCTGGATCTTTGTAATGGAATCGATAGCACGCGTTCTTTGCAGTCTCGTATACTGTGAATTCTCGTTCATCGGAAAGTGCACTGTATTTTTTGAGCTCTTCAGTTGCCTTAATTAACGCATTTTGGCGATTATTGATATCTGTTTCGTTGCGATCCAACTCGCTAAAAGAGGCGCGTGGAACCAAGAGAACATCAATCATTGATTCCGCCAGAACAAGCATTTCATTGATGTCCCGGCGTTCCATTACGAAGGCATCAACCTCGTGGATGGTGTTACCATGCTTTGCGGCATTTCTTTTCCGAAGGAATAGCTTTACTGTCCATAAAAGTCTAGGGCACTTCATAATGGCCATTCGGAATGGATGGTTCTCAAATGCTGCAGCCTGAATAAAATGAGCTACGACAAGTTCAGGCAGGGACTCTGGAAATTTTCCACCAGTAAATGATGCACTTAAAATAGCATTAAGGGTTTTGATCTTCACCTTACCCTCAGGGCTTTGGAAAAAGTCAACGGTCATATCAGTGTCGTCAAGACCGATTTGTTCTGCAATGCCCGCAAAGTAGGGGGCGTCATTGCGTTGTCCTTTGAGGGGCGCTGCCAGCACTTCCATTTGTTTTACTTTTTCATGCGGATAGTTTTTCACTACGCTGATGGCAAAGATTTTCTCCAAGAGGGTATAGAAAGCGACAACAAAATCCCTTCCTATCTTATTTAAGTTACTCAGATCAACAGTATTCTCGGAATCCAATGCATTGATATAGCTCTTGTGGATAGCTTCTACTTCTGCCGTTTTGTCCAAAACCTCAGGATACTGGTTAATCCCCGGAAAGCTGATCAACACTCGCTTTTTGCTCTCATCTGCAGCGTCAATGAATGTCTCGACTTTATCTAAAAGTGATTTTCTTGCCTTATCCATCTCTTGCACACAAGCGCTAAGCTCGGTGTTGAGATCAGGGAATGCTTTGATTCCTGCTTTGATGCTCTCCATTAGATAATCCATGGTTCCTTTACCCGTTGGACTCATTACATGAATCTTTGAAAGGTCGACCATGGAAATGAAACACGGACAAATGAGTCCCACAGTTTCAGAAATTCCCATGTACTCTAGTTTGCTTTTTGGATCACGCAAATACCGGTTTATTATTCTGGTGTTGTAAAAGCTTTTTGGGTCATTGGGAATATCCTTGCTATCGAGATTGTAGTTCAATACATTGCATCTATAGCGCCGACTATCGCTCATGGACAGCGTAAATGAAAAGATACCTAATTCTCTGTTTAGGTCAATATATGCAGGCCTTGTTTCCTCTAAATATGTGTTATGTTCATATTCTTCTTTGGGAATCAAATCTGAAAAGCATCTCTTCATAATCGGATCGTACAGGACATAATAGAATTCCTGTGTTAGCCCATCGTTTTCCTCATTGCTTTCTACATCCAAGGTGTTAATGTATCGCTTCATGATTGCCTTCACAAGAGGCCTTTTAAGTTTTGTTCGCTCAGCAATGATATCTAGTGTTTTTCCAAACTCAAACCCGTTGCGCTCGTAGCACTTGGCTAAATCTACTACTGTTCTCGTGACAATATTATCTGAAACATTCGATTTTGTGAGACATACTTGGTATGCAATAGCCGGAATCATGATATACTCTTTGCTTTGAGCCTTAAGACTTCTTTCAGGAAGAAGCGGCGTGTTATTCTTCTGCTGGATAAGAAAAGTTCTTATCTTCGAATACTCTTGCATCACTTACCTCCTTGCTGATACACATATCGTAGAATTCCTTTAATGCGGGGATTGCATCTGCTGCATATTTGCCGCGCATCATCTGACTATCACCAGCTACAATCATACAGCGCTTAGCTCTGCTCAATGCAACGCAAAGCCGGTGTTCATCTGTTGTAAATCCAAAACGTTTTTTCGCATGGGTATAGGCTGTATTGCTTCGAACCATTGAAAGAATGACCACATCGTATTCCATGCCCTGGAATGCATCGACACTTCCAATTTCAATCTGAATAGATCCATTTCCTAAAATTGGATCTTTACTGACTAAATCAGATAGGATTTCCCTTTGCCCATTGTAGAAGGTCATTATTCCATATTTGTACTTCTTGCTTTCTTCACCAGAATCTTCGATTATTTTGCTCAGCATGTTAACAACGCGCTCTGCTTCAGCAATTCTGCAATAACTGCCATTTCTGTTCTTGATTTCTCTGGCACCAATTCCGCCAGGAACATCCAGCCAGGCTAAATGCAACCCTCTGATATACTTCAAATTGGTATCAAAACAAGCAGGGTCATTACCCAACGGTGAGGTTAGTTCTCCGTCATAAAATTGCCTTGACACCAGATCTCCAAGTGTTTGGGGCATACGATACTGTGCATCCAGACGGATAAAGCGCGGAATTCCGTCATTGGATTCGAGCTTTTTAACCTGTTTAATAAGATGTAAAAACATTGACTCGTCTTTGATTATTGATTGCTTGTCTGCTTCAGCTACATCATCAATGGAATCAAATACTTTGTCACAAACAAATTGCGGAAGTTGTTTATGGTCGCCAACCAGAATCATACGATCTCTCGCACAACTCAAAGGAATCAGTAAGTCGGGAGGGCAGCTTCGTGCAGCTTCGTCGATTAGAACATTCTCAAAATCCATGTGGTCGGGATCTTTTCGCGCGGTCACATCTTGAGAAATTGCTTTTTGGTGTGTTGCAGAAATTACAGTTAAAAAATCTGTGATAGAGTCTTTAATAGTATCTTCATCGGCAAAAGCGCGGAGATAGTCAGCCATTATGCGATCTTCATCACTGCGTTCAGCGGATTCTATCGAGCGAATCGTAGACTGGATCAAGGAAATCACATCTCGATTTAGCTTGTCATTAGGGAGAAATCCACTTTGGCTGCGGAGTTTTGCAAGAAGACTATGCTTGAGAATTCTGACTTTTCGGAAATCAATTGTTTCCGCTTCACTGACGAGCTTGAGCGCAACTGCAAGTTCGCGTATTTCATTTGGTTGGGTATCTCTCGAAAAATGCCGAATGGCCTTGTTCAACAAGGATAACCCGTCATCTTCCATCGAGATAAGAGAAGTTGGAATATTGTTTGCTATTCTCCGATCATATTTTAAGCTGGAAATTGTAAGCTCATCCCCGGAGATCTCTCTGTCAATAATTGACAAAAGCTTGGCTGCTTTTTCCTTGAAATAGTCTCCACGCCATATTGCGCGGTCACAGCAAAACACTGAGACAATACTCATATAGGCGGTGAGGAGGCTCTTACACATTTCGCGATTAGCCGTTTGCTGGTCAAAACTTACAGTCAAAAGACGGAGTTTTGCAACAAGCTCATCAATGTCAGCAAACGCCTTGGCTCTTTCCTCGGATGCCGCTAATTCCTCACTTTTCTTACGAATCCATTCGGTTACGGCACGATCGTCATCCGATGTGTCCTCGGCGTCCTCATCAAAGCCAAGGTTGTTGTGCCCTTTAAATGTAATGACCGGAAGACCATAAATCTCGAGCTTTTCCGCCAAGTGAGCGGTGGCATCCTTTTGGTAGGCGGTAAGCAAATTTTTTCCGAAAAACAGCTCAGGATCTTTTTCCTTTTCGCTCAAGGCGGTCATGATTGCATTGATTACTGTGGTTTTTCCAGTGCCGGGTGGGCCTTGAATGATGGCAAAGTCCGGAGTATTCAATGCAATTGAAATTGCTTTTTTCTGTGCTTCCGTGGGCATTCTGCCATTAAAGCAACTATCTAAAACGCTTTCGCTTAGAGGCGTTAGTTTTCGCTTTTCTTGCTTGTGACTAATATCTTGACCGGAAATAAGCATCGCAAGCTGGGGCTTTGCAGACTTGCCTTCAAATATTCTCTGAAAAGCCTTTTCACGTCGTTCGTACTGGGCCTCTGCAGCGCGGATACTAGGTCTAATTTCACCGCTTCTGGAAGTATCATAGGCCTGTTCTGATGACCTGAAACGTATATAGGCTTCATTTTTGTCCTTGTTTATGGAAAGTAATTTTGCTGTTAATGGGGAGCGTTCACCCCCATAAGATGACTGTCTAGAGATTGTGATAACACGATCGGGGCCTAAATCATTGAGCTGAGTTTGAAAATTATCAATATATTCAGGATTGGTAATTCTCACTGTGAGGTCACGCCCGTCAATAGCGTTTTCAACAAGAGTATACTCCAGAATTCCAGCTTTATCAGCGGTAGAGCGCACAAAATCGTATTCAACGGTCGTGTATTTTCGCCATAAGGAAAGGTACTTTTCGAGGTTCTTATCTAGGAACGCTTTAACTGCAACATCCGCTTGATGTGCGCTTGTTGCATCACAAAGGTTGAGTGCACACTGCCATAACTCTAATGAATAGGAGTCACGGCGGAAGGGAGCTTCTCCTTTTGTAATAGCGAAAACTTTATCTGAAGCGATAGATTCATCACTAACGCCACAGTCTCTTTTGGTTGTTTCCACCGCATTCAAAATTCGTGAGCCATTGACAAATGATAAGACCTTTTCATTGGAATTAAGATGCTTTGCCACAACCACATAAGATTTATCCGCCAAGGTGACCATGTATTCTGCCTCGATGTGTACTCTTGCGGAACCATAATCCTTATATCCCAGCACTTTGGGGTTAATTGCTGAGTCTGTGATTGCAATATCTAGCTTTCTATCTAACTTGCGGAGAAAGAAGCCAGTTACAACATTTATAGTCATTCGTCTATCTTTGATTGCTGAAACAGTTGCAAAATACGGAGAATCTTGAATGGCAACCCATGTCTCTGCATAACTACGCGTTGCAAATTTGCCGGTACTGTTGACGAGACCGGAAAGGGGACCTATGTACACATTATCACTGTCATTCTGTTTCTTGATTCTTACAAAATCGCCAATTTCAAATTGTCTGATATCATCACAGATTAACTCAGTGACAATCGAATTAAATAGGCATTGCAAATCAGAAAACTGCATACTATTCGTCCTTTGTCATTTCAAATTCAAATACACGGTCCTTGTATGTCGCCTTTAATTTGAGACCGTTCATATCTGGCCACGCAGCATTTTGGATAAGGTCAACATGAAGTTCGGGATTAAAGACCCTTTCAACATTGCAGCCATATTTATTAAGTGTCAGCTCAAATGCTGCAGTATCATAATGGGACTTTTTTCTTGGATCGAAAACATACCAGGGAATTTGTATTGTAATACTATCTTGCTTCTTTTCGGTTTTATTGTTACTAAATCTCTTCTCATATACTTGGCTTCTAGCTTTGACAACCTCAAAGGAATCAGCGTCTTCTGAATTCTCTGGAGATAGCAGTGCATAGACGGATAGATACCCCTTTAATGAGTAGAACCGTCTGCGAGAAACAGATTGATCTTCTTCTGGACACAGGAAGCAAGAATTCCCAAAATGAGCATGTCCTTTTTCGCATTCTATAAGACAATTGCTTGCCTCCTGAAAGACCTTATACCAAGAGCGCATAGAGGGCCTATGGCTCGGATGAGATCTTCCATCTAAGTTGAAAGTTTGCAAAAACAACGTCTCCAACTCAGGAGTCATTATCAACTCGAGTTGCCTGGAAATGCCGTACTTGGGGATATTAGTAGAATCAGGCTCGTGGACATATTGACATTTCCCAGACTCTATTCTCTCATATATATCATCGCTAAAATCATCCACAGGATCTTCATCCATGATTGAACCATTAAAGGGCTTCGAAAAAGTCAAGAGTTCGTATGCTAAAAGTGCAAATGAATAACAATCAGTTTCAAGTGAGTTAGCTTTTCCCTTGACAATTTCTGGAGCACGATATAGGGGGGTACCTATTGAGGATGAAACTTCGGTTGCATAGGCCAAGTTATCAAGGTCGATAAGCCATACTTCACAATCCTTATCATTTGCAGAAATGTAAATATTTCCCGGCGCTAAATCACCATATACAATTCCAAGGGAATGAAGATCACAAAGAATGGCAGATAGGTTCTTTAGTATTTCATATCGCTTGGATAAGCCACCTTTTCGACATAATGTCGCTCTTATGTCTGAGTTTGGCCTTAAGTATTCAGAGAGTGGTTCCATGCATTCCATAAGTCTCATCACATAACCACAATATGGCGCATGTAATGGGGCGAGTGGAACTGCAATATGTGCGACTTGAGGAAGAGCCATGATTTGATTAAGTTTCCTCATATATTTTTTATACGCACTATGATCTTGCAGGATATCCCCACTAACAGGGTCGATGAGCGCTTTAACAGCCAATCCATGACCGGTGTTCCTTTTGACGCGAAATACAACGCCCTGTCCGCCTTCCCCAAGACAGGTAGACAACGTGAACGCATTCCCTTTATCATCGTGGACAAGTTTATCCATACAAACTAACCTCTGCTTTATTTCGGAAGTGCTGATACAACACTATAGTTTTATCATCTAACGATCTCGGCGTTTCCCAATTCTCAAGTAAATTGAGTAGCTTTATCTGGCGATCTTCCGCTCTCCATGCATTTACGTAATCAATAAGGTAACTGGCAAAATCCGATTCTTTATTTGGAAGAATATCTTCCGACACTCCATCAGTCGCAAGCATTAAACGGATAGAATTGAGCCGATCCTCTGGAATGAATTTCGTAGTCCAGATGGGGTTTGGTCTCTGCGGTGAAAGCGGCTTAACGATGTTCGTAAAAGAGTCGGATTCTTTTTGCATAACGAGCGGCTGGCTATTTATACTTCCACAAATTATGCCATCCCCAATCAAGCCAAGATACAGCCCTTGATTAAAGATGTAAGCAGCAAATAGACATGTAGTCGATGCGGCTGATTGATATCGTTTTTTTAGGAGCGAAACATAATGCATATAGATTGACTTTGTAATCTGAGTTCGACTTATGTCGCCGCGTACATATGCACAAAATGCTTCATGTACAGCCTGGACAACCGCTTTGCTTCCAAAGTGTGAATAGCGATCCGAACCCACACCATCAGCGACAGCCATAACACAACCATACCCATAGTTGCGATATTTGAACGCATCTTGATTTGGCATATGCTGACGTATGTGGGCAGGACCAATTACACTAGCACCAGTGATCACACCCATGTTAGAAGGGGAAGTCATCATCAACCTCGCCGCTCTCAGCCTCAGGCTGAGAGAATACTTCTTCCATACTGGGAATGAGATTAGGGTTAGCAGTCTTGATTCGAGATGTAGTGCTCATCGTAACATATCTAAAGAACTTACTAATCTCAGCTGCATCAGAAGCGTCAAACACCTGCTCCTCATCGCTGGTAAATTGCTTGAGTACATCATAGGCATCGCTTCCGCGATCCACGCCGATCCCCATGGCCATTCTGTAACACTTGGCGCTTCTTCCGTCAGCCTTAAATTCCTCTAGAGGAGCTTCCCAACAGTCATTCGGCATACCATCCGAAACTAGGACAACGGTGGGTCGATAGGCGCGAGAAGGAATCTGTTCTTTATCCTCAATCATGGTTTTGGCAATGGAAATGGCTTCTCCCATAGGTGTCATACCGTGGGCATCCATATCCTGCAAAGCGGTAAGATCCAACTCATCAACGACCGTCATGGGCAGGTGAACACGGGCAGAAGAACCGCCAAAAGTAATGATTGCGGTAGAGATGCTGGCAATCGTATTGCTGTAGCTCTTAAAACTGGTGAGCATGTCCCTAACCGCACTATTCATCGCACCGATTTTATTATTCTCAAACATGCTGCCGCTAGTATCCAAAAGAAGGATAACAGGGAGCGTCCTTGCGGTCTGATACACAAAGTCTTTCATTTCACTCATGATAAAATCTCCTTCTAATGTAGTTCACTCAAATAATCTTTAAGCTTCTTTCCAAAGGTTGAAAAGGTTCTGCTTGTACTCGCTTCATCTTTGTTTAGCTTACTGGAGATGTCTCTGGCTGTGGGAATATGACCTGTATTTATATAATTCTGGTATAGTGTTGAATCAAAAAACGATCTGTTCAACGCTAACTGAATAATGTCCTGTGGACAAGATAGGAGACGAAGGGTTAAAAGCTGCGACACAACTTCTTGCTGGCTACGTCTGCACCGACCGAAACAAATTTCTATGGCATTAAATATCTCGACAAGGCTCGTTTTTTCAAAGACGTAGTCCTCAAGTACGAAGTCATCAGATATGAGATTGAGTACTCCCACAGCATCTTCAGTTTCACTATTGTGGACAACGGCACATTGTGCATTTAACCACGTTAGTTTTCGAACTCGTGCAGTGGATACATCTAAATATTTGGCAGATGTCTCAATGACCGCTTCATCTTCGATATCTCTCCCCAGAGTTCCAGCGATTAGCTGAATGTCAGTAATTTGCTTCTGAACTTTTTTGGGTACAACTATACCTCCGCGTGTTTCAATTGCATTGCGAATGGCCTGCTCCTTATTAACACGCCTGCTCAGTGACGCAAGGAAATAATGTGTAAACAGCCCTCGATTCTTATCATAACTGCGCAAGCAATCAGCTGCAGTTTCAACAATCTCCAAGCCCATGTCTTGGTATCGATCGCTGTTTAAGAGCTGAGTATATTCGTATAGATTCTCTATGAGCTCATACTCTAAAATTCGGTATTTGGATGGATTTGACTCTCTTGATAACTCGAATATTTCCGAATTATCTATGAGCTCTATAGCATTTTCTAACCTTGGTGATGCAGTTTTCATGAGTTAAGACCTCTTTCCGCAGGTCAGAATTTGAGCAGCAAATCAAGAGCCTTTCTGGCTTTGTCAGAGGAGTCACACCGCAAGGTGTAGAGTAACGAATTCAAATAGATCAGATAGGAAAGGTCACAAAGCCTTGGATTGGTTGGGGTGTCGTTTTGAAAATAAACTTGACCATAGAAAACGTGCTGCACTTTGCAAGCAAGATGCTTCACTGCAAAAGATAATGCTGCTAAAAGAACGACAGGCATTGTTTTTGACCCGTAAGTGGTATCGCTAATAATCTCTGCACCATCCTCGCATTCAGCTACAAGTTTCGAAAGCATTCTTTCTGTTTCCGTTTTATCCTCATCAAATTCGGTGTCGAGAATTCTATATTCCGGATCAGCAACAATGCCACCACAATGATCAGTAAACTCCTTCTTGAAACGCTCAACATTCCGGAGATAATTGCAATTGGGGTCACATTTACATAGGAGAACAACTTTGATGCTATCGTCCGGAGACAAGAGCCCACTTAGACATGAGAGAATAGGATATGTCACAGGTTGCTCACTAATGCATAGTGATTTGTCGTCCGTCTGGTATACCAGTGGCTTAACTGATTCTCTCATGGCCACATTGCAAATAATTACTTTTCGCATATACAATCCTGCTTTCTAGAATAATTGAATTATCTCAATCATATATAGTGGCAATTGTCTTTACCCTTAACATTTCGAGATAAAAATTAAGCTTGGATTTGAGCAACTTTAAGGTGGTGCGGAAGGGAACCAACGACTATCACCTTTCGTTCATCATCGTATAGGAAATAGATTCGAATGAGATTTCCATTGGTCTTTCCAACTTTTAAATGCTCATTCAACGGTGTTTCTACGGGTTTTCCCTTGAATCCAGTCTTGTATTTAATCTTATACTGATTAGAGTACATCTCAATGGACGTGTTACCACAACCAGTAACTTCAAATGGGCGACCATACTTTACTGAACATTTTTTTGCGACATCATCCCGGTTAATAATACCTGCCTTTAGATCACGGTATTCTACGGCTAGGTATTCTATTGCATCACATAGCAATTGCATATCGACATCATTGGTGGGAACATCCTGGATTAATCGAACAGCTCTTTGATGGAACTCAAGTTTTCCAGCAAAACGATTCTGAACCCAGTCCGGAATCTCCTGGGGTGTCTTTGGACGCTTAGGCAAACTTTCGAAGTACTCCATGCGTTCTGACATACCGTCAACCATTTTATGGGCATCTTCGATTTCCTTTGCAGCATGGCTTCGAATAATCTCGATTTGTTCACTAACATTGTCTAATTGATTTTTCAATCGGGTAATTTTGTTTGCTTGCTGCTGGATTTTGTCATTTCGTTCCATCAACTCGTACCTGTGTTCTTCACACAGAGCCTGGATACGTTCGTCATAATCCTTGATTGTATCCTCGACGCTCATGTTGGCTTTCATATATCTTTCGGAGAGCATTTTCTTTGCACCTGACAGGAAAACCACACCGGCAAAACTCATGCTTTTCTTTCTCATGTAGTCTCGACTTATAGTCATAAGATCTGAGAAGTTCTTTTCTTGCGAGTCCTCGGAATACTGATATCTAAGAATGCCAGCACCCAATTCATGTGGCTCAATGAAGAGTATATCTCCACTTTTCACAGTAATTTGATGAATTTTCCCAAACGAATCGAATTGATCCGCAGGGAGATGAAAGCTATGCACATATGCAAGACGCGCTTTTGTAAAAAGGTCTGTATCGTATGGCACAAAAGGAGCCTTCTTTTCCGTTGAATTCTTCTTACTTGTCATTGTTACATGGAGAGGCACAGTGCCCGCAGGAATGTTTGCCGTTTTTAACATTGCAGAAAGGTCAAAAGGAGACGTTCCTAAGTTAAATTCCATGTTTGCTACAGCGAGCACTTCTGGTGATTTCTTTGGAAGGTAATCACAAAAAATAACGGCAGGCATCATCCATTTTTTTAAATTAGCTCTTAGTTGCTTATGTCGATCTTTTGAGTTCAACTCCCAAAGTTGATTTTCTAGCAGATAACCTGCCGAAAGACCTAATCGGGGATTTTCGGCTAAAACGGAGACGACAGCGGGACGTAATACGATGGCCTGCTTTTCCTCACTTGTATTTTCTGGCTCTGAAACAATCAATTCAACACCCATGTGCATCGTTGTGCCGATTACTCGAAATGCAATGTTCGTTTCAAAGACTCTGCCGGGAATAGCGGTACTTACTTCAGCTCCATCTTCCCATTGAGTACTCAGATCTGGTTCAATCAACCGAAATGCCCATACTTTTTCTTCTGGTATACTTACTATTTCAACCGTATAGCCACAATCAATATGCGCACTTTTTAGATCATTGAGCGACACATTTAAATACGAGTCTGGAGACGGCGCACGGAAAGCATCAGGTATTTCGAACTCTCTGAATTTTGTGCGGAGCCACTCCAGGACAGAAAGTGCACCAATAATGAGTTGATTGTCCGCGGTTTCTTTTGTGTTTGTAGCAATGGTATAAAGCTGATAAGTGGGATATCGAACACTTTTTAAAAGAATTCGAGGTGTACTATTACGAGCCATTTTATTCTCCTTATTGCGTCATTAGTCTGTAGGAACTATCTTTTTTGAACAACCAATATACCAACCGCTTTCTATCTTTGCATCGCGCGGTTTCTCTGCGTCAACAGGAATAGCCCATTACGAACTATTCTATTTAAACCGCCTTATGTTCCAGCAAGGTGCCAAGAACCTCTTTCTATAACGGTATTATTTTGCGTTCTTTTTCTTCTATTTTCATATTCTCTCTCTTAGCTTATTACAAAATCCTTTCTGTTATGAAGCACCATAGCTTGTTATAACAAACCCTAATTTTTCCCTTCCAAATATGTTGAATAGCCCAATTTTGTACAGGCACAATAATTCATTATTTGTTCATAATATATATTATAGCATGCAATTTGTATGTTTTCAAATATTATGATTAGATGGTGCAAATTTCAGTTGAATGGTGCGATGATTTCAGATGAGCGGTGTGAGTACAGACAGGGATATGCTATACTCTTTCCTGCAGTGCAACTGCAAGAAAGGAGTATCATTTCCAAAGCAAAACAGCACGACCAGCCTTGGCATCATCGATATGCGTCTCAAGAACATTTCCTACGATGACTGTTGCAACCACTACGGTGTCGGAAACAGCACCGTGAAACTCATTATGAGCCGATATGACGAAAAAGGAATCCCTCTTGATATCCTCAAACAGATGCGTAGTGAGGAAGTAGATGCAATCTTCTATCTCCATAGGAAGTCTGAGGACATCATGCCGGATTAGCTGTGCATTACGAACTCTTTGTGGGATGTTTCAGGATCCCCCATAACAAGAGAGCGGTCACATGTTGTACAGGTTTTTTTAGCTCCATACTACGAAAAACTTCAAATAAATGTTAAGCAGCCCTGCAAACATCTCTATACAGATGTAGAGATACTTGTAGGGCTCCTTGGTATCAAAGGTCAGAAGAGAGATTCTCGCATAGCTTTGAGCGCAGGCAGAAAAGGGAATTCAGTAGGATGCTGAGCTTCCAATCGCAACTTATTACAATGGAGAGCGAGATAGTGAGATGAAAGAGAAAAAGAAGTTTTCGTATTGGCCTAAATTCTGCACATTGCCGCTTGATTTTGAATTTCTGAGCTTAGTGTTAATGCTTACCGCGATTGGCTTGGTAATGTTGCTTTCGGCCAGTTATCCTGCGGCGCTTCATTACAAAAATGATGCCTTGTTCTATTTCAAAAAGCAGGCTGTCTTTGCTTTGATCGGTATTGCTGCGATGATATTTATTAGCTTTTTGGACTATGAATGGCTTCGCAAAGTGGGTAGAGCTTTCTTGATCTTCTCATTGTTTTTGCTGATGTTGGTGCTTTTTCCCAGTATTGGAGAAGTTAGAAATAACGCAAGGCGTTGGATTTCCATAGCCGGATTTGCTTTTCAGCCTTCAGAGATCGTCAAGCTTTCTGTGATCATAGCATTTTCTGCCTCGATATCGGTCAAGAAAGAAAAAATGCGGCGCTTCGTTAGCGGCATATTGCCCTACGCTGCGACTTTGACCCTAATTTTTGCCCTTATGTGGAAGGAGCCCCATTTGTCGGGAGCCATTCTGATCGTTGCTGTGGGCTGCGTCTTGATGTTTGTCGGGGGAATACAACTCAGATGGTTTTTTATGGCTATGGGCATTGTTAGCGTTGGCATCTTCTTGTTGATGACAGGAATCGTTTCGTATGGTCAGTCAAGAATTGCAATGTGGAAGAATCCCTTTATCGATGCCTCTAATGAAGGTTATCAGCTTTCGCAGAGCATTTTAGCGATTGGCTCCGGTGGACTGTGGGGGCTTGGTTTGGGACGAAGTCGGCAAAAGTTCCTGTTCCTGCCTGAGGTGCAAAATGATTTTGTGTTCTCAATCGTTGCCGAAGAGCTTGGCCTTGTCGGCTCATGCCTAATACTGTCGATATTTGCGATGCTGATTATCAAAGGGTACACAATCGCCCGAAATTCAAAGGATAGGTTCGGAGCATTGCTCTGTGTTGGTGTCATCACTCAATTTGCCTTGCAAACCTTTCTAAACATTGCTGTTGTAACTGGGTTAGTTCCAACTACCGGAATATCCCTTCCCTTTTTTAGCTACGGGGGAACAGCTCTTGTTATGCAGTTGGCTGAAATGGGAATTGTGCTATCTGTATCAAGGCAAAGAAAGACAAATTATACCAGGATTTAGCACCGGAAGAGATTAGCCGAATGTCGAGTTATCCCAATCCTGACAGAAATGTCACCTTCGCATTGAAACTGCCATTTCACTTATCTTGGGACACAGCACGAACCATTGACAGGCACATCATTGTGCTTTACCCAAAAATAGAAAGGTTGTGTTATCATGGTAAATTATTTTGCGATCGGTCTTCCTATTGCTTTGGCGGTGCGCTTATTTGCGGGAGTTCCTTTATTCTGGATTACTGTAGCTCTAGTTGTTATTTCTACAATAATTGGCATTTCTAAAATGGATACGACTAAACCTATAGCTGCCAGAAAATATAAAGAAGGAAAATCTTATAATGCTCATGCAATGTCTCAAGCGTACATTGCAGCGCGCAAAAAGCAGAAAATAGAAAATGCAAATTACGCTTTTTATCTTCAACAAAAATATCCGTGGAAAAGAGATATAAAAGAGAAAAAAGTCGAGACTTTAGTTTGGTGTAAAGATGGAAGTCGAATTTGGTGTGATTATGTAACGTGGAATGAGCGCCTTCAGGAGCTTCATCTCCACTACAGCTTTACAGATAAATACGAAGTCGTACCATATGACAGCATTGGATCAATTCAGGTTAGTTAAGGAGACTTTTGATTTATGAGGTGATTATATGAATGGCCTTTTCATTATCCTTGCGTTCATCGGTTTTATGTTTTTTCAAGCAAGCGGCTTCAATTTCATCTCTGTCACCATCGCTTTTATATTTATAATCCCAACGGCTATGTTTATAGCAGCAGACTTGCAACATCAAAAAGGAAGAGAGGAGAAAGCAAAAGAAGAAGTAAGACGAGAAAGATGGCAAGAAAATAGAGTCAAACGTGGTCATCTTGAAGATAAAAATTACTCTGATTCTGTTAAATCCTACTGGGATTGGACAGAGTTCGAAGATTGGAGGTCTGGAAAGATTAAATAGTCGGGTGAAAGGAGAGCAACGGTTTATGACTATTGAAGGATGGCTGCTTTGTTTTGAAATTGCAATCGCATTCTTGTGGCTTATTGGTCATAGTAAGTGAATTGAGCGAGTTGTGTTCCCGTAGAAATTGAATTGTCAGCAACAAGGCAAGTAATTACATATTGAACAAGGAGGAAATACCATGTCAGATCGATTTAATTATGACAAAGCAGAGGCTGATCTTTATGATTCTGGGTGTCATCATTCGGAAGATATTTACGGATATCGCTCCGAAAAAGGGATCAATGCGTTCATGCGTGAAAATGGCTTAAATCCAGATCGTTATTATGGTCGGGATAAAACCTCAGGCGGACATAACGGATCTAAAAACAACGGCGGATGCTTTATTACTACTGCGTGCACTGCGGCAATGGGGCTGCCGGATGACTGTTATGAACTGACTGTGCTGAGAGGGTTCAGGGACAACTACTTGAAAAACCGGGAAAATGGAGCCCAAGACATTGCAGACTATTATCGTAATGCCCCGCAGATTGTTGAAAGCATAAGCAATAGAAATGATGCTGATCAAATTTGGCTCGGTATTTATCAGGATATGATCTGTCCCTGCATCCAGTACATTGAAGCACATCAATTTGAGAAGGCTTATGATCTCTATAAGGCCTTTACGCTCAGGCTGAGTGAGGAATACCTGCACGCATAAGCACAGCATGATTGTAACCTTTCGCTTTTAAAATCTATCTCGGTTGCAAATTGTCTCATATCCAACTTTAAGAAACCCAAGATGTACGGAAGTCATTAGGTCCTACAGATGAGTGAATTCGTGCTACACTGAAGGTTGCAATGAGCGACTTGTTTTGGAATCTGGGAAATATTTGCATAATTCCTAGAGGCGTTTTTAATCTCGCGGTGGCAATACTGCTGAAAAAGAATGTGGGAATTTGATATAATCAAGTATGGTCTGAGAAGGCATTACCTAATGTTCTCTTCGGTTAATTCATAGTACCTTGTTCTTTCTCTGTCTTAATCTCTGATAGAGTGAGCTGTTCTGGTGGGTCCATATTGAACCCCTCCTCGGTCCAGCAAACAGGCATAATCCTCCCTTGGTGGAGCGGTGCAGTCTTTCCCTTTATTCGGGTAAAGTGGTTGGTATCACATTATGATACCAACCACTTTTGCTTTATTTGAGCGTATAGAGGTTGGAGGTGTTGCTCCCATTGGGACGGTATCGGGGCAGTTTGGCAAGATAGCCGTGCTGCTCCAAATCCGCCAATGCCCGCTTGACGGTACTGCGGGAGAGATTCATCTCTCTCGCAATCGTCTTGATACCGGGCCAGCAGCTTCCTGCACTATTGGACCGATCCTTGAGATACAGATAGACGGATACAGCCCTGGGCGGCAGGAGTGTGTCGGCGTAAATGCTGTCAAAGTAGCTCACCGATCCACCTCCTGCCGGGGAAGATTATAAGGGGCGCGCTTGTGCGGCATACGGTCATAGTCAATGTCCTCCGCTACCACCATCTCCTGCACGGGCGCATCATGGAGCTGTCCCTCGCCCTTAGCGGAGCGAGTAGTCTTCTGCCCCGGCAGCGTGGGCGGATATTTTCGCACGATGGCGCGAGTCAGCGCATCCTGATCGGCATAATAGACCTTTCGGGCTGCCTGCTCCTCCACACGGTATTCCTCCTCGAAGGTGATGCCCCATTCGAGGAACAGGCGCAAGCGGGTACGCATAGGGTGGCATCCGGTCTTCTGCACGATGAAGCTGCCCTTGGGGATGGACTTGAGCTCATCCGCCGTCAGCAGGGGGCGTTCCATCATCTGTAAGCTCTGGCTGGGGTCGTTTTTGCCGCGACTCACAGAGCCGGAGAGCACCGTGCGGCTACCAAGGGCTTTGGAGAAGGCATCCGCCGTCTCACTGTTAAAGGCGTATAATAATCGTGCCATCCCGGGACACAAGTCGGGATGGCGCGATTTCATTTCTGTGGTATTTTGCACTCCTGCGGCGCATTGGCGGGCGTGAGCTGTTCTGCCCACGCCGCATCTGCCTGGCTCAGGGCAGGAGCATTTCGCAGGACCCACAGCAGATAACGATACGGATCAAGGCCATTCTCCTTCGCCGTTTCAATCAGGCTGTAGATCACGGCGAAGGAGAACAAACTTGATCCGTACAAATACCTTCTTTGGGTTCTGCAGAGTGCGCTGGGGCTGAGCCAAGCTGACGAATTCTGGGCTGAAAAACTTCTGCCAGCTAACACCCCACAAGAATGCTATATGCCTCATAAATAAAAGGACGCCATCTCGCTGTGCAGTGCTGAGATGGCGTCCTTTTTATACGTTGTCAGAATTGACGCTTATTAAGCAGTTAGTTTTGATTCTACAGATTTAGAAGCTGCAAGTCTAACTTCGTGTTGTCAATGTAGTGCCGGTACATCATTTCTGCAGGCAGCAATCGCACCTGAATGTCCCGCAGTCCCAGTTCACTTAACATGGCAAGGGATGCAGTTCCTTTTTCGATTATTTCAGCAGAAGCAGTCGGCATGAGGAAGCAGTTCCGCACTGTGCCGATCTGGTGAGCCTCTACAAAAGGCTGATAGGCCAACTGGTACAAATACTGCTTGGTGATGGATTCGATACCGGGCTGACCACGCAGCTTTTTATTGCGTTCCAGTTGAATGTTGTAGTATTTGGCATCAAAGATGATAAACTGATAGTCCCCATCGACATTAACGATGGAAATGAGGTCTGGGATAAGTGTATCCTCGGCCTGCTTAACAAACGGTTCACCGTTCGGTGCAGTTCCAGACCACTGCGGTTTATCAATCAAGTCAATGAGTTTCTTATGCCGCATATCGCGGTATTGCTCTGTCAACGGCACGGGTAGCCGCAGACCACCGATAGGTTTTTGCAACTGGTTGTCCATTGCTTCCGCACAGACCTTCTCCCATACCAGATTGAAACAGTTCGTTCCGAACATACTGAAGCAGTCCAGATCGTCCAGTGCGCTGCTGTTGGCTATGTAGGCATACAGTGTTTTCAGCAGAATCTGTTTGCGGGTATTGAACTGGACATTGAGTTCTTTGACAATGCGCTCCAGGACATACTCCTTGTCACCAAAGTCCTCAATATGCTCATCGGAAATATCGACACCCATAATATCAAATAGATCCAACAGATCGGCATCTCTCAATTCCTTCGTGCAACGGGTGAGGATACACTCATGCAGGCGCTTGAAGAAATCGAAATCGTCATTCACACGCTTCATGGTCAGCAATTCCGGGTAATACGGCCGGTTGTTGCTTAAGAGGGTGAATGTTTCGTTGATGGTCTTATCCCAAAGAATGTCGCCGGACCCGTTGGACTCGATGATGTCCTGGGCGTTGGTATAGGCACCATACTCGAAATAATCCTGGAGGAGGAATAGCATAACAGCCAACATATTAAAGGCACTGCTGTCACTCGTATCGTTATACATACGAATGATTTGTTCCTTGGAATTGTACTTTTCCAGAACCTTCAGCACTTGTTTCAGTTCTGCTTTGGGGGCCGTGGCATCAAGCAGATATTTCGGATAGCATTTCAGCACACGACCCTCAATTGTAATAACACCCACAAAAGTGAACACATACAGATATTCGTTTTCGCCGACCTCAACATCAGCGATTTCGATATCCTCATCCAACAGATCAGTGAGATCCTTCTGTGTGTCATTTGCTTTTACGGCCTTCAGAACGCCATATTCTTTCAGACGCTTCAGAATGCGGACAGTCTTTTCCTCGGAGCAATGAAACTCTTTAACTAGGACCTCCTGGGTATAGCGTTTTTGTTCTCGTAAAAATACTGAAATCATTCTCCATCATCCTCTGGAACATTATCAATAAACTGGCTGCTGATTCCTTCGCAGAAAATGTAAACACCCTTGGTGTCAAATTCTTCGCAAATCTTGGAATACTGGTTCTTTGCCTTCTCATCGCAGCCGCCGAACAGAGTAATGCGTTTCTGCTTTGCGGCGTCATCGAACAGATACATAATGACCTTGTTCTTAAAGATGCGGGTGAACACGGTAGCATCAATCTTTTCGCCTTCTGGCAGATTCTTCTTGGAAATGAAATACGGACCCATCAGCTTGTCCTCATTCACCTTGTAAGTGAGCAGTTCATCGTTGATGGCTTTGCGGAGCACATTCCATTCCACCATGCGGCGATAATCACCCCGGCCAAGGACGACCTTTTTACCAACAATTCCGGCTTCATTGTCATCGATGCCCAGATAGGTGAAATCCCATCTGCGCTTAAAAGCAGTATCTATCGGGAAAACACCTTGGTCAGCGCTATTCATGGTAGCCCAAATGAACATATTGTCTGGGATTCGGATTTCAGCGTAATCATCTGGATTGCCGCCAAGTTCTCCTGCCAGATACTTTTTGATGTCCTCAGATGCCTGAATCGGATATTCACTAACCTCGTCATTGCCACGGTCGAGCAACTGGAATACATCACCGAACACAGCAGCAACATTGGCACGGTTGATTTCCTCGATGATAAGCAGGAACGGTTTGATGTCATCTGTTCTGCTGTTCTGAAGGGCTTTTACATAGGTTCGCATAAACGGACCAGGCACATAAGAATATGTGATTGCGTCCTTGCCATCGCTGTCCTTGCAGGGCACCGGCTTATATGTACCGACAAAATTGGCGTAGGAATAATCTGGGTGGAAAGTCACTCGCTCGTATTCGCCACCATCTGTAAGCAGGTCATCCTTTTCATGGTTCAGAGTAAAGCTCTTACCAGTGCCAGGAGCGCCGAAAAGGATACGGTTACGAGGAAATTCACTCTGATAGCCTGTATTGAATTTAATTTCCTGCATTAGTGCAAAAATCCAATCTATTAATGGCTTTCTTGCATCCTCTCTGTCGGGTCTCCATTCTGAGGAAACAAAATATTCATTTTCGGCGATGATATACTTTTCGGAATAGTAGCGGGCATTGCCGTTAGCATCCTTGCGCTGCTCATCGTCCGGTTGGTTAGGATTCACACACAAGAGAATGCCATTAAGCGAGTTGTGGCGGAACAAAACTGCACATTGCTCTTTGTCCTGGAGTGTTTCAAGAGATTTATCTGTGAACAAGCCGTGCGTTTTCATGAAATCAAGGCATGAAAGTATAAATTCTTGGTTGTCCTTATCCATCCACTCCTGACGAAGAGCATCAAAATCAATCGTTGGAGCTGTAGTGGGAGTTGTGAGATATACCTTAGGTTCCAACTGATGGAATACAGACACTCTGTCGGCATAATGTCTCAAAGCATCTGCATCAATTGCTGTTACAGCATTGTTGTGGACAGAAATGTTTGAAATAAGGTTTTCTGCAAGGGCAGATTTCAAAATACGCAAAGAGCCCTTTGCCTCCTTGTCACCAGAGATATCCACGGCATCGGTATGGGACAAGACGGCTTTATACACACTTTCTAGGTTAAACACTACACCTGCTTCGTTGTCGATCAGCTTGTAGTATGCTGACTCCGAAATGATGGTCAGAAAACGAATAATATTACGTTCTTTTTCATTATCAGCATTCAGATCAAAGCCAAGCCACGAAAAAAAGACTTTGAGGTAATCAGCATCATCACCACAGACAGCGTCGAGCAGATCCATATTGAGCGTAAACCACACTCTTTTAGGGAAACGTGAACCGCCCGTTCTTTCAGCACTATTAGGCCTACCATCAGAAAATCTGATTTTTGCAACTTTCCATACAAGTTCAAAAGCAACCGACAATGCTTCAAGCTGCGCTTTGAACATCAGATTGTTGTTCGTCTTATCCCGGAATTGCTCTAATGTCACCCCGCCAGAAATCTCATGAAGTCTCTGATACAGTGCTTCTTCGATATCTGTTCGCAGTACAATTGCGTCCCCTTGTGCAGTTGCATACTCTAACTCGGATGGGCGGCCCATCTCTCGCCACATGAGGAAGAGCAATGCGAGCGTTGGTTTTACGGACGGAAGAGAAGATTTGATTCCCAGTTTTAAGTCTACTTGGTCATATACAGGAGCAGATTCTGGCCTGATCATAATTCATTGTCCTCCATATCTTTTTTTATCACCGTCGCAATGGCATTGGCCAGACGTGGTGGAACTGCATTTCCGACCTGCTTCATTTGTGAGCTCTTCGTCCCAATGAATACAAAGCTGTCAGGGAATGACTGGATACGCGCCGCCTCGCGAACAGTAATAGCTCGATTTAGATAAGGGTGTGTGAAACGTCCAGAAGATGGCGTATCGAATCTGGTTGTAATAGTAACGGAAATATCATCTTTTATCATTCTGGACCAAGTACCACTATAAATAGATTTTGTCAGATGCTCGTCAGGTAGAACTTCCTTTCCACAGTTAGGAGGAATAAGAGCCAGTCTTTCCAATGCCAGTTTGGAATGCTTGGTAGCAACATGATTATGAAGTACGTACATGTTTCCACGCAGAGATTTTGCATAGTCGCTGACGGGAAGGTCAGCGTATTGTTGTTCTTCTTGGCCCTCACCAGATTTAAGATAAGCTAAATCACCAATTGCATCCCAAATGGTTACTCGCTGCTCTGTTTTTACAGGTAAAGCCGGCGCTTCGCCATCTCTTTTACCAATAATAACTGCACGCCGTCTGTTTTGGGGTACGCCAAAATCTGCCGCATTAAGGATGCCTGTATTGAGACTGTATCCCATGCTATTAAAAAGGTCGATTATTTCCTTTTGAAAGTAACCGTTCTCGGCTGTCAGCAAATTAGGGACATTCTCCATTACAAAATATCTGGGCCGAACAAGGTCTACGACTTTGACATAATACTTGAATAAGAAGTTACGCTCATCGTGAATTGTTTTTCGCTGTCCTTTTTGGGAGAATCCTTGGCATGGGGGGCCACCAATAATTACATCGATTTTCCCAGCGAATGAACCAAAAGTTTCTTCAAGGTCTAACGCAGTAATATCTCCGACCACCATTTTAGTTTTATGGTGGTTTCTTTGATATGCGGCCGCAATCTCTTTGTCGTACTCGTTCGCGAGAACAACATCAAATCCAACCTGCTCAAATCCGAGCGATAATCCACCAACACCTGCAAAGAGGTCAATTACTGTGGGTTTCATTCACTTCGATCTCCTTCAATGCGCTTTTTTGCAATATCAAAGTAATTTCTATCAAGTTCAATGCCGATGAAATTACGTTTTCCTCGTTTAGCTACAACTCCAGATGTACCACTGCCCATAAAGGGATCAAGAACCCAATCTTCCTCATTGGATAATACCTCAACAAAATGACTCATTAAGGCCTCTGGCTTTTGCGTAGGGTGCTTTCCGTATTTGCGCTCACCGGCGGGAGTCACTGATGTCTCAATAAAATCGTGCAATACCGCACCGTTATTATTGAAAGTTCCGGTGCGCGTTTTGTATGTGAAATAAATCCAGGTTTCTGTTGAATTAACAAAATGCAAATTCATATTTCGCGGCATAGGATTTAATTTGTGCCATGTTCCTGTAGTCTTATAGTAAAAACCATGCTTTTCAGCCAGACTGATAGTTGTTTCCACTTTAATGGCTGCCATAAAGACTATCATAGATCCACCTTTTTTCATGACACGTGCAGCCTGTTCAAAGAATCCGTCTATAGCTTTAATCCACTCATCATATTCAAGGTTGTCCCAACCTGCAGCGCCAAAAAAATTATCACGCATTTTTTTGAGATTGGTATCTCTGCTTATCATAAAATTCCCGAGATTGTATGGTGGGTCAGTCAGAATCAAGTTGATTGAATGATCTGCAATTCCGCCCATAGCTTGGATGCAGTCACCGTTATATAGTAATACTTCAGACATATTTTTGTTCCTTCCTGGTGAGTTTTTATTCCATCGCGCTCTTTCCGCTTTTCACCCATTCTTCCAGTTCGGAGCGTCTGAATTTCCACTGCTTGCCTATTTTATGAGCCGGTACATTTTTATCTTTTATCCACTTGCGCAGCGTTACTGGCTTTATATTAAGAAACAACGCTGCGTCTTCTATGCTGATATAATTTTCATTAATTGAACTGGACATGTTTGCACACCTCATCTGCCGCATTTGTTTGCATGGTTTAGCTTATGTAGTATAGCAGATTATTCAATCGCTCACAAGCGATTTTGATATATTTCACATTATTTCCGCTATTTAGCGATATTTGCGATATGAGATTTCTTATTTACTTCCTTTAAATACTCAGGCATACCATGAGAATAAGATCGGTGACCGGAGAATAGAAAGCGCAAAAAAGAAGCGCGCACATCCAAGAGAAACTTGAATGTGCGCGCTTTCACATTTACGACGGGTTGTTCTTTTTTCGCTTGGAGCATTTTGGGCAGCCATGTCCTTTCGTGCGGCTAGCGATACCCGTTTGCCATTCGTACCCACATTGAGAACATTTCCACCATGCTTTTTTACCGCTGCCAGGGAGCAATTGACCAGGATCTAAATCTTTGTTTTGGGAACAATCCCACTCTTCTAATAATTCGGGGTATAGAGTTGCCAAATCATTTACCCCAATCTTTGGCACTCTGCCACTGCAACACGGACACCCTACGCCTTTTTTGCGATTGTTAGGACTTGCTTGCCATTCGTGGCCACATTGTGAGCAAAGCCACCAGACTGGCTTAAACCGTCCCGCCGAAATATCATTAGGCGATAGTGTGCCATTTTTGGTGGGATGCCATTCTTTTGCCAAATCGGGCATTGTCTCAGCAAGTGCTCCCACTCGCTTGACTGCTTGTTTTGTAAAAGATTTCCCGCGTTTTTCTTTAGAGCATTCCATACACCCATATCTCCCTGGGCGTGTCATACTGTTTATGCTACATTGCCACTCATGACCGCAGTCCGGACATTTCCACCACACGGCTTGATTCGAACCAACTGTGAACATATTGGGAGTTAATTTTCCATTTTTAGAAAAATCCCAGCATTTCACAACATCGGGCCGAATGTCTGCCAGCGAATTCTTGATCTCGCTCAGATAGCCGAGGATATCAGTTCTATCTCTTCTCAGGTCAACTGTGATAGCGCTGTGATAACTATACGGGTTCTTTCTTGTCCACATATTTGAATTGCGGTCAATAGAATTCTGAATTGCTCTAATAACTCCTTCCAGCTCAGAGTATTTACGTACTTTGGGAATGTAATAGACGGCATCCGCAACATCTTTCCACTGTAGCCCTGTATCCTCTTTTACTCGGATAAGAGTAATTTGATGTGCCTTACAAATGGCATACTTCTTTTTTTCGCGCTCAAGCTGTTCTGCTGAGTTATGCCAGTTTGCTCCATCGAATTCAATTCCAAGGCGAATAGACGGAATATAGATATCCAGTTCCATGGAATGTTTTAACCCTTCTTTATACCTGTTGATTGCGTCCGGATAAAGGGTTTTTACATAGAAAAAGATGGCCTGTTCAGGAAAAGAAGTTTGGCTTTTGGAATTGCAAATAGGACACTGTGTGTTGTCGCTATTTCTATCGCGAATAGTCGCTGTATACTCATGTCCTAATGGACATAGCCACCACGCCTTTTTCCCACTTCCCGTAGTCACATCATACGGCGTTACATCACCATTCTTTGTGGGGTGCCATTCTTTGGCCAGGAGAGGATTTAAAGTCGCAAGGTCATTAAAGTCTCGTAACACTTTGTGTCCAGAGCAGTATGGACAAGAATAGCCTCGGTTGGCTCGTTTGATAATAAATTGCTCATATGGATGACCTTTTCCACACAACCACCACACCTTTTTGTGGCTTCCCGCCGTTACATCATAAGGAGTTAAATTGTAATTCTTCTCATAGTTCCACTCTTCTGATAATTCGGGATTTGTGGTTGCTAAATCGTTTATACCTCTAATTGCTCTATGTCCAGAGCAATATGGGCAGCCATATCCTCGCTTTGTTCTTTGATTAACTACCATTGAGTAAGTGTGCCCTTCTGGGCATAGCCACCAAACTTCCTTACCTGATCCAGATGAGATGTCCTCAGGCATTAAATCCCCGTTTTTTATGGGATGCCATTCTTTCACTAAATCGGGGTGCAGTGTAGCCAAATCACTCTCGCCTTTTATCAATCTGACCATTGTTACCTCCCATGAGAAAATGCCAGCAACATCAACAACTTCCTGCATCATTATAGCATACTTCATCAATTCTGGAAATGTCCTCAATTGATCATGTCACGCACCCACTTGCGTAGTTTTTGGTGTCATAGGAGCACACTTTCAAAGTAGTTCAAGTCAATGTGCTCATTTTGGGATTCAACTTCCGGATTCGAATTTGAAAGTATCACTTTTGAATAGGTGGAAAAAACAAAATGACGGAGAACAAAATCTTCGCAACCGATTTCAATTGCACATTCAAAGTGCTAGATGATTTCCTGTGTTTTCTAAAAGAACGCAAGGAAAACAGCAGATGTATGGTATTTCCATAATAGAAAGACATTTCCGGCTTTCGCTCTTATCTGCTCCAGTTGTCTTTCTTCAATTCCTCGAAATATGTACAGGTCTGCGGTGCATTTTTTCTAAGGCTCTTCATCATTTCCGAATCTTTGCCGTGGATGATGCAGTAGGCAAAGCAGTCTGCGAAGTATTCTCTGGCGTTGGTTTTGGCATAGTTCCGCAGCGGCGCGACGGCAGCTTCTGCACGAAAGAGCTGTTCATGCTCTGCGGGGAATCCCAGCATCCAATCGAGAAAATGTCCGAATTCGTGGAGCGTCGCGCTGGCCTCCGAGATGTAGATGGTTTTCCGGCTGTAATTGGTGGCTCCAATGCAGCTCATGTTCAATCTCTTGCTGAGGCCGCCCATGTAGTCGAAGTCGATGCAATATGTCCAGCCAGCGGCATTGAAGGCATCGAGGACCTGTTCGGGTAATTTCCGCAGTTCCAGCAGGAAATCGTTGACATTGACACCTGCCGCATTCACCAACGTCACCGGTACAGGCGGTTCCTTAATGCGGAAGCTCTGTGTCAGGACAACATGAAGAATGATTGCCGCATCTCCGCGCGTCACGAGCGCATTGGTATCCGCATCATCAGAGCACAGCCCGAGCTCCCGCCCCACGCGCAGGATGTTGTCAGCCATGCTGAGCGATGCCCCTCCCTCGTAGAGCGTGCTGTCATAGACCGGAACATCCGCGGCGGCAAAAGCACTCTCAACCAGCACGCTGCGACACATCGGTGAGCGCGGCGCGGAGAGTGCGGTTTCGTTCAGCCAGCCCTGCCGGTAGGCTTCCACGACGCTGCTTCGACCCACATCCTGCCAGTTGTCACCGATAGTTTCGACACCATAGGTGCGGCAGAGCATGACAGCCCATTGCTCCACAGTGATGAGCTGTTCCGGCGAGAAGCATTCATTCCCCATTCCGGCGACGATCTCACATTTGGCCAGATACATCACGCTCTCATAGCAGTCCGCAGACTCCGGCACATCATCAAAGCCTGTGCAGGCAGCGGAAGCAGCTGTGGACAGGATCAATGCCAGGACAAAGGTGCAGACAGCCAGCACTGTTCTTCTTACGATCATCTTCATAAGTTCCTCCATATTCTTGTTCTTTCTCTGTCCTGTATCCTCCGGTAGAGTAGGCTCTTCTGGATGCGCCATGGTGACGCTACCCTATGGACAGAATTTTGAGAGTAAAAACGTCACAGTCCCCCCTTGGCGGGAGGCTGTGACGTTTTGTGCTTAGTCAGCCGATATAAATTGCTGGTGAGACTGCCGTTGGAGCGGCGGCGGTTCCGCTTCTCGATGAGCTGCCTGCGCTCAAGATCTGCCAAGGCCCGCTGGACTGTCCGCGGCGAAAGTCCCAATTCACGGGCAATGGTTTTGATCCCAGGCCAGCAGACACCGGAGGCGTCCGCCCGGTCCCGAAGGTAGATATAGACCGCCTTCTCCCGGTGGCTCAGATGCTCCTCGGCGTAGATAAAGTTGAATTGACTCATCTGCTTCCCTCCATGTTATAGGGATTCTTTGTGCAGCTCCGATGGATGCTGCGGATGAGTTCGCTCTGGTCAACATAGGCAATCTTTCGGGCTGCCCGCTCCGGCATTCGATAGCCGTCCGGGTCAAAGGTGATGCCCCAATCCAGGAAGAGACGCAGCTTGGTGCGCATGGGATGAGTTCCCGTTTTCATCACCACAAATTCGCCCTTGGGGATGGATTTCAGTTCATCTGGTGTCATGAGAGCACGCTCCATCATCTGCAAGGACTGGCTGCTCTCTTTCCCCTGACTGACAGAGCCGGACAGCACGGTCCTGCTGCCGAGGGCGGCGGAGAGGGCATCTGCCGTTTTGCTCTGGGGCGAAAAGCCGCCGAAGATGGTGTCCTGGCAGTTGTCACATATGATTTCAGCACCCTCTTTTCCGTAGTTCTTTTCCAGTTGCGCGAGGCTTTGGATAATGGGTACCAGCGTCAGTCTGCGGGAGCGCCCCGCGCTGAATAGGGGCAGAATGTCAAAGGGCGGCATGGTACCAAGTTCATCGCAAAATAGCACCACGCGGTTTTTGAGCCTGCCGCCGGTTTCATCCGCCACGGAGAACAATTCGCGGGACAGGTTTTGGATCATGAGCGCCGCGATGAAATTCTTTGCCGGATCTTCTTCCGGTAAAATCAGAAAAATGGCGCACTTCTCCGAGGCAAACATCTCGGCGTTGATGGGGCTGTCGTAGCAGATGACCTGTTCCAGTTCCGTATCCAGAAAGGCGTTGAGGCGGGACATGACGGTGGACATGACCGAAGCCATAGACTGATCCGCACTGGTGAGGGCGGCGCCTGCCAGCCACCGGGCCTTATGCTCCGGTGGCAGTTCATCCATGAGCAGCTGAAAGCCATTCTTGCCTCTTGACTTCGGTACCGCCAGCAGATCCTGCACCAGTTTGAAGGCGGATACGATGTGCCGCTTCTCCGGCTCCCCATCCTTGGGTGGGGCGAACTCCGCCAGCAGAAGCACAATGGCAGTCAGCAAACCTTCCGCACTATCGTAGAAGAAAGCATTCTCGCCGTATTGTGCAGCGTCGCCGTCCGGGTTGATAATGGTCTTGGCGAGGATCTTGGCGTATTTCTCTGCGCGCGCTCGGGCAGCGAGGTTCTCCGGATGCTTGCGCGCAATATCCATGTAGTGATTCATCAGCGTCAGGAAATTGAAACCGTCCGACCGAGTTGGATTGCGCAGGTCAATGACGGATACCTTGTAGCCGTAATACCGGGAGGCAATGGCTCCATAGTTGCGTGCCAAATCCCCCTTGGTATCCAGCGCCAGATAGCTCATGCCGCTGGCGCTGGCATACTCTAAGTTGGCGTATAAAAAGTATGCAGTTTTACCCACGCCGGAAGCACCGATCATAAGGCAATGGATATCATCGCTGTCCACCAGCGCACGGACATCCTGCTGATCTTCCACCACATTTTTGATTTTGGAAATCGCTGACTTCTTTTTCTTCGGCTTTCGCTTTTCTTTTTTCCCTGCTGTAGGACGGCGGAGCCTCTCCAGCATCTTGTGCGTGGCTTGTGAGATCACGCCTTTTTTGGTTCTGCGCTTTCTTCCGCACATGCTGCCGAGGATGATGCCCTGCACCGTAGGCAGATCCTCTCCCTTGCGCCAGCGGCGAGGGCGAAACGGGACCACATGATAGGTCGTGTGGATCTCCTTGGGAGTAGCCCAACGCGCCGTGCCGTGCTGACCGTCGCCAACGGTTTTGCTCTTGAAATTGTTGAGAGAATAGTTCTTGGAGAGGAAGGACACCACAAGCAAGAATGCCAGCAGTCCGCCGCCAAGCAAAATCAGGGGCCATACATTTTCGTTCATGTGTCTTTCTCCTTCCTCTCGAATTTGGCGCAGAGATCGTCATTCCAGTCCTTGCGCACCGGGCAGAGCCGCTCTACATCCAAGCCCATGTCCTCCAGCGTATCCGTCATACGGTCGCAGGCATCGTTGCCCGCGTCATCGTTGTCGAGGCACAGATACACCATGTCCAATTTTGGATTCTGCCGTAGCCGTTCCAGCACCGGCTGGATGGAAGTTCCGCAGCAGGCAACGTAGCTGTGCTCCTGCCAGCCGTAGGGATAGAGGGTAATGTGGGACAGAAGGTCGATGGGCGCCTCGAACACATAGAGGGACTTGTCGGTCCCGCTTTTGTGGAAGCAATGCTCGCTTGCGCTGCCCTCAATGTTCATGCGGAACACCCGTCCCTCGCTGTTGGTACTGCGGATGTGTGCATGCTTGGCCTCACCGCTGTCATCCAGCCCCACGAAAACACAGTTGTGGCGCTTGTCCTCGTAGAGCAGCTTTTCGTGTACGAAATAGGAAATAACCTCGCGGTCAATGTGGCGCTGGCGCATGAGGTAGGCATACATACGCCGCATGGTTCCATATGGCTCCGGCAGAGCGAAGGGCTTCGGAGCCTCCTTTGTAGGCTTTGCCTGCTCATGCGATTTTCCGTTCTGCCTGCCCAGCAAAAGCAAAACCGCCTCCGGATAAGGGAGGCGGTAATAACGCTGCACGAAGCTGACGGCATAGCCGCCGACCCGTGCGGAGTGATCAAACCATTTGTTGCCCCGCACGGTGATGCTGGGATCGTTGGGAGTGCGGAACTCTCGGCCGGAGCGCACGGGTCGCTCGCCCTGGGCACGCAGCAGCGACACGAGATCCGTGTTCTGTGCCCGTGCTTTTTCCTCCGGCGTGAAATAGATAAATTTGCTCATGATGTTTCCTTTCAGTTTGTCGTTCTTCCTGTTGACAATATGTGTTTTATCACATATGATGAGGTGCAAATAAGAATGTGGCAAATGTATAGGCTGTGCAGTGGTGGAACGCAGAGTGATCCTCACCAATGGCTTTGTAAAAAAGACGATGAAAACCCCGCCGCGCGAGATAGAACGTGCCAAGCGGTATCGCGCAGACTTTAATCAAAAAAAGGAGGCATGATTTATGGGGAAAAATTTTCGTGAGACTTTGAACGAAAGAATGCAGGACCCTACGTTCCGCGCGGAGTGGGATGCGCAGGAACCGGAACGTCAGATCATGCGCGCCATTGTTGAAGGCCGTGAGGAAAATGGCATGACGCAAAAGCAACTCTCCGACATTACCGGCATTACACAGGCTGACATCAGTAGGCTGGAAAGCGGAACGGCCAATCCCTCTCTGCGGACGCTCAAGCGTCTTGCCGCAGGCATGGGAATGGCACTCAAGCTGGAATTCATTCCGACGCAAACACAGATCTGACTTCAAAAAAATGCTGCCGCAATTTGAATTGCGGCAGCATTTTTTATCTGAATATCTGCTCCTCGTGGTCGTCCGGCTTGTGTCCCATCGCCAGACGCTTGCGCTGCAATTCCTGACGGCGCTTACGGTCGATCTGCAAGCCGCGGTGGATCTGGTCGATCTTGCTGTTGTCCTCGAAGATCCTGCTCATGTGGTGCAGCATCCGCACGACGGTTTCACCCACCGTGGGGGCATGGTAATCCGCTCCTGCCGGTGCGCTCTCTTTTTGCTGATCAGGGTGAACTGACTGCTGAGAAAAAGCTGGTGCATCTTCAACCGCAGGCGGCGTGGTGCCCTCAGAAGCGGCAGCATCAGAGGAACCGGGATCTTCTGGTGCGGCACTCGCCGCACGGTCAGATTTGGGCTGCGCCGACGCGAGAGATGCCGTGACCTCAGAGTTCTTTGGCGCGGCTTCTGCGGCATCCTTTTTGATGATACCCACATTGTAGACCTCCCTCCGCCTCCCAATACGAGAGGGCGGGCGAAGCTCAGTCACTGTTTTTACGCCGTTTCTCAACATGGCGAAGGATTACCTCTCCCTTGAAGTATAACAAGGACACGCACCTGAAGCCGTGGCCGCAGATGACGTAATAACCTACAAGGCGGGGCGGAAACCGACGTTCGGGTTGGAGTTCGTAGCATTGTTGTTGTTCCAGTTGCGGGCCGAATTGTACCCGCGAACCGCACGGTTCGACGCCAGACAGAGATAACCCTGAGTAGGTGCTGTACTTTTTCTGATGGTCTATTTTCGGTTGTTGATGAAGAACTTTTGCAGTCCTCCAATGATGCGCCCGATCTCCTCGAGCTTTCCTTGCAGTTCCAAGAGTTTCTTCTGCGTGATGTACTTCTGGTTCTTGGCGACACCTAAAAGCACGAGCAGCAGTGTCTTCTCTGCGTCCGCCTCATCCAGCCACATGAGCCGTCTGTTGACGTTCGTGAGGTTGTTGGCCATAACAGCCGCTCGGATGAGCTTGTAGCAGGATTGCTTGATCTCTTGGCACAAGGAGAACTTCTCGGAGGCGGGGAAGTTTTTCAGCAAGGGGTATATATCCCTTTCGAGAAATATCTCAGTTTTCTTTTGTAGGACTGACGGCTCTGCCATGATACACACACCTCTTTTCCCGAACGCGGGCAAGCTCGGCGTGATCACCATAATATTCGAAGCCGTAGTCCGTGAGTTTGATCCTGACAGGCTTGCCGCTGATGATGCTGTGCCCTGTGATGAGGACGTCGGCGTCCCCTGTGAGGGACAGCCCCGCCTCCGTCTGCAGGTTCAGCACGCCATCCGGCAACCCGCCGCACTTCTCGCATACCGGGGCCAGCTCCACGAGCAAGCTCCCGATGATGCAGCTTGCTTCCTTGCGGCTGCAAGCGACCTTATACATAGATTTTTCGCGCCACAGGGTCATAAATCCCTGACGTGATCGCGACCGAGGTCACGGTGTTGAAGTTGATGAGAAAGACATTGTTGACCATGTTGTTCAGCGTCGCATCCTTCAACACCTTAATCTCTTTCTGCGCGTCGGCAATCTGAGCCTCATGGAGAATGACCGCTTCACGGTTTGTGAAAATGCCTTCGTCCATGTGGTTCATATTCACCTGACTCACAGGCGTTCCTTCCTGAATGACCTCTCCCGTCTCAATGTCTTGGACGTGATCGAGCCACCCGATTTTTTCATAGGTTTTCATTGCTGCTTTCGACCTCCACTTCTAAGATATTATATTTGAAGGCTATATAAAGCCCCTTGCCCGGTGTTTTTGTGAAGACCCGTTCGCCCGCTGACGCGATGACGTCGCCGTCTTTGTCCACGAGCTGCACCTCGGCGACGTCACCGATCACGGTATCGTCGAAGTAAATGTAGACCCTTGCGCTTGCGCCCTGCACGAAGCGGCGGAAGGGCTCCGCTGTCTGTGGCACGCCGTTGAGCGTGTAGTCCGCATGATCGACCGAGTCAACGAACCGCTGCCCGATCTTCTGGATACCGATAGAAGTCAATGTTTTCATTCTGCTGCGCCTCCTTTCGCGTTGGTAGAGCAGCGCGTAGAGGTGGAGCATCTCAGGTAGACCTTTGCACCCTGCGCCGCCTTCGAGCCCACCTCAATGTCCGAGGCGAAGCCCTGATAAATGGTGTACGCGCCGAAGTGATAGAACTCCTCGGAGGCTGCAAATGTGCCGGCTCTCGGGAAGGGATTGCCGCCGCCCGATGCGCCGCCTTGCGCCATGACCGTCGAGGCCACGAGATGTCCTTCACTGACGATATGCGGCCACACGCCGCACACGATCTCTCCGCACCTTGGATAGCGTGAGAAGCCTGTCTGAAGCCGGGATTGAATAATGAGCCCGCCGATGGTCTCCATACCGTAGGCGGGCTTACTGCTGCCCTCCTTGACCTTGCGGACTTGCCCGTCGATGACCGAGAGATTTGTGACGCCGCTGGGCTTGGAACTGTTCAGGAAGATGATGAACTCAGCCCAGCGCTCCGCATCCTGATCGGCGAACAGTTCAATCCGGCTGCGGTCGTAGCCGAGCGCGGTCAGCGCGTAGAGAACGCCGCGCCGCGTGCCGCTCCACTGTGAGATGATCCCCTTCATGGACAGGCGCGTCCGATAGGCTTCAGCGTCCTCGCCCTCCAGTCGCGGCATATCCCGGTCTTGCCCATGCACGGGGAGCATGACCTCTGAGCAGCTTGCTACGTTCGCCTCGCTGCGCACGCGGAAGATCGCCGCCTTCAGGTCGTCGAACTCGCGCCCCATGACCTTGAAGAAGATGCGGAGCTGGTTGACCGTCTTCCGGCCCTTCTTCAAGGGAGCGAAGAGCAGATCAAACATATATTCCCCGAAGGTTTCAAACTGCTTCATCCGCTCACTCCCTTTCGACCGTCACGGAGACGTCGCCGAGGGTGATGACCTTGTCCTTACCCAGCTTCACATCCGCCTCCGGCTCGGAGACCGCCGCGTTGGTGGCCCCACTGTAGCCGCTGCGGATCGCGTGGTTGATGTCGGACAGGGTCAGCTCGTTGAGCTTGCGGCTGCGGCGCACGGCCAGCAGTTCGGTGAGGATCGCCTTGACCCGGTTCTCCACCGCCTCGTCCGTGTCCGCCGTGTCGGTCGTGACCGTGACGGAGATATTCTGCGATACGGTCACAGAGGACTTCACGAGAATATTATCATACGGGCCAGCGATCTTGTCAACGGCTTCTCTTACTGCCGCAAGCAGTCCCTCCGTTGCCTCGCCCGCCGTGCCTGTCACGATGACGTCCACCGTGCCCTGCCCGCGCGGGTGGTTGCAGTCGGCCTGTGCGAACAGTACGCCGGGGACGGACTCCGCCGCGTCAATGAAGGTGTCCTCCGTCGCCCGCTGCGCCAGCTCCGACCACGAGCGGAGTGTCCGCGTCCTCGCGCTCTCGTCGTCCTCGGTGTCGCTGCCTTCCCGCACGATCCAGTCCTCGGCGTTGCTGAATGTGACGTCGCCGAGGTAGGTCAGCGTGCGCACGATCTGCCCTGCGGGGACGTTGTAGCGGCTGCCCTCTGTCTCGGCCTCCACCAGCACGTCCACGGAGGACGCGCCCTTTTGCAGCGTCGCCGCCTCCAGTACGAAGAAGCGCAGCTCCTCGCCGTTGATGTCGAGGATGCTTTTGAAGACGTGGCCCTTGGGGATTTTGACCGCCTCGCCCGTCATGTCGGCGCGTCTGACGGTGATGAAGCCCTGCGTCTTCTGCGCCTTCTTGCGCTTTTTGGAGTAGTCCGCCATCTTCAGGTCGAGCCACGCACCGCCCGCGTGGGAGACGAACATATTGTTCAGCACGACGCGGAGCAATTCAATGACCTCGACCTTGATGCGCAGCACGATCATGAGCATCGTGTAGAACACGCCGCCCGAATGGAAGTTGCTGATGACGAAGCCCTCGTCCTTCAGCTCCTCGACCTTCTGCTCCTTCAGCTCGTCCAGCGTAGGCAGAGGGAGCACGGCGTCCAGTATTTCCTTGTCGATCATTCTGATACCACCTCCACGCTCACCGCGCCGATGATGACGTCCAGCTCGCGCCGCTCGTCCTCCTCTGCGAAGCGGAAGGAGCAGTGCAGCACGACCGCGTCATCCTCGAACGCAATACTGATCTCAATGCTTTCCGGGAGGATGACCTCCCGCTTCTGCAGCTTGAGCCGCACCCGCTGGGTGATCTCCAGACGGGTCAGCTCCGTGTCCTCGGACTGGATGAAGTCATACAGGCCCCAGCCGAACTCGGCGTCATAGAAGACGTCTCCCGGCTGCGTGAGCGCCTCAAGGACGATGTTCTGATACAGACACTCCAGCCCCGAGCAGAGCGGCGCGTCGCCGTCTGTGGCCTGTGTGAGCTGCCACTCGCTGTTGAGCCGGATGTCCGTATCGTTCAAGCCCGTCATAGCTCCACCTCCCCGATGATCGCCGGGGTGAGGTCGCCGTATCCAGAAAGTCCTTCGGGCGCTGAACCTGTTCCGGCATCTTCTTTTTCTTCTTCTGTTTCTTTTTAGCCATGTGCCATATACTCCTCTCCATCGAAATCACGGAATACCTCTGTGGTGAGATCCTGCCGGTAGTAGATCGCCAGCAGGCGCTTCACATCCTGTTCCTCCGCCAGACGCACACGGAGCCCGTGGTCGCAGATGGTTTTCTCCAACTGCCGCAGCGCGCTTTCATCCGCACCGGCTTTTTCATCCAGTGGGAGCACCAGCACAAATTTGCGGGAGGAGGCGGATGAGAATTGAATGGCGTCCAGATGGGCCATGTCTCGATCTAACAGCTCCCGCACGGCAGGCTCCGTTTCCTCCTCCAGTCGCCGCAGGTAATACTCCTTGTTTCGCTGGAAGGATTCGCGGGAGTCCAGCGCCAAAATCTCCAGTGAGGGCTGTGTGCTGAGAAGCATGGTAAGGGAGCGGACGCGGCCCCGGATGACCTCCGGGGACAGGACGGAGAGATTGTCCGGCTGGATCAGGAAGAAGACCCGCTCTCCGGAATCTGTCACGATGCCGTGGGGCGTCACACGGACGATGCCCATGAGCTGCCGGGTCGACTGCCGCTGGCGCAGTTCCTTTTTCTGTTTCCGATTCATAGATCCTGCCTCCATTCGTAATATTGTTGGCATAGAAAGAGAAAGCGGGCGGCACGGCGCAGGAAATCCAGAATGCTGGAGCCATCCACCTGAATGGTGAGGAAGGCATACAGCACCGTGACCACCAGCAGTCCCATGCCGAGTCCCTGTGTCAGCGCCAGCACAGAGAGCAGAGCGCCGATGCCGATCACGGCGATGTCCCGCAGCAGCCAGAGCCACAGCATGGGCTTGGCTTTCAGGTTTTCGGGGTAAATAAACATTTTGTTCCTCCAAAGCAAAACCGCTGCCGAGAATCTCAGTAGCGGTTCGCGCGATATATTTCTTATTCTTCGCCAGCGCCGGTGTCCTCCGCCAGCGCCTGCTGGATGCAGTCCAGGAAGAAGGCGTTCTGCTTGATGCCGTTCCGCTTGAGGTATGCCTTGAGCTGCTCAAACAGCTCGGTGGGCACCTGAAACGCCACCGTCCTCACATTGTCCCTGTCCATCTTCACATTTTCCTCCATTTCATAAAATTTGGTGATGAGCGCGGTCATGTACCGGCTCAGTGTCTCGCCGGATTCCGCCTGTCGCTGCCGTACTTTGGTATGCAGCTCCAAGGGGATCTCAGCACAGAGGTTGCGCGTTTTTTCTGCCATAGCAGTTCCTCCGATCTTTTTAATGGTAAAGCTAAGATACCCGAAAGCAAGCGCGAAAGCTATTACCAAAGCCAACTAAAAATCCCATTCTAAATCAAGCGTAATGACCATAGCCACCCGCTGCATGAGGTATTCCACGCAGGGGATGGCAACGCTGTTGCCGAGGGCTTTATAGCGAGCGGAGTCCGAAGCGCCGGGAACATCGGTCCAACCGTCCGGGTAGCCCTGGAGCCGTTCGCACTCCAAAGGCGTGAGGCGGCGAATGAGATTCCGGCAGTCCGCATCCCAAGTAGAGGGCGGCTGGCAGATGAGGTCTGTAGCGTCCTTGTGCTGCCGCGCGCTCTCCGTCGAGGCAATCTCATCATCCCTGAACTGATCTACCCGCTGGCGGGCATAGACGCTGTGGCGATCCGTGGCGGTCAGGGTATAGGAAATATTCCGCTGCCAGCCGAAGCCGTTGCCGCCGTTTTGCGGCTGCCGGTCGATGGCATTGCCTGCAATGCAGATGACTTCTTCCTGCTGTACAAGGGGAATATTGTTGCCGCCGGTCCCATAGCGGGCGGACATGGTGGGTGCTACATCGTGCGGCCCCGTGTATCTTCCGTCAATGCCGTGGTTTTCGTAAACCTTGGGTCCTGTCGGACGCAGGACCAGAGGCTGGTGTCCATGCTCCTGCGCCCGCAGTGTCCCAGTGACATTTTCGCTGCACTCCATGATCTGCCCACCCTGATCATTGATACAGAGGATGCTGGGCATACAGTTCCCGCTGGGGCTGCCTTTCAGGGTGGGCGCTACGTCCTCCTGATATCCAATGGTCCCGGCGCTCGCGCCAGCTCCAGCAGAAAATCCAGCGACAAAGGTTTGTTGTTTCAACCCCGGCTGAGCCTGCAGCGCGCCTGCTACATCATGCAGGTCACGCACCTCGTCCCGCTGGTTGGCGGCGAATGCGATCTGCATTTGCGGACCGTTCTGACTGCTGCCTGGATTTGTGATAAAGGTCTGCATTTGAAGGTTCTGCGTCGCCATCAGGGCGCCGGACACACCGTCTAAGTCAATTCCTTCGCTGCGTTGGTTGATATGATAAGCTTTCGCTTCGCCGGATATGGGCGCGGGCGGGTCAAGTCCTGCCTGCATACGCAAAGCTGCTTCCAATAAGGGTGGCAGCGATTTGCCGCGGCACTCTGCGCGGCGCAGAATACCCAGGCACGCTGTCTGGGATAGCGAGTATCGGGATGGCGCTGTAGCCTGCAAAATCTGCCACAAGGAACACTCGACGGCGTCTTTGGGGCACTCCGAAGTGTTGGGCGTCCCAAACGATCCAAGCCACGGAGGATCGTACTCCCAATATGCCCCCAGCATATTCCCAGCGCCCGGTCTCAGGTCTAACAACATGAAGGTATGGTTCTTCAACTTGGAGGAACGCTTCGAGGACTTTTTGAAAATCCGCCCCAGGCTTTTTTTGACCCGTTTCAGCGTCCCGCCCACTTGAGAGAGCACCGACGACATTTTCCCAGATCCCGAATCTTGGTCGAATATGGACGCCTGTCCTTCCAGATTTTCTGTCTGCATCTCGCATCTCCTGAATGATCCGTATTTGTTCCATAAAAAGGCCGGAACGCGCACCGTTCAATCCGGCGCGCATTCCGGCCACGCTGAGTCCTGGCAAGGGCTGCCCCCGCAGATGATGTCTACAGGCGGCAGATATGCACCGTTCATTTTTTTGATGTCTCCCATCTGCTCCATGCGAGGGAAACGTATTTTTGATACCAGTATAGGGAACGGTTCGATCTCGCTGGCCCAGATTGGCTCGATGCCGCACCGCACCGAAGCCAGAGGAAAGCCGGAGATGCCATCGAACAGGCTCCCCATCGTAAGTTTTCTTGTTGACTGTGTCATTTCATACACACCCTTTTATTTGATTGCCGCGGCGATGGTTCTCGTCACATTCACCGCGGACTGTGCCGTATAAACGGCGCTTGTAATATTGGCCTTTGTCGTGGTGTCCACGCCGAAGCTGCCGGCGATGCGGGGAACTTCGCCTGCGGAGAGCATGAGTCCAACGCCCATCAGCGCGTGGTCTTTGAACACCATAAGTCCCGCAATGAGGATGGTGGACTGGAGGAAGGCAGTCAGGCACAAGCCGATGACCTGCCGCATCCAGCCCATGAATCCATCCAGATAGCCACGCGGAACGCTGAACATATAGAGGCTGCCCACCGCGATCTGGATGAGCAGGATGCCCCCGCGTTTCAGGTTGGCGAAAAACACCTTCAGCACCGCATAGCCCATAAGGATCACGCAAAAGAGAAGCATGATGGGGCTGGTGATGATGCCGAGGCCAAAGTGGGAACTGTTCACTACATCGGCAAGCGTCTGTATCTCGCTGAGTTCGGTGATGATGTCCTGTCCCACCTCACCGATGCTCCGTCCGTAGCCGGTGAGGCCCGCAGAAAAGGTTCCCTGCAGCGACACCGATAAGGCATAGAGGCGGACGGGGACAACGGTGAAGAGACTCACTGCCAAAAAGCCTTTGATGATATTCATCCCGCACTGCTGGAGATTGCCCCTGCCAGTGGAGTATTCAATGCCGCACTCAAAGGCGCAGACTACCACGCTGACGGCAAACAACGCCCACGCAAGGCGCGAGAAAAAGAGAATAATGGCGCTGACCCATTCAAGTTCAAAAAGTTCCACGCCCATATTGCCCATGAGGGCAAAGAAATTGCCGAGAAAGCCCACGATCTGCCCGTAGATCCAATCCACCAACTGATCCAGAACTGTCGCGGCAACAAAGTCCCAAATAAATATCTTCGCTCACCTCCTCGAAATGCAGAAAGCCGCCGCCCAGATGGGCGACGGCCTTTCATATAGAGTATTTTGTTTTGCATCTGACTGCAGCGCTTACTTGAGCAGCCGCGGATAATCTGTTGTGCCATTGACGATCGCATAAACGTAGACGGTGTCCCCAATCAATTTGTAGATGGCAACATAAGTCTTTGTCAGCACAAGTTTACGGTAACCGCTTGCCGCAAGGATCGGATCCGGATGCGTTTGCCCCATCAGCGGGAAATCCCGCAGACGGTTTATGGTCGTTTTCATCGTACTGTAGATTTTCCGCGCGTAGGGAGTTCCTGCCTCCGTAATGTGATACTTTACGATCTCCTCGAAGTCGTGTTGAGCAGGTGGAAGATAGACCAGTTTACTTTTCGTAGGCACGGAACAGCTCCTCCATTCTTTCGTCAAGCTCCTCCGGCGTGCAGACAGGCTCTCCGCTCAGTCTGCTGAGTTCCGCAGCATAAATTTTGTCGCGGTGTCGGAACATTTTTTCCCGCTCCTCGTATGCTGCCATGCTCATATAAACACCGTCATCTTCACCCTTATTCGTAATGAAGATCGGTTCACCGGATGCCTTTGCCAGCTCGGAGATCTGCGTGTACTCATTCCGCAGGGCGGAGGATGGTCTGATTTGCATAGAAAGCCCTCCTTATCAATTTCTTGATAGTATTATATCAAGATAACGCCTTTTATGCAAGCCTATCTTTGTGAGGCGTGAAGGTGACTTTATAGGCCTACATCATTCGCCGGCAAAGCAACCATTGTGTCTTATTCGTTGCCTCTGGCAGGAGAGTCCAGATTCGATTTTTAAATTCTTTCTTCACGAATTAGATCCCAATGATATTCCAGATGTATTTCGGCGCGATCAAGCTGAAAATCAGGCAGGCAAAGAGAATGGCGGGACCGGTCCATTCAAACTGTCCTCTCTGGCGATAATCAAAGTACGCGCCGCCAAGTTTCACGAAGAATGCGATGGCGAGGATCATATCCAATGCAGGGAACACCACCTTCTCCACCACGCTCTTGATCTGCTTGGCCGCCTCCGTCCATGTCTGCTCCACCGCTCCCGCAACATCCCCGCCCGCAGCGAGCGCCGAGGTGCAGCAGAGAGAGGTCAGGAGCAGAAGTGTCAATGTCAGAATAATCATTTTTCTGTATTTCAAGAAATCTCAACCTCCTTAAAATGGGGATGCCGCCCCTTGCGGAGCGGCATCCGTTGTTAGTCCTTAATAGCCGGTGCGCGGCAGGGGCTTGCTGGGGGCATAGACACGGGTGACCCAGCGGGAGGTCGCCATGATCCACTGCCCGTTGTAGACGCCGCCCGCATCCGACGTGTTGACGAACTGCGTACCACCGGTGAGCTTTGAAAGCACCTTGCAGTCTACGCGGGGCGCCTCCACCTGACGGAAGTTTGAAGGTACAATGCCGAACGCCGCCATGAACTCCGTCACATACTCATTGGAAGCAAGTCCCAGCGCCGCAGGAGAGGCATCCAAGACATAGTTTTTGGATGTACTCAGATTATCCGCCAGCGTGCGCCAGGTATCCCCACTGAGATTGGTTTTGTACACGATCTTATAATTTCCGGGGGTATTCCACGTGCCGGTGTAGATCTTTTCAAGGCGCACCGCCTTGACGGGCAGAGTGTCTCTCCAGTAGAACGACTCCAGCGCCGTGGTGGAATTGTTGGCAATACCGGTGAAGTTGTAGCGGACAAGCTGCCCCGGCATGACCTCCACGTAGCCGGTTTTCTTGATCGACACATTCGTGTACAGGCTCTTATTGGTCATGCTCGCCTTAACGATCTGACCGGCGTGTTCGATCTCCACCTCAATGGGTGTCTTATCCAGCCCGTAAAACTCCGCCGCCTTGGATTCTACAATCTTGTACCGCGCCAGCGGCAAAGGTTTGCTCACCGCCAAGCCGTTTTTATCCGTCTTGATCGTATCCACCAGACGGTTGGTGCGGGCATTGTAAACTTCAAAGACGGTGTTAGGGATGGGCGTTCCGGCGGGCCAACCATTCATGGAATTGTAGTCCTCTGAAGTCTTACGAATCTGGAGCTGACCGGTGATGGGGGTATTCTTCCATTCGATTTCCGTGGTTTCGCCGGACTTTACATACACGGTCTTTTTCTGCGTGTCGGGGATATAGCCCTCGTTTTCCAATTCACGCAGATAAAAACGACCAGCGGTCAGGTTTTCAAAACGGACATAACCGCGGTCATCGCTTGTTTCCTGCGCAATGGGATTATTTCCGCTGTCATAGAGAATGAAGGAAACGCCATAGATACCCTCGCCGGTGGTCGAATCGACCTTGTGGATCAGGATACCGGAGATGGCTTTGTTGGTCACCGTTTTGGTCGTGGTTCTACCATCCTCCACGGCGAAATAGATGGGGGTATTGTCCAGCTGGAAGCCCTTGCCTGCCTCGGTTTCCACGGCATAGTAGCTGCCGCTTTCCAGCGACACATACACGCGGCCGTCCGTTCCAGTGGTGACGGTATCCACCAGACCGCCATCGCTGACACGGCGGATCTCGAAGGTGGTGTTGGGGATGCGCTGGGTTTTGTCCGCCGCATTCACTTTCACCAGTTCCAGCCCGCCGATGGGAGCATTATAAAAATAGAGGGACTGCGTGTCATTGGGGTTGACCACCACGGTCTGCGTGCGGGTGTTCTCGTCGATGGTGTAACCGGAGATGGATTTTTCCTCTGTCACCACCAGTGTGCCGGTGACGCCTTTGAGAATGATCTGCCCGTTTTCGTCGGTATAGTACAGACCGTTGGAGCTGATTTTTCCGTTTTCGTCGGGGACGAACTCGCCGGCAGCCGTAGTGATCTTGAAGGTAACGCCCTCCAGCGGCGTCTTGCGGTCCAGAGAGGACAGCTTGTTGATGATGAGCGCGCCCTGTCGCTCATTCCAGAAGGTCATGCGCTGGGGAGACTGGCTCTGGTCGATCTTAATGCTTTGCGGCGTCCCGTCCAACACGAATCCATCCACCGTCTTGACTTCCTTGGCAGTGATCGTCATGCCGTCGGTCAGACCCTCAATGACGATCTGGCCTGCGGAGTCGGTGGTATAGTATCCGTTGTTGGGGCCGACTACCGCACCAGAGGAGTCCGTCACAAGGAACTGTACTCCGGCAAGCGGCTTATTTTTCGTGCCGGAAATGTATTTCTGGAGAATCAACGTTGTAGTGGGTTTGTTGTAAAAGGTCAGAGTCTGCGTGTCATTGGGGTTGACTACCACGGTCTGTGTGCGGCTGGCTTCGTCAATGGTGAAGCCCGGAATCGTCTTGGTTTCCGTTGCTACCACGGTGCCAACGATATCGGAAATTCTGATCTCACCGGATTTATTGGTGTAATAAATGCCGTTGCTGGACAGCTCGCCGTTGGCGTCGGGAACGAAGCTGCCATCCGCGTAGGTGATCTTAAACTCGACACCCTCCAGCGGCTCCTTGTTGGGACCGGTGCTGACCTTGCGGATGATGAGATTACCGGCAGGCTGGTTCAGAAACTGCAAATGCGCCGTTTCGCCGCTCTTGATGAGCGCGTGCTGGGGGCTGTCATCCAACAGGTAGCCCGTTTTTGCCCTGACTTCACGGGCAATGACCGTCATGCCGGGTTCCAGACCATCCACCAGAATTTCGCCCGCGGCATTGGTGGTGAAGCGGCCGTTGTCATTGCCGAGATAATGGCCGCTGCTGTCGGTCAAAAGAAACTCTACGCCGGAGAGCGGTTCGTGCTTGCTGTCATCGCTCAGCTTTGTAATGAGTAGGCTGCCCAGTGGGGCATTGCCGAAGCGGAGCGTCACCACATCCTGATCCTCGCCGGAGATCCACACCGTCTGGGGTTCGCGGTCGATGATGTGATTTCCGTCCCCTTCGAGTTCCTGGCAGATGTAAGTGCCGCGTTTGAGGTTTGTCACGGTGAACGCCCCGTTGGGGCCGGTCAGATAGGTCCCGATGACTGTGCCGCCAGTACCGGAAGTGCCGCCGCCTAAATATCTCAGTTCAAATCGGCAGCCCTCCAGTCCTTTTCCGGTTTTGGCGTCATATTTGTACACGACGAGGGCGCTGTGAGGAACATTGTCCACGGTCACGGTCTTAGAGGTATTGGCTTCCAGATAGAACTCGGTGACCCCGCTGCCCTGAATGCCGAAGCCCTTGGGAGCGGACTCCTCCACCAGTTTGTACCAGCCACGGTTTACATCGGTGATGGTGATTTTACCGTCGGAGACCGTTGTGAATACACCGAGGTCGTTGATCTCGCCGGTGGTGGTATTGTCCGAGCCGTAATAGATATGGAATTTGGCATTGGAGAGAGGATCACCGGTGATGCTGTTGCGCTTCAGGATCGTCAGGGAGGGCTTGACCGCGTTGAAGAAGGTCACCGTTCTGGTGCAGCCTGCTTCCAGATAGACCTCCTGGGGGATCTCAGAGAGAATGACATTAGAAGGCACATTTTTCTCCGTGATGCGATAGCTGCCCACGGGGATGGAATCGAGGAAGATGCGCCCTGCGCTGTCCGTCGTGGCGCTGGTGGAGTAGCTGCCGTCGATCTGTTCAATGAGATAAGTGACGCCCTCGATAGGCTCTCCGGTGGCAATGTTTTTCTTCAAAATTTCGAGTCCCGGCTTTTCATAGTCAACGAAGATGACTTCGGAGGTCTTGCCGGGGCGCAGCGCTACGGTCTGCTCGGTGTGAGACAACACATAAGGCTCCGGCACGGATTCCTCACGCACGACATAGACGCCTGCGGGAAGTGCCGAAAGCGTTGCGGAACCATCCGTCCCCGTAGTGACGGAAGTGGAGTAACTGCTGGTCACGGACTTCACCGACAGCACCGTGCCGGCAATCGGTTTGCCGCTCATGGCGTCGCGCTTGATGATCTTCATATCGGGCTTTTCGTAGTTGACCGCCGCAACAGTGTATTCGCGGTCACCCTCGGACACATCCACGTACACGCTCTTCGGTGTGGGATCGACACAGTAATCGTCCGGTGCAGCGGTTTCCACGAAGCTCCAAAGGCCGGTCGCGGCATCCTCAACATAGATCTCGCCCTGCGCATTGGTGATGTGGCTGCCGACGATCTGCCCGTTGAAATAGATGCTGAAACGTGCACCGGCAAGACCGGTTGTGGTTCCACTGGCAGTTTTCTTCAGCGTGATCTTGCCCGTGCCACCCGTAGGCTGCTCGGGCTGGTCAGGCGCTGGCTCGCCCGTTACGAGCTTGCGCGGTCCATAGTAGTTAAAGAATGACTGATTTTTGCGGTTGCTGGAGATCGCATACACCGCCCATCTTGCACTCTCATCCTCCACGATGGTTGCGGCAATGCCCTGCGCAGCGTACTCCTCGATCTGACGCTGGAACTCGGCATCCTCAGCTGCTTTCTTTGCAAGAAGAGAGTCGATAAGACTCAGATACAGCTCGTAGGTGTCGGCGTTGGCATAGCCGCCCGCGTCGCCGTCTCCACCGGGCTCGCCTTTATAGCTTTGGTGATCCCACACATACGTCTGCACGGCCATAAAAAGCTGGCCAACATTGGATGCCTTGCAGTCGTTGAGGTAGGTCATCATCCATTTGACGTTCTCGACGGTCGCGGCGTCCATTTCACTGAGGCCGCTGTTCGTGACAGCCGACTGCAATACGGCATCTGCATCTGCACCGGTGCCGGACGTCCATGTAAAGGAATTCAGGTACGAAGGCGTTGCGTAATGATAGCCGAGGCCGCTATCCATGCAGTACACGAGCTTACCGTCTACCAGCGGGGGACGGTAGCTGTACGGGGTACCGTTGGCGAGCAGGCGCGTGCTCCAATATGCCTGGTTGGTGGTAATTTTGAGGCCGGAACCCGTGTTCGACGCGGCAAAAGCCGCAGTCGGCAGCAGGCTCAAGATCGTCACCAGTGTCAAAAGCAGAGACAACAGGCGTTTTTTCATAGGTTTCATAGGGTTCTCCTTTCTAAAAATGCGTAATAAAAAGAGCAGACCTTGCAATCTGCTCTTGCGTGAGAGTTGATGATTCACTTACTTGCAGGAGTATCCACCCAAGTGACTTCACAGCCGTCCAGCAGGAAGACCTGCACGCAGTACCAGCAGTCAAGACCGTTTTGGTTAACGCCGCGCGCCAGTCCGACGCCGATCTCGCCGTAGCGGGAGCTTGTCATGTTGTCCGCGTGAGCCTTGGAATTGGACCACAGATTGACCACCGTCTCGGAGAGCGTTTTTTGCTGTTGATTGAGGTACAGTTCCGATATACTGTGAATATTTTCTCCAGTGTATTTGCTGTCGGTAACAGTGTTGCTCTTGCGCCCATCCGGACGGGTGTGAGAGTAGATGCCGCTCGCGGCCATCTCGTCGGCGCGGACCTGCGCCGCCTGCATGAGTTTATCATTGACGCGCAGCGCGGCAACGCCTCTTGCGCGCCGCAGCGCGTTGGTGCGGTCAATGATGTCCTGCTTTGCAGCGGCAACATCTGTCTGCGCAGGCTGCTCCACAGGCTTTGTCTCCGCAGACGTTACCGGCGCTTCGCCGGTGTACGGCTTTTCCGACTCGACCTGCACACATTTGGTGTTGCTGTTCCAATAGACATTGAAGCCGACCGCTCTGCCGATGTCGCGCAGCATAACGTAATTGTTGCCGTTGATGTTGTACGCCGTCAGGCGGACTTCCTGCCCGTCTACAAGGATGCGGTTGGTGGAAAGCGTTGCTTTCAGCGATTCCACCGCCTGCGCCGCAGGAGCACTCAGCGAAA
>NZ_JAFBIQ010000012.1 GCF_021531315.1 Oscillibacter valericigenes | reverse complement strand
TTTCGCTGAGTGCTCCTGCGGCGCAGGCGGTGGAATCGCTGAAAGCAACGCTTTCCACCAACCGCATCCTTGTGGATGGACAGGAAACCCACATGACCGCCTATACCATCGGCGGCAGCAACTATGTGCGGCTCCGGGACATCGGCAAGGCTGTTGGTTTCGAGGTTTATTGGGATAGCAACGCCAAATGTGTGCAGGTGAGATCCGGCATCCCTTACACCGGCGAAGAACCGGCAAAGGACGAAGTCATTAAACCCACTCCGCAGCCAGAACCCACAGTCCCCGCCAATGATGCCGATGTGGATGCCATGAAACAGGACATCGTTGACCGCACCAATGCCATCCGCAGAGAGCAAGGAATTTCTGCGCTGACTGTCAATGCCAAACTAATGCAGGCGGCGCAGGTACGGGCAGAGGAAATGGCTGCCAGCGGAGCCTACTCCCACACCAGACCAGATGGGCGGAAAAATACCACCGTTACGGACTGCCCGTATGCAGGGGAAAACATCCACCGCATCGCGGATTGGGCTCTGCAGGGCAAATCGGTATCTGAGGTCGCCGTATGGTCATGGAACCTCTCCAGTGGGCACCGTGATAATCTTCTCGAAAAGAATTACGCTGAAACCGGTGTGGGACTTGCCAGAGGCGTCAATGACAACGGCGATGCATGCTGGTACTGCGTCCAACTCTTCCTATGGAACGGCTATACCGTATGCTCTTTGCCGCGGCTACCGGCTGTGGCAAGCAGGAAAAACCGACCACAGAGCAGCCCGCGCTGGAGGCGGTGGAATATTCCAACCTGACCGATGATGATTCCCGCAAACAGCTTTCCGAGCTTCTCACGGATGCGGGAATCGAAGAATTCCGCATCACCGCTCTGATGGATCGGGTGGAACAGTTTAACGCCAGTGTCAAGAGCGAGTGGCTGACCGATGGCTTCGAGAGTGCTGCGCCGACCGACACCAAGTACGACCCCTATGAGATGCAGGATGAATGGACGGTAGCAAACGGCAGTTTTCCCGGCTATAACTGCCGTATCACGGCATTTGGTCTGTTCAGTGAATGGATAGCAGCTGGAGCCGACCAGCCGGAGGTACAGGGCGAGGATTCCCTCTTTACTGATCTGGAAACCATTTCCGCCAATCCTGACGCGCTCTGCGGGGACAGCACCGCCAAATTCTGTGCGCTGTTCGCACCGGTGAATGCCGTGGACAGCACGGAGGTCGAAGCACAGGTCAAAGCGCTTCAGGAGGGCTGGGCAGCCCGTGGTATCACATTTACAGACAGCAAAACAAGCATGATCTCGGTCATCTTCCACGATAAATTCTCGGACGAGGACAACACGCTGTTCGTTGGTCATGTCGGCGTGCTGCTGCCTGCGGAGGACGGTTCACTGTACTTCATCGAAAAGGTGGCGTTCCAGGAACCATACCGTTTAGCGAAGCTCCAAAACCGCACGGAATTGAGCGACTACCTGATGGAGAAATACGATACTTCCTGGGGCCAGGATACGACGCGCCCCTTCATCATGGAGAACGATACGCTGATGGACGGATACCGACCGAACCCTCTGGAGGCAACAAATCCTTAAAATTGAAACAGCAGCGGGATGGCATTGTCATTCCGTTGCTTCTATTTTACAGAAAAGGCGTACAGCGCCGGAAAGGAGAAAGACCATGAATATCCGCAAGCCCACAGATTACACCGCCATGTTTGCCGCGCTGGACACGCTTATGGCAGCGCAGTTGCCGCAAATAGAGTTGTACTGCGAAATTGGTCGGCTGGTCAGCGGCAGAGCGGAGAAAGGTGCGACTGTCGCGGCGTCGGAATATCTGCAAGCGGCCTATCCCACAGCCGATGACTTCTCTCCCCGCAATGTGCGCCGGATGCGCGCGTTTTACGCAGCCTACGAGAAAACTTCTGAAATCATGCGGCTGGCGATGCACCTCGGCTGGACGCAGAATGTGGCGATTTTAGAAGGGTGCGGCAGCAGCGAGGAACGGGCGTGGTACATCCGCGCCGCACTGCATTTTGGATGGAAAAAAGCAAAATTATTGGAATCGATAAAAACGCAGGCATGGCGAAATTCTTCTCTCGACGAGCAAGCGGTTTCCTGCTATACTGGTGAAAAAGAAGCAACGCAGGAGAGCAAATGCAATGAAAAAGATACTCTTTGTGTGTCATGGGAATATCTGCCGCAGCCCAATGGCGGAATTCGTGATGAAGGACTTGGTCAAAAAAGCTGGGCTGACGTCACAGTTCCATATCGAGTCGGCGGCCACCAGCCGGGAGGAGATCGGCAACCCGGTCTATCCTCCGGCGCGGCGCAAGCTGGCGGAGCATGGGATCTCCTGCGACGGTCACGCGGCGCGGCAGCTTACCAACCAGGACTACGACAAGTACGACCTGCTGATCGGCATGGACAGCGCGAACCTGCGGAATATGTACCGCATCTGCGGCGGCGATGTTGCCGGCAAGCTACACCTTCTGATGGACTACACCGACCACTCCCGCGATGTTGCCGACCCGTGGTACACCGAAGACTTCGAATCGACTTGGCAGGATGTGCTGGCGGGGTGCCAAGGACTTCTGAGAGAATTATTGCAGGAGCGAGGTGAACGGAATGGATAACGAGCTTCAAACGAACATTACAACAGAGCAGACCTATCATTCAATCCGCCATTCCATTGTGTCTGCACAGCGTAGTTTGTGCGCAGCAGTAAACTCCGCAATGGTGACAGCCTATTGGGAAATCGGTGAGCAGATCTACAAAGCCTGCGGAGAAAATGACCGTGCAGGATATGGCAAAAAGCTACTGCAGTACCTGTCCTCACATCTGACGGCGGAATTCGGGAAGGGATTTGACGAGTCAAATTTGCGAAAGATGCGCCAGTTCTACTGCGCATATCCAATTCGAGACACACTGTGTCCCGAATTGAGCTGGTCGCACTACCGACTACTGATGCGGGTTCCCAATGAGAAAGAGAGAGCCTTCTATGCGGAAGAATGTGCGAAGTCCGCATGGAGCGTCCGGCAGCTTGAACGGCAGATTCACACGATGTACTATCAGCGCATCTTGGCAAGCCAGGATAAATCGCTTGTCGCTGCTGAGATACAAACGACGGAGCCAAAACCGGAATATGAAAAAATCATCAAAGACCCCTATGTAATGGAGTTCCTGCAAATCCAACCGGATACGCATGTTTATGAGGGAGAATTGGAGCAGGCATTGATTGATCACCTGCAACACTTCCTGCTGGAGCTGGGACGAGGCTTCTCCTTCGTAGCACGACAGAAGAAGTTTACGCTGGATGGTCAGAACTTTTTCATCGACCTTGTGTTTTACAATTATATCCTCAAGTGCTTTGTGCTAATCGATCTGAAGATGGGTCAGCTTACGCATCAGGATCTCGGTCAGATGCAGATGTACGTCAACTACTATACTCGTGAGTTGATGAACGAAGGGGACACACCGCCGATTGGCATTGTCCTCTGCGCCGATAAAAGTGATGCTGTTGTGAAGTACACTTTGCCAGAGGATAATCACCAGATTTTCGCATCCAAGTATTTTACCTATCTGCCGACAGAGGAAGAATTGAAACGAGAACTGCGGCTGGATGAGTTTCAAAAGCTGGATGAATAATGCCTGTGTTGAATTCGGACGGGGGTTCGAATTGCGTCAGTAGTACTTCAAAAAAATTGCGAGTATTTTTTATTGGAAATTTGCAAGCCGTTGCAGTGCAAGGCTTCCGAGGCGAAAATATCCGAATTGAAGCCGCCTGACAAAGCAAAAGTCTTGCAATCTCAAGGGTTGCAAGGCTTTTCCTATTCCCCTGCAAGCGCCTTTTTCCCCTATTTTTTCCCCTACGCGCTCGACGGCGGGGAAAAACGGCGCGCCGGAGGGCCAAAAAAATCGCCGAGCGGGGCGCGTATATGCGCCCACACTTCAGCGGAGATTGCCAATATTTTAACAGTCTGTATTTTGACCCTTTGCCCTTGTTCGTCATTGGGAGCCTTGCATAGCCCACCGAGGCGTTCGCAGCGCGTCGGCATTTTACCCGCCGTACGATCTCGGCGCGTTCTACGCTACGCAGAAGCGGCGCACAGTGCTTTCCTTGGTGAATGCTGCTGCAACGTCTGGTAGGGCCTTCGCAGCACGCCGGTGTCAATGCGGGCGCTTGTGACGGCTTTCCACATGATCTTATACGCACCGGCGCGGATTTCCTCGGCGTCGCCCATCGCGGCCTTGAGCGCGTCCTCGAGGGCCTTGGTCTCCGCTGTGGCCTCGTCGATGAGAATTTGCAGCTCCCGAAGCTCGCGGGCCTTGGTTTCTATTTCGTTGATGCTCATTGTGTAACCTCGTGAAAGATAAAAATAAGACGACACCGAGCACCGGCACCGTCTTGCTGTGTATTTAGTTCGCCTTTTCCAGAGAAGCGACGCGCTCGGCCATCTGCCGCACCATGAGCTTGAGGAACTTCACCTCATCCTCCAAATCGTCCACACGGGAGCGAGGCACGAGCTTTTCCTGAATGTCCTTAATGCCGTCCGCCAAAAGGTTGAACTTCGGCGTGACGTCCGATTCAATCAAAACATTCATATAGTGCCGTGTGCGTTCTTCGGACGCATCAATCATTTTTTGGATCGCCTGTAAATCTTTTTCGTCAAGCATTTCTCTATCCCCCTTTGCCTTGCATTATACGGTGCCGGTATTCGGTTGTCAAGGTGCATTGTGGGCTTTCCATCAAGCGGCCGGTGGCTCTGAGTATCTATCCCTTTGGGAATTTCTTTCAAGATTCTCCGTTCCGGCTCTCATGTTGTCGCGTTGGCTACCGACTTTCGCTCGATCTCTTGTCCCCTGCTGTGATTATAATATGGCATATATTTACACCAATCGAAGTTGATAAGCTTACATATTTGCATCAATATATTTGTGCCTATTATATATTGATGCAAATAGACAAAAGCGATAGCATGAGCGAGGAAAACAAAGTCAGTAAGGCGTAGCAGCACGCCGTAAACAAGTACGTTAAAACGAACTATGATCGTGTAAATGTCACATTTCCAAAGGGATGCCGCGAGGAGCTGAAAGCTCATGCAGCGGCGCGGGGTGAGAGCGTCAACGCCTTTATCAATCGCGCAATCACCGAGGCCATCGAGCGCGACAACGCCCGCAGCGCACAGCTGTGACCGCTGCCGTGTGCCCGATTCGGGCGCGCTGCGGGGCTTCTTCATGCCCGTAAAGCCTTGAGAAATCAGAGTTCTTTTCTTTTGCGCTTCTCACGAGTGAAGGCGGAAATTCTCGAAACACAAAACGAATATTTTTACGCAAAGTCGTTATTTGAACACGGTTTTACGATGAACTCTCCCAGTACGCCTCCTCAAATGCCTGTGGGGGTCTTGTATTTCAGGGCCCGATGGGGACGCAGCTCATTATAGAATTGGATATATTGCGACACGCTTTTGCGGTAGCTTTGCTCCGAGGTGTACTCCCTGCGGTATTGTAAGCAGTTGCCCGCCGGAAAGGAAGCATCGCATATGCTCCAATTGCTATTCGAAGAAAAATCAAGTGATTCTTCTTGCAGAAGACGGGAAATCTATTCTGATACGGCATGACAGAAAGCAAGAGATCCGGCCGTTTTCGGTCGGATCTCTCTTTTTCTCTGAAAAGCGGTTTTTGCGCGGGGACTTAAAAGGTGACGACCTCCTGCGCGGGCTTGGCGCAGGTTGTGATCTTATCGACATACAGCACCGGCCCGTCGCCCTCGTAGGCCTCGATATACTCCTTGCGGACGGTGGCGGTGACCTCCACCCAGTCGCGGTTCTTATACGCCTTGAGGTCCTTGCCCTTGGCGACCACGCCGACGAACTGAATGTCATTCTCGCAGCAGGTCATCACGAAGCGGCCGGGACAGTGGACGCCGGGGTACTTCTTCGAGTGGCACATGATGAGCTTCATACGGACCTGCTTGCCGTTCCAGCGGTCAAGATGGTCCATCGCGTCGACATACCACACGCCGTAGTCGTCGTCGGGAATGTCGATGAGCTCGGGCGTCATATCGAACGGGCACTCGTTGCCGGTGAGGTAATCCTCGCTGTTGCCGTCGTTGTCCTCCAGATAGATGTCCGCGCGGCGGTTGACCATGCGCAGGTTCCGCGCGCGCAGCGCGTCCTTGAGCTCCGGCGTGCAGCGGTTGAAGACCAGCATATCCGCATTGATGATCTTCTCCATCATCAGCTGGCCCATGTTCTTCACGAACAGCTCGAAGGTCGGGGCCTGCACGAAGGTCATGATCTGATAAAGCACCCAGTTTGCGGGCAGCACATCGCGGTAGAGCTTTTCCATCTGCCACATGCCGTTGTACTCGATGAGCACCTGCTTGGGGCGGTACTTCTTCTCCAGCTCGCGACAGAAGTCGGCGGTCAGCTCGTCCTCGTCGTCCACGGTGACGACAGTGACGTTGTCAAGCGCCTTTTTCTCGTACTCCTCCTCGCCCTCCTCGCAGCAGAGCAGGAGGGTCTTATCCTCGCGGGCGAAGCCGTCCTCCAAGATGCCGTTGATAAAATTGGTCTTGCCGGCGTCGAGAAAGCCGGCGACCAGATAAACAGGAATGTCCATGAAATCCCTCTCTTACAGACCGAACAGCTCGGCGAGCTTGCCCTCGTCCAGCTCCGCGCCGATGACGCAGAGCCTACCCGTGTAGTCGGGGTGGCCCGCGCGGACCTCATGCTCTTCGGGCACATAGTCAAATTCGAGCCAGCCGCCCTCGCCGTTCACGATGCCCTTGGCGCGCAGAATGTGACCGTAGTCGCCGCTGTCGAGCTTCGTGAGGATGTCGTCGAGCGCTGCCTTGGAGTAGAGCTTGGGCGTTTCCTTGCCCCAGGAGGAGAACACGTCGTCGGCGTGGTGATGATGGTGATGCTCATGGCAGGAGCAGTTGGGATCGCCGCACTCGCCGTCGTGATGGTGGTGCGCGTGCTCGTCGTGGTCATGATGGTGCTCATGTTCATGCTCGTGCTCGTCGTGGTCATGATGATGCTCGTGTTCGTGCTCATGATGATGGTGGTGCGCGTGCTCGGCCTCCTCGAGCTCGTGCTCACGGCGCAGCTTTTCGAGCAGCTCTTCACTCAGCGACACCTTCTCAACGGCTGAGAGGATGGTTTTGCCGTCCAGCTCGTCCCAAGGCGTCGTGAGGATGGCGGCGTCGGGGTTCTTCTCGCGCAGCATCGCGGCGGCGGCCTCAAGCTTCTCCTGCGAGAGCTTCTGCGTGCGGGAGAGGATGATGGTGCCGGCGGCCTCGATCTGATTGTTGTAGAACTCGCCGAAGTTCTTCATATAGACCTTGACCTTGCTCGCGTCGGCGACGGTGACATAGCTGTTGAGCGTCAGCTCGGGGCACTCGTCCACCGTGCGCTCGACCGCGACAATGACATCACTGAGCTTGCCCACGCCGCTCGGCTCAATGAGGATGCGGTCGGGGTGGAACTGCTCGACGACCTCGCGCAGCGCCTTGTTGAAGTCGCCCACGAGGGAGCAGCAGATGCAGCCGGCGGACATCTCGGAGATCTCGATGCCGGACTCCTTGAGAAAGCCGCCGTCGATGTTGATCTCGCCGAATTCGTTTTCGATCAGCACGAGCTTTTCGCCCGCGTAGGCTTCCGCGATGAGCTTTTTGATGAGCGTCGTCTTGCCGGCGCCCAGAAAGCCGGAGAAAATGTCGATTTTCGTCATGATAGGATACGCTTCCCTTTCAAAATTTTACTAAACCTATATTATATGCCGCGATTATGAACGATTCAAGCCCTTTGGCGGCAAATCTGATATTTTTATCGGAAAGGCTCAAAGCTGCGGCACGGGAAGGCGGTGCGGCAGCATCACGCGCCCGAAGCAGGCGAGACTGCGACCGCCGGTGGAGGCGAGCACCACATCGGCGTCGGCGCGCGCCCGGTTGAGGGAGAAGAGGTAGGTCATGCCCAGCGCGTCGCGGTGATACTGCTTGCAGAGCATCGCGCCGTCCACGCAGAAGATGCCCACATCGCCGTCGGCAAGCGGGTCGCGGTTGACATAGACCACGCTGCCGTCGTGAATGTGCGGCTCCATCGAGTCGCCCTGGATGCGCACGGCGAAGTCTGCGCCGCGCGGTATGCTCTCGTCCGCGGAGATGTAAGTGAAGTCCTCGTCGAGCACCGGCGCGGCGTAGCCTGCGGCGGCGGGGGAGGAGTAGAGCGGGATCAGGCGCGGCTCCGGCGCCGCGCTGCGCTCGCCCGCAAGCTCGTCGCGGTAGTCACACAGCGCGTCGGTCACACTGCGCACGGTGTCCCGCCCGATGGGGGAGAGGGAGCGGTATTTTTCCACCAGCTCGCGCTCCGCGGGCGAAAGGTCGAAGCCATGGGCGCGGTAGCTGTCGCAAAAGAGCTGGTTGGGGTCGGTGCGCAGCGCGTCGAACAATCGCAGCAGCACATCCTCCTTTGGAAAGCTGCCCGCATTCTCGTAGTTGCTCACGGCGGAAACGGACACGCCGAGCCGATCGGCCAGCGCCGCGCGCGTCATGCCGAGCGCCTCGCGCCGGTTTTTTAGCTGTTCGCTGAAGCTCATGGGGAAAGCACCTCCCGCTTGTTTGCGCCGCTTCGACGCTTTTCGACCTTATCATAACGCATAAACTTGTTCCTGTCAAACTATTTTAACAAGTTTCTTGTAAAAATATTCTTGACATAACAAGTTTCTTGTGATATGGTAGGGATGCTCACAAGAAACTTGACAAGACATAGCGGCGGTTTCAGTTAGCTTGTGATAGAGATGCTTTTCGGTATGCTGTTCGGAGGGAAAGAATGTATGCAAGAAAACCGTCAGGGCGCGGTTGGATGACCCCGACATGAAAAAAAGAAAATCGTCACGCCAAAGGGCGTAACGATTTTCTTGGTGGGGGAAGGTGGATTCGAACCACCGAAGTCACTGACAACAGATTTACAGTCTGCCCCCTTTGGCCACTCGGGAATTCCCCCTTATTCACTTGTGTGCCGAAACGGAAGATTGGAGCTGGTAGACGGACTCGAACCCCCGACCTGCTGATTACAAATCAGCTGCTCTACCAACTGAGCTATACCAGCATTTCAGCAACAGAATGGATTTTAGCAGATGCCGCGGTGTTTGTCAAGCACAAAATTCGCCTTTTTGGGGAGGAAATTCTTTTGCACTTTAAAACTGATCCGCCCGCGGTAAAACGCGGGCCTTATGGCCGCCCCTGCGGGCGGTGCTCGCTGTGCGGGCGCACGCTGCTGCGCGGAGAGCAGGGCTGGTATCTCAACGGGCGCAGCGCCTGCGCAGACTGTTTTCCGGCCTTTGCCCGCGCCGAGCTGGCCGACTGCGAGATCGTATTCGGAACGGAGGAGGAAGCATGACACTATACCAGATATCCTTTACATACCGCGCGGACGCGCTGGTGCTGCGCACGCGCATTTCCGAGCTGCGCGCCGCGGCAAAGACGGCGCAGACGCGCGAAGAGGCGGACCGCCTCAAGCGGCGCATTGCCGATTTGGAGGTGATGCGCCGGCAGTCGCGTGAGCTGGCCGAGCTGACCAAACGCTATTATGAGAGGAGCTATCACCGCGATGAAAGGTACACCATATAGCCTCCGCAACAATGAGTTCTACGGCGACATGGCCGCGTGGCTCCGTGCGAACGCGCAGGACAACGATCGGGAGATGAACCGCCTCAAACGCAACCTGCGCCTTGCGCGGCAGGAGGCGCTGACCGCGCGCCAGCGGCAGATGCTCCGCATGAACTTTGAGCAGAACAAGACCGTCACCGAGATCGCGCGGGAGCTGGGCGTCAACAAGTCCACAGTTTCGCGCACGCTTGCCCGCGCCAAGAAAAGACTGTATCAATGCCTGCGTTATGCGCTATAATAAGCGGAATATACCAAATGTTTTGCACAATTATTGTGCAACCTGCGGAGAAATGAAAGATTTTGTGCATATTACATAAATTGATAGAAGTAATTAGAAAGTTTTTGTTGCAATTTCCAAAAAGATGTGATAATGTACATCCTAATCTTTGATTTTGAAGGAGGCGGCCCGCCAAATGTATACCGACAACTATTTTGCCCGCTTTGAGCTCGCGCCCGAGGTGGCGGAGGCGCTGAAAAAATGCAAGTGCATCGCCTATGCCGAGACCAAGGCAGAGCTGCAGGAGATGGCCTACGGCCCGACGCACACCTCCCGCTACGATGTGGTCTACCCCATTGAGGGGCGCGGCTCGGTCAAGGAGGCCGAGGTCGTGCGCTGCAAGAATGGCTGCGTGGTCAACTTCATGGAGGATTATATGCGCCGCCGTGACCCGAACAGCATGGCCATCGGCGACGATCTGCCCACCGACAAGCCCCGCTTCAAAGACCGCTTCGGTTATGAGTTCTCCAAGCTTCGGCAGGAAACGCTCGACTGGCTGAGCGAGCAGCAGGTCGTCATCCTGCCGTTCTATGCAGGTCCGAACGGCCACGGCTATCCGAGCTTGATGGTCTGCCCGATGAATGCGGCGTTCTTCGCGCTCGCCCTTGCCGATATGCAGGGCTTTGTGAGCATCGTCGATGTGCCGCAGCACTACAAGCCGCGCGCCGTCATCTTCGTCGCGCCACCGTTCCGCCATACACATTTCGACGGCAAGCAGGTCGTTGTACATAACCGCAGCGAGACGCTGCACGAGGTCTGGGCGTATAACCTCTATCCCGGCCCCAGCGCGAAAAAGGGCGTCTTTTCGCTCCTGCTCGACATCGGCGAGCACGAGGGATGGGTCTGCTGCCACACGAGCGCTGCGATGGTCGAAACGCCCTATGAAAACGAGATCGTCTTCATGCACGAGGGCGCGAGCGGCGGCGGAAAGAGCGAGATGCTCGAGGACTTCCACCGCGAGGCCGACGACCGTCTGCTCATCGGCACACATACGGTCACGGGCGAAAAATACTACATGAACCTCGGCGAGAGCTGCAAGATCCACCCCATTGCCGACGACATGGCCTGCGCGCTCAAGTCCATTCAGGACCCCGCGAGCGGCAAGCTGCGCATCCTCGACGCCGAGGACGGCTGGTTTCTGCGCATGGACGGCATGAACGCCTACGGCAACAACCCGCTCTACGAGCGCATCTGCATCCACCCGAGCGAGCCGCTGGTGTTCTTCAACATGGACGGCGTGCCCGGCGCGACCTGCCTCATTTGGGAGCATGTTGTCGAATCCAACGGCAAGCCCTGCTCCAACCCGCGCGTGATCCTGCCGCGCCGAATGCTCGACAACATCGTGCCCGACACCGAGCCTGTGGAGGTCGACGTGCGCAGCTTCGGCGTGCGGATGCCGCCGAGCACCGCGAAGAACCCCAACTACGGCGTGATGGGGATGCTGCAGGTCGTGCCGCAGAGCGTGGCGTGGCTGTGGCGGCTGGTCTCGCCGCGCGGCTTTAAGAACCCCTCCATCGCGGACGCGAACGCCGGCAGCGGCCTCAAGGCCGAGGGCGTCGGCTCCTACTGGCCCTTTGCCACGGGCCGCAAGGTCACGCAGGCGAACCTGCTGCTCGAGCAGATCATGTCCTGCCCCGACACCACGAACGTGCTCATCCCCAACCAGCACATCGGCGCCTATCATGTGGGCTTTATGGGCGAGTGGCTCTGCCGCGAGTACTTAGCGCGCCACCTCGGCACGGTGCGCGCCAAGCATCTGGTGCCCGCGCGCTGTCCGCTCTTCGGCTACGCGCTCGACGAGATGAAGCTCGACGGCCAGTTCGTCCGACAGACCTTCCTGCGCCCCGAAACGCAGTCGAAGCTCGGCACCGAGGGCTACGACGCCGGCGCGAAGATCCTCACCGACTTCATCAAAGAGCAGGTGGCGCAGTTCGTCTGCGACGACCTCGACCCGCTGGGGCGTGAGATCATCGACTGCTGCCTGCACGACGGCACGCTGGACGATTACCTTGCGCTCACGCCGATGAAGCTGAAATAATTGCACAAATGCGCTGCGGCTGATATAATGGCCGCAGCGTTTTTTTCAGGAGGGCGGTATGGAACGGCATACGATCAAGGTCATCGCGCATATCCGCAGCGATTTCAAAACAAAATTCGGCGTGCCGCGCCAGAGCGGGCTGGTGGAGGCCCTGCGGGCGCGCATCGTGTTCGAGCCGGAGTTCCGCGATCCCGAGGCCCTGCGCGGCATCGAGGGCTTTTCGCACCTGTGGCTCATCTGGCAGTTCTCCGAGGCTGTGCGCGAGGACTGGTCGCCCACCGTGCGCCCGCCGCGCCTCGGCGGGAATGAGCGTGTGGGCGTGTTCGCAACGCGCTCGCCCTTCCGCCCGAATGCCATCGGCCTCTCCTGCGTGAAGTTAGAGGGCGTGGAGCGGACGGCGGAGGGGAGCGTGCTGCTCGTTTCCGGCGCAGACCTGATGGACGGTACGCCCATCTACGACATCAAGCCCTACCTTCCCTACGCCGACTGTATGGTAGAGGCGAGCGGCGGCTTCGCGCCGCAGCGCGGAGACGAACTGGCGGTGGAGATCCCGCCGGCGCTTTTAGCGCGTGTGCCAAAGGACAAGCGCGCCGCGCTTGCAGGAGTTCTTGCACAGGACCCGCGCCCGCATTATCAAAACGATCCGCAGCGCGTCTACGGCATGGCCTTTGCCGGCCTTGAGGTGCGTTTCCGCGTTGCGGACGGCGTCGTTCATGTCGTGGAGCTGACGAAAGAGAGACCGTTAACCGCTCGTTAAGAGAAAAGTTTACAGCGTAAAGAGGCTGTGAAGAGAGCGGAAAAGCACTTGTGCAGGAAAACTTGCAAACGTATAATGGGGACCACCAAGACAAAAAGAGGAGCGTGTTCCCCAATGAATGAAGTTTCCAATCTGTTTGTGTGTCTGATGGGCATGGGCACCACCTTTGTGGGCCTGATCTGCATCATCTTCCTGACCATGCTCATGGGCAAGATCATGCAGAAGATCGCCAAGCCCGAGCCGCCCAAGGCGGCTGCGGCTCCCGTGCCCGCCGTCCCTGCCGTTCCCGCGGACGGCCTGACCGCTGAGGTCAAGATCGCCATTCTCGCGGCGCTGCAGCAGGAGCCCGGCTTCGATCTCGCCCGCGTGAGCGCGATCGACATCCGCAAGCTCTGAGCACAGGGGCATACTTATCATCCCGCCATAGATTCACACTTCTCCCTTTTAAGCAGCGAAGGCGGCGCGAAGCGCCGCCTTCGCTGCTTTTCTCCGCCGATGCGCCAATGTGCCGAAAAAATGAAAAATACCTTGCAAAATCGCAAAGCTTAGCACATAATTAGCAGAGGATATGATACAATGGCCACAGGAAACTGCGGCAGGGAAGGAGTCTTTTATGAGGGAACCGCTGGGACGCCTTGCCCGATGGGGCGAAAAGCTGTGGCGCGGAATACCGATTTGGCTGAGAAGCGCGATGTTCACCGTGCTGCTGCTCGCCGTCGCCGCGGCCATCTGCTTCGTGCTGCGCAGCATTGATGAGAACGGCAGCTTCACGCTGCTGATCTTCGTGCTGGCAGTGTCGCTCATCTCCCGCTTCACAGACGGCTATTTTTGGGGCATTTTCAGCGCACTGTTCGGCGTGATCTGCGTCAACTATGTGTTCACCTATCCGTTCTGGGCATTCAACTTCAAGCTCACCGGCTATCCGCTGACCTTTTTGTCGATGCTGGCGGTGTCGCTCATCATCAGCGCGATGAACACCAAGATCAAAAAGCAGGAGCGCCTGCGCACGGAGGCCGAGCGCGAGGCGATGCGCGCCAACCTGCTGCGCGCCATGTCGCACGACATTCGCACGCCGCTCACGAGCATCGTGGGCAACACCTCCGCCATATTGGAAAACGGCGACACGCTCTCGGCCGAGCAGCAGAGAAAGCTGCTGCTCGATGTCAATGAGGACGCGCAGTGGCTCATCCGCATGGTCGAGAATCTGCTCTCCATCACCCGCATTTCCGGCGAGCAGACGGCCATCAGCAAGGAGTATGAGGCGGCGGAGGAGATCGTCGCTGCCTCGGTCCATAAGTTTGAAAAGCGATTTAAGAGCAATGTCCGCATCACGGTCGAGGTGCCGGAGGAGGTCATGCTCGTGCCGATGGACGCGACGCTCATCCAGCAGGTGATCCTCAACCTGATGGAAAACGCGGTGCTGCACGGGGAGGGCGTGACGCGGCTGTGGCTGAGCGTGGAACGATGCGGCGACGAGGCCCGCTTTTCCGTCAGCGACGACGGCTGCGGCATCCCGCGCGAGAAGCTCGCCACGCTCTTTGACGGCTCGCTCCACGGCGAGAAGAGCGGCGGCTTTGATATGAAGAAAAATATGGGCATCGGCCTGTCCGTCTGCCAGACGATCGTCAAGGCGCACGGCGGCCGCATCACCGCGGAGAACCGTCCGGAGGGCGGGGCGCAGTTCCGCTTTTATCTGCCGATCAAGGAGGAAAAAGAAAATGAAGATCAGAGATAAGGTTCTGATCGTTGAGGACGAGCAGAACATCAAGAATTTCATGTCCACGATCCTGAACGCCAACGGCTTTGATACGCTCATGGCGGGCAGCGCGAAGGAGGCTCTCTCCATGATCTCTTCGCACTGTCCAGATCTGATCATTCTCGACCTCGGCCTTCCGGATATGGACGGGATGGAGGTCCTCAAGCAGGTGCGTGCCTGGTCAAATGTGCCGGTCATCGTGGTCTCCGCGCGCACACACGAGGGCGACAAGGTCGCGGCGCTCGACCTCGGCGCGGACGATTACATCGAAAAGCCTTTCGGCACGAGCGAGCTGCTCGCGCGCATCCGCACGGCGATCCGCCACACGCGCACCTCGCTCGATAACGACTCCATCGCGCAGTCGGGCAAATACACCGTGCGCGACCTGACCATCGACTACGACAAGCACCATGTCCTTGTCGGCGGCGAGGATGTCCATCTCACGCTCAACGAGTTCAAGATCGTGGCGCTTTTGGGCAAATACGCCGGAAAGGTGCTGACCTATGACTTTCTCATCCGCGAGATCTGGGGGCCGAAGGCGAAGGCGGACAATCAGATCCTGCGCGTGAACATGGCGAACATCCGCCGCAAGATCGAGAAAAATCCTGCCGCGCCCGAGTACATCTTTACCGAGATCGGCGTAGGCTATCGGATGCTCGAGAACGAGTGAAACGATAAAAACCGCCCGCAGGCGGTTTCTATACCAGGGGCGGAAACGCTCTCCACACAAACACGCAGACAGCTCTTGCCGGGGTTCGGCAAGAGCTGCTTGCATTTTTTATGTCATGCTGAAGAGGATCGCGGCGACCTGCGCGCGGGTGATGGGCTCGGTGGGGTGGATGCCGCCGTCGGCGTAGCCGGAGATCGCGCCGATGGCGCAGAGCGTGTTGATGTGGCCGCGTGCCCAGTCGGCAATGGCGTCGCTGTCGGTAAAGTTCCACGCGGGGGAGGCGTAGCCTAACTCAAGCAGACGGCCGAGCATCGTCAGCGCCTCCTGTCGGCTGATGGTGGCCTTGGGGGAGAAGCAGGGCCTGCCGTAGCCGTCATAGCCGCCCTTCGTTACGCCGAGGGCATACATGGCGCGCACACTGTCCTTCGCCCAGTCAGAGATGTCGCCGTTGTCGGCGAAGGGCAGCTCAACGGTGGAGAAGTCCTGCGCGGGTGCGAGCCAACGGCACAGCAGCGCGGCGAACTCCTGCCGGCTGATCGGACTGTCGGGGTTGAAGTTGCCCTGATCGTCGCCGTTGGTGACGCCGTTCGCCTTCAGAAAGCTCACCGCGGGATTGGACCAGTGCTCGAGCGTGTCGCCGAAGGCGGCGCCCAGCTCCTGCGGGACAAGGTCGATGCCGGCACGGGCAAGGTTGCCGCTCGCGTCGCCGGCGACAACGGCAACGCGGTGTGCCTTGCCGTCCGCGGCGGGCAGCGCGGCGCGGAGCGCGCCGGTTTGGTGGTCATAGGTGTAGCTGAGCGACTTGCCGTCAAGCGTCACGCGCAGCGTGGGGAGCTTGGCGCCGTCCACAGCGTCAAACACCTTGCCGGTCAGCGCTGCGCCGTCCTCGGAGAGGGCGAGCGTGAGCTCGGGCGCAGCGGCATCGCTCATGCCCTCATGGGCCGCGACGAGCTGATCGAGATACAGCGTGCCGCGCAGCGCCGACGGCGCGTGCAGGGCAAAGCCGATGACGCTCGTGGCCTTGCTCGGAAGCGGGAAGGTGAGCTGCCGCCAGCCGGTGAAGTCGATCGCGGCGGCGTTCGTTTCGCCCGCGTCGGTCATGAGGGCGAGCCTCTCGCCCTGCCCGTCGCCGTAGACCCAAAGCGTCACGCACTCATAGCCGGAGGGGAGGGTGTAGCTCTGCTCCACAGTCAGAACGGTCTCCTGCGCGCCGCCGGGGGCCTGCTCGGCGGCATAGCTCCAGTGCGCAGAGGCGGCGCCGAAGCGCACGAAGCTCTTGTCGGTATTTTGCGTAAAGACGCTCTGCTCGCCCTCAAAGCCGTCGAGCAGCACCAGCGGGTCGGAGGTGACATAGACGGGGACGGTGAGCGTGGTATCGCCCGCCTTGACCGTCAGAGAGCCGTAGGCGGCGCGGTCCGCGGCGGTGAGCTTGCCGTTCGCGTCGACCGTGCCGACGCCGCCGTCCACACTCCAGGAAAAGCAGTCGTTCTGCGCGAGCAGGGGCAGGTGATCCTTGTAGGCCTGCACGGAAAGATCCACGCTCTGACCGGGCGCGACGCGCAGCTCCGTGAGGGTGCCGTTCTTACCGAGCTTGATGCTGTCGGGCGAGGCGATGACGCGGAGCTCGGCGGTGGCGTGCTTGCCCCCCGCCTTCGCGCCGACCGTCACCGTGCCGGCGGATGTGGGTGCGGTGAGCGTCACGCCCGCCTTATCCTGCGACACGCTGCCGCGGTCGCTTGCGTAGGAGAGCGTCGTGCTCATGGGAAGATAATTGGTGTCGACCGCCGCACCGTAGAGTTTCACCCGTGCGCCCGCGAGAACATGATAGCGCTCCGCGCGCAGGGAGATGTGGTCGAGCGTACCGCTCGCCGCAGACGGCGCGACGAGGAAGATATGATTGGTCACGGCGCGCAGGCTCCCCTCGGAGGGAATGTTGTAGACGCTGGCGCTGCTGCTCTCGGGCAGGGTGACGCACAGGGTGGTCGAGCCGCCGCCGTCAAGGCTCAGCGCACTCACACAGCCCAGCTCGACCATGCGCTGGGCGACCTGCGTCAGGCTCGCGCCAATGGAATAGCCCTTCTGCCGCCCGTCGATGGTGTAGAGCACGAGGCTGCCGTCGGCGCGCTGGCCGATGGCGGTGCGCGGGGCTGCGCCCGCCGCAAGGCCCGCGCAGACCGCGCCGTTTTCAACGAGCTGATAGAGCGCACCGATCATGTAGTCCACGTCGTTCCAGCCCTCGTCCGCCGCGCTGATGCTGACCGTCAGCGTGTCTCCGACCGAGAGTGCGCGCAGCGGCGCGAGATTTTCCTCGCCCGATAGAAGGTTCGCGGTCAGAATGTACTTGCCCTCGCCGATCACAGTGTCCGTCGCCTCGGGCAGGATCTCGTCCACCGTGAGCGTCAGCGTGTCGCCGATGCTCAAGCGGCCCTCGGCCACCGAGCAGACCACATCGAGGCCCGCGGCATTGGTGCCGGTGGAGCGGCGGGCGTTGAAATCATGGGTGTAGAGATAGATGCCGCCGTAGGAATAACGCACCTGATTGACGGCGGCGAGGGGGAAGACCGTTTCTCCGCTCTGCGCCGTGAGCTTCAGCGACGGCGCGCCGAGGATGGAGCTGCCGTCCGCGCGAAAGCCGATGGCATAGTAGCTTGTGGAGGCGACGCGCAGTACGCCGTCGGTCATCACCGTGCCGAGCGGCGCGCCGTTGAGCGTGTCGTAGTAGTCGCCGTTGACGCCCGCGACCACGCGCAGCCCCTGCGCCTCCAGCGCCTTGGCGGCAGCGGAGACCGTGCTCGTCGCGGTGGTGTAGTCACCGTAGGTGACAATGGGCGTCACGCCCGTATTCGGTGTATAGACGATGTAATTCTCCTGCCGCAGGTCGGAAAAGGCGTTGCTCCAGAAGGTGCCCTCGCCCAGCTCCGTGCCCTGGCTGAGCGTCGTCGAGCGAAGGTCAAGGTCGTCGCCCAGCGCCTCGGAGGCGAGCGCCGCCGGCGCGAGCGTCAGCAGCAGCGTGCAGGACAAGAGCAGAGAAAGAAGCTTGCGCGATAGTGCTTTCATAAATGATCTCCTTGTAAAAAACGGCACAAAAGTTGACATAACATTACTATACCATAAAGACTCCCAAAAGTAAAGACGAAGAAAGGCGGAAAAAAGTTCCGTCAAAGCCCCATCGCCTCCAAAATTTCCACGATGATAGGATTGGAGACGAGAAAGCCGCGCGGCGTGAGCGCGTAAAAGCCCTCAGACAGGCGCGCAAGGCCATGTGCTTCGCAGCGCCGCAGGACCTCCTGTGCCGCCTTCGGCAGCGTGTCCGCCGCGATGCCGCGGACTGTGCGCAGCGCGAGCATGATGCGCTCTTCCTCCCGCTCACGCGGAGAGGGGACGGATTTTTCCGAATAAACGGTTTTATCGGCAAGATAGGCGTCCAGATCGCGCGCGAGCGCGAAGCGCTCGCCGCCAAAGTCGCTGTGCGCGCCGGGGCCGAAGCCGAGGTACTCCGAGAGCGCCCAGTAGCGGCTGTTGTGGCGGGACGACCGTCCCGAACGGCAGAAGTTGGAAATTTCATATTGTTCATAGCCCTGCTGCGCCAAAAAATCGACGGCATAGAGGTACATCTCTGCCTGTGCATCGTCGTCCGGCAGACGGAGCTGCCCACGCCGCGCGAAGAGCGGCGTGCCCTCCTCGACCTTCAGCCCATAGCAGGAGAGATGCGCGGGCGCGAGCGCGGACGCCGCGGCAAGATTTGCCTGCCAGCGCTCCATTGTCTGCTCGGGAAGGCCGTAGATGAGGTCAAGGCTCAGATCGTCAAAGCCCGCCGCGCGGGCGTTCTCCACCGCACGGACGGTCTCGGCGTGCGTGTGGACGCGCCCGATGCGCCGCAGCTCCGCGTCGTCCGCCGACTGCATCCCGAGCGAGATACGCGTGAAGCCCGCCGCGCGCAGCCGCCGCAGGGCGTCGGCGTCCTGCGCACTGTCGGGATTGGCCTCGAGCGTCAGCTCCGCGCCGGGCGCGATGCGATAGTTTTGAAATACTGCCTCCAGCAGGCGGCACAGGCGTTCTGAGCCGAGATAGCTCGGCGTGCCGCCGCCGAAATAAACGCTGTCCACGCTGTGATCCGCCGCGCGCTCCCGCCACGCCTCAAGCTGGCGCGTGAGCGCGGAGACATAAGCCTCCATGCGCGCTTCGGAGCGCGGCAGGGAGTAAAAATCGCAGTAGATGCACTTCGCCCTGCAGAATGGAATGTGAATGTAAAGCCCCAAGGAGCGCATGGTATCACCTCGCCCCTATTTTAGCGTATTTTGCGCATAAAGGCAACGGTGGATAAAAATGCTCTCATTGGCAAAGCTATGCCAAAAGGAGTGGTTTTATGGACATGACGCCACAGGAATATCAGGACTATGTGAAGCAAAAGGCGCCGAAGTCGCCGATCGTAAAGGATACGGCGCTGGCCTTCCTCGTCGGCGGCGCGATCTGCGTGCTCGGCCAGCTCATCCTGAACGGCTTTCTCTCGCTCGGCCTCGACAAAACCGACGCGGGCACCGCGACCTCGATCACGCTCATCTTTCTCTCGGCGCTCGCCACGGGGCTGAACCTCTACAACTCGCTCGCCCGCTACGCGGGCGCGGGCACGCTCGTGCCCATCACGGGCTTTGCCAACGCCGTCGTTTCGCCGGCAATCGACTTTCGGGCGGAGGGCATCGTCACCGGCATGGCGGCGAAGATGTTCGTCATCGCGGGGCCCGTCATCGTGTTCGGCACGCTCGCAAGCGCCCTGTACGGCGCGGTGCTGATGCTGCTGGGATAGCGGCGCGGCGCCGGAGGGGGCCTCTCCCGCAGGGAGGGGCCTCTTTTTTTGCTGTGCTATTGACAGGTATGGTATAATTTTCCTGACTGAAAATATGAGAACAGAGGAAAACGCTATGGAATTCACGCAGGGCGTGCGCTTCGACAGCCTTGGACTGCTGCCGGAAATGATGCGCGCGTTGGAAAAGAAGAACATCGAATGGTCCACACCCGTGCAGGCGGGCTGTATCCCGCCGATGCGCGAGTGGAAGGACGTCATCGCCAAGGCCCCCACCGGTACGGGCAAGACCTTTGCCTTCGGCATCCCCATCATCGAGCACACCGACCCCGAGAGCGAAGAGGTGCAGGCGGTCATCATGGCCCCCACGCGCGAGCTTGCCATGCAGATCACGGCGGAGCTGCGCGACCTCGCTGTTTTTATGAGCGGCATCCGTGTGGTGTGTCTCTACGGCGGCGCGCCCATCGGCAGGCAGATCGACGCGCTGAAGAAAAAGCCGCAGATCGTCGTGGCGACGCCCGGCCGCCTCTCCGACCACATGAAGCGCCGCACCGTCAAGCTCGACCGGGTGCAGACCGTCGTGCTCGACGAGGCCGACCGAATGCTCGATATGGGCTTCATCCACGATGTCACCCGTATTCTGGACAAGATACCCTCCCGCCGCAACCTCGGTATGTTCTCCGCGACCATCTCGCGCGAGGTCATGGACATCAGCTGGGTCTACCAGCGCGACCCCGAGGAGATCACCGTCCGCGCAGACGAGCAGAACAAGCCCGACATTCTTCAGTATGCCGTCACCGTCGAGCAGACCGAAAAGGTCGCGGCGATGGCGCGCATCATTCGGCAGGAAAAGTTAGAGCGCGTGATCGTGTTCTGCAACACCAAGGGTATGGTCGAGCGTTTGACGAAGTATCTGGAGATGGAGGGGCTGGACGCAGCCTGCATCCACGGCGACATCCCGCAGAAAAAGCGCGAGCAGGTCATGGCGCGCTTCCGCCGCGGCGAACTGCCCGTTTTCGTTGCCACCGATGTCGCCGCCCGCGGCATCGATGTGGACGATGTGGACGCGGTATTCAACTACGACGTGCCGCAGGAGAACGAATACTATGTCCACCGCATCGGCCGCACGGGCCGCGCGAAGCGCCACGGCGTCGCCTACACGCTTGTGGCCGACTATCCGAGCAGGATGCGGCTCGACGCCATCGCCAAATTCACCGGCAATGATGTCAGGCCCGCGCACTTTGAGGATGGTGTGCTGGTCACGGACACGAAATAATAACAATTTGTAACTTTTTGCCCCGCCTGTCTTTACAAGCGGGGCGATTTTTTATATAATTATCAAGATGTTGCTTCCACTGCCGCGGCGTTTGCCGCGCTTGCGATAGAAATAATGAGGAGACGCTCCCTATGAAAATAGTACGAAAGACCGCCGCCTTGCTGCTCGGCGCGGCAATGCTCCTGTCCCTGCTCGCCGGCTGCGGCAAGCGGGAGGATACGACGGAGGATTTTATCCTGAGCGCCGCGGTCTGCGGCCCGCTTGAAACGCTCGACCCCGCGATGAACACCGGTGCGGGCGCGGAGAGCGTTCTTTCAACGCTCTTTGAGGGCCTGATGCGCCTGCGCGACGACGGCACGGGAAAGGCGGTCGCCGTGACGGGCATCGCCAAGGATTATATCGAAGAGAAGAACTACGATGACACCGTGACCTACACCTTTACGCTCCGCTCCGCCGCCCGCTGGTCGGACGGGACGCGCGTGAAGGCGGAGGACTTCGTCTACGCCTGGCAGCGCCTCGTCGATCCCGCGACCGACTCTCCCAACGCTTCGCTTTTGCGCATGGTCACGGGCTATGAAAAGGTACGCGAGAGCGGCGATGTGACGCAGCTCGGCGTGAAGGCCAAGGGCGAGAGCACCTTCATCGTCACGCTCGACGAGCCCTGCGCCTACTTCCTCACGAGCGTCTGCACTGCGCCGGCCACCGCGCCGCTGCGCCGCGATCAGGTGGAAGGAAGTGAGAACTGGGCAGGACTTTCCACGCTTGTGACGAACGGCCCCTACACCGTGGAGACCTGGGTAAAGTCCGCGCAGCTCAAGGTCTGCCGCAGCGGCGAATACTACGAATCGAAGCTCGTCGGGCCGGATGCCGTGTGCTTCCGCTTTGAAACGGACGCGCAGGCGAATTACGATAGCCTCTTGGCCGGCGAGCTGGACTACACCGCAAAGCTGCCCTATGCCGTTGTGGAGGAGCTGGCGGAAAACGAAGACTGGCAGCCTGCTCCGCTGGCCGAAACGGCCTGCGTGATCTACAACCACCTGACCGACACCTTCTCCGATCAGCGGCTCCGGCAGGCGTTTGACCTTGCCATCGACCGCGCCTCGCTGGCCGCGCAGCTCGGCGTGACCGAGACGGAGGCGAGCGGCTGTGTGCCCTACGGCATCAGCGACTCGCCGGGAAACGAAAAGGACTTCCGCACGGCGGGCGGGGCACTGTGTGCGGTCGATGCCGAGGGCTATGCGCAGCGCGCTGCGGAGGCGGCGCGGCTGATGGCTGCCGCCGGCCATTATCAGGGCGCGGGCCTGCCCACGCTGCGCTTTCTCTTTGTGGAGGATACGCAAACGCGCGCCGCGGCGCTGAGCCTGCTCAATATGTGGAAGAGCGCCACGGGCGCTGCGATCGAGCCGGTCGGCGTGAGCGCGGAGGAATTTGATGCGGCGCTCGGCGTCGGTGATTTTGACCTTGCCCTCACCACACTCACCGCGCGCTGCGACGATGCGATGGCCTATCTGCTGCCCTTCCGCGGCACATCTGAAAATAATGTCAGCGGCTACCGCAACGACACCTTTGACCTGCTCCTCGGTGTGGCGGAATCGACGGGCGACCTGACCGCACGGGCGGCCTTCCTGCACGATGCGGAGGCCATGCTGCTTGAGGACAGTGCCGTTTCACCGCTGTGCTTTTCCGGCACAGCCTATCGGCTGCGCGACGGTCTCGCCGGTGTGAGCCACGACTGCTTCGGCCACAGCTACTTCACTGCGGTCACCCGCACGGAGGCGGCAGGCTGAGAAAAAAGAGCAAAAAATCAGCGTCCGAAAGGACGCTGATTTTGTTACTTTTTCCGCCAGACGGAGGGCAGGAACAGCACCAGCAGCGGCATGATCTCCAGTCGGCCGAGCAGCATCGTGAACGCGAGCGTCAGCTTGGAGAGGGGAGAGAGAAAACTGAAGTTGCAGGTCGGCCCGACGAGACTGAAACCGGGGCCGACATTGCTGATGCTGGTCAGCGATGCGGTAAAGGCAGAGGTGAAATCCAGCTCATCGATCGAAACGATCAGTGCTGAGAAAAAGAGGATGACTATGTACGCAAAGAAAAAGAGGGAAACGGAGGAAATGGTCCCCTCCTCCACGCGATGCCCGTCGAGCGTGAGAGGACGCACCTCGCGCGTATGCAGGATACGCCGCAGGTCGCGCTTGAAGCCCTTGAACAGCAGCACGATGCGCGAGACCTTGATGCCGCCGGCGGTCGAGCCGGCGCAGCCGCCGACAAACATTACGACGATCAGCACGAGCCGGCTGAGCTGCGGCCAAAGGTCAAAATCCTCCGTGCAAAAGCCGGTGGTGGAGATGAGCGTTGTGACCTGAAAGGCTGCGTGCTCGATGGCGGAGCCAACGGTTCGGCCCGTTTTGAGAACAAGATCGAGCGCGATGAGCGCGGACGAGCCGAACACGATGCCGACATAGACACGCAGCTCGTCGCTCTTGATGGCCTCGCGCCAACGCCGCGTGGCCATCAGAAAGAGAAGCGTAAAGTTGACCGAGGAGACGAACATAAAGATCACGATGATCCAGTTGATCGCCGAGGAGTGATAGTAGGCGATACTTGCGTCCCGCACAGAGAAGCCGCCGGTCGAAATGGTCGTGAGCGAGGTGGTCACCGCGTCAAACCACGGCATACCGACGACGCGCAGGGCAAGCGTCTGCACAACGGTCAGCGCGGTGTAGATGCCGTAGAGCATCTTTGCCGTGTCGTTCGTGCGCGGCAGCAGCTTGGAGGCGATGGGGCCGGGGCTTTCGGCCCGCATCAGGTTCACGCTGCCCTCGCCGAGCTTGGGCAGCAGCGCCAACACCAGCACGAGCACGCCCATGCCGCCCATCCACTGCGTCAGCGCGCGCCAGAAAAGGATGCCGCGCGGCAGGGAGGAAGGCGAGGCAAAGATCGACGCGCCCGTGGTGGTGAAGCCGGAGACCGTTTCAAACAGCGCGTCCACATAACCGCAGCAGCCGCTGAGTGCGTAGGGCAGTGCGCCGAACAGACTCAGCACCACCCAGCACAGCGCCACGGCGATATAGCCGTCGCGCGTTTGCAGTCGGCGGTTTTGCGGACACAGCCGCCGCAGCGGCAGGCCGCAGACGAGGCAGGCGGCGACGGAGAGAAGGAAGGCGCGCGTGTCCGTGCCGCGGGTAAAGACTGCGACGCCCAGCGGCGGCAGGAGGCAGAGCGCCTCGATGCACAGGACGATGCCTAAAATTTTGGCGATCAGCTTTTTGTTCATGGCAGCGTCACTTCTCCAAAATTTCGTTGAGGTCCTTGAGGAACAAAGACTTTGCCACCACGATCACGCGGTCGCCCTCGGAGATGATGGAGCGGCCGCCGGGAATGGCAAGCTTTCCCTCGTGGACGATGGCCGCGACCAGAAGCCCGGGCTTGAAGCGCAGGTCCTTGAGCGGCTTGTTGAGAAAGTGCGTCGTACCGGTCGCGGTGAATTCCACCGCCTCCACCGCGCCGCCGAGCAGCTTGTGCAGGCTCTCCACGGCGCTGCCCTGCGAATTGGCAAGGCCGCGCACATAGCTGGAGATCTGGCTCGCCGTCACATCCTTGGGGGAGATCACGGTGTCAATGCCGAGGTCATGCACCAGCGCGGTGTAGTTCGGGCGTGACATCTTCGGCAGCACCTTGGTGACGCCCATGGCCTTTGCGCTCAGTGCCATGAGAAGGTTTTCCTCATCGCGCCCCGTGAGGGAAACAAAGGCGTCGGCATCGAAGATGCTCTCGCTTTCCAGCAGCTCGTGGTCGGAGCCGTCGCCGTGGATCACGGTCGCCTTCGGCAGCCGCTCCGCGACCGCCATGCACTTCTCTTCGTCCTGCTCGACGATGGTGATGTGCGCGCCGAGTCCCTCGAGCGCCCAGGCGAGGTAGAGCGCGATGCGCCCCCCGCCGATCACGCTCAAACGGCGGATGGGCGCGGTGTCGCGGCCCATGCTGCGCAGCACACGGGCTGTTTCGGTGGGCGTGCCGATGGCGTACACGCGGTCGCCGATCAGGGGGACAAAGTTGCCGTTCGGCACGATGACCTCGCAGCCGCGCTTGGCGGCGCACAGCAGCAGCGCATTGGGATGGAGCTTATTGTATTCGATCAGGCTTTTGCCCGCCATGCCGTCGCCCTCGGCGATCTGGAAGCCGATCAGCTCCACTGCGCCGCGCGCAAAGCTCTCCACACTGAACGCTGCGGGGACGCGCAGGATGCGCGAGATCTCCTGTGCGGCGGCATATTCTGGGTTGATGATCATGTCCAGCCCGATCTCGCGGCGCAGGATCGGCGCGTCGCGGAAGTATTCGGGGTTGCGCACGCGGGCGACCGTGTGCTTTGCGCCCAGCTTTTTTGCCATCAGCGAGCAGACGAGGTTCACCTCGTCGTCCGCCGTCGCGGCGATGACGAGGTCGGCGTCGCGCACACCGGCGCTCAGCAGCACGCTTGCGCTCGCGCCGTTGCCCTCCGTGCAGATGGCGTCAAGCGTGGCGTCCGCGTGTTCAAGCGCGGCGCTGCTCTCGTCCACCAGCACAAGGTCATGCTCCTCACCGACCATCTGCTGGGCGATGGCATAGCCGACCTTTCCCAGGCCGACAATAATGATCTTCATGGTTTGCTCTCCTATTCTGCCGCGGGAGAAAAGCATCCCTCCTGCAGCTGTCCCATCAGTATAGAGCGGCGCAATGCGCGTGTCAATCCTGTTTTTCCCTTACTTCCATTAAGACGCCGTTCAGCTCTGCGCCCATGATCATCATGGTTGCGGAGAGATACAGCCACAGCAGCAGCACGATGATCACGCCGATGGAGCCGTAAATGACGGAGTAATTCCCGGCATTTTCCACATACAGCGAAAAGAGCAGCGAGAGCGCCAGCCATGCCGTCAGGCTCATCAGCACGCCGGGCCAGATGTAGTGAACGCTGCGCGTTTCCTGCGCAAGGCCATAGAGCACGGCGAGCGCGAGAAAGACGATGACGCCCAGCAGCACGAAGCGCAGTGACGACCACAGCTCGATGAAGCCGTCTGTGAGGATCGTGCTGAAGTGAAAATAGCCCGCGCAAAAGTCCAGCACCCGCCGCCCCACCGTCACCAGCACCAGCGAGAGCAGGATCGTGAGAAAGAGGCAGATGGTGTAAAGGAACACCTTGGCCTGATGGCGGATAAAGTGCGTGGGGCGCCCCATGCCGTAGGCCTTGCGCACAGACAGCAGCAGCGCGTTGGCCGCGCGCATCGGGAACCAGATGGAGAAAATGAGGCTGAAGGTCATCAGCGCCCGGCTCGACACGCGCGAAACATAGCGCAGATATTGGATCAGCAGCTCCAGCACCTCGGCGGGAATGATGGTGGTCAGCTCGTGCAGAAAGCCCTCGATGTCCACAGCGAAGATACCCACGAGGTTGCTTAAAAAGATAAGCAGCGGAAAAATGGCAAAGAGCAGGTAATAGGTCAGCGCCGCGCTATCACGCGCGACACGGTGATCGAAATAGCGGCGCACGAGCAGTGCCGCGCCGCGAAAAAATCGGTTTTGCATCGCGCGTTCGAGCAAGTCCCGCTCACCTCCTTGCACAAATTGATCGTGAAGCCCTATTAAAACAACTTTACTATATCACAGCGACAGGGAAAAGAAAAGAGAAACATTTTTCCGCGCCGACGGGATGGGAAATCGGGAAAATGCTTGACAACGGAGCGAAAAACGCATACTATAAAAATAATCCAAATAAAGAACTGTCCGGTAGGTAAGGCTACCATCAGGATATGGACTGCTGCCGCAGAGTCGTGGAGACACGATGCGAGGGTTTGAACAGTTGACATCGAAACCAAGGTGCCATCTAACGCAGTTTCACCGCCTGATGATGCTAAAGCTTGAAACGGTAAGAAAGATCGCCCCGCGCGGTTTTTATCATTGTCGCTCCGCAGCCTTGGTATCGGAAGAAGGCCGCGGGCTTTTTTTATCCCGCGCCGCCAGCATCGGAGAAAGGAGGAACAGCACATGATCGATTTTGAAGAGCGCCGCGACGAACTGCTGGAGAAGGTAGAGGAGATGACCCGCCGAAAGCAGTACAAGGCTCTGCGCGACATTCTCATCGAGCTGGAGCCGGCCGACATCGCGGACCTGTTTGATGATCTGCCCGAGGAGATGCTGCCGCTGCTGTTCCGCCTGCTCCCGAAGGAGCCGGCGGCGGAGCTGTTCGTCGAGCTGGAGCCGGATGTGCAGGAGATGCTGATCCGCGGCTTTTCCAACACCGAGCTCAAGGAGGTCCTGGATGAGCTGTATCTCGACGATACCGTCGACATCGTTGAGGAGATGCCCGCGGGCGTGGTCAAGCGCATTTTGAAGCACGCTGACCCCGATATGCGCAAGGGCATCAACGAAATTCTGAAGTACCCCGAGGATTCCGCCGGCTCGCTGATGACCACCGAGTTTGTCGACCTCAAGCGCGACATGACGGTGGAGGACGCCTTGAAGCGCATCCGCCGCACCGGCACAGATAAGGAGACCATCAATGTCTGCTATGTCGTCGATCCGGCGCGCAAGCTGCTCGGCGTGGTCTCCCTGCGCACCGTCCTGCTCGCCGAGGAGGATGATGTCATCGAGGACATCATGGAGACCCATGTCATCTCCGTCGGCACCCTCGAGGATAAGGAAGATGTCGCACAGACCTTCTCCAAATACGACCTCATCGCCCTGCCGGTCGTCGATAAAGAGGATCGCCTCGTCGGCATCATCACCGTCGACGACGCGATGGATGTCATGGAGGCCGAGGCCACCGAGGACATCGAGAAGATGGCGGCCATGCTGCCGACCGACAAGCCCTACCTCAAAACAAGCGTATTTGACACCTTCAAGTCCCGCATCCCTTGGCTTTTGCTGCTGATGATCTCGGCCACCTTCACCGGTCAGATCATCGCAAGGTTTGAAAACGCCCTCGGCGCCTGCGCCATTCTGACCGCCTATATCCCCATGCTCATGGACACAGGCGGAAACTGCGGCTCGCAGGCGAGCGTCACGGTCATCCGCGGCCTCTCGCTCGATGAGATCGAATTTTCCGACCTCTTCCGCGTCATCTGGAAGGAGGTCCGCGTGGCGGTCGTCTGCGGCGCGGTGCTCTCCTGCGCGAACTTCGCCAAGCTGATGCTGGTCGATAAGCTGCTCTTCGGCAACCCCATCACGCTGCCCATCGCCCTCGTCATCTGCCTGACGATGGTCGTCACCGTCTTTGCCGCCAAGGTCGTGGGCTGCACGCTGCCGCTGCTCGCCAAGAAGATCGGCTTCGACCCCGCGGTCATGGCCTCGCCCTTCATCACCACGGTGGTAGATGCGATCTCGCTGGTGATCTATTTCCGCTTCGCCGCGCTCCTGCTGGGTATTTAAGGCGGCGAAAAGCGCGAAATTTCCCTTTTCAAGCCGGCATAAGTGTGGTATCATGCGTACAAAGTAAGACCATCCTATTTTTGCCGGAGGTATCCCCATGGAAGAAAAGCTGCGCGAGTACGCGCACCTGCTCGTTTCCGTCGGTCTGAACCTGCAAAAGGATCAGACGCTCATCCTCTCCTCGCCCGTGGAGTGCGCGCCGTTTGCGCGGCTGTGCGCGTCTGCGGCCTACGATCTCGGCGTGCGCGAGGTCGTGATGAACTGGAGCGACGACTATATGACGCGCGAGAAATTCCTGCGCGCGCAGGACGCGGCCTTTGAAACGCCGCGCGCATGGCGCAAGACCTTTCTGACCGACTACGCCGAGCAGGGCGCGGCCTACCTCGCTATCGCCGCCGAGGACCCGGAAACGCTGCTGGGCGTGTCGCCCGAACGGCTCGTCGCCGCGCAGCGCACCGGCGCGGTCGAGCGCGAGACCTTCGACCGCCTGCAAATGGCAAACGCCTTCCCATGGTGCGTGGCGGGTGTACCCCTCGCCGCGTGGGCGCGCAAGGTGTTCCCCGACAAAAGCGAGAGCGACGCCGTCGCCGCGCTTTGGGACGCGATCCTTATGACCGTTCGCGTCACGGGCGACGGAAAAGCGGAGACGCGCTGGCGCGAGCACATCGCGCTGCTGAGCGCGCGCAAGCAAAAGCTCAACGAGCTGCACTTCAAGCGCCTGCACTACACCAACTCCCTCGGCACCGACCTCACCGTTGAGCTGCCTGACGACCACCTTTGGGCGGCGGGCAACGCCGAAACACCTGCGGGCATCGGCTTCATCGCCAACCTCCCGACCGAGGAGATCTTCACCGCGCCGCGCAAGACCGGCATCAACGGTGTCGTCTGCGCCTCGCTGCCGCTGGTGGAAAACGGCAGCATCATCGAGAATATCCGCTTCACCGTCAAGGACGGGCGCATCGTCGAGGCGGCCGCCTCGCGCGGCGGGGACATTCTGGACGCCGCCCTCTCGGTCGATGACGGCGCACGCTACTTCGGCGAGGTCGCGCTCGTGCCCTACGACAGCCCCATCCGCCGCAGCGGACTGCTCTTTTACAACACGCTCTACGACGAGAATGCCTCCTGCCACCTCGCCTTCGGCGAGGCGTATCCCGAGTGCATCGTCGGCGGCGAGCGCATGACGCGCGAGGAGCTGGACGCCCACGGCCTCAACCACTCGCTCACGCACGTCGATTTTATGGTCGGCACCGCCGACCTCTCCATCACCGGCACGACGCACGACGGGCGCGAGCTGGCGGTGTTCCGCAACGGAAATTTTGCCCTGTAAGGGCCACGGATACAGAGAAAAACGGAGGAGAACACGATGAATTTCAAGCCCATTGAAACGGACGAAAAGGTCCTCGTCATGCCCGGCGCGGTCGTCTGCGGCGATGTGACGGTCGGCGAGGGCACAGCCTTTTGGTTCAACAGCGTCTGCCGCGCGGAGCTGCAGCCTGTCAAGATCGGCAAGCGCTGCAACATTCAGGACTGCGCGGTGATCCACAACCTCTGCACCCTCGGCGACGATGTCTCCGTCGGCCACGGTGCCATCGTCCACGGCGCGATGGTCGGCGACCGCGTGATCGTCGGCATGGGCGCCGTCGTGCTTGACGGCGCGAAGATCGGCGACGACTGCATCATCGCTGCCGGCGCGGTCGTCACCGGCAAGATGGACGCGCCCGCTGGCAGCCTGATCGTCGGCTCTCCGGCCGTGGTCGCCAAGCCGCTCAATGACAAGCAGAAGGCCTCGTGCCTTGAAAACAGCGAGCTTTATCACCGCAAGAGCGTGGAGTACCGCGCCTTCCTCGCGCAGAAGAAGTGAGCGGACGGAGGGGGAAGTCATGAAAATTCTGGTCATCAACGGCGCGAACATGAACCTGCTCGGCAAGCGCGAGCCGGACATCTACGGCCGCGAGGACTATGCCGCTCTCTGCGCCCGCATCTACGCCCACGCGCAGAGCCACGGCGTCGCGGTCGAGTGCTTCCAGTCCAACCACGAGGGCGCGATCATCGACGCCATTCAGGAGGCCGACGGGGTGTTCGATGGCGTCGTCATCAACCCCGGCGCCTACGCGCATTACAGCTACGCCATCCGCGATGCCATCAAGGCCATCACCATTCCGGTGGTGGAAGTCCATATCTCCGACATCGAAAAGCGCGATGAGGAATTTCGGCATCTCTCCGTCACCGCACCGGTCTGCATCGCGCAGATCCGCGGCCACGGCTTTGAAAGCTACACTATGGGCATCGACCTGCTCGCCGGCGCGCGGCAGTAAGGCGCTCGCCGACGCTCCGCGCGGGGAGCTGCGCCAATAGAATGCGTTTCCGACCGGCAGCAAAACGCTGCCGGCCGCTTTTTGCGGCAGCATAACGCTCTGCACCGCCGCCTGCGGAGGAAAAAAGGGGCACAGAGGCAATAAAATGCTTGCAATCGGCATAAAGCTATGGTAATATACTTATGTTATTCCGGTAGGTTAGGCAGAGTGGACTTCCAGTCCGCTCTTTCTTTTGCAATTTTTGCCCAGAGCAAATACTTTAAGGTGCTAAAGCGAGGGAGCTATGAAAAAGGTAACGGAGATCGTTGCGGAGCTGGCCCGCCCCGTCGTGGAGCAGCATGGCTGCACGCTGTGGGATGTGGAGTATGTCCGCGAGGCGGGGCAGTGGTATCTGCGGCTGTTCATTGATAAGGACGGCGGCGTGGACATTCTGGACTGCGAGGCCATCTCGCGCGTCGTGAGCGACCTGCTCGACGAGGCGGACCCCATCGAGGGGAGCTATGTCTTTGAGGTCGGCTCCGCAGGCGCCGAGCGCCCGCTCAAGCGCCCGGGCGACTTTGAGCAGTTCATGGGCGCAGAGGTGCTGGTCAAGACCTACAAGCCGCGCGACGGACACAAAGAGTTCGCCGGTACGCTCACCGACTACGACAACGGCGCGGTGACGATCACGCTCGGCGGTCAGCCCATGCGCTTTGAAAAGCCGGAGATCGCGCTCGTGCGCCTGCGCTGCGACTTCTGACAGCCATCATTTTTATCATAATGTAATAGTTATAGTAAGGAGTTTAGTTCCATGAAATGCGATGAAATCTTTGCCGCCCTTGCGATGCTTGAAAAGGAGCGCGGCATTTCCCAGACCTTTATGATGGATAAGATCGTGCAGGCGCTCACCACCGCCTACAAGCGCGACCACGAGGGCGTGGAGAACGTGATCGTGGATGTGGACGAAAATAAGCGCGACCTCAAGATGTATGTACAGAAGGAGGTCGTCGAGGAGGTCGAGAACCCCGGCACGCAGATGTCGCTTGAGGAGGCGAAGAAGCTCTCCGCCAAGTACGAGGTGGGCAGCATCGTGAACCTGCCCGTCGACAATGTCGAGTTCGGCCGCATCGCAGCCGGCAACGGCAAGCAGGTCATCATTCAGGGCCTGCGCGAGGCTGAGAGCGGCATGGTCTATGAGGAGTATAACTCCAAGCAGCACGAGATCCTCACCGGCGTCGTCACCCGTATCGACCCGCGCAGCGGCAATGTGGCCCTGCGCATCGGCACCGGCACCGAGGCGACCGACGCCATTCTGACCGCCGGCGAGCAGGTCAAGGGCGAAACGCTGGTCGAGGGCCAGCGCGTCAAGGTCTACCTTGTGGATGTGCGCCGCCAGTCCCGCGGCCCGCAGGTCGTCATCTCCCGCACGCATCCGGGCCTTGTCAAGCGCCTCTTTGAGCTTGAGGTCCCCGAAATTTACGACGGCACCGTCGAGATCCGCTCCATCGCCCGCGAGGCGGGCAGCCGCACGAAGATGGCCGTTTGGAGCAACGACGCCAATGTCGATCCCATCGGCGCCTGTGTCGGTCCCCGCGGCGCGCGCGTGAACAACATCGTTGAGGAGCTGCGCGGCGAGAAGATCGACATCATCAAGTACAGCGACGATCCCGCGGAGTACATCGCCGCGGCGCTCGCCCCCGCCGATGTGGTCGAGGTGCGCATGGCGGACGACGGCAGCAAGGCCTGCCGCGTCATCGTGCCAGACGACCAGCTCTCCCTTGCCATCGGCAAGGAGGGCCAGAACGCCCGCCTCGCGGCGCGTCTGGTCGGCTATAAGATCGACATCAAGCCCCAGTCCTATCAGGACGAGGACTGAGCAAAGGAGGGCAGACCCATGCAAAAAGTGAAAAAGCTCCCGCAGCGCCAGTGCGTGGGCTGCCGTGAAATGAAGGAGAAGCGCGAGCTGATCCGCGTGGTCCGCTCGCCGCAGGGCGAGATCTCGCTCGACTTCAAGGGCAAAAAGCCTGGGCGCGGCGCGTATCTGTGTCCCGACGCCGAATGTCTCAGGCGGGCGCGGAAGTCCCGCGCGCTGGAGCGGGCGCTGGAGACCACCATCACGCCGGAGCTCTACGATGAGCTGGAGAAGGGGATGGTGAACGGTGGATAAGCTGCTGAACCTCATCGGCCTTGCCCAGAAGGCGGGTCGGCTGGCCGTCGGCGAGGAGCCGACCGGCGCGGCGGCAAGGGCGCGCGACGCGCGGCTCATTTTAGTTGCCGCCGACGCCGCGGAAAACAGTGTGCGCCGCGTGCGGCACTTTGCCGACGCGGGCCAATGCCTCTGGTGCCGCATCGCGGCGGATAAGGACGTGCTCGGCCGCGCGGTCGGACGCTCGAGCTGCGCGATGCTCGCGGTCATGGACATCGGCTTTGCCGAGGCCATCGCCAAAAAGCTCGCCGAGGGCGACGAGCGCTTCGCCGAAACGGCGCAGCGGCTCTCCGTCAAGGCGCAGCGCGCCGCCGAGCGGCGCAGAGAGGCCGAGGCGCACGAGAAGAATATCCGCACGGGCAAGAAAAAGCAGACCGCAAAAAAGAGTGCGGAAGCCGCACCAAAGGTACGCGCAGAAAAAAGCGTCGGTGCGCCGAGAACGGCAAAGCACAGCGCGGCAGAGCGCCTGACCGGTGCAGCGAAGCACGGCGAGGCAAAAAGCGCGAAAAAGCCCGACCGCGCCGCGCGCAAGCGCAGCGCCGTCAAGGCGGCGGCAAGAGCGCGCTACGCCGATTCCCGTCCGGTCAAGCGCGGCAAGGGCAGCGCGAAAAAAGAGAAGCAGTAATTCGGTCCCATCACATTTGGAGGTGTTATATTGGCTATTACGGAGAATAAAAACAAGGTAAGCAGTCTGGCGAAGGACTTTGGGATGCAGTCGAAGGACATCATCGCCATCTTGAAGGACTACACGGAGGCCCCCAAGGGTCACTCCCAAGTGCTGAGCGACCGTGAGCTGTCGATCGTGTTCGACTATCTGACGCTGCACCATCAGGTGAAGATCGAAACGATCTTCGCCGAGACCTATACGGAAAAGAAGGAGGAGCCGAAGGCTGCTCCCACAGCAAGTGCGCCCAAGGCGGCCCCCGCCGCGCAGCCTGCCGCGCCCAAGGCGACGGCTGCTCCCGCCGCACAGGCGCAGAGTGCGCCGAGCAAGTCCACCGCCACGCAGCAGCCCACCACCCGCGTGCCGGAAAAGAAGATCGTCGACACCCGCAAGTCCACCAATGTGAACCTTGATAAATACGACGAGAAGCTGCAGGACATGGCCGAGCGCAGCGGGAACGCCGGCGGACGGCGCGACAGCATGAGCGCCGGCAAGGAAAAGTTCCGCAGCGCGGCGAACAAAAAGAACGGCCGCGGCGCGCCGACCTTCTCCAACAAGCGCCGCCAGGAGGAGGCCGAGAAGATGCGCCGCCTCCAGCTTGAGATCGCCAAGAAAACGCCGCTGACCGTCAAGATCCCCGACGAGATCTCCGTCGGCGAGCTGGCCAGCCGCATGAAAAAGACCGGCGCGGAGGTCGTCAAGTGCTTGATGAAGAACGGCATCATGGCCTCTCTCAGCCAGCTCATCGACTTTGATACCGCCTCCTTCGTCGCTGAGGAGCTTGGCTGCAAGGTCGAAAAGGAGGTCGTCGTCACCATTGAGGAAAAGCTCATCGACGACCACGAGGATACCGCCGACGAGCTCAAGCCCCGCGCGCCCGTCGTGGTGGTCATGGGTCACGTCGACCATGGTAAGACCTCGCTGCTCGACTATATCCGCAACGCGCACGTCGCCTCCGGCGAGGCAGGCGGCATCACGCAGCACATCGGCGCCTATCAGGTGCAGATCAAGGGAAAGCCCATCACCTTCCTCGACACCCCCGGCCACGAGGCGTTCACCTCCATGCGCGCCCGCGGCGCGATGATCACGGACATTGCGATCCTCGTCGTCGCCGCCGAGGACGGCATCAAGCCGCAGACGGTCGAGTCCATCAACCACGCCAAGGCCGCCGGCATCCCCATCATCGTTGCCATCAACAAGATGGATAAGCCGGACGCGAACCCTGAGCGCATCAAGGAGCAGCTCACCAAGTACGACATTCTGGCCGAGGACTGGGGCGGCGACACCATCGTCTGCCCGATCTCCGCCAAGACAGGCATGGGCGTGGATAACCTGCTCGAGATGGTCGCGCTGACCGCCGAGGTTGGCGAGCTCAAGGCAAACCCCAACCGCGCCGCCAGCGGCGCCGTCATCGAGGCGCGCCTTGACAAGGGCCGCGGCCCCATCGCCACGCTCCTCGTGCAGAACGGCACGCTCCATCAGGGCGACATCATCATCGCCGGCACGGCCGTCGGCCGCGTGCGCATGATGACCAACGACAAGGGTCAGAAGCTCACCGCCGCGGGTCCCTCCGTCCCCGTGGAGATCACGGGTCTCGGCGAGGTGCCGGGCGCGGGCGCGACCTTCAATGCCGTCGCCGACGAGCGCTTGGCGCGCGAGCTGGTCGAGCAGCGCAAGGCAGAGGAAAAGGCCAAGGCCAACGAGCCCATCTCCAAGGTCTCGCTGGAGGATCTCTTCAGCCAGATCCAGGCGGGCGAGATGAAGAACCTCAACATCATCGTCAAGGCGGATGTGCAGGGCAGCGTCGAGGCGGTCAAGGCCTCGCTCGAGAAGATCTCCAACGACGAGGTCCGCGTGCGCGTCATCCACGGCGCGGTCGGCGCGATCAACGAGAGCGATGTCATGCTTGCCTCCACCTCGAACGCCATCATCGTCGGCTTCAACGTTCGCCCCGACGCGGCGGCCCGCGACAGCGCGGCGCGCAACCATGTCGATATGCGCATGTACCGCGTCATTTACGACGCCATCAACGAGATCGAGGCGGCCATGAAGGGTATGCTCGCGCCCAAGTTCCGCGAAAACGTCATCGGCCATGCCGAGATCCGTCAGACCTTCAAGGTCTCCAGCGTCGGCACGGTCGCCGGCTGCTATGTCACCGACGGCAAGATCCAGCGCTCCTGCGAGGCGCGCATCGTGCGCGACGGCATCGTCATCCACGAGGGCCATCTTGCCTCGCTCCAGCGCTTCAAGGACTCCGTCAAGGAGGTCGCCTCAGGCTATGAGTGCGGTCTGAACTTCGAGAAGTTCAACGACATCAAGGAGGGCGACATCGTCGAGGCCTATGTGATGGAGCAGATCGAGCAGTAAAAGCCGCGCTGTGCGCGGCGCAATTCTGCGAAGCCTTAGGTGAGGGCGGGCGGTCGCCCGTCCTCGCCTTTCTCAAAGGAGGACTTTTATGGCAAGCAATCGAATCGGACGCATCAACGAGGAGATCCAGCGCGAGCTGAGCGCTCTCCTGCGCACCCTCAAGGACCCGCGCGTGCAGGGCGGCATGGTCACCATCACGCGCGTCGACACCACCAGCGACCTGCGCTACTGCCGCGTGGGTGTGAGCGTGCTGGATAAGACGCAGGAGAAGGAGGTCATCCGCGGCCTCAAGTCCGCGGCAGGCTATCTGCGCCGCGAGCTGGGCGCGTCGATCAATCTGCGCTATACGCCCGAGCTGCAATTCGTCGCGGACGACTCCATCGAGTACGGCGCGCACATTTTAGAGATGCTGCGCGACCCCACGAGGGTCAAGCCCGCGAATCCCGCAAACGAGCACATTGTACTGGACGGTGAAGACGAATGACCATCAAGGAGGTTGCCGCCTATCTGCGCGCGCACGATAACTATCTCATTCTCACCCACCGCCGCCCCGACGGCGACACGCTCGGCTGCGCCGCTGCGCTGTGCGCCCTGCTGCGCCGGATGGGCAAAACGGCGGCGCTGCTGCCGAACGCTGAGGTCACGAGCCTCTACGCCGACTATGTCGCGCCCTATTGGGCGGCGGAGGACTACCGCTATGAGACGGTCGTTTCCGTCGACCTTGCGGCACTCGGGCTGTTTCCCGATAATGCGGAGCCGCTCAAGGATAAGGTCGATCTCGCCATCGACCACCACCCAAGCTATGAGGGCTTCGGGCGGGAGAGCTGCGTGCATCCCGAGTGCGCCGCCTGCGGCGAGATCCTCTATGAGATCGCGGTCGAGCTGGGGCAGCTCACACCCGCCGTCGCGCTGCCGCTCTATGTTGCGGTCAGCACCGACACGGGCTGCTTTGTCTACTCCAATGTGACGGCGAACACGCACCGCGTCGCCGCCGCGCTGATGGACACAGGCATTGACTACCGCGCGGCGAACAAGCGTCACTTCCGCACCAAGACGAAAAAGCGCCTTGCGCTTGAGGCAGAGCTGCTGCGCACGATGGAGTTTTACGACAAGGACCGTGTGGTCGTCGTCACGCTGCCGCTGTGCTTGATGGAGCGGCTCGCGCTGACAGAGGCGGACATGGACGACGTTTCCGCCCTTGGCGGCGTGGTGGAGGGTACCGACTGCTCCATCACGATGAAGGAAACGAAGGACGGCGCGTGGAAGATCAGCGTGCGCACCGGCGCGCGCGTCAACGCGACGCGGGCCTGCGCCGCCCTCGGCGGCGGCGGACACCGCGCGGCCTCCGGCTGCGTGTACCACGGCTCTCTTGCCGACGCGAAGGCGGCGATCCTCGCCGCTGTGCAGGCTGCGGTGGAGGAGTAAAGAGCTGTTTTGCTGCGGCGAAACGCTTGAACGGCGCAAGGGCGCCGAATTTGGCGCAAAGGAGGCGCAGACGATGCCCGACGGCATTCTCATCATTGATAAGCCCGCGGGCTGGACGAGCATGGATGTGTGCCTCCCCACGCGGTCGATGACCGCACGGGGGCCCCTCTGATTTTTCATCCTCGGCGGAAGTGAATTCCGCCTGCGGCAAGGTTTCGCTGCGGCGAAACGCTTGAACGGCGCAAGGGCGCCGAATTTGGCGCAAGGGAGGTGCGGACGATGCCCGACGGCATTCTCATCATCGATAAGCCCACGGGCTGGACGAGCATGGATATATGCGCCAAGCTGCGCGGCATTTTCCGCGAAAAGCGCGTGGGCCACGCGGGAACGCTCGACCCGATGGCGACGGGCGTGCTGCCCGTCTTTCTCGGCCGCGCGACCAAGGCGGTCCAGTTCGCCGAAAACGGACGAAAGGAGTACCGTGCCGTTTTGAAGCTCGGCATGGTCACCGACACGCAGGACACGACCGGCACGGTGCTGGAAACGCACCCGGTCACTGTCGGCGCGGACGAACTCCGCGCGGCGCTGGAGCGCTTCAGCGGCGAGCTTTTGCAGCTCCCGCCGATGTACTCCGCGCTCAAGGTCAACGGGCAGAAGCTCTACGACCTCGCGCGGCAGGGTAAGACCGTGGAGCGCAAGCCGCGCAGTGTCACCATCTACGAGCTGGAGCTATTGGGACAGAGCGCGCAGGATGAATTTTCCCTGCGCGTGGTCTGCTCCAAGGGGACCTATATCCGCACGCTCTGCCACGACCTCGGCGCCGCGCTCGGCTGCGGCGGCTGCATGGCGGCGCTGCGCCGCACGATGGCTGCGGGCTTTCTCATCGAGGAGGCGGTCACGCTCGAACGGGCGCAGGAGGAGCGCGAGGCGCTGCTGCTGCCGCTCGACGAATATTTCCGCGCCTACCCGCGCTTTACGGTGCAGAATGAGGTGCAGGAAAAGCGCGCCTACAACGGCAACGCCTTCACCGCGCGCAATGTCGCCGACGGCGATTACCGCGTGTACGACCGCGCGGGCAATTTCCTCTCGCTCTCCCGCGCGGCAGGTGGCGAAGTACACGCGATCAAGAATTTCTTTTGAGGAAACAGACCATGAATAAAGCAACTGTTATCGCCCTCGGCTTTTTCGACGGGGTGCATCTGGGCCACGGCGCGCTGCTGAAAAAAACGGCGGAGCGCGCCCACGAGCGGGGCGTAACGCCCGCGGCCTTTACCTTTGACCGCTCGCCGAAGGAGTTTGTCACCGGTATTCCCGTGCCGCTGCTCACAAGCGCGGACGAGCGCGCGGCCATCATCCGCGAATGCTACGGCATCGACACGGTGTTCGTCGAGCCCTTCGACCGCGCGATGATGACCATGCCGTGGGAGGACTTCATCACCGAGCTGCTGGTGAAGAAATACCACGCCGTGCACCTTGTCGCGGGACACGACTTCCGCTTCGGACACAAGAACGAGGGCGACCCAAGCAAGCTGCGCGAGAAGTGCCGCGCCCTCGGCCTCGGCTGCGACATCATCCCCAAGGTGGAGCTCGACGGCGTGACCGTCAGCTCGACCTACATCCGCTCGCTCGTCGAGGCGGGGGAGGTGGAGCGCGCCGCGCGCTTTCTCGGCCATCCGCACCGCATGAGCGGTACGGTCCGCCACGGTGAGGGCATCGGCAAAAAGCACCTCTTTCCGACGGCGAACCTTGTGCCGGAGCCGCACATCATCGTTCCGAAGCGCGGTGTGTACGCCACGCGGGCGTACCTGCCAGACGGCACGCAGCGTGTCGGCGTGACGAATGTCGGCGTACGCCCGACGGTCAGCGACGCGAACCGCGTGACGGTGGAGACCTATCTCGCGGACTTCGACGGCGACCTCTATGGACAGGAGCTGCGGCTCGATTTCTGCGCCTATCTGCGGCCCGAGAAAAGGTTTTCCTCCACGCAGGAGCTGCACGACGAGATCGCGCGCAACGCCCGCGAGGCGGCGGAGATCGTTTCTCTGCCGAAATAGAACGAAAAAACCGATGAATAGCATCGGGAAAAACGAAGCATAAAAGAACGGAGAAGATCCGTTCTTTTTTCTTATCCCGCGGCGCTTTTCCGACGCGCTTTTTGTCTGCCCTCGGCTACAATGAGAAAAAACGACACGGGAGGTGGACAAGCCTTGAAGCGAGGAGAGCTTGCCGTAAAATTAGAGCGCTGGGAGCCGCTGGCGCCCTGCGCCGTCTGCTTTCTGCTGACTGCCGTGCTGTGCGGCGCGCGGCTGTTCGGCGGCTACGCGCCCTTTGCCCTCGGGCTGGTCGCCGCGGCGGGCAGCGGGAAACGCGGCCTTGCCGCGCTGCTCGGCGGCATTGCCGGTGCGCTGGTGTTTCTCGACTTTTCCCACGCGCTGCGCGCGCTGGCCGTGGCGGTGCTGCTCTACACGGCGAATAACGCTTTTTGCGAAACAAAGTGGTATCGCAGCCGATATTTCCTGCCGGTGATGACGGTGCTGATGTACCTTGCGGTGGAGTTCGTATATCTGCTCCAGTCCGGCCCGGACGAGGCGGCGCTGTGCCTTTTGAGCATCGTGCTCGCGGTACTCACGGCACTCTGCGGCCGTGTGGCCCTTGCCGGGGGCGCGGCGGATGAGGAGCAGCGCCAGACCGCGCTGCTGGTGCTCATCACGGGCGTGCTGACGGCTGCCTCTACGCTGCAGCTGGAAAACGGCTTCGCGCCGGGGCGCATCGCGGCCATGCTGCTCGTGATGCTGCTCGCCTATGACCGCAACGCGGGGACGGCGCTGGCGGCGGCGCTCGGCATCGGCCTTGCGATGGATCTGACCGCGCAGCCGGGAAGCTTTCTCCATGCGGCGGTCTACGGCTTCGGCGCGCTTGCGATGGGGCGCGAGCGCCGCGCACGGCGCGTGGGCGCGGCACTGCTGTGGTGCGTGCCGCTCATCCTGCTCTCGCTGCCGCTGGAGGCGGAGCGGGGGCTGATCCTGCTCTATGAGGGGCTGTGTGCGACGCTTTTGTTTCTGCTGCTGCCGAGCCGGCTGTTCGGCGGGAAGCGGCTCGCGGCAGAAAAGCCGGAGGAGCGCTCCGATGCGGAGACAGACGAGGCGGAATGCTCGACTGCCCGCAGGCGCTTGTGCGCGACTGCGCTCGCGCTGCGCGAGCTGTACGACAGCCTCATGCGCACACCGAAGGAGGAGGATGAAAACCCCGCGATGATCTTCGACCGCGCGGCGGAGCGCGTGTGCCGCGGCTGCTCGCTGCGCACGATCTGCTGGGAGCGCGACTACGCCAAGACCTACAACGCCCTCAACGACGCCACCGCCGCGCTGCTCGCGCAGGGACGCGGACGCGGCGGGGACTTTCCCTCCTATTTTACCGACCGCTGCATCCGCTTTCCGAGCTTTCTGTCGGCGGTGAACAGTGAGCTGAGCGCCTTTTTGCTGCGCCGCCAGTATCGCGGGCGGCTCGCCGACACGCGCGCGCAGGCGGCGGGGCAGTATGCCCAGCTCTCCGAGCTTTTGAGCGGTGCGGCGGAAGCGCTGGAGGCAAGGCCCGCCGCGGCGGAGACGCTGCTGACCTATCGCGTCGGCGCGGCGCTGCGCCCCAAGGAAGGGGAGCAGGTCAGCGGCGACAGCGTGACGCACTTTGAGACCGCGGACGGACGGCTCTGCCTGCTGCTCTCCGACGGCATGGGCTGTGGGGAGGCGGCGCGGCGCGAGTCGGCGCTGGCGGTACGGCTGTTGGAGCGCTTTCTGCGCGCGGGTGTTGAGACCTCCGGCGCGCTCAAGACCCTCAACAGCGCCCTGACGCTGCGCGCCGAGGTGTCCGAGAGCTTCACGACCATCGACCTTTTGGCGCTCTCCCTGCGAGACGGCACGGCGGAGGTCTACAAATACGGCGCGGCGCCGTCCTATGTTAAGCGCGGCGCCCGCGTGCGGCGCATCACCTGCTCCTGTCTGCCGGCGGGGCTGCAAGGTGCCGATACGCAGCCCGAGACCACACGCTTCACGCTGGAAAAAGGCTCCTTCTTCGTCATGCTCAGCGACGGCGTTGCGGACTCGACCGACGACGGCTGGCTCATTGCGCTGCTGGAAAAGTTTTCGGGAGAGGACCCGCAGGCGCTTGCCTCGGCCGTTCTTGCCGCGAGCCGCGAGCGGCGCGGCGGCGACGATGACTGCGCGGTGCTGGCGCTCTATCGGGAGAAGGAGGGCGGCGCAGCGGAGGTATAAGCGGCGGCGCGCGGGGGAATACTTTCCTTGTCAAAATTATGGGGGACAAGGAGTGATGCGCCATGGTCAGAGGGACCTCCCGGCGGGTGATCGTTGTGGAATCACCGGATACCAATTTGTTTGAACAGGCGATCTTCATCGTGCGCAACGATGCACTGAGCAAGGACGGCGTGACGGCGCAGCAGCTCGTGGACGAGGCCTGCCGCGTCGCGCGCAGCTATACGCGCAGCCACAGTGTACGCAGGCCGCTGCTGCACCGCGCCCCGCCCGTATTCTGGGGCGCGGCGGGCGCGCTCGCCATCGCGCTCATCTGGCTTTTGACCGCACTGATCTGAGAAGACTGCTCTCCTCCTTGGCAGGACGCCCCCGGGCGCCCTGCTTTTTTTACGCCCTGCGGCGAACATGGCCTTCGGCAAAGTTTCCGCGGCATGGGACAATCATATTATTTTATTTTGCGGTCTGACATTGACAAGAGGAAAAACTTTGTATATAGTAAAGAGACACCTGCGATACTCTTGCAGAAAATAAAATTGGAGGTTCAGTATGAAAAGATTCCTGAGTATCCTGCTGGCTATGGTCATGGTGCTTTCGCTCGTGGCCTGCGGCGACAAGAAGACCCCAGACACCCCCGACAACCCCGACACTCCTGACAAGCAGGAGGAGACCATCCACATCGGTATCGTGACCGGCTCCGTTTCTCAGTCTGAGGACGACCGCCGCGGCGCCGAGGCATTCCAGCAGCTCTACGGCGAGGAGAATGTCACCCTCGTGACCTATCCCGATAACTTCACCGAAGAGCTGGAGACCACCATCCAGTGCATTGTCAATCTGTCCGACGACCCCGATATGAAGGCGATCATTGTCAACCAGTCCGTCCCCGGCACGACCGAGGCGTTCCGTAAGATCAAGGAGAGCCGCCCCGACATCCTCTGCATCGCCGGCGAGGCGCATGAGGATCTGCCCGAGATCGGCTCCGCCGCCGACCTCGTGTGCAACAACGACTTTGTTGCCCGCGGCTACCTCATCATCCGCACCGCTCACGAGCTGGGCTGCGACACCTTCGTTCACGTCTCCTTCCCGCGCCACCTCGCTTACGAGACCATGAGCCGCCGTATCGCGGTCATGAAGGCAGCCTGCGAGGAGTTTGGTCTGAAGTTTGAGATGGAGACCGCTCCCGACCCCACCTCTGATGTCGGTGTTGCCGGTGCGCAGGCTTACATCCTCGAAAAGGTTCCCGAGTGGGTGAACAAGTACGGCGAGAAGGCTGCTTACTTCTGCACCAACGACGCGCACACCGAGCCCCTGCTCAAGCAGCTGCTCGAGTACGGCGGCTACTTCATCGAGGCCGACCTGCCCTCCCCGCTGATGGGCTATCCCGGCGCACTGGGCATCGACCTGACCGCTGAGGCCGGCGACTTCCAGAAGATCCTCGCCAAGGTCGAGAAGGCTATCTGCGAAAAGGGCGGCGCGGGCCGCTTCGGCACCTGGGCTTACTCCTATGGTTATGTCACCTCCGCCGGCCTTGCCCAGCACGCTCTGAATGTCATCAAGGGCGAGAGCGAGCTTGCCGACATCGACGATATCGCCAAGGCCTATCACCAGTTCTCCCCCGATGCCTCCTGGAACGGCTCCAACTACACCAACGCCACCACCGGCGTCAAGGCCGACAACACCTTCCTGGTCTATCAGGATACCTACATCATGGGCGATCCGGGCTGGTATATGCACGCCACCGAGATCGAGGTCCCCGAAATGTACTTCACTGTTAAGTAAGCTGCATTTTCTCGTGCGATAATCAAAAAACAGGGGGGAGGAAATTCCTCCCCCCTGCTTCTTTAGGTAGGGTATAGCTTATGGAAAACAACAATGCTCCTCTGTTGGAGATGCGCAGCATCAAAAAGGACTTCTTCGGCAATCAGGTCCTGACCGACATCAATTTTACGCTCAAAGCGGGCGAGGTGCTCGGTCTTGTCGGTGAAAACGGCGCGGGCAAAAGCACGCTGATGAAGATCCTCTTCGGCATGGATGTGATCCGCGAGACCGGAGGGTACAGCGGCGACGTCCTCATCAACGGTGAAAAAGTCACCTTCAACACGCCCTTTGACGCGCTTGAGGCCGGCATCGGCATGGTGCATCAGGAGTTTTCTCTGATCCCCGGCTTTACGGCGACGGAGAATATTTTGCTCAATCGTGAGCCCCAGAAGAAAACAGTCATCTCCGAGGTGTTCGGCAGCCGCTTGAACACACTCGATTATAAGGAAATGGACAAGCGCTCGGCAGAAGCCATCGAGAAGATGGGCGTCCACATCGACGCGAATATGCTCATCAGCGATATGCCGGTCGGCCACAAGCAGTTCACCGAGATCGCGCGCGAGCTGAGCAAGGACCAGCTCAAGCTGCTGATCCTCGACGAGCCGACCGCCGTTCTGACGGAGAAGGAAGCTGCGGCGCTGCTGGAGTCCATCCGCGGCATGGCCTCGCGCGGCATTGCCGTCATTTTCATCACGCACCGCCTTCAGGAAATTATGGAGGTGTGCGACAAGGTCGTCATCATGCGCGACGGCTATGTGGTCAAGGATACGCCCGCGGGCGAGACCGACACCGCCGACATCACGAAGTGGATGGTCGGCCGCAGCGTCAACCTTTCCGCGGCGCAGGATGTCGTGGACCACTCTGACGCAAGGATCATCATGTCGATCCGCAAGCTGTGGGTGGATATGCCCGGCGAGATCGTGCGCAACGTCGACCTCGATATCCGCGAGGGCGAGATCCTCGGCATCGGCGGCCTCGCCGGCCAGGGCAAGCTCGGCATCCCGAACGGCGTCATGGGCCTCTATGAGGCCGGCGGCACGGTCGAGTTCGACGGCAAGCCCATTTCGCTCAACGCGCCGCGCAAGTGCCTTGACGCGCAGCTCGCCTTCGTGTCGGAGGATCGCCGCGGCGTGGGACTGCTGCTCGACGAAACGCTGGAATGGAACGTCGCTTTCCCGGCCATGCAGATCCACAACAAGTTCCTCAAGAACTTTTTCGGCGGCCTTGTGAAGTGGCGCGATGAAAAGGCCATTCACGCCGTGACCGAGCAGTACATCGACGAGCTGAAGATCAAGTGCACCAGCTCCAAGCAGAAGGCCAAAGAGCTTTCCGGCGGCAACCAGCAGAAGGTCTGCCTTGCCAAGGCGTTCGCGCTCGAGCCGAAGTTCCTCTTTGTCTCCGAGCCGACGCGCGGCATTGACGTCGGCGCGAAATCCCTTGTGCTCGACGCGCTCAAGAAGTTCAACCGCGAGAGCGGCATCACCGTCGTGGTGATCTCGTCCGAGCTCGAGGAGCTGCGCACCACCTGCGACCGCATCGCCATCGTTTCGGGCGGCCGGATCGCCGGTATCCTGCCGGCGACCGAATCCTCCGAGGCATTCGGCACGCTGATGGTCAGCCAGGTCAAGTAAGGAGGGCAGATATGGATAATACAACGAACAGCCTTGCCGACAAGAGCAGGCTTCGCAGCATGATCGACAGCTACGGCGTCCCCCGCATGATCATCACAGGCTTTCTGCTGCTGATGTTTATGCTGGTGCCGTTCGCGGGCGTGGACTTCGCAACGCAGATCAGCAACGTTATCAACCGCTTCAGCTGGAATGCCGTCATGGTGCTTGCGATGGTGCCGATGGTCCACTCCGGCTGCGGACTGAACTTCGGCCTGCCGCTGGGCATCATCTCCGGCCTGCTCGGTGCCACGATCGCCATCGAGCTTGGCTACACAGGTGCGATGAGCTTTGTCATGGCCATCGTCATCGCAACGCCCTTCGCGCTGCTGCTCGGCATCGGCTACGGCTGGATGCTCAACAAGATCAAGGGCGGCGAGATGATGGTCGCGACCTATGTCGGATTCTCCTCCGTTTCGTTCATGTGCATGATGTGGCTGCTGCTGCCGTACAAGAAGCCCGAGATGGTGTGGGGCTTCTCCGGCTCGGGCCTTCGTACCACCATCTCCCTGGAGGGCTTCTACGACCGGGTACTGGCGGACATTCTCTCCATCGACCTCAACCCGATCGGCATCAACCTGGTCATTCCGACCGGCAGCCTGCTCTTCTTCGCGGTCCTCGCCTTCCTGATGTGGGCGTTCCTGCACACCAAGACCGGCACCGCGATGACCGCTGTCGGCTCCAACCCCGCCTTTGCCAAGGCTGCGGGCGTCAGCATCGACAAGATGCGTCTCATTTCCGTCATCCTCTCCACCTGGCTGGGCGCGGTCGGCATCCTCGTCTATGAGCAGGGCTTCGGCTTCATCCAGATCTACACCGCCCCGCTCAAGATGGCCTTCCCGGCAGTCGCCGCCATCCTCATCGGCGGCGCGAGCGTCAACAAGGCCAGCATCGCCAATGTCATCATCGGCACGCTCCTCTATCAGGGCCTTGTCACCATGACGCCGACGGTCATCAACTCCTTGATCCACCTTGACATCAGCGAGATCATTCGTATCATCGTCTCCAACGGCATGATCGTCTACGCGCTGACCCGTAAGATGGGAGGGAAGAAGTAAGTATGAAAAAGATCAACAACAGCCTTCCTCGCGGCGGTGCCGAATGGGGCCGCGCGCTGCGCAAGTTCCTGAGCGACAACATCGTGCCCATCATGTTCGTTCTGATCTGCGCTTACTGCATCCCGCGCGCGGATCTCTCGTGGAGCTATCTGCTCAACGAGGGCATGACCCGTCTGGGGCGCAACGCCTTTTTGATCCTGAGCCTGCTCATCCCCGTTATGGCCGGTATGGGCATGAACTTCGGCATGACGCTCGGCGCGATGGCCGGCGAGATCGGCCTGATCTTCGCCGCCGACTGGCAGGTCTGGGGCATCCCGGGGCTGATCCTTGCGGCGATCATCTCCATTCCCATCTCCATCCTGCTGGGCATCATGATCGGCGAGCTGCTCAACCGCGCCAAGGGCCGCGAGATGATCACGAGCTACATGATCTCCTTCGCCATGGACGGTGTGTACCAGTTCATCGTGCTCTTCATGATGGGTCCCATCATTCCCATCATCCACGATTCCCTCAAGCTCCCGCGCGGCTACGGCATCCGCGTCACGGTGAGCCTGCTGAATATGCGCCAGAGCCTGGATAACCTGCTGGCAGTCAGTGTGGGCGGCGTGAAGATCCCCGTGCTGACGCTCATCATCATCGCCGCCGCCTGCCTCTTTATCCTCTGGTTCCGCCGCACCAAGCTCGGCCAGGATATGCGCGCGGTCGGTCAGGATATGGAAGTCGCGCGTGACGCCGGCATCAATGTCGAGCGCACCCGCATCATCTCCATGGTGATCTCCACCGTGTTCGCGGGCTTCGGCATGATCATCTATCTGCAAAATGTCGGCAACTTCCCCACCTATACCGCGCACACCCAGATCGGTATGTTCTCCATCGCGGCACTGCTCGTCGGCGGCGCGAGCGTGGAGAAGGCAAGCATCAAGAATGTGTTTCTCGGCGTGATCTTGTTCCACACCATGTTCATCGTAGCGCCGCGCACCGGCACGGTCATCACGGGCGACTCGATGATCGGCGAATACTTCCGCGTGTTCGTGTCCTACGCGGTCATCACCATCGCGCTGGTCATGTATGAGGCGAAGAAGCGCAAGGCCAAGAGCGCGGCCGGCTTGCAGCTTGCAGCCGACCAGCTGACAGAAGAGGAGGCAAAGGCAAAATGAAGAATAAGACCTCCAAGCGCAGACTGATCTTCCAGCTCGCGGCAGTCGTCGTGCTCGTCGCTATCGCCTACGCCATGACGATCATCGGACGCGGCCACACCGTGTATCTGGACAACAAGAAGCTGGAGTACAACGGCAAGACCTATGAAACGCCGTATAAGGTCGTTGCCTTTGTTGACGGCGAGCAGGTCGCCAAGCTCTACGACCGCGAGCGCGGCAGCGCGACCTGCATCGGGCAGAAGATCACGGTGACGTTCGAGATCACCGAGAAGAAGGGCGGCAGCGAGACGACGCAGACCTATACGATCCCCCTGCCCAGGAATATGGACGGCATCATCATCAACCTGCCCGCTTACTTCGCGGGACTGGGTGAGGACGCTTACCTGACGGAGTTCATCCCGTCGCCCGACGCGGAGATCGTCGAGGAGGACACCCCCTCCGGCGACGACTTCGGCCTCGGCGACGCCGGCATGGACGATATGACGATGGACGATATGTCCGCCGGCTAAAAAAGAAAGCCATACAGCCCATGCCGAGGCATGGGCTGTATGCACACGATAAGGAGGAAAAACGCATGGCAGCGATCAGCGGGCTCAAGCCCGAAAAGGTATTTGAATATTTTGAAAAGCTCTGTTCCGTGCCACACGGCAGCGGCAACACGAAGATCATCAGCGACCTGTGCGTCGAGCTTGCCAGGGAGCTGGGGCTGAAGTACCGACAGGATTCGAGCAACAACGTTATCATCTGGAAGGACGGCTCGGCGGGCTATGAGAAGTCCGAGCCGATCATTTTGCAGGGCCACATGGACATGGTCTGCGCCAAGACGGACGACTGCACGAAGGACATGGCGAAGGAGGGGCTCGACCTGCGCACCGACGGCGAGTGGGTCTGGGCGGATAAGACCTCGCTCGGCGGCGACAACGGCCTCGCTGTGGCGATGATCCTCGCCATCCTCGCCGACGATACGCTTCCGCATCCGCCGCTCGAGGCGGTGTTCACCGTCGATGAGGAGGTCGGCATGGACGGCGCCTTCGCGCTCGACTGCTCCGACCTCAAGGGCAGAAGGCTCCTGAATCTTGACTCCGAGGAGGAGGGCATCTTCACCGTGTCCTGCGCGGGCGGGATGCGCGCGGACTGCACGCTCGCCGGCAGGCGCGAGCCGCTCGGCGGCGAGAGCTGCTACGCCGTGACGCTCTCCGGCCTGCAGGGCGGCCACTCCGGCGGCGACATTGACAAGGGCCGCGGCAGCGCGAACGCGCTGATGGGCCGCGTGCTCTATTCCGCGATGGAGCAGCTCTCGGGCCTGCGCCTCGCGGCGATGCAGGGCGGCAGGTTCGACAACGTGATCTGCTCGCGCTGCGACGCGGTCGTCGCCGTTCCCGCGGGGAAGGAGGCGGACTTTGAGCAGTTCATCCGCAGCTTTGACGCAACGCTGAAAAATGAGTACGCCGGCTGCGACGACGGTGTGACGCTCGAATGTGCCAAGACCGAAGCCGTTCCCGCCGTGAGTGCGGAGGCTACCTCCGTGATGCTCCACACGCTCCTTGCGCTGCCGCAGGGCGTGGAGGCGATGAGCGCGGACTTCCCCGGTCTGGTGCAGACCTCCCTCAACCTCGGCGTGATGCATTTGACGGAGGACGGACTGCATTTCTCCTACTCCATCCGCTCCTGCATCGCCTCGCAGAAGGCGATGCTCGCCCAGCGCGTGCGCGCCATCGTGGAGTTTGCGGGCGGCACGGTCTCCGAGCGCGGCAACTACCCCGGCTGGCAGTACGCGCGCGATTCCAAGCTCCGCGAGCTGGTGCTTGACGTCTACCGCGACCTCACCGGCACGGAGGGCAAGATCGACGCGACACACGGCGGCTTGGAGTGCGGGCTTTTCATCGAGAAGCTCCCCGGTCTCGACGCCGTCTCTCTCGGACCCGAGCTGCACGACGTCCACTCCGTGCGCGAGCGGCTGAGCGTGCCCTCCACCGAGCGCGTCTATGCGCTGGTGTGCGAGGTCCTCAAGCGCAGCAAGTGAGAGAGCTTTACGAAAAATATGACAGAAAAGGAAGGAGCCGCACACATTGCGGCTCCTTCCTTTCGTTATTCCGTTTCCTCACGGAGAAACATGATGCAGCAGCCGATCGCCAGCAGGGCGCAGGATACCCAGATGCCGCGCTCGGCAAAGGCGCTCGTCAGCAGCGCGCCCAGCCACGCGCCGACGGCGAAGAGGCCGATCACGCCGAAGTAGGTCAGCGCCTTTTTCAGCACCGCGCGGTCGTGCGTGTGGAGATAGACACACAGCGCCTCAGTGCCGCTGCGCATATTGCCGATGCACATGGTGCTGGCATAGGCGTGGCCGCGCACCTTGCGGAAGGTCTGCACCTGCATGGCGCAGACGAAGGACACGACGGCGTTGGCAAAGGTGTTGGCCTCCTGCGGCAGAAAGCCGACGAAAAACAGCAGCACGATCTCCGCCAAAATGATGAGCTGGCGCCAATGGACCTTCTCCATGTGCTTGAAGTGTCGATGGACGCACTCCGCCGCAAAGACGCCGAGCATGAACGACAGCACCGGCACGAGGTAGCGCAGACTGTGCGCGATGTCGTCCTCAAAGAGGTAGGCACTGAAGAGCACGATGTTGCCCGTCTGCGCGTTGGCAAACACCTTGCCGCGGCAGAGGTAGGTGTAGGCGTCCTGCAAACCGCCGGAGAGAATGATGAACGCCGCGGTCAGCATGGAGTCGGACATCTGCCCGCGCGGACCGGAAGAGATCTTTGCCATGGAGAACACCCCGCTTGTCTTTTTCGCTTTCCATGATACACGCTCGCCAGCCGCGTGTCAACCACGGCGGATGACAGAGAGAAAAAACGCAGACGGGCTTGCGCAAAAAGCACCGTCTGCCTAAAAATCATATACTTGCGCCTCCTTTGTCAGTTTTCTTGCGCGGCGGAACTGGTATGATGGTGGGGAAACAAAGTAACGGAAAGGAAGTTTTACCCGTGCGAGATCACCATACCAACGCGAGACAATCCCTGCGCCGCGCGTCGACGCTTGCCATGAGCGCGGCGCTGCTGCTTGGCAGCGTACCCGTCTGCGCCGTGGACGACGGCGTGAAGCCGATCTATGACGAGGCCTACTACGCCATGACGGACTACTACGGCAACCTCACCGACGGCAGCGTGGTCAAAAGCTACACGACCAATGGCACGGCCTCGCTCACGGACTACGGCGACTATGACGAGATCGTCAACCTGACGAACGGCCTTGCGCCCAAGACCGTCGGCGGAAGGTCGGTCTTTACCTTCGACGAGAGAAGCATCCCCGACCATTTCTACTTCGAGGGCAAGACCGCCAAGCCCTTCGAGCAGCTGCCGTGGACGCTCGCCGTCCACTACACGCTCAACGGCGTGGCGATGAAGGCTGAGGAACTTGCCGGCAAGACCGGTGTGGTCGAGATCAGCATCGACGCCATCCCCAACGAGCAGGCGAGCGAGTATGCCCGCTATAACTATACGCTCGAGGCGATGGCCGTTTTCAATCAGGACGACATCCTCTCGCTCGAGGCCCCCGGCGCGCAGGTGCAGCTCGTCGGCAACCTCCGCGCGGTGCTGTTCATCGGCCTGCCCGGCGAGGAGTGCCACTTCACCATCCGCGTCGGCAGCAACGATTTTGCCTTCGGCGGCATGACCTTTCTGATGGTCCCCGCCACGCTCTCGCAGCTCTCCGAGATCGCCAAGCTCTCCGAGCGCAAGGACGAGCTGGAGGACGATTACGAAAAGATCTCCACGAGCCTTGACACCATGCTCAACGCGCTCGACGGCCTGAGCGGCAGCCTGTACGCTACGGCAAAGGGCGTCGAGCAGCTCAGCCGCGCGCAGAGCACCTACACCGGCGGCAAGGGCGCCGTCCGCGAGGATGTCACCGCACTGCGCGGCGACCTGAGCAATCTTGCGGATGTGCTCGACCCTGTGGAGAGCCAGATCGCCGAGCTGAGCAAAACGATCTCCGAATCCAAAGCGCTGCTTGCGAGCATGGCCGCGTCCTCGTCCGACCTGCGCGCCGAGTTGGTCGACCTCGAGAATGCGCTGGAAGCGCTGGAGCGAGGCAGTGGAGATGTGAAGAGCGTGCTGCGCGCGGCGGGGTCACTTCAGAGCAGCCTGCGCAGCCTGCAAAGCGCGCTGGGCGTCGCGTCGAGCACAAGGATCGATAGCGGCCTGACGGGCAAGGAGGGCACGGAGCTCAACATCAAAATGAGTCAGGTGAAGAACCTGCACAATGCGTATGAAGTATCAAACCTAACCAAAGCTGCAGATTTTATAGCCTATATGCTGATGGCGAGCGGAGTTGCTTCGGAGGAAGCAAATGAAATCGCACCGATCTTACTGAAAGCTATGGCAGCTCCGCCTACTTTGACAGCTGATGAGCTGGCAAAGCTGATTAAATTTAAGAAAGACCATCCGGACCAAACAGAGGAAAAGGCGAGAGCGACTGCCGGACTTTTTAAGGAGAAGCTCAGCACTCCTTCTATGACCTTTCAAGAGTTCTGCGAAGAAGCACTTATAATTAGTGGCGAGAGCAAAGACATGGCCGCCAAGCAGGCCAAGCAGGCCGACAACCTCTGGACGCTCTACGCCGCGGGCGAGCCGACCGGCGGTTCTTCGTCCGGCAGCACCGGCGGTGCAGCCGGCGGAACGGCGGAGGGCGGCGCCGATACTGCGGCCGGCAGCACGGCCGCGCTTGCGAGCGATGTCATCGAGGTGACCGACAGCTCCGTGCAGAACGACGGTGCGCCCGCTGAGGACGACGGTACTGCCGGTGACAGCGAGAGCGGCAGCTCCACCGCCGAGGGCGGCGGCGATACCGGAGTCGGGAGTGGTACCGGCACGGACAGCTCCGGCACAGACAGCACCACTACGGACGGAACTGCCACGGACGGCTCTGACGCAGGCAGCTCCGCCTCGGGTGATACCGGTGAGAACACAGACAAGGGTGATTCCGCCGCCGACGGCGCTGCTGCCGGCGGAACGCCCGCTGCGCCCGAGGAGACCAAGCCCAACGACGCGGTCGTGGATCTCATCACCGACGGACTGGATAAGGCATCAAGTAATATTATTAAGATGCAGAACCAGCTCAACAGCACAATGTCAAGTCTTGCGGGGCCGACCGGAAGGGTCGTGAGCGACCTCGCTGACCTCTGCGGCAGGCTGAGCAGCCTGACCTATGTGATCAACGACGCGGAGGACACCGCCGCCGCCGTGCGCGGCGCGAGCAGCGAGCTGCGCGCCATCCTCAAGGACGCCGAGAAGCTGCAAAAGCTGCTCGACGACTATGAGCCGACCCTGCAGGAAACGCTCCAGACGGTCAATGCGCTTTCCGCGAACGCAGCGACGACCATCCGCTCCACGCAGAAGCTGGTCGCCGACACGCAGGACCTGCTGATCGCGGCGGGTGACGACCTTGACGAGGGTACAAAGCAGACGCTTGCGGGGCTTTCCGCGTCGCTGCGTGCCGCGGCGAAGAGCCTGAGCACCACGCCCGACATGAAGGCCGCCAAGCGCAGCATCAGCTCCATCATCGAGGACACCTGGCACGAGTACACCGGCGACATCAACAACATCCTGCTCATGGACGCGAACGCCGAGGCGGTTTCTCTGACCGACGCGCGCAACGATGCGCCGCAGAGCATTCAGGTGCTCATCCGCACGCAGGAGATCAAGAAGGACGACGGCGCAAAGGCAGAGATTACCATTAAGCAGGCGGAACAGACGACCTTTTGGGGCCGCGTCGCGCAGATGTTCCGCGACTTCTGGGCCGCCATCACGGGTATTTTCAAGGGAAAGGACTGATGCATCATGCTGGAAAAGATCGCCCATGTGCTCAGCCGCAAGCCAAAGCTGGTGGCGCTCATTGCCGCTGCTTTGCTCATTCCCTCGTTCATCGGCTTTGCCGCCACGCGCGTGAACTATGATATTCTCACCTATCTGCCGCAGGACCTTGAATCCGCACAGGGCATGAACCTGCTCGAAGAGCCGTTTCAAATGGCGGCGACCAGTATGCTCATCGTGGAGGATATGCCCGCCGGCTACACCAACTCGCTCATCAACGAGATCAAAAAGGTCCCCGGCGTGAGCAGCGCCGTGTGGATCAGCAACATGGTCGGCATTCAGATCCCCACCGACATGATCCCCGCGAGCTTCCGCGACCTCTTTTTCTCTGGACAGGGAACCATGATGATCATTCAGTATGAAAAGGCGGGCGCGTCGGAGGAAACGATGAGCGCCATCTCCGCTATCCGCGCGATCTGCAACGAGAAGTGCTTTTTGGCGGGTTTTTCCGTCGTCATCAAGGACACGCGCGACCTTGTGGACAAGGAGCTGCCCATCTTCGTCGGCCTCGCCGTCGTGCTGGCGCTCGCCGCGATGCTGCTGACGCTGGAGTCCACTGTGCTGCCGTTCGTGCTGCTGGTGAACATCGGCCTCGCCGTACTCTATAACTTCGGCACAAACATCTTTTTGGGCGAAATTTCGTACATCACCAAAGCCATCGCCGCCGTTTTGCAGCTCGGCGTCACGATGGACTACTCCGTGTTCCTCTACCATCGCTACGAGGAGGAACGGGGGAACTACGAGGATAAGCGGGACGCCATGCAGAATGCGATCGTTGCGGCGTTCCGCTCGCTCTCGGGCTCGAGCCTGACCACCGTCGCGGGCTTTGCCGCGCTGTGCTTCATGCGTCTGACGCTGGGCCGCGACATCGGCATCGTGATGATCAAGGGCGTGGTACTGGGCGTTGCCACCGTCATTCTGGTGCTGCCCTCGCTCGTGCTGCTGGCGGATAAACAGATCGACAAGCACAAGCATAAGGATCTGCTGCCCGACTTCACACCGCTCAACCGCTTCATTCTCAAGCACCGCGTTGTCATCGTGATCGCCGCCGCCGTACTGCTCCCCTTTGCCTACTACGCGCAGAAGCACGCAAGCGTCTATTATAAGCTCGACGAGTCCCTGCCGCGCGACCTGCCCTCCATCGTCGCCAACAACAAGCTCAAGGACGAGTTCGACATGGCGACCAACCACTTCATCCTGCTGCGCGACGACCTCTCCGCTGCCGACATGAGCGCGATGGAGGATCGGCTCGACGAGGTGCCCGGTATCACGGGACTGGTCTCCTATCACGCGCTGCTCGGCACGGGTATTCCCGACTTCTTCATTCCCGAGGAGGTCAAAAATATGCTCAAGCAGGACGGCTGGCAAATGATGATGCTCAACTCCACCTACGAGACCGCCTCCGATGAGGCGGCGGAGCAGCTGCGTCAGATCATCGCCATCGTCAAGGCGTATGACGAGAGCGCGATGGTCACGGGCGAAGCCGCCATGACGGAGGACCTGATCCAGACCACCGCCGTGGACTTCAAGGTGACGAACTACATCTCGGTCATCGCTATTTTTCTGATCGTCATGATCGTTTTCAAGTCCCTGACCGTCCCCGCGGTGCTGGTAGCTGCCATCGAATTTGCCATCTTCCTCAATCAGGGCGTGCCGTACTTCACCGGCGCCGAGGTACCCTTCGTCGCGCCCACGGTCATCAGCTGCATCCAGCTCGGCGCGACGGTGGACTACGCCATTTTGCTCACCTCCCGCTTTCAGGAGGAGCTGCGGGCCGGTAAGGACCGCCATGAGGCGGCGCTCATCGCCGGTGCGTCCTCCGATTCTGCCATCATCACGAGCGCGCTGGTGCTCTTCTGCGCCACGCTGGGCGTTTCCTTCGTATCGTCCATCGACCTCATCGGCGCGATTTGCGTGATGCTCGCGCGCGGTGCGGTCATCTCCGCCGTTGTGAGTATCTTCCTGATCCCCGCGCTGCTGTGCGCGTGCGAGCCGCTCTTTAACAAGACCTCGCTCTACTGGCGCACGGAAAAGCCGAAGAAAGACAAGACCCTCCGCTCTGAGGCGCTGAGCACCCCGCAGGTGTGAGTCAGGTCGTATCAGAAAAAAGCCCGCCGCACGGATTTTTCGTGCGGCGGGCCGCGCTTTCCGCGCGCTTATGCGGCGCGGGGGACAGACCAAAACCGGCGGACAGAGCGCCGCTGGCTCAAAATACACGAATCCGCAGCGCAAAATATGATTTTATGCTGGAAAGAGAACGCACTTTGTGCTACAATAAAAAATCAAAGAAAAATGCCGTGCGGCGCGGCTGCGAAGGAGGGAAGAGCGGAATGTATATCGCGGTGTGCGAGGACCAGACTGACGAGCGTGAGGCGCTGGTGGCGCTGCTGCACGACTGGGGAAGCGAGCGCGGCGTGGCGCTGCGCTGCAAAAGCTTTCGCAGCGCGGCCGAACTGCTCGACGCGGCGCGGCGCGAGCGCTTCACGCTCTACCTGCTCGACATTGTGATGCCCGGCGTGAACGGTATAGACGCAGCGCACGAGCTGCGCAGCTTTGATACGATCGCAGACCTTGTGTTTCTCACCGCCTCTCCCGAATTTGCTTACGACAGTTACAGCGTCAAGGCGCTGGAGTATCTGCTCAAGCCCATCTGCGCCGAGACGCTCTATCCCATCCTCGACCAGCTGGAGCTGCGTGAGCGCTGCCCGCAGGAGGCGCTGACGCTCAAGGTCGGCAGGAGCATTGTGCGCGTGCCGTTTTCCCAGCTCACCTACCTTGAGGTCAACGGCAAGCATCTCTACTTCAACCTCGCCGACGGACAGGTGCGCAAGGTCGTCGGCTCCATGAAGGACTATGAGGACGAGCTGCTCGCGCGGCCGGAGTTCATGCGCATCCACCGCTCCTACATCGTCAACATGATGCAGATCGAGGAGCTGTCGAACACCGGCATACGAACTTTCTCGGGCTGCGAGCTGCCGGTCTCGCGCCTTTTGTATCCCCGTCTCCAGAAGGACTACATGAAGCTGCTGTTCGAGCAGAGAGAGGAGTGAGGCAATGTCCGCACTGACGGTGCTCGGCGTTTTCAATTACGGGCTGGTGCTGCTCTACGGACTGTTTCTCAGCACGCTGATCTCCGGCGGCTGGACGGAGCGCAGGCAGCGAAATCTCATTTTTGCGATCTGTCCGCTTTTCCTGCTGATCCAAAGCGTCTGCTGGCTGACGATGGGCGTCGATACGGCAAAGCGCATCTACCCGCTGATCGTCCACCTGCCGCTGACACTGCTTTTGATCTTCGTTTTGAAAAAGAGGGTTGGCGTGGCCGTGGTGAGCGTATGCACGGCGTATCTCTGCTGCCAGCTGCCGCGCTGGGTCGCCCTGACGATGACGGCGTTCACCGGCTCCGCGCTTGTCGGCGAGATCGCCTACACGCTGGTGATCGGCCCGATCTTTTGTCTGCTCTGCCGCTTCTTTGTCCGTCCGGTCTGCGCGGTCATGGCGGCGTCGCCGCAGCTGCTGGGGCTGTTCGGCAGCCTTCCGGTGTCGTATTATCTGTTTGACTATGCCACGGTCGTCTACTCCGACCTGCTTTACAGCAAAAACGGGGCGATCTATGAATTCCTGCCCACGGTGCTGATCAGCTTCTATGTGGTATTCCTTGCCGCCTACCACGCCCAAAGCGATGGGCGCGCGCAGGCGGAGATGCAAAGCTCTATGCTTGAGGCCGGACTAAAGCAATCGCAGATCGAGGTCGACGCGCTGCGTCGGTCGCAGGCGCAGACCGCCGTGTACCAGCATGATATGCGCCACCACCTCAACGCCATCGACAGCTTTCTTGCCGCGGGCAAGCCGCAGCAGGCGGAGGAATACATTCGCGCTGTGCGCTCGGATATTGAGAGCATCACGCCGAAGCGCTACTGCAACAACGAACTGGTGAACCTGCTCTGCTCGTCCTTCGACGGCAAGGCACAGCGCATCGGCGTGCGCCTTGAGGTGGACGCGAAGCTCCCGCGCGAGCTGTCCGTTTCTGAAACAGAGCTGTGCTCGGTGCTGTCCAACGCGCTGAGCGCCGTATCCGACCGCGCGGCGGGGGAACGATGGGTGTCGCTCTACTGCGGCGTCCGGCTCGGCAAGCTGCTCATCGAGATCAAAAACCCCTGCGCTGAGGGCTTTGTCCTGCGCGACGGCCTGCCGCCCTCCGACCGTGAAGGCCACGGCTACGGCTGCCGCAGCATCCAGACCATCGCCGAGCGCCACGGCGGACTGTGCGAGTTCCGTGCGCGGGACGGCATTTTCAGCCTCCGCTTCATGCTGCCGCTCGCTTCGGCGGCCGAAGATGGCGAGTGAGCGGTGCGCCGCTGCACTGCTTTTCCGCACGCAGGTGCGTTATTATGCTATGAGAGAGAAAATCAGGAAGGAAAAATCACCATGCAAAAGAAAGCAAATCCGATCGCGCTGCTCCCCGTTCTCGTTTTTTTGGTCCTCTACCTCGGCCTCGGCATCATTTTTGAATATGTGATGAAAATTCCGATGGGCTTCTACTCCATTCCCATCGTCGTTGTGTTCCTCATTGCCCTGCTCGTTGCCTGCTTGCAGAATCAGACGCTGAGCTTTGACGATAAGCTCGCCGTTATGGGGCAGGGCATCGGCGATAAGAATGTCGTCACGATGCTGCTCATTTTCCTCGCCGCCGGTATGTTCGTCGGTGTGGTCGGCCGCTCGAGCGCCGAGAGCGTGGCCTACTTCATGCTCTCCATCATCCCGGCGAGGTTCTCTGTCGCGGTGCTCTTTGTGGTCAGCTGCTTTGTGTCCACCGCCATGGGCACCAGCGTCGGCACCATCACGCTCATCACGCCCATCGCCGTGCCCATCGCGGCGGCGAGCGGCTATTCCCTGCCGCTGTGCATCGGCGCGGTCATGGGCGGCGCGATGTTCGGCGACAACCTCAGTTTTATTTCCGACACCACCATCGCCGCCTGCAACGGTCAGGGCTGCGCGATGAAAGATAAATTCCGCGAAAACTTCCACATCGCCCTACCCGCCGCGCTCGCGACGCTTGCGCTGATCCTCGCTCTGACGCTCAATGCGGATGTTGTTCCCGCGGAGATCCCCGAATACCATCTCATTCAAATCATCCCCTACATTCTTGTTCTTGCGGGCGGCATCATCGGCATCAATGTGTTTCTTGTGCTGATCGTCGGCATCGTCTCGGGCAGCGTCATCATGCTCGCCACCGGCGCGACCGCGCCGACCGCGCTCTTTACCAGCATGGGCAGCGGCGCCGCCGGTATGTTTGAGACCTCAATGGTCGCCATCCTCGTCTCCGCCATTTGCGCGCTGATCCGCGAGTACGGCGGCTTTGAGGCGCTGCTCGGCTGGATCAAGCGCGTGTTCCACGGCAAGCGCGGCGGCCAGCTCGGCATGGGCCTGCTCGTCGGCGCGATGGACATCGCCACCGCCAACAACACCGTCGCCATCGTCATCGCCAACCCCATCGCCAAGGAGATGGCGGAGGAGTACGGTATCACCCCGCGCAAGGCGGCATCGCTCCTTGACACCTTTTCCTGCGTCTTTCAGGGCATCATTCCCTACGGCGCGCAGATGCTCGTCGCCATCTCCGCCGCGCACGAGCTGGGCTATGAGGTCTCGGCCTTTGAGATCATGCCGAAGCTGTTCTACCCTCTCCTGCTTGCTGTCAGCTCTCTCTTCTTTATCGCCATCGACGGCAAGAAGAAGGTCTGAGCCATGCCCGACCTTGCACGGCTGCGCGCGAAGCGCCTCTTCCTGCTCGACCTCGACGGGACGCTGTATCTCGACGAGCGCCTCTTTGACGGTGCGGCGGACTTTCTGCGCGCGATCCGCTCGCGCGGCGGGATCTACCGTTTTTTGACAAACAACTCCTCGCGCGGCGCAGAGAGCTATGTGGAGAAGCTGCGGCGGCTCGGCGTGGACGCCGAAGCGTCCGACTTTCTCACGAGCGTGGACGCACTCGTTGTGCACCTGCGCGCGCGGGACATGGCGGAAAAGACGCTCTATGTCTGCGGCACGCGCTCGATGAAGCACCAGCTCACACAGGCGGGCTTTCGCCTGACGGATGACCGCGACGCGGCGGTGGACGCCCTCGTCATGGGCTTCGACACCGAGCTGACCTTTCAGAAGTTAGAGGACGCCTGCATCCTCTTAAACCGCGGCGTGGACTACCTCGCCACCAATCCCGACTGGGTCTGCCCGACCTGGTACGGCTTTGTGCCCGACTGCGGGAGCGTGTGCGAGATGCTCTCTCGCGCGACGGGACGGCGACCCTATGTCATCGGCAAGCCCCGCCCCGACATGGCGCGTCTTGCGATGGAGCAGGGCGGCTTTGCGCCGGAGGAGACAGTGCTCGTCGGCGACCGGCTCTACACCGACATTGCCTGCGGTGCGAACGCCGGCATCGACACGGTGCTGGTCCTCTCGGGCGAAACGCGGGAGGCGGACCTTGCGGGCAGTACGGTGCAGCCGAGCTTTGTCCTCGGCAGCGTCGCGGACTATTTGAAGCTGTTACGGGAATGAAAAAAACGACCGCTTTGCGGTCGTTTTTTGCGCCTATTTCAAAAGCAGCGGCTGGAGCTGCTCGCCGCGCAGCGCCGCGTCGATGGTCGGCGCAAGCTGCGAAAAGTCCGCGATGAGCGAAGTCGGCTTGCCCTGCGGATCGTCCTGCCCAAAGGGAACGAAGTAATAGTTTTTTCGGTTGAGCAGCGCCGCAAGGTTCGGCGCGCTCGCGCTCAGACCATCGTTCGTTGCCAGCGCGACGACGACGGGCTTTGCGTTTCGCAGGTGCGACTTCGCCGCCATCGTCACCGGCCCGTCGGTGACGCCATGGGCGAGCTTGGCAAGGGTGTTGCCCGTACAGGGCGCGATGACGAGAAGGTCGGCCATGTTCTGCGGGCCGAAGGGCTCGGCCTCCACGATGCTGCGGATGGCGCTGCGTCCCGCCGCGCGCTCCACGCGCGCGATGAAGTCCCGCGCCAGCCCAAAGCGCGTATCATACCGCGCCGCGTTCTCTGACAGGATCGGAATGAGCGCAAATTCCTCCGCCAGCTCTTCGTAGAGCGCCAGCACCTTCGGATGGTTGCAGAACGAGCCGCAGAAGGCAAATCCGATGCGTTCCTTTCTCATGCTTCTTCCTCCCATATTTTTTTGAGCGTCGTCCAAATAGCGCGCGCCGCCGTTTCCGGCGCGGCCTTGCCGGGCAGCCCGAGCGCGGAAATGCACTTGAGCCCAAGCGCCTCCGCCGCCGCGCGGTCAAAGCCCGGCTGTGAGGCCAGATCAATGAGCACGCAGTCCTGCGGCAGCTCGCGCAGCAGTTCTCCCGACAGCACCGTATGCGGCACGGTGTTGAACACCACGCGGAAATCACCGAGCTTTCCTGTGAGGCGGTTCGTGTGCAGCCCTCGGTAGCCGAAGGCGTCGATCCACGCGAGGTCGTCCAGACGCCGCGCGCTGACTGTGACCTCCGCGCCCAGTCCGCGCAGGCGGTGGGCGAGCAGCTTTCCGATGCGCCCGAAGCCGACGACCAGGCAGGGTGTGCCGCAGAGCGTCACCTCCGTCGCCGCCATCGCCGCCGCGATGGCGCCCTCCGCCGTCGGCACGCCGTTGCGCACCGCCAGCTCCTCGCGTGCGAGATAGTCTGTCAGCGTCAGTCCATGCTCCGCTGCAGCGATGCGGTCGGCGTCCTTCACACCGCCGGCGTAGATGCTTTGCTCTGCCCGCAGCAGCGCGAACAGGCCGCACAGCGGCAGCGCCGAGGCAGTGCAGTTGAGATTTTTCCCGCGCGAGAGCGGCACGGGCAGCACGATGCGCTCGGCGCATACGGCCTCCTCGAGCGGCGTATCCTCCGCACCGAAGGCGCCAAGTCCCCAGGTGCGCACCGGATAGCCGTCCTGCGCGAGCAGACGCGCGAGCAGCGCCATGCGTCGGTCTCCGCCGAGCACGGCGATCGTTTTTTCCATAGGCGTCCCCCTTTCCGTTCCTCCCACTCTATGCGCGCGGCGGAGGAAATTTGATTGCGAAACGGAAAAGAGTGTGGTATCATGGCAAAAAAATCAAAGGAGACCCGCCATGACCTCCTACCCCTATCTGCTCTTCGATGCCGACAATACGCTCTTTTGCTTCGATGAGGCCAATGTCCACGCCTTCCGCGCCGTGTGCGACGCCTTCGGCCTGCCCTTTTCACAGGAGCTTTTCGATCGCTACGAGGTCATCAACAACGCAACATGGGAAAGGTTCGACCGCGGCGAGCTGACAAAGGACGAAACGGTGCTCGAGCGCTTTCGCGCCTTCTTCGCCGCCGAGGGCATCCGCGGCCTCGATCCGGCAGAATGTAACCGCGTCCATCTCGAGGACTTGGGGCGCGCGACCTATCTCATGCCCCACGCCGCGGAGGTCATCGCCAAGCTGCGCGAAGCACACCATATCTATCTCATCACCAACGCGGTCGAGTCCGTCCAGCGCGGGCGGCTGGGGCGGTCGGCGCTCGCGCCCTATGTTGAGGAGGCGTTCATCTCCGAGACCGCGGGCGCGGCGAAGCCGTCCGTGGAATACTTCGACTATGTGTTCGCCCACATCGACGGCATCACGAAAGAGAACTGCCTTGTCATCGGCGACTCCCTCACGAGCGACATTCAGGGCGCGAACAACTACGGCCTCCCATGCTGCTGGTACAATCCCAAGCGGCTGCTGAGGCCCGCGGCGCTCCGCGTGGACTACGAGATCCGCGACCTGCGCGAGCTGTACGACATCGTAAAATAAGAAGAGCGACGGTTGGTTGACCGTCGCCTTCGCTTTATTATTCCTTGCTCTTATCGAAATAGTAGTGCGCAAAGTTCTTGTACTGGGCGGCATAATACCTTGACAGGCGGTACACCCGCGCGGGCGCGAGGTCGCCGCGGCACCAGAGCGTGTGCAGGGCCTTATACTGCTTCATTTCCTCGCGCAGGGCGGGGGAGGTGACATACTTCGTCAGAATACCGCGCGGGACATTCGACCACAGCGCGGTCGTTTCGTTGTAAATGCACCGCTCGCGCCTGCCGTAGACCACGTCCTCCACGAGCAGACGCATCATGTTGATGCCTGCCGCGCGGCAGAAGAAGCTCGAACGGCCGAGGCGCGGGTTGATCTCGAAGAGCACATAGCGTCCCGTGCGGGGATCGTACTTCATATCAATGTTGGAAAAGCCGACATAGCCGATGGCTTCCAAAAATTGCTGCATCTTGTCGTAGAGCAGCGTGTCGCCGCGCGAGAGAATGGCGGCGTAGTTGCCGATGCTCTTGGGGTCGTAGTATTCCAGCACCGGCTGGCCGAGGCACATCGCGCGGACCTTGCCGTCCGTGTCGGAATAGCTGTTGAGCACGCGCATGGCGTCGTCCCCGCCGGGAATGAACTCCTGTATGATGAGCTTGCCGCGGTAGCCGGAGCCGTCCATGCTCCGCACCATTGTGAGGTATTCCTCCTTCGTGTCGAAGAAGAATACCTTCTTCTGTCCCTCAAAATGGCAGCGGAGATAGTCGAGCGCGTTGGAGTTCTCGGGCTTCATCACGATGGGAAAGCCGAACGGCAGGCGCTCCGCGACGCGCTCGCGCTCGTCGGGCGCGGCGATGACGGTCTTGGGATAGTCCATGCCGTGCTGCGCGCAGAGCGCGTAGAACTTATCCTTCGTATCGAAGGTCTCGAGCAGTCCTTCGGGAATGAAGCGGTTGGCGATCAGACCCTCGAAATGCCCGTAGTGGCGGCAGAGCAGGCCGGTATAATAGTCCGAGCAGGGGATGACCAGCAGCTTTTCATAGCTTTTCGCGCACTCGCGCAGCACGCCGAGCAGCGCGTCGGGGAAGACCTCCTCGCGCTCAAAGCCGTCGATGATGCGGCAGTCAAAGAGACGCGAGTGACGCGTGGGGACGAGCTGCGCCGTGCACACGAGCAGCGGCGTGACGGCGGGGTAGGCCTCGCGGAACAGCCGCGCCGTGCCGTAGGCATTCTCGTCGCTGCCGAGTATGATGGGCAGAAAATCTTTTTTTGTCATGCCTTCGCCTCCCTTTCATCGTATTCGGCGAGATATTTGAGCGTCAGCTCCACATCGCTCGGATAGGGGACAAATTCCTTGCCGCGCTTCATCGTCGTCTCCTCGCCCTTGCCGGTGAGCAGGATCACGCGCGGCGCGTCATGCTCCAAAATGGCGCGGCGGACACATTCGGCGCGATCCTCGCAGACAAGGTGCGGACACTTGACATGCGCTTCAATGTCGGCGGCGATCTGCGCAAACGGCTCCTCACCGGAGTCCTCCTCGGTGATATAGACGAACGCGCAGTTCTCGCCGCTCAGCTCGCCGAGGTCACGGCGGCGCTGGAGCGCGTGCGAGCCGGGACAGCCGAAGACGGAGATCATCTCCTTGTCGGGATATTCGACCCTCGTCGAGCGGTAGAGCGCGTCGAAGCTCATGCGGTTGTGTGCATAATCGACGATGACCGTCACCCTCCCGTCGCGGCTCTCGTAAACCTGCATCCGTCCGTTCGCGCGCGCCTTGCGCAGCCCCGAGCGGACAAATTCCTCGGGAACATCGAGCGCCATAGAGATCGCGATGGCGGCAAGTGCGTTGGATACATTAAATAAACCCGGCATCGTGATGGAAAATTCGCCCTTGTAGCGCGGCGAGCGCACGGTGAAATACAGTCCGTCCGCACGCTTTTCGACCTTTTCGCAATAAACAGTGTCGCTCTCGTGGCTGCCGAAGGTAATGAGGGTGCAGCCGCTCGCCCTTGCGCGCGCGACCGTTTCCAAAGCATGGTCTGCGTCGGTGTTGACGCAGCCGACGCGGCAGCTGTCGAAAATCTTCAGCTTTGAGGCGTAGTAGTCCGCGAAGTCGGGGTGCTCGATGGGGCTGATATGGTCGGCGCCGATGTTCAGAAAGACGCCCACATCGAAGGTCATGCCCCGCACGCGCCCGACCTTGAGCGCCTGCGACGAGACCTCCATCACAAGATGAGAAATGCCGCTCTCGCAGGCGTTCTCGAAGTGCTGATACAGCTCCAGCACCTCGGGCGTTGTGATGTGCGACTCCTCGGTGATGACCCCGTCGTAGTTGTCGATGGACGAGAGGATGGCACACTGGGGCTTTCCCTCGCTCGTGAGGTAGTCGTTGAGAATGGAGCGGACATAGTAGGCGGTCGTGCTCTTGCCCTTGGTTCCCGTGATGCCGATGCTCGTGAGCTTGTCGGTCACGCGGTCGTAAAAGAGCTGCCCGAGCACCACCATTGCATGGCGAATATCGCGCACGAGCAGATGCGGCGCATCGACAGCATAGGGCTTCTCGGCAACATAGGCAACAGCACCCTGCGCGAGCGCCGTGCGCAGATAGTCTTCCTTGAAATGCGCGCCCTTGCAGAGAAACAGCGACGTACCGTACAGCGTGCGCGTGTCGTAGCTCAAACAGTCGATAGCGGTATTCTCCAGCGCGGGCGTCAGCGTGCTTGCCGTCAGCAGTCCGGCGCGTGAGAGCGCGTCGGCATATTCTTTTAAGGTATGTTTGGTATTCATCTTTTCGCTCCTTTGGCAGTCGATGAAATAACAGAGCTTATAATAAATATATAGTATAGCACGCAGGGACTTTCCTGACAAGAAAAACCGCCGCAGGACGCTGTATTTCCATTCTGCCCGCCTTCGTGCCGCCCTAAAAATAAAAAGTTTAGAAAATCGTAAAAAAGATGTTGACAAGAAGCGTGCAATGTGGTAATCTATCAACTGTTCCGCGGTTGGAGCGTGTACCTTGTAAATTAAACAACGAAGAACAAAGAAGCACC
>NZ_JAFBIQ010000122.1 GCF_021531315.1 Oscillibacter valericigenes | reverse complement strand
AGTCCACCAGCACATGGCTTTTGTAGCCCCAGTAGAACGCATACCGCCGCTCATTGTGCTGGTTGGAGGCCGAATGGACGCCCAAAGCGCAGTCCAGGTCGCTTTTGGGGTGGTTTTCCTTGGAGAGCTTGCTTTTTGCAAAGGATTTCGGGTTGTTCTGCTTCGTGTTCGCCATGACGGGTGTGGAATCCAGACCAACGAAAGACG
>NZ_JAFBIQ010000121.1 GCF_021531315.1 Oscillibacter valericigenes | reverse complement strand
ATGGTTTCCGGTCATGGCTGAAACCGAAAATCACTCAAATGATATAGAAAGCGGAGCCCCTTTTTGGTAAAATTAGCTTGCAAAGAAAACCAACCGGAAAGGGGCTGGCCGCTATCTACCGACAGGAAATCATTCAGGATGTCACGCTGTTCACATCCCAAAGCGCCGCTGCATTCTACGACAAGCTTTTCAGCAGTCTGGACTTCA
>NZ_JAFBIQ010000120.1 GCF_021531315.1 Oscillibacter valericigenes | reverse complement strand
AGCTGGGCGTGGTGGATGCGTCTTTCGTTGGTCTGGATTCCACACCCGTCATGGCGAACACGAAGCAGAACAATCCAAAATCCTTCGCAAAGAACAAGTTCTCCAAGGAAAACCACCCCAAAAGCGACCCGGACTGCGCCCTCGGTGTTCACTCGGCCTCCAACCAGCACAATGAGCGGCGGTATGCGTTCTACTGGGGCTACAAAAG
>NZ_JAFBIQ010000011.1 GCF_021531315.1 Oscillibacter valericigenes | reverse complement strand
GCGGCAAAGCTCCGCGTCGCACAGATTGAATACGAGAAGTCCATCGGCCAGCTTCGTCCTCCGAAGGTCACACCCTCCGCGCGAAATAAACCCTCGGTAAAGGATTTTCTGACGATAGGTGAGCTAATGGACGAATACGTTCAGCTCTACGGTCTCAACCACTGGGGCGATTCCTATCTCTCCTGCAGCCGTCACCGTATCGACGACTACATCAAGCCCTATCTCGGCAATGTGCTTGTGCAGGACCTCACCACACATGATTTGGATTTATATTATGACAGTCTCCGCGATAAGCCCGCTGTCGTTCTGAAGGGGCATAAAAGCGTCGGGAAAACCGTTTCTCCGCAGGTCATTGAGAAGGTCCATGCCCTGCTCCGCAGTGCCCTTAACCAAGCAGTCACATGGGGCTACATCAAGCAAAATCCCGCGCTGAATGCCACCCTGCCACAGTACGAAAAGGCTACACGCTCAGTGTGGACCTTTAGTGAAGCACAAAATGCTGTCGAGCTTTGCAACAATCCCATTCTGCGCCTTGCTATGTTACTGGCTATTGGCTGCTCCATGCGTATCGGTGAAATTCTCGGCTTGGTGTGGGAAAATGTCCACAACAGCGAAGACGCTATTCAGAACGGAACCGCCTGTATTGTCATCGACCGTGAGCTGAAGCGCTGCGATAAGAAAAGTCTTGATGATCTGGAGACGCGCGGTCGCTCAAAGGTGCGCTTCATCTTCCCCGAAATCAAGCAGAAGCGACCCTGCACAACAGTCCTTGTGTTAAAGTCTCCCAAAACGGCAAGCAGTATTCGCAATGTCTATCTTCCCGAAACCGTTGCCAAAGCGTTGCAGGAAATGAAGGCTCGCCAGGAAGAAGAAAAAGCCTTGATGGGTGCTGCCTATACAGACTATGGTCTTGTGCTCGCGCATGAAGACGGTCGCCCCTACGAGGAGCGGCAGATCGCCGACATGATCCGCAAGTTCAATCAAACGCACGAATTCTCCCCCGTTGTCTTTCACAGTCTGCGCCATTGTAGTGCCTCCATGAAGCTGCAACTCAGCGGCGGCGACATTAAAGCGGTACAAGGCGATACCGGTCACGCACAGGCGCGAATGGTTACCGATCTGTACGCTCACACGAGCAACGAGGATCGACGCCAGCTTGCGAAAAAAGTGGAACAAAAATTCTTTCGTCACGAGAACACCAAATCGAAAGAAAAAACAGCCGTTGATGAAGCACAAAAAGCCTATCAACTGCTGTTGGAAAAACCTGAAATGGCTAAATTGATCATTGCGATGATGGGCCAAAACTCTACCTAAACGACGACTGTTGGAAAAAGTGTTGGAAAATCCAACATTTCGCCTCTACTCGTAAAAAGCAAAAAACCCGTAACCCCTATGGTTACAGGCTTTTTGTGTCGTGTGTCGTCAAAAAAGATGCCCCTTGCACATCATTTGCTGTATCGTTCTGAGATTCTCTTTCTCATATCTGGAGTCATAACTTTTTTGTACTGCTGTGCCATTTCGCAAAACTGGGTTTTTAGTTCCTCGGTTACTTCCTTTTTCTCACATCGTGTCTTAAACACAGTGGGCTTCCCACCCAGAAAAATATACCGTCTCTTATCTGGAATATAATCTGTTACAAATACCAACCCAGCGTAGTACACAATCACCGAGAAAGAATGACTTTTTGCCAAGAACACAGAGTATCCAAAAATGCATCCTTTGGCAAGTTCATTTACCTCCGGTTGCTTAATCAGTCGATTGAGTTTGTATGCTCTGGTCTTAAATTGTTTTGGAATTTTGGAGTTTGCGCCCTCTTTGAACGCAAGTAAGCATTTTCCCAATTCATCGCAATACTCTTCAAAAATATGTCGGGAGAAGTGTTCACAATGTGACTTCATGCGATACAAATCATCCCAAAGAACTCGCCATGCAACGGATAAAAAATAATAGTTCACCCATGTTGAATGGAGGTTCTTCAGCTTTTCAGATTCTAAATACGGATCAAGGAAAAGCATCGCAAACTTTGATTCAAACGCACTAAAGCGTTCTTCACAGTCGTGACATAACATTGGCCTTTTTTCACCATCTTGCATGGCTTTTGAAAAGTTATCTAAACTACGGAATCTTGATTTTGGATGAGACCTAATCCTCTTATAAATCAGTTTCGGGAAAATATGGCTCTGCATCAATGGCACATTTTTCTTACACAAAGCACAAGGCAATAACATCACCATCCCTAATTTCCGTTCTCCGTGTGTTTAGCCGGAAATCATTTGCGTTGTAGTACCAGCCAACATTATTAATGTAATTATACACCGCCTTTCAATTCCTGTCCATTACTGTACACAACAAAACAAGGAATAGAGGTGCACTGAGCGATATGTCAGTACGCCTCTATTCCTTATTTCAGCCGAAGCATTTGCTCATACAGCATGACGAAACGCTTCTCCACCACCATGTTCTCATGGTAATGCCCGAAGAACCAGTACTGGAATCTGCAGCGTTCCCGAATCTCATCGAAGAAGTCTGTCAGCGCATCTCGCTGGTAGAATCCTCTACTGAAGGTGTCCTGGACACCGCTGGGGCAGCAGTGGGTAATGATGTAATCTACATCCCACCCTGCCTGATTCAGCGTTTTCCTCGCAGTTTCGTATTCATCCACGCTGGGCAGTTCCTATTTCCACCACGACCTGTGGTTGACACGGAACAGCGCGCCTGCGGCGTTGAACTGCCGCAGCTTTCGCTCATAGTCCGGATCATCCGGTTCCAGAATGCCGTCCCGGATATCGTGGCTGCTGGCGCCTCCCATGGTGAAGATGCGCTTTCCGCAGATCTCATAGAACTGCCCCTGCATCAGATGCAGGACACTGGGACGGATCGTCTGCACCTGTCCGCCGTGCCATTCGCACATCGGGTAGTTCCTCAGAAGGTCATAGTTTTCGTGATTACCACCCACAAACAGGGTGGTAAAGGGCCTGTCCGCCAGCCAGTCCAGCCATTGTTGTTCAGTGCCGCTGCCATCCCAGATACCGCCAAAGTCCCCGCAGATGATCACATAATCCTCTTTGGACAAGCGTTCCTGTTCCCGGAAGACTTCCGGGCGGAGGCGGCTGAAGTCGCCGTGCGTATCGCCTGTTAGAAAAATTGCCATTGTTTTCGTCCCCATTTCTCCATTATAATTCCTGCTCCAGCACTTCGTCCGAATCTCTGAAGTGGATGCGGATGGCTTCCGCGTCCTCCACCGTGATCTTTTGGATGACCTGCCGGACGAGCTCATTGTCAAATTCCGTATAGCCCGCGGCGCATTCCATGATGCTGTCCCACATCTGCCGGCGTCTGGCAGCCTGTTCCTCCAGATCGACTTCTGCCTGCTGCGCGTCCGCGATCTGTGCCTTGAGGGATTCCTTCTCATCCGTCAGCGCTTTCATTCTGTCATTCAGCTCGGTATCGGCCATGTTGACGAGCAGCCGATCCAGCACATCGCTTTGCTCCCGGCTCACCGCATCCATGCGCTTCTTCAGCTGCAGCAGCCGTGCACCGGTCTGAGATAACGCCTGCCTGGCTTCCTCCGCCATGGCCAGCACATCGGGGCAGACCTCCTGCCGGATGGCGGCGTACTCGTTCATGGCCGCGAGGATGGCGCTGTGCAGCTTGCCTTCATCCAGTGTCGGAGAGTGCTGGCAGTATTTTGTACCGAACTCCAGCCGGGAGACACAGCGCCACACGATGCGCTTTTTCCCATTTCTGGCCCATGTGACCCGCTTGTAGGGGGAGCCACACTCGCCGCACACCAACAATTCTGTCAGAGCGTATTTGCCGGAGTATTTCCCAAGTTCCGTTTTTCCGCTCTTTTGCAGCACCTTCCGTTTGCTGGACCGGCGCGTCATCTCCTGCTGCACCTGATTGAACAGGTCCCTTGAGACAATGGCCGGATGGCTGTTCTCCACATAGTACATCGTGCGTTCACCACGGTTCTTTTTGACCTTTTTGTTGATGCAGTCCGTCACATAGGTTTTCTGCAGCAGGGCGTCTCCAATGTACTTTTCATTGGTCAGGATATTGTGGATGATGGAGGGAGACCAGCGCTCTACACCCTGTGCGGTGGGAACACCGTCATCGTCCAGCTCCCGCTTGATCTGTCCCAGGGTGCAGCCGTCCAGATACCTGTGGTAAATGCGGCGGATGATCTCCGCTTCCTCCGGTACGATCTCCGGCTGTCCGTCCGCCCCCTTCCGGTATCCCAGCATCTTTTTGTACTGGAAGGTAACCTTTCCCGCCTCCGCGCTCTTCTGCTTTCCCCATGCGACATTCTTGCTGAGAGACTCGGATTCCGCCTGGGCGAAGCCGCTGAACAGGGTGATGAGAAATTCGCTGGATTCCGTGAGGGTGTTGATGTTTTCCTTCTCGAAGTACACCCCAATGCCGTTTGCTTTCAGGAGCCGCACCGTATCCAGACAATCCACCGTGTTTCTGGCAAAGCGGGAGAGGGACTTGGTGATGATGAGGTCGATGTGTCCCCGCTTGCAGGCGGTGATCATCTTGTTGAACTGCGTCCGTTTTTTCAGGCTGGTGCCTGAGATGCCCTCATCGGCATAGATCCCTGCCATCTCCCAGTCCGGGCTGTCTTGGATCTTCTGGGTGTAGTAGGTCTTTTGCGCCTCATAGCTGTTGAGCTGCTCTTCGCTGTCCGTCGAGACGCGGCAGTAGGCCGCTACGCGCATTTTTCCGTCATGGTCTCTGTGCAGTTCTTCCGGTTTTCTGGTTGCGGGGATCACCCGCACCCGCCGCTCTAAGGTGGCTGCTGTCGCTTCCATGGATCATTCATCCTTTCCTGTCGCTTTTTTATCCGTAAATATAAGAGTTGCTTCGGTATCCTGTGAGATGGTGATATGGGAAACCGCTCGTTGGAAGTGTCTCCAATCCGCCTCTGTCAGACTATCTGACGGCTCAGATTCGGCAGACGGCTCTGGACAGCAGGCATACCGCGCTGCCGCACCCTGCAGGATCAGCGCCATCACCACTTCCGGCGAGTCTGGCTGCTCCAGCCCCCGGTTGATGGCATTGTCCAGCCGCATGACCTCCGCAGAGGGCGTGTAGGCGGTGCAGCTGGGCTGTTCATGGTCCCGGAACTGACGGACGATCCCGTTTACCGTCGCATCCATGTCCATGACCGCGGTATTCCCGCAGCCTTCGCATCTCAGATACAGCTTGCCGCTGTTCTGCCAGCCGCCGCCCAGCCGGGTCATCTTCCCGCCGCATGTGCAGCGGAAGTATGGAGTCAACCGCGCAATGGCAGGCTTCTCTCCGTGGGACTGCTTCCTGGCATTCTTTTCCGCCGTCTTTTCCTGCGCCGCTTGGAAAATATCCGCTTCCACCAGTATGGGGTATCCCTCCTTACCGGTGTAACGGGGATTTTCCAAAAGGCGCTTTACCTTATGCTTGTTCCAGAGCGGCACTTCCCGGCAATACGGAACGTCCTGCCGGTTCAAGGCGTCCGAGATGGCCTGATAGGAAGCCCCGGCGTTATAGAGCGTAAAGACCATACTGACGGCCCGCTGCTCCTCCGGCACGATTTCCAACGTACCGTTTTGGATCTGATAGCCGTATAACACCTTGCGGTTGATCATCTTGCCGCCACCTCACATTGTTCTGTCAGCTCCAAGCCTCCGTAAAGCCGGAAGCGGATACGGTTTTGAGACTCTGCAATAATCTTCTCCACCAGACGTTCGAACAGCTCTTCATCGAAGCCGTCCAGCCGTTCCGGTCCGTTGAGAAGCGTCTGCTCCACCTTGCGGAGCGCGTCCATCGTTTCGTCTATCGCTTCGTTCTCTGTCAGCCTGCGCCGTTCTCCGCGAAGCTGCGCCAGTCTGGCGCTGATGGCATTCATGCGGGCGGCGCAGATATCCGCGTCCAGCAGGCCATTGGCCCGCAGAGTGCTGATCTTATGGCTTTCTTCTGTTGCTTCCGCGATGGCCCGGTTGATGGCCAGCACCTGCGGATGATTCTGCCGCAGGATCGTGTCCAGCGTGTTCAGCTGCCGGAGGGCCGGGGCCAGAATGATGTCCGCGTTGCTTTTGAGCCTGTGGTACATCCGCAGGAAGGCGGCATGGATCTCCGCTTCCGGGATGCGTCCTACAGGGCAGTCCGCGGCGTGGCGGTCGTGGGTTCGGCAGACCCAGGTCACATATCCGCTCTGGCTGCTTCGGCGCTGAAACACCGTCCCGCAGTTCCCGCAAACGATTTTTAAGGCAAGAGGGCTTTTTTCTCTGCGCTTTTTCTCTTTCTGCGCTTTCTTTTGCAGCAGTGCCTGCACCCGCTCAAAGGTGTCCCTGTCTATGATAGCTGGGTGGGAGTTCTCCGTGTAGTATTGCAGGCGTTCCCCGTGATTTCGTTTCTGCACGAAGGGGAAACCGCAGCTGTAGGATTTCTGGCTCAGAGCGTCTCCGATGTACTTTTCATTGGTCAGCAGGTATCGAATCCCCGTTTCTCTCCAGCATTCCGCGCCGGACTGGGAGGGGATGCCTTTCGCCGTCAGCTGCTCCGCGATCCATCCGGAGCTGCGCCCCTTGAGGTATGCGTCGAAGATCCAGCGCACCGTGGTGGCTTCCTCCGGGACGATCTCAAGATCTTTCTTATTTACGATCCGGTATCCGTAAGGGGCGGTGCAGGTGATAAATTCCCCACGCTCCATCCGCCGCTGATAGCTCATCTTCTGATTGGCGGAGATGGAGATGGATTCTTGCTGGGCAAGAGAACCGGAAACGCTCACCATCAGTTCGGTGGTGAGCGTTTTCGTGTCGATATTTTCTTTTTCAAACCGGACGCTGACGCCCATGGCGGATAACTCCCGCAGAGCGGACAGGCAGTCTCTGGTATTCCGGGCGAAGCGGGATACGGACTTCACCAGAATGCGGTCGATCTTACCCTTCCGGCAGTCCCGCATCATGCGGTTGAAGTCATCCCGCTGATCCATCCGGGTGCCGGTCAGCCCTTCGTCGGCATACACATCCACCAGCTCCCAGCCGTCATGCTGGGCGATCTCTTCCGTATAATTGCGGATCTGGGCGGCGTAGGAATGCAGCTGATCCTTGGAGTCCGAACTGACCCGGCAGTAGGCTGCCACCCGCAGATGTTCCGCTTCCCGCGTCTGCGGCGCGATGATTTTTACCTGTGCCATGTTTTTCACTTCCCTGTATCTTTTTTGTCAACACACAAGCTACCACACGATCCGCAGAATATCCAGCACTATTCCCAAACAGTCTGCGGGGAATATTTCTCTCTGGCCAGTCTCTTGGCGTAAGACAGTTCTTCCGCACTCAGCAGGCCGATTTCCGCCAGATGCTCCAGCATCCTGACTGCCAGCCGATACTGCAATTCTTTCTTTGCGTCGATCATCTTCCCACCTCAAAATAGCTCTCCGGCTTTTTCTCCCGCAGAAACCTTGTCACTTCCCGCAGGCTGCCGGTCCTCCGCATTTCCGGCAATGCCTCACTCACAGCCTGGGCGTATCTGCGGCCACGGCAGGCCCGTTCATCCAGAATGGCGATGACGCAGGTATCGCTCTCCGTGCGGATGGCCCGTCCAAAGCCTTGGCGCAGCTTGATCTGCATCTCCGGTACAGCTACCTCACGGATGAATGCGTGAAGGGAAGAATACTTCTCCAATTCCCGCTCCTTCCGGGCGTCCGGATAGGCGAAAGGCAGGCGCGGGATGACCAGCAGAGATACACAGTCGCCGGGGAAATCAAAGCCCTCCCATGCCGCGCCGGTGGCCAGCAGCACCGCTCCCGGCGTGTGCCGGAACTGTTCGATGATGTGGGGCGCGTTGCGGCCCAGCGTCAGCAGTGGGAATGGGAGAGATTCCTCCCACAGCCGCTCCTTCACAGCCGACATGGCTGCGTAGGATGTAAAGAGCACCAGCGCGTGACCGGTGGCTGCTTTGATGAGTCCGACGAGCTCGGCAGTCAGCTCATTAAAGTACACATCCGTATCCTCCACTCTCTGGCGGGGCGGGATTTGCGGAAGGTAGAGCAGGCAGTTGTTCCGGTAGTCAAAGGGGGATGGAGAAACGGATTCCATGACACGGTGTCCCTTCTCCAATCCTGCCTGCGTTTTGAAACGGCGGAAATCACTGCCCACCGCCATGGTGCCGGAGGTCAGAACAAACGCCTGATCCGGCTGCCACAGGATCTTTTTCATCCGCTGCGTGATGTCATCAGCCGCGGCGCACAGCATGGTGCCGCCTGTGCTGACATCTTCGGCAGTGTAAAAAATCATATCTGTCTGGGAACTGGTGAACAGCTTGACCGCGTCCAGCACCGTATTCAGCTGGCGGCTTCCCAGCGGGGAGAGCAGGCTGCCGATCTGCCGCTGGATGATGGGCAGTGTGCAGGATGGCGCGGTCAGCAATCGCAAACAGGCTTCCACCGGCTCCGCTTCCTCTCTGGGCTGCGCCAGCTTGCGCAGCAGAGGGCCGGTGCTGTCCTCCAGCATTTCTGCCGCCAGTAAGTACCGTTCCTCTTTTAGCTGAAGGATAAGGTTTCGTATCTCTTCGGCCGCCAACGTCACACCCAGCATCTGTTGTGCGGTTTCCGGGAGCTTATGGGCTTCATCCACGATGATGATGCTGTGCTCCGGGAAGATGGGGCGTTTTCCCTCGCTGCGGTGGATGGCGTCTGCCACCAGCAAATTATGATTGCAGATTTGAAACAAAAATTGATCTTTGTCGCAGGTCTTGAGGAACCGCTGATATCGGCAGTCCCTCTGCTTGCAGTCGCAGACCTGCGGTACGCAGACACGCTCCCGGTCATAGCCGCTGAGATGAGAAACTCTGTCCATGTCCAGCGTTTCCCTAAGAGTCCGGAGCGCTGCCAACGCTTCCGGATTTTTCTTTCCAAGGTTTACCTGACGCAGCCGTCTGTCCAGCCGCTCGTCGCAGACATAATGGCTTTTTCCTTTGCGGATGACCGCTTTCAGTGGCTTGGTAAGAATCCCGTCCGCCATTAGGACGCAGGACAGCAGCGGCAGATACTCCGTCAGCACCGCGTTTTGCAGCGCGATACTGGAAGTGGAAATGATGATGGGGCGGGCGATCTGCCCTGTCGGGAAAGCAGACGCTGCCGTGGCAGCCGCCAGATAAGCGTAGGTCTTGCCGATGCCCGTCCCGGCATCGCACAGGGCGATCCTCCCGTTCTGCATGGCTTCCAGCATCCGGTGACTCAATTGGATCTGCTCCGGACGCTGCGCCATACCGTGGGCGGGAAGAAGGTCCTGAAAAATATGGTCGATCAGTTTATGGGCTTTCAGCCTGTTATCGTTGGTATTCATCCGATAATTTCCTCTTTTCCTGTCATGCTTTGTTTTCGTTTCCACCGTATTTGCAGCGCGCGCCCCGGTGGGAAAGGGGAACAATACGGACAAGGTCCGGCAAGACCTTCACGGGCGTATTTCCGGGATCTCTACTGCTTTCAATCCCGGAGCAGCCCAGCCTCTTCATGCTGGCCAGTGCATTGTGTCTCATTATCTGCCCGAACAGCGTCTCTGCGGGCGGCGCTGCCAACGCCGCCCCTGCGCAGGTAAAATCGCTCGCCGCGGGAAGCCGCAAGGCTTCCCGCGGGTCGTGGCGCACACTGCGCGGACCGCTCTTCTGTCCGGGTGGTTATCCGTATTGCTGGTATGCAATTTTCAAGGAACAGCGAGGGGCATTCGGAGCCCCTCACTGTCCTCCCGAAAATTGCGTTCGGTGAATACCCTTATTCGAGGAATTTTCAAAAAACTTTTTGAGATCCCGCAGGATGCGGTCTCTCCGCTTGATGACCGCCCGCTGGCTGACGCCCATTCTTTGGGCACATTCCCGTGTAGACGCGCCGTCGAAGAACAGGGCGTTGATGAGTTCCCGGTCGGTATCCTTTAGTGACAGTAGCGCCAGCAAAAGGATCTGCTTCTGTTCTGCCAGATTCCGAAGTTCCTCACGCTCCAGTGCCTCAGTTTCGGCGCTGGGGGCCGTTTCTGCTCCGACATAGTCCGGCAAAAGCGCATCTTCCTCCATCTGCTCCAGAGAGAGCAGTTTTCTGGAGGACTGTTCCTCCATGATGTAGCGCTCCCTGCGGTCTGCCTGCGCATAGGCGAGGTAGACATCCTCCGGCACCTCTACGTCCATACTGTCTACAGTGATGATATTGGCGATGACTTCGCCACCTTCGCTTCGAACGCGCCGATAGTTGCGTTCTTCCTGCCATTTTTTCATGATTCATGACTCCCATCTCAGATTTTTTGAAATGTCTGAGATGGGGTCACGGATATTTAGCGATATAGGGCTGCCAGCGTCTGCGCATTTTGTGCCTTTCCGCTTTTCAGCCGAAGAAAGGCGCAAAAAAAGAGCCTTACGCATAGCTGAAAAGCTACTTGTAAGGCTCCTAACTCAATGTTCCCATATTCGATGATGGGTGGCTGGTGCGCTTGACGAAGTCATATCAATTGGATTTTTAATTTATGCCTGAACATATCCCATAAAGGGGATGGGCGTGTGGATCAGGGGGTGAGCATCCGGTGTCAGCACCGTGATGCCGATCTGTTCGCCGCACTTGGGGCATTTGGCGATCAGGTCAGGGTGTTCCGCTCTGTGCAGCGCAAATAGCCTGTACTGAGACTGTTCCGCACCGCTGGGGATATCCGCGATGCGGCCCTTGCCGCACAGCGGACAGCGCAGGGAATTGGTTTTTGACATAGCGCCTCGCTTTCTCTGTTCTCTTTTTTGAGAACAGCACATGAAAATTTTTTACAGCAGGTTATGGTTCTCCAACCGAATGCGCATGGCCTGTTTGGATACCTGAAAGATACCTGCCATATCCGTCACCAGCTGTTGGTTCGTCCGTCCGGAGCGCAGCTGATAGAAGCAGCGCTTGACCTGCGGCAGCGGCAGCAGAAGGATAGAGCCCAGCAGGTTCGCCTGCACTTCCAATGTGTTGTCGCTCTCATTGCCGGAACGGAGCGCCGCGTTTTCGCCGGTCCCGCAGAACAGTTTCTTGTGGAGCAGCCAGTGCCCCAGCTCATGGGCGCAGGTAAAGCGCAGCCGCCCGGTAGATGCTTCCTCTTCGCAGAGAGAGCAGTCGATGAGGATGGTGCCGCCCTTGACGGGAAGAAGGTCATAGCGGTGGTTTTCTCGGTCATAGATCGCTGTGAGACCGTCGTCAAAGATGGTCTCGCCCAAAACCCGCCCATTATTCCGCAGATATTGATACTCCAGCACCAGCCCCTGTGCCTCGATGATGTCCTCAATGGGAATGGCTGCGGGGGAACCGTAATAAAGTCTGGGGTCATAGGCGGTGATCACATCGCGGGCGATCCGCTCCAGCGCCTGTTCGCGGTAATATGCTTTTTTCATGCGTCTATTTCACCGCCCTCTTTGGATTTCTTTGCGCGCTGGGTGATCCGGTCGATAAATTCCTGCCACTCCTGGTCTGTGGCGTCTGCCTCCTTCGCCGTGCGGAGCGCGGCCCGGACGATCTCCCGATCCATGATGTAGTCCGGCAGGTCTGCGGATACCCGGTTATTCTGGGACTTGGCGGCAAGATCCAGCATCTGCTCGGTTTCCACCTTGCTCAGATGCAGTTCCTGCTCCAACCGTTCCAAATATGCGCGCGTCGGCGCCGGTCTGCGGTCGTTCTCAATGTTGCTCAGATAGACTGGCGACAGATCCAGCTTTGCCGCCAGCGTGCGCAGGGACAATCCGATAGATTGCCGTTTCTCTCGAACGAAGCTGCCGAATGTCTGTTCCAAGTAATTCACCTCCTATCCGTGTGTTCTCTTCTCTGGAAACACTGTAGCCTCAGTATAGCAAACATTCGTTCGATTGGCAAGATGTGAAAAAGATGGTGTTCCCCGCAGGGAACACCATCCTGAAATTATTTCAGCCACGCTGCCATATCCCGCATTTCCTCCAGCACTGCTGCTGGGCTGACGATGCGAATCTTACCGCTAAAGGTAAAGACCCAACTGAAGAACGGAGGGCTTGGCGCGACCTCGACTGTGGCACGGAAATGCTGTTCATCTACAGTTTCCGTCTGCACATTTTCACCGAAGCGGTCGATCACGCTGCGCATGACCTCATTATCGCACAGCAGCTCTACGGTACAGAGGTTGTCCGGGTACATCCCAAACACCTTGCGGACATACTCCGCCGGATCAAAATCCGGTGTCTGGACTGCCGTCTGTTCCAGCGGTTCGACTGCCGTCATGCGGTCCACCCGAAATTGTGCAATCTTTCCATGCTTTTCCGACCAGCCTACGGCATAGTAGCAGTCCCGATTCCAGATCATGGCGTAGGGGCTGAACCGATACTTGTATCCATCATGCTTGAGTATCTTTTCCTTTTTAGGCGTGTACTCAAAATACTGGAAGGTGATTTGCTGTTTCTTCTGGACGGCGTTGTGGATGGTATCCACATTGTAGTAGATGCTCTCATTCTCCGGCTTTGGAGTGCCGCCCATGTAAATGCGGCGGTTCAGCTGTTCCGCCTGCGCTGTGCTGGTGAGATGGCCCAGCTTCTTGATGAGGGCGGTGCTCTTTTTCTCCGTGATAAACCGGGAGGATTCCACCGCATCCACCAGCAGCTTCAGCTCCGGCAGTTCAAACAGCCTCTCCCCCACGAAGTATCGATTCTGGGTGCTTTTGACGCAGACGATATCCATCCCGGCGTTCTGCAGCAGTTCGATGTCGGTGTAAACACTCTTGCGTCCGGCCTGAATGCCGTGCTGCTGCCAGAATGCGAGAATGTCCGTGACCGAGACCGGATGCTGCTCGTCTGTCTGCCGATATAGATATTGCCGGAGAAGCAGCAGACCATATTGGGATTCATTTTTCATGTAGCTGTACTCCATTCAAATGGGAAACGGCGCGGCCGCAATACGTAACCGTCAAACGCAGCAGCGGATGGAAGATTTTCCGTGAAAATGAGAGAATGCCCCGTATAGAGCGTAGAGTTCACGCACTATGCGTGTACTCTACGCGAAAAAATGGAGGAGCGCTGGCGGTAGAGGCTGAGAAAGAGGCTTCACTTGATCTCCTGTTCCAGCGTATCGAATTCAGGCGTGGAGAAGAACTCACCGAGGGTAATGTCAAGACCATCACAAAGCTTCTTAATCGTCACGACGCCCGGATTTTTACTTTCATTATTAAGGATACTCTTGATGGTTGCTTGAGGAACGGCAGACAGATTTGCTAATCCGTTCGGTGTAATTTTTCGTTCTGCGCAAAGTTGGCGGATGCGAAGTGCAACAGTTTCCCGAGTATCCATAGTGTAAACCTCCATGACGATTTATCACTATGGTAAATTATTTGAGAAAAGGTTATTAGTGATACTTCACTAACAGAAAAATATGTGCTATAATAGTGATATAACACTATATTGTCCATGTGGCCGGCACCTGGCTTACAATTTATCCACCGATAAATTGGGAGGTCAGCACATGGAATACGGTTATGCAAGAGTTTCGACCAAGGAACAGAATGAGTTGCGCCAACTCATCGCTCTGCGGGAATTCGGTTTAACGGACCGGGCGATTTTTGTGGACAAGCAGTCCGGCAAGGATTTTGACCGCCGCAGCTACCAGCGGCTGCTGCGCAAACTGAAAGACGGCGATACGCTTGTGATCAAGAGCATCGACCGTCTTGGCAGAAACTATGAAGAAATTTTGGAGCAATGGCGCATCATCACAAAGGAAAAGAGTGCGGCAATCGTTGTGCTGGATATGCCTCTGCTTGACACGCGGCGGAATCGCGACCTCACCGGAACGTTGATCGCGGACATCGTGCTGCAGCTGCTATCCTATGTGGCGCAGACAGAGCGCGAGTTCATTCACCAGCGGCAGGCGGAAGGGATCGCCGCAGCGAAGGCGCGCGGCGTGAAATTCGGCAGACCCCGCAAGGCGCTGCCAGAAGGGTTCGGCGAAGTCAAAGCGCGTTGGGAGCGCGGCGAGCTGTCTGCACGTGCGGCAGGAAGACTGCTGGGCGTCACCCACCGGAGCTTTTTGCTCTGGGCGCAGGATGACGGGTGCAAAGAAGCCGTTAAGAAAACGCAGACGAAGAAGACTGGATAAAAAAGTACAGGTTGCCGACCACAGCGATATACACAAAATCTTATACATCTACCATAGCACTCCCCCAACAGAATAGCAATAGGCCAACGGCTTCAATCCGACTAAAAAAACGTACTTTTTTAGCCACTGTGCCGGATACACGATCAGCTAAAAAAGACCCTTCCGCCTGTGTTGCAGGCGGCCAACTATTCTGCGGGAGGTGAGCGGCAATCCGTCCGTCTCTGTACGATTTCTGCGCCGGGCATGAACAAGCTCACCTGCTGGCACAATGGGACGATGAACGCAATGCGCCGCTCACGCCGAAAGATGTGACCTACGGAAGCCACCAAAAGGTATGGTGGTACTGTGCCAGCGGGCATCACTGGCAGGCAAAGATTTATTCTCGCTCCGCCGGCAGCGGATGTCCATACTGCTCAGGACGTCTGGCAGAGCCAAAGGAGGCCCTGCGAATGTGCCATCCGGAGCTTGAGCCGGAATGGGATGCAGAGAAGAATGGCCCGTTGCAATTCTCTGAGCTGACGGTTGGCAGCCGAAGGCTTGTATGGTGGCGATGCGCTAAAGGACATTCTTACCGCTCTGCAGTTAAAAGCCGCACACAAGGGACGGGCTGTCCCGTCTGTGCGGGCCGAGCTATTCTGCCGGAGGAAAACTCCCTGGCGGCAAAATTCCCTGATCTGCTTTCGGACTGGGATACAGAAAAGAATTCCCCACTGCTGCCGATGCAGGTCATGCCGGGAGCGCATCGGAAGGTTTGGTGGAGGTGTCCGAAAAAGCATAGCTGGCAGGCGAGCGTTGCCAGCCGCGTCACATCAAACGCAGGCTGTCCGTTCTGCGCGGGACAAAAGGTCCTGTCCGGATTCAATGATCTCGCTTCACTGCATCCGCGGCTTGCTGAACAGTGGGACCGGAAAAAGAACGGTGCGCTGACACCGGAGACAGTGAGCGTATATTCCAATCGCCGCGTGTGGTGGCTCTGTGACAAGGGACATTCTTTCTGTGCGGTCATCGCCCATCGTGTGAACAAGGGGAGCGATTGCCCGTACTGCACCAACCGCAAGGTCCTGCCTGGATTTAATGATCTGGAAACCAAGGAGCCGGTGATCGCGTCGCAGTGGCATCCGACCCTTAACGGCAACTTCACGCCGCACCAGGTGACGCCCGGCAGCAGCCGGAAGGCTTGGTGGCTGTGTGAAAACGGCCACGCGTGGAGAGTGGTCATCAGCAGCCGTACAGGAAAACAGCGCTGCGGCTGCCCTGTTTGCGCAGGCAGGCCGCTGAGCCAATGTACGACGATCTTAGCCGGGCAGCCGGAGAAACCGACACACTAATATAATAGGTGCTCAACTGCGGGGAGCCGCAGAAAACATATACTGTAGGAGGAGATCATATGAAAAGGTTGCTTTCGCTGCTGCTGACATTCTGTTTGACGGCATCACTGCTACCGGCACAGGTTCAGGCAGCGGAGAACGCAAGTAGCGGCGGACTTGACCGACTGGGTATCCGGCAGATATCCGAAAAGGAATATGCCATGACACCCGATGTCAAGGAATACGAATGGATCTTGAACAATGGCGCACTGACCCAGCAGATGATGGGTCATGTGATGGAGGTCAAAGTGGGCGAAGGCTCCACAGCTTCCATTGCGGCCGGTTACAGTGATGATGATATCAAAACCATCAAAACCGGCAGAAACTGGGCCATGACGGAAACGACCAAGCAGGCGCAGAGCATGCAGACCCGCCGCAACACCAATGTTGTGGGCGCGATCAATGCCGGCGGCTACGACATGAGCAATGGCCGACCCAGTGGTGCTTTCATCATGAGCGGCACGCAGATCAACGCGCCGACCGGCACCACCTTCTGGATCGACAAGAGCGGCGATGCGCACATCACCAGCGCGCAGGAGTGCAACGCCGCCTATGCGGCAGGCAATGTTCTGGAAGCGGTCGCCAGCTTCGGCGATATCTTTGAGAATGGCCATGCCCGCAGCGGTCTGGACAACGTCACCCGCGCCTCCCGCACGGCCATCGGCATCAAGGCGGATGGCTCGGTGGTGATGTTCATGGTGGATGGTCGTCAGGCACCCTATTCTGTCGGCATGACCATGGCAGAGGTTGCGGCCTCCATGGAAGATCTGGGTTGCGTGCAGGCCATTAATCTGGATGGCGGCGGCTCCTCGACCTTCGCCACCCAGCGCGAGGGCGAGCCGGAAAGCAGCACCGCCGGTCTGACCCTGCGCTGCCGTCCGTCCGACGGCTACGAGCGTAAGGTGTCCAACACCATCATGGTGCTCTCCACGGCGAAGCCCACAGGTCAGTTTGACCACGCGGTGCTGACGCCCAATGACGAAGTCTATACCCCCGGCAGCACTGTGCAGTTTGAAGCGACCGGCATTGACGCCGCCGGCGGCAAGGCGGAAATTCCCGAAGGTGCTTCCTGGGCGGTTCTCTCCGGCAATGGCCGCATCAATGCGAATGGCCTTTACACGGCTGCCGATACCTGCGGCGAGGTCGAAGTCGGTCTGAAGGCCGGCGGCAAGACCATTGGCCAGACCAGAATTCAGGTGCAGTGGCCGGATAAGCTGGACTTCACCAACAACAGCGTCTCCATTGATTTTGGCCAGACGAGCGACCTGACCTTCAAGCCTACCTGGCAGGGCAGAGCGGTCCATTATAAGGATGGAGACTTTGCGTGGACGCTGACACCGACATATTATAAATTCAGCCCCGTTGTTGAGATTAACGGAACGACCAAATATAAAATGGCAGTTACTCCGGAAATCTTGAACAAAGATATGAAGGTAAATGGGAAAGTCTACAAAGTAACAAATCTCGAGCTTTTGGCGAACACAGATGGAACGCAACAGGTCAATGCGACCATAATCCAAGGCGAAAACAGCAACGTACATTCTGCTATTCTGGGGAAATTCATTAGCAATACGTTCGTTGCAGATAGCGACACCTCTTTGCGTGCTACTGTACAGGTTGCGTTGATCCAGAATCCTAATATCACAGGACATGTGGATGTTGTTGTCGGCATGGAACCATATGTTATCATGGACTTTGAAGATCACGTCGGAGACGAAGGAACGGTTTCTGCAACAGACTATTGGACTTGCCATGTAGGCAAGTCCAACGGCGCAGGAGACAACAACTATCTGACACCAGAGGAAGTCCGGGCGGATCGAATCTGGATCCGCGACACCAGCGGTAAGGGTGTCCAATTCTTAAATGACGGCAATTTGGTCGTCAGCGCCGACGAAGATGAGAATGTCCGTTTTGGGCAGTACGCTTTCAAGATTGGATTCAATTTTGGCGGCGAACAAAACTTAGCAAAGCCAATGTCTGCTGATTTTGGCTTTTCTGGGGATATGTTGCTGAACACGCTGCAGCCGACCAAACTCGGCTTGTGGATCAACGTACCATCAAGTTTTGACGGCGACAAAACACTGCTAAAAGCAATTCTGAAAGGCGGTGCATCAACGGAGAGCGGGACTCTGACTCCAACAGCTCATATGGCAATAAATGAGGATGGTTCAACTTCGTATTTTGATGGCCAACTGGTTGGTACTACAAGCTATTTCCAGTACAAGAGCTACAACGCAGATGGAACTGTCAGTGGTAGTACGCTTTCTGACTGGGCAGGAAAGGGGTGGACTTGGGTCGAGGCGGATATTTCAACGCTTCAGATGCCAGTTGATATGTGCCGCGCCTATGCTATTCGCATAACTTCTCCGCAGAACTGTAAAAAAGGCTCGGGATATATTTACATTGATAATTTCCAGTTCATCTACGGCACGAACACCAACGACGTGACCCGGCCGGTGCTGGAGAGCATCACCGAGACTGGCAACGGCACGGTGCTCGATGCACGCGGAACGACCGTTTTGCCGAGCGGCAATCTGAGCTTCTCCGCCGTCTATTCCGACAGCGAGCTGACCGACAAGTACGCCACCGGCATTGACCAGAGCGGTATCCGCGTGCTGCTGGACGGTACGGACTATACCGGCAAGCTGGAGATTAATGACGGTTCCCTCTACCTCAAGGGCGTGGCGCTCCGTAACGGCACGCATACGCTCACTGTCCGGCTCAAGGACTTCTACGGCAACGTGACCACCGAAACACGCACCTTCCGTGTGGAGGACGCAAAGGGGATGCAGTCTGCCATTGATATTCTGCCCCAGCCCGAGCCGCCGGAGATCGGCAAAGACTACGTCTTTGCTATCGTAAATAACACTGGCGAGCCTGTCACAAAGGCAGAGCTGACGGTGGATTTCCGCGCCATGGGCAACGCTGCGGAGTATCTTGCGGGCGCTAAGGTCGAGTCACTCAGCAGCGACTATACGCTGACACTGGATCAAAATGCTTTGGAAAAGGGACTTGCCAAAATCACGGTCACAAAGCCGCCAGTTACGCAGGCGCGGCGGGCGATGCGTACCGGTGCGCAGGACACGGATTACAACTATGTTTCCGAGTTGGGTTATCTCATCATCACGATTCCTGCAAATGCCGCATCGGACAGCGTGCTGAAATGCACGGTGACGCAGGGCAGCTACACCGTCGCGGACGGTACCGAAACTGGAACGGCTTATACCTTCTCCGGCACAGAAAAGGTTGTCCCCATGACGGCAAGCTATCAGCTCACCTGTGAGCAGGCCATTGCCGGGATGTCTGCCGAACTGACCGTAACGGATGCCGACGGCAAGCCTATTTCCCGTGCGGATATCTATCAGGTGAGCAGTGATGGCAGCCATAAGTTGGGCAGCACCAACATGAAGGGTACATTTACCAAAACCTTTGACACGGCGGGCGAATACACCTTCTATGCCGAAAAGGCCGGCAGCGGCCGCTCCTGGAACCAGCGCGTGATCGTCTGCGAAAGGACGACTGAGAACGGCGGCAAGCCCTTCGGTATCCTCACCAACGGTGTGACGAAAGCGGGAACCAAGAGCATTACCTGGCTTACCCAGATCGATGGCTCTGCGGAAAAGGCACAGGTGAAGTATTCCACCGATGCCGAACTCAACGGCGCCGCTACGGTGGATGGAACCTCCGCGATCCAGACCTTTGTGCAGAGCACCCGCGGCGATGCGCTGCGGAGCAACAAGGTAACGCTTACCAATCTGGCACCAGACACCACCTACTACTATCAGGTGGGTGATGGCGCTACTTGGTCTAATACGCAGAGCTTTAAAATGCCTGCCGCGGACGCGGTAGCCACCAACTTCTTCATCCTGGGCGACATTCAAACAGGCGACACAGCAAATCTGGCTGCAGCGCTGGAAAAGCTGAAAGCAGAAAGCTATGACTTCGGTGTTCAGACCGGCGATGCCATCGACAATGTGACAATGTATGAAACGCATTGCCGCCCGTTCCTGAATGCGGTCAACAGCGGTACGCTGGGCGGAGTGGATCTGATCCATGTGCTGGGCAACCATGAGTATTACGGCGATGCGGATGGCAAGATCAGCAAGGCAATCTATGATCTGCCTGAGAGCGCGCAGAACAGCTGGTACAAAATGGAATACGGCAAGGTCTGTGTAGTCGTCGTGAACCATGGCACGAAGCTCTCTGAGACGTTGGCGGACATTGCAGAGAATCTGACCACCGACTGCGTCTGGAAGGTACTCGTGTCGCACGAGCCCATCTATGGCACCGAGTCCGTTTCCGCAACACCGGCGATCCTTGCCAGTATTGAGAAGGCAGGCTTCAGCTTCGTCTTCGGCGGTGATGACCATGCCTACGCCCGCACCTATCCCATGCTCGGCGGCGTGAAGCAGGCGGAAAACAGCCGAAACGGCGTTGTGTACTTTGTCTGCGGCGATTTGAGCGGAAAGAACTATGAATTGCATAGCCGTGAGGAGTATGCGAGAGCCATTCCGCACAATGACAAAAGCGGCTACAGCGGTATGTACCTCACGGTGAACGCGACGGAGGAATCCTTCACGGTCAAGGCGATCGATGTCAATGGCAAAGAGCTGGACACCTACACCAAAACGCGCACCGACTGCGAGTTGGGCAAGCACACGGTGAATGGCACCAGCAAGTACGATATGACCGCTGGAACGATTTCCTGCGCAGTCTGCGGCACGGCACTGAAACCTGAAGGCGACTATGCTTTCAGTGGTCTGCTCTCTACCACAGACGGCAAACAGGTCATCCTCGCAAGCGGCAGCGTCAAGAAGAACGAGTTCTCTTCTCAGGGGGAGGACAGATACCACTCCTGCACGGACGGCTATGCCCATCTTACCACGCAGAGCGACAGCCGTACCTGCGTAACCGGCGGCTATATTACCTATACCTGTCCCGCTTGTCAGCAAACGGATACCTCGGCATTTAAGATGCCCGAGAAACACAAGTGGGATGAGAAACATATCTGCACCGTCTGCGGCTTCCACGGCATCGATATCAACAGCGAAGATGTCGTCTTCAAATTCGGAAGCCCTGAAAAGCCTCGCGATATCGAACCGGCCCCCAAATATTATTACACCGGCACCGGTGTTCGTCCCGGCAGCTTTGCCAAACGCGATGACTATGTGCTGACGCAGAACAATGACGCCAACCTCATCAACGGACAGATTCCCGATCTATATGTGGAATGGCCGGACAGCAAGAATGTCGGCAAGGCCGAGATCAAATGCTCAGGCCGAGGAAATTACTACGGCGATAAAACGCTGACCTACTACATTGTTCCGAACAATGTGGAGGATTTGAAATGCACCGCTGCTACGGTAGATTCCCTGACCCTTGCATGGAACGCGGCCCCCGGTGCGGGGTATTATGAGGTCTTCCAATGCGACGAGAAGGGCCAAAACCGTACATCGTTGGGAACCACTGAGAATACCACTTTTAAAGTCACGGGGCTGAGTGCGGACACAGCGTATTATTTCGTAGCGGCTGGCCGGACTAAGGTTCCGACAGAAAACGAGGTCTACTACAGTATAGAATGGTCCAATATCCTCTGTGCAACAACGTCTCCTCTTTCGGCAGATGTAACGGCTATGACTGCCACGGTAGACGGCATGCAGATTCCGGCGGTCGATGTGGACGGTACAAATTACCTGTTCCTGCCTGCCTCGGCAGATCTTGCGAACCTGAATGTCACCATCACGCGTTCGGCTAATGACGGCAGTCTGGTGGTTGCGGGCAATCAAAGCAGCCAGCCCGTTACCGGCGATGCTGCTGCACTGAATGTTTCCGCTCTGGCTTCTGAGACGGACGGCTATCGCCTCCTGACTGCAAAAGTCGGAAACGGCACAGCGTTCACCGTCCGCATCATGCAGGCGACGAGCTTGCCGACCATCTATCTGACCAGCACGGATGCAAAAACGCAGGGACGCAGCTATGTGGATAGCAGCAAGCAGAACACCACGACGGCGGCGCTCAAGATGATCGACACAGCTGGCAGCGAGATCAGTACGATGGGCATCAAAGAACTCAAGGCGCGCGGCAATTCCACCTTTACCTACGCTGCGAAGAAGTCCTATCAGATGAAGCTGGAAACGGCCTCCGATCTGCTGCAAAACGGCGAGAACGTGAAGACGTGGGTGCTGCTGGCAAACTACTTCGACGCTACACTGATGCATGACAAGCTGTTCAAGGACATGGCGGCTGCTTTGGGAATGCCCTATACAGCGAGCTGCGATTGGGTGAACCTGTACTACGATGGTGAGTATCGCGGCGTGTATCTGCTGAGCGAAAAGAATGCGGTCAAGGATACCGGCATCAATATCACCGATCTGGAAGCGGCGTACGAGGATCTGAATCCGGCGTATGGTACGAATATGAGCACCTCAACCGGCACCAATGCCTATGGCGGGAGCTATACCTATACGACCGGCCTTACTGACCCGACCGACATCACGGGCGGATACCTGCTGGAGCTGAACCACAACGCACCGGATGAGGTCAACGGATTTGTGACCAAACAGGGCAAGGGCGTCAATGTCAAGAGCCCCGAATGGTGCGGTGATGCAGCTATGAAGTACATCAGCGAGTATTATCAGGCGTTTGAGAATGCGGTCTATGCCACGGACGGAAACGGCAATTACACCGGCATCAACGAGGACGGCAAGCACTATTACGACTATGTTGATCGTGATTCGCTCGTGAAGATCTTCCTGCTGCAGGAACTGGCGCTGAGTCCGGACGGCTTTATTTCCTCGCTCTATTTCTACAAGGATGCCAACGGGATCATGTATGCCGGTCCCATCTGGGATCAGGACATGACGCTCGGTACCGGCTGGAGCAAGTATATCTCACCGGACACGACCGACTATCACTATCTGGCGGAAGCGCTGATCCAGATCCCCGACTTCCGGGAGGCCGTCATCGCATACTATAACGAGATATTTGCTCCGCAAGCCAATGCTCTGATCGCGGAGAACGGTACAATCCGTGGTTATGCGGACTGCCTGACAGATAGTGCGGAAATGAACTTCGTCCTCTGGCCGTATATCCGTGTGGGAGATCCGAGCAATGCCGGACACATTTGGAAGAACGCCACCTATGCTTCGGTTTTTGCAGATATGCAGAATTGGCTCACACAGCGTATCGCAAAATTGGACGTGACTTTTGCGGAAACTGTCTTTGTGATGGGCGATGTGAATGGCGACGGCGAGGTTGATATTTTCGATGTCTATGCATTGTGCCGTTATCTTGCGGGATATGAGGTCGAAGGCTTTATTTACGCCAATAGCGATGTGAACAGTGACGGCGATGTTGACATTTTCGATGCGTGGACGCTCCAGAGACGTTTGGCTGGCTACGAGGAATAACACCTCACTTTCCCACCAAAGGATGCAGTTTTCCACATCCTTTGGTGGGAGAATCCCCAATTTGTGTATCTTGTGATACAACACTTTTTTATAAAGAAAGGAACAAAAAACATGAAGAATGCAAAACGCTGGTTATCGGTGCTTCTTTCCGTAGTGGTAGTGTTCACAATGGCGATCACCCCTGCTATGGCAGCTGGCACTGATAACGGCAGTGCGACCACGATCACCGTCGAGACTGTAAAGCAAGCAGTCAAAGAGGGTGAGGAAGTTGAACTGAAGGTTTCCATTGCGAACAATCCCGGCTTTGCGGCATTTGATTTTACTGTCCAGTACGATGCTAGCAAATTGGCACTGAAAAAGATTGAAAAAGCAGGCATTAACGGAAATTTTACTGAAAATGTAAATACTGGAAAGGTGAATTTCGTTGCTGATGCTGCTCAAAAAGAGTGTGCGGAGGACGGTATGCTGTTTACTCTGACATTCACCGTGAAGGCAGACTGTTCAAGCGGCGCGAACGTGACTCTTAAAACGACCACCTTTAAGAATGCATCAAATGTTAAGATCAGTGTATCTGTCGTGCCTGGTGGTATTAGTGAGACTAGCACCGGCAACCCCTCCGCGGGTAGTGGCAGCACTGGCAACCCCTCCGCGGGTAGTGGCAGCACCGGCAACCCCTCCGCGGGTAGTGGTAGCACCGGCAACCCCTCCGCGGGTAGTGGCAGCACCGGCAACCCCTCCGCGGGTAGTGGCAGCACTGGCAACCCCTCCGCGGGTAGTGGCAGCACTGGCAACCCCTCTGCGGGCGGCGGCAGCACCGGCGGCCCCTCTGCGGGCGGTGGCAGCACCGGCGGCCCCTCTGCGGGCGGCGGTAGCACCGGCGGCCCCTCTGCGGGCGGCGGTAGCACCGGCGGTCCCTCTGCGGGCGGCGGCAGCACCGGTGGCAGTGGCAGCACCGGCGGTGGCGGCAGCAGCTCCGGAGGCGGTTCCAGCTCTTCCACCAGACGCTATGACGTCTCCGCGCCCTCTGTCAAGCACGGCGATGTGACCGTTGATCCCAAGAACGCCAAGGCGGGCGATACCGTGACCATTACGGTCAAGCCCGACAGCGGCTATGAGCTGGACACCCTGACCGTGAAAGACGCCAGTGGCAGCAAGATCAAGGTGAAGGACAAGGGCAACGGCAAGTTTACCTTTACCATGCCCGCCTCCAAGGTGACGGTTTCCGCTGAATTCGCCGAGATCAAGGCCATGGACTTCGTGGACGTTCCCTCCAGCGCCTATTACTATGACGCTGTGAAGTGGGCCGCTAAGGAGAGCATCACCGGCGGTATCGGCAACGGCCTGTTTGGACCCAACCAGCCCTGTACTCGGGCTCAAATCGTGACATTCCTGTGGCGTGCGGCCGGTTCTCCCGTGGTGAATTACGCCATGGATCTGACGGACGTTCCCGGTGATGCTTACTATGCGGAGGCTGTCCGCTGGGCACTGAGCCAGGGCATCACTACCGGTACCGGCAACGGCACCTTCAGCCCCAACGCCACCTGCACCCGCGCCCAGAGCGTGACGTTCCTGTACCGCGCGCTGGGTACCGCACCTACCACGGCAATTGGCTTCACCGATGTGGCGGCCAATGCTTTCTATACTGACGCAGTGGCCTGGGCTGTGGAAAACGGCGTGACTAACGGTACGACGGACTCTACGTTCAGCCCCGACAACGGCTGCACTCGCGCCCAGATCGTGACCTTCCTGTTCCGTGCCTATCAGGGCAAGTAAGGGTAGCGACTGACGGGTAACCCAAAGTGAATCAGAACGGCGGCTCGGAATCAACGATTCCCTGCCGCCGTTCTTTGGTAAGCTGTGTAAGTGCTCAGTAACCACCCGGTAACGTAAGCGTCAATTCCAGCGGCGTCTATACAGGCGAGGGTAAAGTGACAACTGCACCTACCCATGAAAAAACAGGCGTCAAAACTTACACCTGTGGGATTTGCAAGGCCACAAAGACGGAGAGCATTCCCAAATTGGTAAGCAGCGGCAGAGGCAGTAGTGGTGGCGGTAGCAATAATACCCCTGGCGGTTAGTTACACCCGACGCCTATACCGTCAAAGCTGAGGGCGGCTGGACACACATAGGATAATAACGTGCTGCGGTACATCAAAATAAACAGGGGCTGTCCCAGAGCAAATATTCTGAGACAGCCCCTGACGCTATTTACTGTAGTAAAAGGGTCTGCTAACGGCAGTAAATCCTTCCTTGCTGGTAACCACCACATTGTTCGCGCCGCTGGCGCAGTGGATGATCATGATATTACCGCCGCTGTCAAAGCCGCAAACAATGCCGACATGGCTGTCACCCGGATAAAAGACAAGGTCTCCCGGCTGGGCGTCACTCCAAGCAATAGGCGTACAGTAGCTGTGCTGCGCAGTGGCCCCGCCGCCATGCCCAATGACGTATTGTCCGCCGCTCTGGTTGTAGAATACCCAATCCACCATTCCCGAACAATCCAGTCCGAAGGGCCGCACAGTGCCGGTGGTGGAGCTGCCCTCGGCTGTGACCTCCATCGGCATTCCCCAGCGGGAGTCCCAGCCGATTACCAAAGATTTTCCTCCCCAAAAATAATGGACTCTGCCCAAGAGCTGATATGCTGTCAGCACAACTTCTCTGCGTGCCTCGCTGAGATTGGCGGGGAGGTTTTCCATGATCTTCGCTACCTCGTCGGGACTCAGCTCAATGTCCTGGTAGCTACCGGTGAGCGCCGCGAATAGTTCCTGATACTCCGGCTGCATGAGTTCTTCCAGCAGCTTCCGCTGATCTGCGGTGAATCGGTACTCATCCGCCATCTGCAGGTGATCCTTTACCGTGACGGTGATATGCAGGATGGCGGTATCGCTTTCATCCTTGTCGCCTGAGATGGTTTCCACCCAATAAGAGATGGCGTTCATATCCCAGAAAATCTGCCGCAGAATATCCAGCTTTTCTTCCGTCAGCGTCGCCACCTCGTCCGGCGACGATGCATCTGTCGTTGTCCGCACAGCATAAACAGCCAGCACATCCCGCCAGTTGGAGATCATGGCGGCGCTGCCGGCGTTGTCCATATCCAATTCATCATGCGGATTCTCCGCCTTGATCTGCTCGATGCGGTCTGTAAACTCTGTATTCAGCATAGTCACAGCCTCCGGCATCGTATATCCGGTGCCGCTGTCCTCACCGGAAAAGAAAATCCCAAACGGTGACGCGATTAGGAGCCCGATCAGGCAGATGACTAACACCATTGAGAGGACCGTGCTGCCGCCCGCCATCATCGCCGCCGCAAGGCTTCTGGCGGCGGACAGGATCGCCCGCAGCGCCCGTCCCGCCGCCTGGGATGCTTTCTGCGCGGTGGCCTGCGCCGCTTTCGCGGCTTGCTGATACCGCGTTGTCTGCACCACTGCTTCCCGTGCGGCATGGGCGCTGCTTTGCAGCATGACCGCCTGCTTCTGTGCGGACTCTGCGGCTTTCACCGCGTCGCCCGTCTTGCGTGAACGAGACAAAGTCGGTGATACTTTCCGTTCCATTGGCAGGCTGTGTTTTCGCGCCGATTTTGGCAAGCTGGTTGCCGCCCGCTCTTTAATGCGAGGAGTCTGTGCTGAACGTTTCCTGTCGGGCATGGTGCTGCCGTCCCTGTCTGAATGCAAGGCTTGCGCCGTCTTGACCTGGTGCCGCGATACGGCTTGTTTTTGCTCTGCCTGCCATCGAGCGGCTTTGCGCCCGCGTTCCTCCATGAATACCTGCTGCCCCTGCCGCTGCGGTTCCGTTGCCACTGTGACCTGTGTCTCTGTCTGTGCGCCGATATAGGCGTCTTTGGTCTTGACCTTGGCAGCTTTTTGCGCGGCGTTCTGACGCGTCTGCTGCCGTCCACGCTCCGCAGCGGTCTGCGGCTGCGACCCGGCAGAAGTGGTATCTTTTCCCTTGATGGCAGAAGGCTTTTGCTCTGTGGCATCGGCAGCAGGAGCGCCGCCCTCCGGCGGCTGCTCCTGCGGTTTCTTCTTCCGCTGCCGGGTGAGTTCCTTTTCTGCCCGACGCAGGCTGCGGGCGGCGGTATCCTCAATGGCGTCACCGCCATATTCATCTGTCTGCCCGTGCTGAGCCGTATCCCGCAGCTGCGTCCGCAGCCGCTCCGAGCCATCGTCCAGACCTCTGTGCAGCAGTTCTCTGGGTGTCGATATCGCCTTTTCTTTGATGCGTTCAGAGAGCGTGGGTTTTTCTTTGATTTTTTTCATAACACATCACGCAACAAGGTCGGAGGGGCGGGTCGTCATCATCTGATACAGCCTGGTGTGGCGGGGAAAACTGTCCACGAAAGGCACGATGGCGCTGCCGCACTTGATGAGTCCCCGACCGGAGTCCACATTGGTGATGTAGGAGAGCTGATTATCCGAGATGTTCAGCAGGCGCGCCAGTTCCTCCCGGTCTGTGGCTGCTTGATTCAGCATGATGAGGAACTCACTGTTTGCCAGCATGGTGCGGGCCGTATGGGACTGGAGCAGGTCTTCGATATTCTGGCTGATTCCCGTCCCGCAAGCATGATACTTTCTCATACGCTTCCAGAGGGTGAACAGGAAATTGGCGCTGTACTCATGCTGGAACAGCAGATAGATCTCATCAATATAGATCCAGGTGTTGCGCTTCAGCCCGCGGTTTCGGATGATGCGGTTGAAGATGCTGTCCAGCACCACCAGCATCCCCACCGGCAGAAGCTGCTTGCCAAGGTCCCGGATATCGTAGCAGAGGATGCGGGCATTGGTGTCCACATTGGTGGGTTTGGCAAAGGTGTTGAGACTGCCGTCTGTAAACAGTTCGATGGCCAGCGCCACATCCTGCGCTTCCTTTTCCGGCTGGCGGAGCAGCTCCGCGTGGAAGTCCTGCAAGGTGGGGACCGCACCGTGATAGCCGCTGCGGATATAGTCCCGGTACACCTGCGCGGTACAGCGGTCGATGACGGATTTTTCCTTGGCAGACAGCTTGCCCGCCCCGATGAGCTGCTCACAGAGGGAGAGCAGAAATTCGGATTTCAGCACCACGGGGTTTTCTCCGTCCCCATAGCCCTGCTCCATATCCATGGCGTTGATATGGTTGGGTGAGGTGGCGGAGATGTTGATGACCTGACCGCCCAGCCCTTCGATGAGGGGCCGGTACTCCGACTCCGGATCGATGACGATGATATCGTCCTGCGTGGACAGCGCCAGTGACACCATCTCCTTCTTGGCGCTGAAGGATTTGCCGGAGCCGGAGACGCCCAGAATGAATGCGTTGCCATTGAGAAGCTGCCTGCGGTCCGCCACGATAAGATTTTTGCTGATGGCGTTCTGCCCGTAGTACACACCGCCCCGGTCCCAGATCTCCTGCGCCTTAAAGGGCATGAGAACAGCCAGCGCTTCCGTGGTCAGTGTACGCAGAGCATCGATGCGGCGCAGGCCCAGCGGCAGCGCCGTCACCAGCCCGTCCGCCTGCTGCCAGTTCAGCGTCGTGAGCTGACAGAGGTGCTTGCGGGCGATGGACTGGAGCGTTTCCGTATCACTGTCCAACTCTTCCTTGCTGTCTGCCAAATGCACCAGCGTCACCACGGCAAACATCATCCGCTGGTCGCGGGTGGTGAGATCGTCCAGCATCTCACGGGTCTCCTTGCGCTGCTGCTCCAAATCGTAAGGTACAACGGCAGAAAAGTTATTGTTGGCGTTCTGCCGGCGCTGCCAGTTGGTCACATTGGTCTCCACACCCAGCAGGCGGTTCTGCACCTCCCGCACCGCCTCATCGGTAGGAACAGGGATGATGTCAATGGACAGCATGAGACTGCGGTTCAGGCTGGTAAGCTCATTGATCATGGAATCCTTGATGTAGCTGGCATACTCCTTCAAAAAAAGCACCCGGCCATATTTACCGCCCATGATAAAATGATCCTTTTTGAATTCCATGCTGTCCGGGCAGATGGCGTCCTTGAAGGAACGCCCGTTCTTCATGTTCTCCCGGAGGTCAAAGCGGAACTCGCTTTCCTCACCCACACGGTAGAAATCATGCAGGATGTGGAGGCGGTCTGCCGCATCCATCTCCTCGCAGTGGGAGTCCATGTGGTTCAGACGGGAAGAGGCGTCATGGACCGTGCGGTCAAAAAATGCGCGGGCCTCCTCTACATTTTTCTTGTGGACGGACAGGGTGATGTAGCGCTCCTGCACCACACTGTTGGATGAGTCCGTCACCTTATCCAGCAGCATGGCGTTGTATTCCTTACGCCCGCCGTCCAGATCATCTCCCTTGGGCGGGATGAGGATCTCCTGCTCAAAATTGCGTCGGTCCAGGCGCTTATTGTTGATGGTGATCTTCGTGGTGGAGCCGGTGTCCAGCGCGTTCAGCAGCTCGGAATAGCTGAGAAACATGGCTGTCTTATCCTCTTTCGAGGCAATGGCATAATTGATGTCGCTAAAACGCAGTGTTTTAGAATACTTGCTGCCAAATTGAAAGACCCCATCCGGCCAGATGCGGCGGATGGGGATGATGTCCTGTACAGATTTCGGAACCGTAAATCTTTCTTTGTCCTGCTTCAGTGTATTTTGCAGAGTTTTAATCAAGTTTGAGAGCCTCCTTTATCGTTGAATTTTCCAGAGCTTTGGCGTATATGTTGTCCGATTTGAACACGAGCCTGCGGGGAAACAGGAATTCCGAGCGGATATACGCGAGCAGAAAGCGTTCCAGCGTCATGCCGTTATACTGAAAAAAGCCGCCCAGGGCAAAGGGAAAGGCTGCAAGCACGCAGACCCAGCCGATCTCCCCATTCCCCAGCACAGGACGCAGGCCGAAATATACGCCCACTGCCACGGCGACCGCCAGCAGTGCGAACAGCAATTGCCGCAGGGACAGCCCGAAGAATAGACTCTCCTGGTAATTTCGTACTTCTTTGTTGATGCGGACCTCCAATGGATCACCTCCGAGTTTTTTCTGAGTTTTGCTGAACAGACTCTTGCTTTGTCTGTGCAGTCATGGTACTATGCCACAAACCCGATGAAGGAGGTCGTGACACATGATCGCTTTTCTGATGATCGCCGGGCTTGGCGTCCTGGCGCTTCTCTCCCGGCTGGCCGCGCTGACGCGGATGACCATCCCGCTGCTGTACACCGTGTCCATGCTGACGGTGTTCCACGGCTGGTATCGCACCCATACCGTGCTGGCAGACCGCATCCTGTTCGCTCTTGTAGGGCTGGTGGTGCTGTCCTGGCTGCTTTCGCTGATCCGCTTTGTCTGTGATCTTGTTATGCAGGCACGGGATGACGCTGCCGCTATGGAGTATTTCTCCTACCGTGTTCGCAAAGCACGGGAGAACGGCGAAGACACCGTCAGCACAGAGGGTCTGTGGCGCTGAATCAGCCAAGGCCCATCAGCTCCCGGATGATGCGGTCGCTCATCTTGATCGCGCCCACCAGCACCAGCATATTGAAGATCAGCTCGCCCACATAGTTCCACACGATGGTGGCTGCCGCCAGCGTATCGTCCGCGATGGCGGGCGGTGACGAGGCAAAGGCAGAGAAGATCACACAGGCCAATACGATGACACAGCCCTCCAGACAGATGGCGGCATAGCTTTTCAGAAAAGCAACGCCGATACTGCTGGAGGGCTGTCCTGCAAAGCTGGCCAGCGGCACAGGGGCGATGGCCGTTGCGATATAGAGCTTAAAAAAACGGCTATACACCGTCAGGATCATCACAAGGGACAGAACCCAGATAAAAAGGGAGCCCAACAGCGTCACCGCCCAAAGGGGGATGGAGTCAATAAAGCCCACATCCTCGATGACACTCACCAGTTCATCCGGTAATGTGGTGGCAGACATCGCCGTCAGCCCGGAGGAATCCATGATGGTTGTCACCATGCCCTGGGCAACACGAAACGCGCCGGTCATCAGCTCCATGCCCCACGATACCGCCGCCTGCGCCAGCACAAAGCGGATGAAGCATTTGAAGGCCACTTCCGGCTTCTTCATCTCGGTAAAGCTGCCGCAGGTCTTGACCACGCCCATCACGAAAAACAGCACCAACAACGCATACCCCACAGCCTTCAATCCATCGTTGATATTCACGATGACATTCCAGACACCGCCGCCCTTAAAGGACTCCGGCGAGGTGCTGATGAGCTGCCAGATCTCTGCCAGCCTTCCGTTCCACATTTCCAGCGCAGAGTTCAAATTGTCTACGATCCAGTTTCCACTTCCCATTCAAAATCACCTCCTACGGGAAGAACAGGGTGAACGGTATCATGCCGTTCACCCTGCCGCGTTTTTCAGCCGGTGATGAGAGTGAGGATCTCCTTGGTGAAGGTGATGACGATACCGCCTGCCACCGTCAGCATACCGTTGGCGCGCTGGGAGGGGTCATGGCTCTTGAGGGACAGGCCCACCTGCAGGATGCCGAAGCCCAGCAGGATGAGACCAATGGCGCGGATCAGCGAGAAAATGAAATCAGACAGGTTGTTGACCACCGTCAGTGGGTCATCTGCCGCCAGCGCAGGCACTGCGGTGACTGCCAGAAGCAGGGCGACACAGGCAAAGACGGAATAGACCCGCTTTGCCTTTCTCTCGAAATTTTTGTTGTTCAAATCATGTTTCATGCTGCAGCATTCTCCTTTTCATTGTCAAAATCAGTTTGGAACAGTGGCTCTCCCGGAATAGGAGGCTCCGCCGTCCCGTGGTGGATGTAGGGCGGTCCGCCGCCATCCATCGTATAGCGGATGGCGGGATGCTCCATGAGCTCATACTTTTCGTCCATCACCGGCCGTGTGCCGCGGATGAACAGGATGCAATACCGGTTATCCAGCATCCGCACCTCGTCCGGCGTCAGCAGTTCTCTGCCGCTCATCTGGAAGTTAGTGGAGTAAGACCCGGACCGCCCTTTGGTCTGCCCGTGGGTCTTGGTGTCAATGGTGGACTTACCCAACGCCTCAGAAATGTACTTGTGAGTGCTTGCCTCGTTGCCGCCCAGATAGAGCAGCGTGTCCGAGTTGCCGGGGATGGTTTCCCAGGAATCCTTATACAGCTCCTTAATCTGCGCCATGTTCTGGATGATGGTGCTGCAGGAGATGTTGCGGGAGCGCATGGTCGCAAGCTCCCGCGGCAGCCCCGGCAGATTGACCGATGGCGCTTCATCCAAGATGAAATGCACATGGCAGGGCAAGGCGCCGTGATGGATCTGGTCTGCGCAGTAGTAAAGGGTCTGGAAGATCTGGGAGTACAGAAGACTCACTAAAAAAGTAAAGGTCGTGTCATTATCCGGGATCACGGCATAGAGGGCGCACTTTCGCTCTCCCAGCGTGTAGAGATCCATGTCATCATGGTCGGTGACAGCTTTGATCTGCGGCAGATTGAAGGGTGCCAGCCGCACAGCGGCAGAGACCAAAATGCTTTTCGCTGTCTTGCCCGCAGCCTGCTTGAAAACCTTATATTGCCGCAGGGCAACGCTTTCCGGGTTTTCATACTCTATTGCCCGGAACAGCAGATCCAGTGGGGAGACATACTCATCATCGTCCTCCTTCACTTCGGCATATTCCAGCACACGCATCACCATTGAAAAATTCTGCTCGTATTCCGGCGCTTCCTGGAACAGCATGAGGATGATGGCCTGCAGCAGTGCTGTCTCGGACTTCGACCAGAACGGATCGGACTCATGACTGCCCTTGGGCGTCGTTGCCTGGATCAGCGTGTTGACCAGCTTCAGCGCGTCCTTTTCATCCCGCAGATAGCGGAACGGGTTATAGCCGTCCGACTGTGACAGATCCACCAGATTCAGCACTCGGATGTCGTATCCCTGCCGTTTCAGATACCCTCCGGTGGCGGTCAGCACCTCCATCTTTGGGTCCGTGATCACATAGTTGCTGTTGGCTTCCAGAATGTTGGGTTTGACATAGCCGCGGGTCTTAGCGGCGCCGCTGCCGCCAATGACCAGCACATTCAGTGAGCGCCGGTGCTTGTGGGTATCCAGCCCCAGCCGCACATGGCGGGTGAGGATCTTGTTCTGCTTCTGCCGGAACTGCGCGTTGAGCTGCCGTGGCGAGCCCCATGCGGCGGAGCCGTGTTCCTCTCCGTCCCGTGTCCTGCCCTGTCCGAAAGCATAGAGACACAGCCCCATGAGATACGCGCCGGTGCAGACGAGAATGGACAACAGGCTCTTGTCTGTCCATTGGATCTGGAAGGGTTGTTCCAGTGCGGCAGTTAAGTTTGATAGCAGCTCCGGCAGACCGCCGCCAAGGGATTGGGCGATCAGCAGCGCCGCCCATACCACAGGGATATAGAGGAACAGGGCAAGTACCAGATCCGTTATTGGGGATGTCTTTTTCAGCCGCATCACCTCCTGCGTAAAAATACGAGGCCGGCAGAGTATTCCACTCTGCCGGCCTTGCTGACGGAACGGCTTTCTTACTTTGTTCTGTCCGGTCGTACTTTTTGATGAATCTTTTCTTTGGCCGGGGCAGACTTCTGCTGCTGGTCCAGCTGCGCCTGATAGCCTTTCAGCCGTTCCAGAACCGAAGGCCGCTCATTCGTCATCGTCCCGGCAGCCGTTTCCCTGCCGCTGGATGAGGTCGATCTGCCTTTGGTATCTGGCAAGTCTGTTCCCGACCGAGATCCTTTTTTTGGCGTCACCCCCTGCCGCTCGCCCACAGGCGGCGTTACAGGCGTTTCTTCCTGCCGGGGGCGCTGCTGTTCGCGCTGCGGCACCTCCTGTCCCACACGGGCTTCCTGCTCCTTAGAGGGCGCATCCTGCCGTGCCTGCTCCGGCTGTCCGGTATAGCGGATGCGCTCAAAGATCATATTGGCGCGGTCGATCTCCGTTACCGGCATGATCACATCCACGACTTTTCCCTTGTTATCCGAATCACGGATGGCAGAGAACAGGATCTTCTGTTTTCCTGCCCGCTGCCTGAATTGCTGATACTGTTCTGGTGACATGGAAAATCGCCGCACATCGCGGGTCTCCTTCAGCATCTTGACCAGATTGACTTTACCGGAAATGGTCTTGTGGTTTTTCGCCAGCGCCATAGTGAGCGCCAGCATATTTTTGATGACGGAGCCGCTCAGCCGGACAGCGACCTCGCTGCCGGAGAGCATCATGCGTACCAGCTGGTCCGCCGCTTCACCGCCTCCGATGTTCATGTTCCCGCACCTCCTTCTGGTGTTCTTCTGTTTTCTGGATGTCTTGCTCCATTACAGGCGTCTGCTGGCAGATCTCCCGGCAGAGCTTCAGCTTTTCCCGCTCTGCCAGGATCTCCCGATTCACCTCTGAGAGCTGTTCATACACTTCTGCCTTTTCTTTCTTCAGCACCTCCCGCGGAATGCCGCTGTCCTCCAGCAGCTTCACGGCTTTCATATACTGCTCAAACTCCTGCTCCATGCCGGTGAGCCCTTCCTCGTATAACGCTCTGCTGGGTTCCAGCGCCTCCGCATCTGCCAGCGCCGCGTAGAGCGGCTGGCGTTTCTTCTTCCGCACATTGAGGAGGGTCCGCTGCTTTGTCAATCTGCCCAGCGTTTCCTCTGTGCGTTGTTCGAATGCCGCCATGTCAGCAGGCGTTGTGATGTCATTTTCCCGCAGGAACGCGAACTGCGCCTGATACCGTTCAAAGCGCATGACCGCCTGCCGCAGATGCGGCGTCATGCGGGGCGGATACTGCCGCTTTTCGATCTTGCCCAGCAGACAGAGATAATGGACATAGAGGGCGAGAAAACCGCTGTATCTGGGATGCTTCTGGTACGGCTGATATGCCGACAGCGCAGGCAAGACAGGCCGCAGTCCCGCTTCAATCTGTTCCAGGTTGCCCTGGATGGCAGCACGGATTCCGTCCTCTGTGAACAGCGGATCTCGCCTGCCGGGGTACTGGAATCGCTCCTGCCCCCGCAGGCGGAAGCCGAGCCTGCCGCCATGATGGATCTCATACCCCTTATGCTCCATGAGCAGGAAGAAGTGGCCGAGGTCGTTGGCGTCCCGGATGGCATCCCGCAGATCTGCCTCCAGCATGGAACGGAAGGTGGGCTGCCCCTTGGACTGGCGCAGCCACTCAATGTAGCTGACCGACCTGGCAGGCGCGCCCTGCACGATGACGGATAATCCATGCTCTCGGCAGAGCCGGTCTGAAATGGCACGGATCTGCTGGTAGTAGCTTCGGGCGTTGCTGTGATATTTTTCTCCGGTGAGCTGGTTGATGGAATTGAATGCGATATGGGCGTGGATGTGTTCCCGGTCGGTATGGATGCCGATGACTGCCTGGTATCCGGGCAGATGCTCCCGCACGAATTCCTGCGCGATCTCCAGCGCCAGTTCCGGCTCGATCTCGCCCGGACGGAAGGACTGGATGATATGATAGAGCTGCACTCCGTCTGTTTTGTTCCAGCGGATCTTGGCATCCTGCATCTCGGCGCAGGCGCTTTTGATTGAGCACCCCTGCGTGGCAGTCAACACCTGTTCCTCCGTCTTGTCACCGTTGACCACATAGGCAATGGCCTGAGCCAAACCGCCTCTGCGGGCAAGGATTTTTGTGACTGCCATTACTGTTTCACCAATTCTGTCATTTTTGTCTCTATCGTCCGCATCAGAAACTTCAGTTCCCGGATATCCTCCTTCGTAGCAAAACCGGCGTTGGCTTTCCGGACGATCTGATTGATGTTCTTGCCGATGCGGTTGATCTCCACATACAGGTCGTGAAGCTCCTGCGGCGGCCGCTGGCGGATGGTAATACCGCCGATCATCTCCCGGATCGCCGCGCTGACCGGCAGGCCGGAAACGGCGCAGATCTGCGACAGCTTCCTGCGCTCCGCGTCCGTCAGCCGGACGGAGATCATGTGTGTTTTTCCGGGCATATCGCCCTCCTTTCCAGCGGCACTGCCGCAAAATCTTCCGCCCGCAGGCGGCATTGGGGACTGGGGATGCCCCCAGCAAGCGCGTTTGTCATACAAACGCTATGCTTGCGCCAGCGCCGCCCACGGCGGCGTTGGCTGTTCCCCGCCGTCGGCGGGGCGTTTTTTGAGAGGTAGGTTAATTCCAATACAGGCGGACACGGTCCGCACCTTTTCCAGAAAAAAAGAAATGTCTGGCAGCAGCGCCAGACATCCGGTTTCGCAGGGTCCTTCCGCACAGGGTGTCAATGTAACACCCAAAATAGAAACGGCAGGGTGTCATCAAGACACCCTGCCCGTTCAAATATTGACTCAACGCTCGATCTCTTCCGTTTTCTGCCTGCTGTTTCGTGCAGTAGTTCGAGCTGCGTCGAAGGGAAGGACGAATCCTTCTACCTATTGATAATAGCTCGTCTGTTCCTCTACAAAGAATGCCACAAGAGGCGCATAGCAAGTGCTGTTGCCACACAGCGCAGGCTCAGGCGGCGCACGCCAGTTCCTTCCGAATACGTTCCCGTGCCAGCTCCGCATAGGTGTCTGTGACTTCGATGCCGGTGGCGGTATAGCCCTCCTGCACAGCCGCCAGCACCGTGGTACCGCTGCCAGCAAAGGGGTCCAGAATATGCCCGCCCGGTTCCGTGATCTTCACGATGTCCCGCATCAGCTGCAGCGGCTTCTCCGTCAGATGGATGCGGCTCTGGGGATTGCCGTATTTGAACACCCCCGGCAGACACGGGACCGGACGGCTGATAGGCATATCGCCGTTGGAGCCCCAGACGATATATTCCGCCTGCTGGCGGAAGCGCCCCTTCTGGGGGCGGCTGTTGCCCTTATCCCAGACAGCGGTGCCGCGCCAGATCCAGCCCGCCCACTGGAGAGCGTCGGTGGCTGCCGGAAGCTGCCGCCAGTCGATAAACATACATACCGGCGCACCGCTCTTGCATACCTTTCGCGCTTCATACAACCACTCCGCCGCCCAGCGGGTCCAGGAGCGCTGGTCCTTGGCGTCCCCATCGAAAGGGGGCGGTGCGTTCTCACCCATGCTGGAATACTTTCTGGCGGTGGATTTGTTTTTTTCCGCCTGGGTGCGCCCACCGGACGCATAGGGCGGATCGGTGATCACAGCGTCAAAGGTGTTGGGGGCAAAGGTCCCCAGCACCTTCAGGGCATCACCTTGGAGGATGCTCCATTTCTGATTATCGCTCATGCTCATGCTTCTCCTTCTTTTTCGTTCGATTTTCGCGGGGCGGAGACAGCTCCGTTTCCACATATTCGCTGATGATTCCCAGTGCTTCCTCGTAGCTGTGGCACGCTCCGCCCATGATGCGGGTCTGCATTTCCTTTGCTTCTGCCGCCATGCCATTCTGCCGAAGAACTCTGGCGGCAATACCCATCAGATGGAAGATGTTGCCGTCCTGCCCCAGCAGAGGGCAGAGAGGGCGGGGGTTCTCCTGCCGGGCGGAGCGAAACCCGCCCAGCCTGTTGGGAACATAGTCGGACAGCCATGTGCCGCCGAATGCGCCGTGGGTCTGCAAACGCCACATCGCCAGTTTCCCCATGTCCACCTGAATGTCCTCGAAGGGGAACAGCAGATTGGTGATTCCATCGTGCTGAAAAACCTTGACCGTCTCAAAGCGGCTGCCATTCTGCAAGATGCCGTCCTGCGTCAGCAGGTCATTGATGCCATCCAGCCACTCCTGCGCCTCACCGCCGCAGCCCTGCAGCACCAGTCCCTCCTGATGCTCCATATCCCGCAGATCGTCCGCGGTGATCTTTTCAATCGGCATTTATCGCTCCTTTCTGCCGAGGCGTCTTGCAGGCGGTGTCCGGCCAATGGTCTTCTGATCCGTCAACACGGGGATGCCCAGCTCACCGGCTTTGTATATCTCCTGCCACATCCCATCCGTCCAGACCGGACCGTACACATTCATCTGCTGGCAGGATTCCAGCAGGCGCAGTCCCATCGCCCTGGCTTTCTCGTCCTGGGCAGGATCGGTGGGATCTGCGACAGGCGGGAACAGCAGATGCGGACAGATAGGGATATTTCCCTCCTCAAACACCTCCTGCGCTTTCTGCCGCGCAAACTCCACATTGTTTGTAACATCGCCCCGCAGCGGAGCACAGATATAGACCAGCTTGGGGCCGCTCCGTTCCAGCTCCGGCGTGCGCTCCCGGAATGCGGACAGATACTGACCGACGCCATCCCGCAGAGCGGCATAGTCCGCGGCAGTGGGATGATAGGCGTACCATTCCACTTTTCCGTAGTCATCCCACAGGTGGGGAATGACGCCGCTGCGGAAGTTGGGATTGTTCGGCACCTGCTTTTTACCCCAGACATCCTGAAAGCGCAGTAGCGTCCGGTCCACCACGCCCTCCGTGCGGTTGAGCACCGTGAGGCGGATGGCGTCATATTGGCTGGAGATATGGGTAGAGAGAAACTCCGCCCGTACACGCAGGTCCTTTCCGAGATCTCCCACGCACACACGCCCGGAGAATTGAGGCCGATCCACGAGATCGCTGTGTTCAAACAGCTTTCGCAGCTCCTGCTCATACACGGTCATCGCTCCACACCTCGTTTCTTTGGCGTTTTTGTTTTCATAGGACTTACTTCTTTTTGCAGAGGTTTCAAGGTCTCACGCCCGATGCCGCGGATCACGCTGCGGCTCTTGCCGCTCAGGACAAAGGTATCCCTTGTATCGTTGCGGACTTCCTCGCAGGGCAGGATCACGGCAGAACCGGTGATGCGGATATCCCCCTGCACCGTGCCATACACCTTGCAGTTGCCGGACAGGATGGGAGTCCCCATCGTATGGGGATCGTGAATGATCTGCGCGTTTCCGGAAGCCAGCGCTTTTCCGGTCATGGAGGTCCCGCGGAGATAGGCGTTGTCCTCGGCGCGGCTGTGGCCGCTCATCACGCTGCCTTTGGAAACATAGGCGCTGCCACAGGCAATGGCATCACCCCGCAGACAGGCATCCCGATCCACATAGGCGTCACCCGCTGCAATGGCGTCATCGAAGATCCACGCGCAGTCTCCCGGCTCCGCGGACAGGTTGCTTTCGCTTTCCACGAAACCGCCTATGTCGCCTGCGCAAATCTCACCACAGATGTCCCGCAGCGCGCAGATGCGGTGCAGGAACGGATATTCCTCATGGGCAATGTCTGTGATCTCATATTTCTGATTGCTGATGGTTCTCATCTCCTTTTCCTTTTTTATGCCGCTTTTTGGCACAGGGCATCTTCTTTTCGGAATGCCGCATCGATGTCGGAAAAGCGCTCCGTGCGGTTGAATTTCTCGGACACCTTTCCCGACATGGCCTGCAGCTCCAGCATTCTTGCCCACAGCTCCGGATGGTGGTCATAAAGGTGCCGCAGTTCCTTCCGCTTGGCATTCGGGCAGAACCAGCAGCCGCCACGGTCTGTGAACGCATAGACTGGAGAAAGCAGCCCTGCCGTTTGGCAGAGCTGCTTTGCATCCTCTTCGGTGTAGTGATATTTTTCCAGCAGGGACACCTGATCTCCCTGCAAGCGGTGCAAGCGCACCGGCTCATCGCTGGCGATGCCCACATACTGCACAGTATCCGGCGTCAGAGTCCTGTTATACCGGCGGATGGGACGGAGTTTGCAGTCCCGCTGAACGTAGCAATGCCCGCACAGAGGGAATCCGCGTCGAAGTCCTTTTTTCAGACCGCGGGTAATGGCTCCGGCAAACAGGTCCAGATAGGTCTTATCCGAACGCAGCACACGGACCGGGATGCCCAACCGTTCCAGTCTGGGGAGCGCAGTCTCATAGATGAATGCCCGATGCTCCGGCACCTCGCCGGAGGTCCTTTTATCGAACATCACCTCACAGTAGACCGCTTCATCCAGCGGTTCCCCGTGCTCCAGCGCCAGCAGGATCGTGGCAAGGCTGTCTTTGCCGAAGGAGCAGGACGCAATATGCAGGGTGTTCTTCTTTTCTTTTGAAATCATGATCATCCTCTCTGATTCTGTTTTTGCTGGCAGTATTGTCAGCAGGTGGGGAGTCTGCTATAATAGCGCATATCATTTCCAGTCATTTTAGATATGAAGGAGACGAAATACGATGAATAAAACAGAACTGATCACCGCCATGGCGGAAGCCAGCGGCCTTACCAAGAAGGACTGCGACACCGCTCTGAATGCGTTTGTCGACACGCTGCAGACTGCGTTGAAGTCCGGTGACAAGGTACAGCTGCTGGGCTTTGGCACCTTCGAGGTGAAGGAGCGCGCCGCCCGCACCGGCAAGAATCCCGCCACCGGAGCCACCATTGAAATCCCCGCTTCCAAAGCGCCGGCTTTCAAGCCCGGCAAGGCATTCAAGGATTCCGTGCAGTGATAACACGCCCGCGAGAGACCATCTCTCGCGGGCCTTTTCTGTTATCGGTGCGATACGCCCATGTCCTTGGCACGACAGGCACATTCCAAAACCTCTGTCATGTCCGTGCGCTCCCAGGGCGCGTCCGCATGGGTGAAGTGACCGTAATTGCAGAACTTTTGGAACATGGGCTGATCCAGTCCCAGCGTTCCGATCATGCCGTCCGGCGTCAGGTTGAATACCGTGCGGACAGCCTGTTCCAGCACATCATCGGAATAGATGCCGGTATGCTCCGTATCCACCGTCACCGCCACAGGCTGTGCCTTACCGATGGCATAGGCAAGGCTGATGGTGCAGCGCTTGGCCAGTCCTGCCGCTACGATATTCTTGGCAATGTAACGGGCCATGTACGCGCCGCTGCGGTCCACCTTCGTTCCATCCTTGCCGGACAGCGCGCCGCCGCCATGAGGGGCGAGGCCGCCGTAGGTATCCACCATCAGCTTGCGTCCGGTGAGTCCGGTGTCCGCTTCAAAACCGCCCTGGACAAATCGACCGGAGGGATTGACCAGCACTTCGGTATGTTCGTCCAGCGGAAGTTCCTGCATGGCGGGTCGGATCACATGGCGCAGAATGTCCCTGCGCAGTTCCGGCAGGGGCAGCTCCTCCTCATGCTGGCAGGATACCACCACTGCGGCAACGCGGTACGGGACTCCAGAGCGGTATTCCACAGACACTTGTGCCTTGCCGTCCGGACGCAGGCCGGGGATGATGCCCTGCCTGCGGGTATCGGTCAACAGGCGGGCCAGTCGATGGGCCAGCACCACAGGCAGAGGCAGCAGCTCCTTTGTTTCATCGCAGGCAAAGCCGTACAGGATTCCCTGATCTCCTGCGCCGGTCTCCGTGCCGCCGCACACAGCTTCCGCAATGTCGGGACTCTGCTCATGGGTGATGACCTCCACCTCATAGTCGCTGCCGCCGTATCCGGCTTCCCGCACCGTTCTGCAAATAGTGGCAGGGATATCCGGAATCTTCGCTGCCGTGATCTCGCCTGCGGCGATGATCTTTCCGGCTGTGGCCATGACCTCGCAGGCAACGCGGGCAGCGGCGTCCCGCGTAAGACAGGCATCTACCACCGCGTCCGCGATGGTGTCGCAGAGCTTGTCGGGATGTCCCTCGGTGACTGACTCAGCAGTCAAAATGCAGTTATCTTTCATATTCATGTTTCTCCTTTTTCATTGGTTTCTTATGTGCCTCCGGCTGTTTCGGAACAGAGAGGATCATTTCGTTGCTGTATTTGTCCTTGTACTTTTCGATCTGCTGCTCCGTCAGCGAGGCAAAATCATCCTCTTTAAGACCGGCAACAAAAAATGTGCCGCAGACAATGTCATACGGCACACCGTGATCATCGGTCAGGGCGCGGTTCCACGGCAGGCCCAGCAGCTTGCCCTCGTCATTGCAGACGAGCGCCACCGGGTCATCGAAGGGGTAAACTGCCTGAATGGTGCCGCCTACGAGCTCCTGCATGGCAGAAAGGGTGTGGTCGATCTCCTGCACTTCAGGCATTTCCATGGGGCGCACCACAAGGACTTTCATTTTTTCTGTGCTGATATGGGTTCCTCCTTCCCAAAAGAAAAGCGGCAGCAGCAGTTTGCACTGCCGTTGCCGCAAATGGTGATTCTTATTCTTTTTTGGATGCCAGCGTCCGGGTCTTCAGCAGGGCATTTTCCAACGCCCGATGATCTTCATGCTCCTGCCACCATTGGGGGCGCAGGAATCCCAGCGCCGCAGCCGCCCATTCATAATCGGCCCGTTCCAGTGCGCCGCCCAGCAGCCCCTGCCGGAATTTCCGGTGCCGTTCCCGCACGGCCGGGTCCACGCTGTCCCGTTCCAGATACAGTTCCAGAAAGCCGCCGAGGACAGCAGCTTCCTCCGTTGTATAAAACATATCAGCCCCCCCCTTTCACAAACAGGGGTTATTGTAACACAGACCGCGGAAAATGAACACCTCTTTTTCACTCCGACTGTCTGTTGCGCGGATACCGCGCCTGTGATACACTGTGCTTACGAACAAAAATATGAGGAGGCGGCTGTGATGATATGGTTTTGGGAGCTTTCATGGCTGTGGAAGATGCTTGGCGTCGCTTTACTGGTTTCCGCGGTATGCGTCGCCGCGGCCGCGCTGATCGGCAAGGCGGCAAAAATCCGCCCCGGCAAAAAGGTTTTCCTGCTCGTTGGGATCTTGGCCTTTGTGATCTCTATTCTGGTGATCTTCTTTCTTGCACAGACGCCGGCGCTGCTCTGAGTTACCGCTCCGGCCCTCTGTTTCGCTCAGGCGCTCGCTTTGGCTTGTCAATCCTGCCGCTCCACACCTCGTCAATGGTCCTGCTCCACGCAGCCTGTAATGACTCCACCGGCAGGCCGTTGGCTTCAAAGCCTCGCTGGATCACGCGGTAATAATATGGGGACGGCAGTGCAGGCTGGCGGCAATACGACTCCGCCATGATATAGACCATGACTGGGAGCTCAGCGCCAGCCGCGTCTTTAACAGTCACGGTTTCTTTCGTGTAGTGGCGGGGATACCCCTCATACCGATCCAGAGACTGTTCACAGTTTGGCGTGATCTTCCACACCAGTCCGTGGACAGTACTGCCTTTTTTCGGTGCAACGGTAGCGAAGCCGCTGCCGCGGAACCGCAGTTCGTAGTTTTCCAGCCTGACCGGCCCCACGATCTCGGCGTCCGGACAGCGCTGCGCCATCTGCTCCAGATCAAGGTTGCTGCCGTAGGCAAAATACAGGTTTTCCTCCACGTCACACCTCCAGCATCGTCAGAGCGCCAAAGCGTTCCAGATGACGGAGCAGGGCTGCCGCCTGTGTCTCCGCATCGCCATCCGGCAGCGGACAGTCCATTCCCGTGGTGCGGATGACATTATTCTGTACAAACCAGATGTAGGTCTCCACATCCGGGAACTCTGTGGGATCAAAGCTGAGATCCCGAAGCTGTTCCATGATCCCGGCTGCGGTCCCTTCGTACACGGTATCTTCAATTTGAATCTTCAAAGGCTTCACCTCTCCATTTCTCTGGATTTTTTCTTCTTTTTGTTGACTGCATAGCTGTCCTTATCAAAACGCCACGCCCGATCACCGTCCAGATTTGCCAACAGGTGGTCACGGGTATGCTTGAATTCCTCGCCGTTGAGCCCCAGCCGCACCAACCAGACCCGGAAGGTGAACAGTTCATTGTCGCTGTGGGTCTTGCGCATGACCGTGCTGCGCTGGGCGATAGCCTGGGCGGAGATGGCAAGGCACAGATTCACATAGGCGGCAACTTTTCCCGCGTGGAGCGTGGAATTGAAGCAGCGCCATTCCACCGTCCCCCGGTAAAAGACCGAATGCAGATTCAGCGCGTAATAGCGGGTCCAGTTATAGTGGTCTGCGCTGCCGTTATCTCCCTCGTACCAGATATTCTCCAACTGCGTCAGATCCCTTGTCTCATCCGATGACAGCTTGCGCGCCTTTTGCAGCATGGGTTCCCGCACCTTCTGACACCAGCGGGACGCCCGGCTTTCATTGACCTGCAGCGCTTTGAACAGGATATCCTCCTTGGAGTACATGATGCCGATGAGGTTTTTCAGACTCTGCCGGTTATGATTGGCTGCGTCCACATGGACATGGATGCCGCAGGAGCTGTTGGCCCTGGCTCCTGCGTGGCGTACCTGCCGGACACACTCCTGCAGCTTGGGCAGTTCCGCATAGGTGAGCTTTGGCGTTACCATCTCCACGCGGTATCTGTAGTCACCCGTTGCACGATAGCCGCTGCCGATCTTCTGCTCCCCGTGGATGCTGGAGTCACTCATGACTGTCCACTCTTTGCCGTCCCGATCCGTCACACACCATTTATCGTAAGCGCCGCCCACATAGCGGGCATCCGTTGCAAAATACGCGGCCAGTGCTGTTGCCGCCTGCTCACGGGTGATGCCGGTCATTTCAACTTCCACGCCGAAGCACTGGTCCTTCAGCCCGATCATGCGGCAGCACCGGCTTTCAGTTCCGCATCCACCTCCCGGATACGGCGCCCGATGGCTTCAATGACATTGGCGGTGACGCTGTTGCCTGCCTGCTTATACGCCTGCGCGTCAGACTGGATGGCGAGGATGCGGTCGATCTGCCACTCATCGAAGCCTTGCAGCCGCAGACACTCCCGCGGCATCAGACGCCGGATGCGTCCGCCACGTTCCACGATGCCCTGGATGCAGCTCGTCTCCAATGTGTGTGCGATATCCTGTCCCACACGACCACGGCGGGTATTGCTCCCGGAAAAGCCGAGATCGACGCTGTCACCGGGATTCGCCTCTTTATAGCCTTTTTTCGTGGCTTCCTTGATGAGCAGAACGCCGGAACGTTCTGCTCTATGATTGGACAGCGTTGTCTGTCCATAACGCGCAGTGAGGCAGCGGGCAGCCTCCGTTTGTCTCGCCTCCCCGGCACATAGATCCACAAAGGGTCTGTCCTGCGGAATGATATACAATCCTGTTTTGCCGCCCACACCTCCAGCGCCGGCAGTCTGCGTGCAGGCTATTCCGTCTGCGTCGTAGACGCGGGAGCCTTGCGAGCCTCCGAGGACTTGTATAAGAGCTTTTCCACCTGTGCCGAAGACAGGAAATATTTTTCCGGCGCATCGGGGATCAAGATAGCAGATAAGGAACAGCCGCCTTCTGGATTGCGGGACTCCAAAATGTTTGCTGTTAAGCACCATCCATTCCACGCGGTACCCCAGGTCATTAAGCGTGGCGAGGATGACAGAAAACGTCCGGCCTTTGTCATGCGACAGCAGTCCCGGAACGTTTTCGAGCAGAAGATACGAAGGTCGTTTGGATTGAGCCAATCGGGCAATTTCAAAGAAGAGAGTGCCGCGGGTGTCGTCAAAGCCCTTTCTTCTGCCAGCGATTGAAAATGTCTGACAAGGGAATCCTCCGCACAGAAGGTCAAAGTCCGGCATATCTGCGGGGTCAATTTTTGTGGCATCGTGATAATATCGTTCCTCCTTTCCCGGCTCATAAATGGCCTCATAGCTGGCGTTGGCATATTTGTCGATCTCGCAGTGTCCTACGCACTGGAAACCGCCCGCGCGGGTCAATCCCGTGCGGAAGCCGCCGATGCCGGCAAACATATCAAAATATCGGATCAGGTCATCTCATCTCCTTCCTGCAGGGCAAGCAAAAAGCCGAGGACGCTTTCATCTACATCCCCGGCTCTGACGCTATCCTGCGCTTCTTCTTTGGTGAGCTGCACTCCCCGCAGTTCCTGCCGGATGGTCTGGCGAACGGCATCCAGCAATTCCTGCTGCCCTTTATACTCACAGACCATGCGGCAGACCGCGGCGGTACGCTGTCCTGCGGGGATCTCCGTCAGCTTCTTCCACGCCCTGCGCTGTATGGGCGAGGACATGGAAAAGGACAGATTGATCCGCTTTTTGTTACTGCTCATCGTTCTTTGTGAGCCGCTCTGCCAGCCGCTCATAGCCTTTGGCGTTGAGGGATACATCGTCAAGGATGACTGGACGGCAAAGGCCGTCCGCAGCGGATACATTCCGCTTCAGCAGCGCCGCACCACCGCCCAGAAAAACAGCAGGCATGGCACGGGTATCCAGTCCGCTCTCCGTAATGGCGGAGAGCAGGCGATGGACATAGGCGTCTGCCTGCCGGTCAATAATTTTTCTGGCATCCTCGTTGATATGGACAGCATCGCCGCGCAGCACGCTTTCCATCTGTGCCGCCGTCATAGACAGGCCCAGCGTGCGGCGGATCTGCTCACCGATCTCATCCAGACAGCGGATCATGCCAAGTTCCAGACTGCGGCAGGTCGATGCATTGGGAATACGGTTGTCCAGGCGCATCAGATCCACTGTCCATCCACCGATATCTGCCACGATCACAGAAGGCTCATCCAGCAGGATGCTCTGGGTCAAGACTGCGGCATAACCTTGCGGGAACAGGGACACCTTGCGGGTGGCGATGGAGTATTCCTGTCCCTCATAGCGGAAATTTACCGTTTTCCCATCCCGGAGCAGATACTCACGGAATGCATTTTTCTCCCGTCCAAAGCTGGTGAGGGGCAGTCCGGCCGCCAGATGGATCTCTGCTGCAGGCTCCGCATGACGGAAGGAGAGCTCCTTTGCGATAGCGGCCAGCGTGAGGAGGTAGTAGTCCTCTGTCTGCGTTTTGTTCTTCTGCAGCGCCTGACGCCCGCTGCCCACCACATAGAATTTTCCGCCGTATTCCAGCACGTCCTTCAGCGTATATGGCTCATGCTCATACGCCACCAGACCGGAGGGGAACGAGAAATGGGCCGTTTTCATAGCGGCATAGCCGTGGTCGACACCAACAATCATGGACTCGCTCATCTTGCTTCACCTCCACGGCTGCGTTTCTTCTTATTTGATGTCTGGCGCCGGTCATAGTCCTTTCCAGCACGGATAAGATCCCGAATCTCCTTCAGCTGCGGATTCCAGCGCGTTTGACCGTCCCACTCCGGATGCTTCGCACAGAGCCGGGGCAGATATTTCTTCAGATCCGCACCCTCTCTGGGAAACTCGATGCCGCCCTTATAGACGATATCCTGTTCCAGCTTCATCAAAAGCGCTTCATATGCGCTCCAATCTGTCTGATCATAGGCGCTTTTCCCAGTGAGCTGCTCGTAGGCATAGTCCCCGACATAGCTCAACTGCTCAAAGCAGCAATCGCCGTAGGGAACGACATCTGCAAGGCTGTCCGGGTCTGCCAGCGCGGCAAAATAGACCTCGCGCCCCTGTGCGATGAGCCAGGCGCGAAAATCGATAAAACCGTCATCGCTGCAGCCGTATTCCTTCATGATCCCTGCCGCGTCCCACAAGCCGAACTTGTCCGCGAGATCTTCATAGACGTGGATGATGTCGTGGAAATTCTGCGCCTGCGCGTGGCCCATAGAAACCAGCCGGTCTTTCAGATAGGCCAGCATGGCGTCCATATCCTGCCCGCAGGCGTTTTTTGCCTCATGGATCAGGTCCCAGAAGGATTCTTTGTTGATCTCTGAGATCGGTTCCTTCACATTCTTCATCTCCTTCCCAATACGTTTTTTGATGTGCGCTGCCGCACCCGCGCAGATCTTTTGATAAAACGTGCGATACTCCGGTGTGGTTTTATCTACTTCACCGAGAATCGCCCGCTCATAGGGTGTGCCGGGGACGATCTCCCAGGTAACGGTCCCAAAGTATGCCGCTTCCAGATACCGCAGCAGCGTGTGTCCGTCTGCCATCTCAAACATTCCATGGTTATCCTCATAGGGAAATTCTTCATAGACCTTGAGCCCGGTGACTTCTTCTGCGGCGGCATACAGCGAGAAACCGTCTGCGTCCAGCGTCGGCGCAAGCTGCGCGTACTGTTCCTCCGGGGATAGCATTTTGTCATGCTGCTCCATCTGACCGCTCCTTTCTTACCCAACCCATAAAGCGCTCCAAAAGGTGAACCCGTCCGCGCACCTTCCCGGCAGACACATCCAGCCCATTCATCTGCGCCTGAATACGGCGCTGGATGGCTTTCAGCTTCTGCGGGTCATTGCAGCAGTCTACGATGACATACTCGCCGCCGCTGGTGGAGAGGATTTCCCGCTTGCCGTTCTCGTCCCGGATGCCGGACAGAAGCCGCTGTCCCAGACGCTTTCGATAGGCGTCCTGGAGCGCGTCCATATCTCCGCAGACATCGTGCTTTTTCAAGATCTCCGCGATCTCACAGGAAGTGATCTTCGTTTCGGCAGACAGCTTTTGCAAAATCTCCGCCTGCGCGTCAGGCGGGATTCCCGTCCGGCTGGGCATCGTTTTCTTCACTTTCTGCATTGGTACACCTCCAATCCGCGGGCAGGATCTTCTGCTCGATGATATCTGCAATCGTCCGGAACACCTCCGCCAACTCACGGGATTCCTTCACGGTATCCCGCATTTCCTCCGGGGTCATCCGCGTCCCGTCCGTCCAGCAGCGGATATTTTCTTCGGACGGCGTCAGCAGGACGGCTTTTTCATACGCTTTGCAGAAAAGCGCCGCGATTTTTCCTTTCCGGTCGATCTCGGCGTCCTGCTTTTTCAGTTCTTTTTTCGCTTTTTCGTATTCCAGCGCTTCGGCGGCCGCCTGCTCCCGCTGCTCTTCCGGAAGGTCCTGAAGCTGCCGGGTCAGGTCATAGCCCTTGTTGATGGAAAGTTCCTTCTTATCCAGAGCCTCCTTGATAACCTCCGGGGCGTTCTCGTCGATCTGCATGATCTTGCCCATGGTGCGCTCACCCAGACCGACTGCTTCTGCCAGCTCCTTGCGGGTGTCTACCGCTTTTTCAACAGAAGGAAGGTTTGGCAATGTTGCCAAACCTTCCTCGGCCTCGCTGGGGCGGAAATTCTGTCCGCCAGCAGCCATGTTGGCTTTGGCCTTGGCTTCAATCTCGGGTTTCAGCTTCAGCGCGATCTTGCCCAGCTCCCACTTTTCCAGATTTCTTCGATTTTTCTGTGTGTCCAGCGCCCACTGCTTGGCTTCCAGCAAATCCTCAAAGGAAAATACCGCCATCGTATAGGGCAGGCCATGCTTTTCACACAGTGACTGACGGTTATGCCCATCCACGATCACCATGTCCTCATTGACGATGATGGGGGAGTAACAGCCATTTCGCAGCAGATCCTCTTCCAGAGCGGCAGACTGCTCCGCGCTCAAAGGCGGGAGCAGCTCGGCCATCTCCGGCAGGATCACAGGGCTGCGTTCAGCGCTGGTGTATGTGATCCCGGTGTTTTTCATCAGGCAGCGACCTCTCCGGTACTCTCATTCTCCAGTGCAGCAGCAGAGTCCTCCGCCTTGCGGGGCGAGAGGAACTCCACATCGCTGGCCTTGATGAGAAAACCGGGCTGGCGCTGGGGATCGTCCGCGAAGGTGATGGTCTCAAAATCACCGGTAGCTGCCAGCTTGCAGCCCTTCCAAGCAAACTCGGCGCAGCGCTCGGCCAGAGGGCCGCGCACCTTGATGGAGATAAAGTCGGTGAGACGATTGCCGGCCTTATCCTTGTAGCGGCGATCCGAGGCGATCCGCAGGATGGCGTAGGGCTTGCCGGTGGTCTCGTTCATTTTCAGTTCCACATCGTGGGTCAGATTGCCAATAGCAGTGATCTTCAGCATATTCAGTTCTCCTTTATTTGAGTGATTTTTAGATTTGGATAAAAGTGCGGGTGGCCTGCTATCAGACCACCCGCAGAGGGATACGATTTACTTGCTCCAGCTTTCGCTCTCGCCCAGCACAGCAGTGTGAGCGTTAGCGGCTTCCATGACGGCGTAATATGCCCAATGGCGCTTCGTGACATCTGGGAAGGTATTGAGCTTGCGGAGATTGTCCGCGATATAGTCCTCGTCCGCTTCGCGTCCCAGCAGGCGGTTGACGATGGTGACCACCTCGGCACGGTTGATCTCGCGCTCTGCGTGGAACGAGCCGTCCCCGTAGCCGTTGATCCAGCCGTGGAGCGCGGCGTACTTGATGTATTCAGCCGCCCAATAGCCGGAGGAAACATCGTGGAAGCCGCTGAACTGCTCCATGATCTCCGCGTCACCGTCGCCGTACACATCAAAGAAGCGGACCGCCATCGTGGTAAATTCCGCGCGGGTGATAGCGTCATTCGGGGCAAAGACGGTCCTGCTTTTGCCGTAGGTAATGCCGTTGTTGCTCAGATACTTCACATAGCCGCTATACCAGGCATGGGCGGGAATATCCGCGAACTTGGTTGTTGCGGCTGTGGTAATGGTATCGCCGTTCTTCTCCGCCAGCAGACGGGCGAAGATCGCGGCGGCTTCACTGCGAGTCATGCTGCGGCTGGGGCCAAAGGTGCCATCCGTGTAGCCGACGATATAAACGCCGTGGCGCTCGGTCTGCTCCACTTCGGGGACGGTCAGCTCACCGTTTTTGTCGGTCTTGCCTGCGGCAGACTGACCGAGATCACCCTTGACCGTAACATTTTTGCCCTGCTGGGGAGCCTTCTTGTGGTCGGTGACAATAACCGTCACCTGATGCTTGGCGTCCAGATCTGTGCCGTCCGGCAGCTTCACCGTGATATTGCCGGTCTTGCCGATGGACACTGCACTGCCGGAGATGGGGCGCTTCGTGTCCGTGCGGATGACCTTGACGGTCAGCGTCCAGCGGTCGCCGTCCGCATCCTCATAGCCAGCAGTGACCTTGCCGTCCTCGTTGGTCACGCCGCTGCCGGTGGGAACGGTGATCTGACCTGCCTTGTCGGTCTTGCCGGAGGCGTAGTTGTCGTTCTTATCCGTGACAGAAATGCTCATATCGGAAACAGCACTCTTGTCCTTGACAAGCTGCACGGTCACGGTGGTCTGGTCGGCGTAGTCCAGCAGGCGGCTGTTCGGCAGACGGATGGAGATGCTGTTATCCTTGTGGAGCGCGACAGCGGCGTTTGCCACGGGATTTTTTGTATCGGTATCCGTGACGGTCACAAGGTAGCCGCCTACAACTGCTTCACCCTTGCTGTCCGTGGTGGCGCTGTTGTAGATCTTTTCAATGGGCTGCGTCTCCAGCTTTTCACCGCACACGGTACACTCCTTGTGCTTGCTGCCCTCGGAATCGGTGGTCGGCTGCTTGTCAACGATCCAGTCGCTGGGTTTATGACCGGTAGGCTCGGTGTAGTCGCTCTTGTTGCTGTCACCACAGCGGGTGCAGGTGTTGGTGGTATAACCCATCTCGGTGCAGGTAGGGGCGGTCACTTCGGACTTGTAATCGTGTCCCAGCGCGTTTTTCAGCACAGCGCCGCAGCGGGTGCAGAGCTGGGGTTCCGTGCAGGTGGCAGGATTGCCGGGGACATGACCTGCCGCCTCGTTGCCCTCGATGCGGTGGTAGCCGCAGCGGGTGCAGCGGTATTCCATCACACCCTCGCCGGTGCAGGTGGCGTTGGTGACGAGGGTACCGTTGTCCCAGCTATGACCGAGTGCGTCAGTGTAGTCCGTGACGAAGCTGCTTCCGCAGCCATCGCAGCGGTGGATGGTCTTGCCGCCGCCCTCACAGGTCGCGGCGATCACATGGGATTCGTAATTGTGAGGCAGCGCCGCCGTGATGTCCTCAATGTGACGATCCCCGCAGACGGAGCACTCGCGGACGGTGTAGCCGGGATTGGTGCAGGTGGCGGCCACGGTGTAGGTCTCATAGGTATGCTCGCCCTTGGGGGGGGCAGTCTGCTTCATCTGTCCACAGCGGGCGCAAAGTTCCAGCAGCTTGCCGTCCGTTTCGCAGGTGGCGTCACGGATGACGATGCTCTGCCATGCGTGACCGAGGGAGTCCACATAGTCGCGCTTTTCGATCTTGCCGCACTCCGTACAGAGGTAGCGGTCATAGCCAAGGGTGGTGCAGCCGGCCTTGGTGCTGTCCAGCAGAATATACTTGTGGTTTTCACCGCAGCCCTTGTCGGCACAGCAATTTCCGTTGCAATGCTTGTTCTGACAACCACAGTTGGGGTTAGAGCAGCCGCAGCCGCAGTTGCCGTTCTCGTCTGTGGTATCATCCCGCAGCCAGACATAGGCCACGCCGTTTTCGGTCATTTCCTTGCCCTTGTAGGTGTAGGTGATCTCGTAATAGACAGTGTACTGACCTTCCTCCGTGTAGTTGGGAGCGGAGGTCATGGTGCAGCTATCCGCGCTGTTGCCGTAGCGGATAGAGGTGCGGACACCGGCTTCGGAGAGGTCGCTGACCGTGATGGTGTGGGGCTTTCCGTCCACCACGCCGTAATAGTCTGCAATGACCGCCTTTGCTGCCGTGTAGTCATAGCGGGCGTAGTTGCACAGGCGGCATTTCTCTACCGTAGCGAAGCGTCCGTTTGCAGGCTGGGGAAGGACTTCCGTCACCATGCTGTGGCGCTCCAGCTTGCGGCTGACCGTATGATTGGTACCGTAGCAGAATGCGCAGTAGGTGCCGCCCTTGGTGGTAACAGTGTGATAGGTATCATCCGTATACTCGTAGGAAACGGTTTCGTCCAGTTCCTGCGTAAATGCGGCGGCACAGTCATACAGCCAGTAGACATTTTTCAGATAGCCGTACTCGCTTTTGCTCATATTTGTGTTGATGCCGCCACAGGTCTCACAAACAGCCTTTGTGTAGTGATATCCGGTGTAGGTGGCGTCCTTGCCGGGAATCCCGTCCATGGTGTCACCCTTGCCGATTCCATCCACCATAGTGCCATCTGAATATTTCACATTGCGGCTGAGTGCCGGCTGGCCATTGCGGGTATATTCGGGAACGCGGAACACCTCAAAGGATGTGGCTTTGCCGCACTCACCGCACTTGAAGGTCTCGCGAGTCACAACACTGTTGGCGTCCAGCTCATTGGTTCGACCGGATGCCTGCATCCAGTGCTCGGCGGGGTCGTGGTAGCTGTTCTGCTGCGCGGCAAAGGCGGTGGGTAGCATGCCCACGCACATGACCAGCGTCAGCAGCAGTGCCAGCGCTCTGCGGGAATAATGGTTCTTATTCAGATTCATAGATCCTCCTTATATTTTTTGTTTTTTATCCGCGTTGAAAACAATGTTCTTTTGGCTATCGCCCCCTTTCCCGTCTGCAAATCTTTCTTTGCAGATACTCGTTCCAATCCTTGCCGCAGCGCGGTTTCTCCACGGTAACGGCATACCCCTGTAACTGATACTTTTCCTGTAATTGCCGAGCGGCTTTCTGCCCAGGCTCGTCCGCGTCCAGACATAGCGCAATACGGCGGATCTCCGGATGCGCCTGCAAATAGGTCCGCAGTGCGCCGTCATAGAGCCCGCACAGCGCAACGGCGTTGACCATGTCTCTGTGGGGCGTGAGGTAACTCATCAGGTCGATGGGCGCTTCAAAAACACGCACCAGATCTGACTGCGGATCGTGCGGGAGGGAGAATCCTGTGTTTTTGTCGCTGCCGGGTGCATCCCCCTTGAAGCCGGGGCTGTCCAGATCATAGGTGCCGCGCAGTCCCGCATACTTTGCCTGCCCCGCGCTGTTCTTTCCGACGAACACGCAGTTGTGATGTACCGTATCCTCATACAGCAGCCCAGCATTCAGAAACTGTCGGATCACCTGGGCAGCGATGCCCCGCTTACGGAGATAGGCGAAGACCCTTCTGTCATCCGCATTGCGGGGCGGCAGGGAAAGCGCCTGCTTCTGGCTGATTGACTTTGGCTGCGGAGCGGGTGCGTCTCTGGCTTTCCCATGGAAGGTCAGAAGGTACTCCACCGCTTCCGGAAAGGATTTTCCGCAAAACTGCTGGAGAAAGGTGATGGCATCCCCGCCGGTATTCTGGGAATACCGGAACCAGGTACGCCGGTCCTTGATTCGCAGGCTGTCCATCTCTGCGGTAGTGTGGAAGCGTCCCACGCGCTTGACCTGATAGCCGAGGTGGGAGAGCAGTTCCGGCAGGTCCGTCTCTCTGGCGATCTGCATTTCTGTGTCTGTGAAGCGATTTCTGATCTCGCTTTCCATGATGCGTGCCTCCTTCTTTGATGAAACGGAAAAAGCCACCCGGGGCATCCGAATATATTCGGATGCCCCGGGTGGCTTTTCCCTAAATCATGTTCTTTTGTTTTGGCTTTAATGCGGGCTTACACGGCGTTATCTTCGTCGGGGGGTGTCCGTATCCGCAGTGTCTGCTTTATCGGCCACACGGAGCGCGACAGGGGGCTGTGCAGGGTTATAAAAGGAAGCAGGAAGTCTGTTTCCGAAGAAGCAGACCTCCTGCCTTATGTGCTGCTTATGACGCACTGTCCAACGGGTTTGGGCGGTATCCATCCATAAGTTCATCATTTTCCATGATGAAGGGACGTGTCGTATCCTGTCCCCATGCGGTATCGTATTTTTCCATCAGATAATCGCTCAGTTCGGTTCTGTTCTGAATCTTTACCAGGCGGTACGGCTCCTGAAAGGCGACCTTTTCAATGAAGTACAGGCTTCCGTCCTCTGCCGGCAGCAATACGCCCACGTGCCCGATGAACAGCGTATTGTCCGTATCCGAGAATCGATCATGGAGGACAACGGAGATCAGACGGGCGGAACTGTCCTCAAAGGAAATACCGCGCTCCGACCAGCCCGCCTGAAGCGCTTTGACCTGATCCGCCACCTCCGTGGTGTCTGCGGCAGTTACCGGTGCGAACAATGCGCAGAACTTGGATGTGCTGTCCCCACAGAGAACGGCGGGATCTGCGGCCAGCGTTTCAAGATCCATAAAGAGGGAGTCCTCGCCCTGCGTTTCCGGCTGATCCGCTCCGGCGGTGACGAACTCACCGAACAGGCTGAAGGCTGTGATCCGGCAGTTATAACCGGGGAAGCTGCCGTTCTTCTCCATCCACAGATCTTGCATCTCATAGGGGTCATATCTGGTCTCGGTGGGAGCGGCGCTCTCAAACCCGCCTGTCAGCCATTCGCTCTTGACGCTGGCATTGAACTGATCCACGCAGTCCAGCAGCAACTTCGTTCGGGTCTCATCCACATTGGCATCTGCAAGCGCTTCGGTGAGCAGCTTGCGCGAGTCCGCGTCCGTCAGATTGGAGTACGTTACGGTTTCCAGCGGCGGCTGCGCTGAATCTGGCTCGGCTTGCTGCCCGCAGCCTGAGAGTGCCATGAGGAGGAGGCTGACCGCCAGAAGCGTGGTCAGAGAATTTCTTTTCATTTTCATAATTGATTTTGCCTTTCCTTTCATCGATCCTTGCGGGACAAAGCTGAACCTGCCGCACGGAACACTTAATATGGTAACCGACTCAGCAGGAAAAGTCCATATCGAGTATAACATTTTCTTTTCAATTAGGTTATGGAGCCCACTTCAGATTATGTGTCCGACTCCCATCTGATAGGAAAAGCCGCTGCCTCACACGCCAGAAGAGGGGCGGGTGATACAGCGGCTGCTGGTTTTTCTGTTTTTTGAAGCTCAGGTGTTCAAACCACACCAGACCATAAATTCGGCAGGGCGCATCTTAAAAATGTCGCCTCTCGCGGGGCAAAACCGGAATTTTGAAAAATCAAGTTTTTGCAACTTTTTCATTCTAAAAGTTGCGCATTATATGTGAAAACACCGCACTTTCGTGCGGTGTTTTCGGCGTTGCATCTTTCATCAACACATTTTGGAGCTGCTGGGCAGATTCGAACTGCCGACCTCATCCTTACCAACTGCCGTAGAGCCTTCCAGCCCTTGCTGTATAAGGCTTTGCGGCGTTTTTTTGTCCAAAAAGGATGAGGTCGCAGCCTGTTTGTTCCATTGCTTCCGTCCGCTCATTCCCCTGTGTGGGTCACGGTGTGGGTCAGAGTTTCTTCAACTCATCAAGAAACGAGGGCAGAACATCAAATATAACTGCACAGATAACGGTCCAATTCGTATCCTCATAATGATGTACCAGTCTGTGCCTCAATCCCGCAATTTTTACCCACGGAATATCCGGATGCTGCTTTTTGAAGTCTTCCGACAAATTAGCGGCATGCTCTCCGATGTTGTAGAGCGGCGTTGTAACGGTCCATTGAACCGCTTCTTCCTCGAAAATTCTCTCAGAAGTGATATTCTCCTTCTCCACATAGCGCAAAAGCTTTTCCGCTGTCTCCCGCATCTTTTCAACTCTTTGCTGGTCACTGTATTTCATGCGATCCGAACTCCTTCCGCCATGATCGTATTGTAAAAAGCGGAGCTGGTGTTCACCTCTCGCAGCTCGTAAACATCCACAGCTTTCCCCAAGGCGCAATGCAGTTCTTCAGCGATGCAAAGAATGTCTGTCGGGTCAAACTTGCTGCCGCCAATCACGATCAGGTCAATATCGGAGGCCGCATCCGCTTCCCGCCTTGCATAAGAACCGAATAGGATTGCGCTTTCTGCATGATACTTTTCGAGCAGTAGCCGTACCGCAGCAAAAATCTCGTCCTGCGTATAAATATGGTCAGACATATTCCGCGCCCCCTTTCTGCAATACAGTATACCACAACACTTGCAAAAAATGAAGTGGCAACTTTGGAGACAACACAACCTCGCTTTTCCGTTCCAAAAATGCACCGCTGTATTCAAAGAGTACGCCCACCGCTCTGTCCTCTCCATACAGCAAAAATATCACAAATCAGTAGACTGCAAAAGCCGTCTTGCATGTACTCATGCCGTCATATTTTGCGCTACTGTATTCAATAAAAGTTGTTCAGCGGAGATAGCCTGCATCGACTATCTCCGTCAACGGCAATTATCTGTTTTCTTTGCAAAATTCCTTGTACTTCAAGCTTCGGCTGCTGTAATAGATGACTTTTCACATATCTGGATGTCTACCGTATTCTCTTCAGTACGCACTTCATACCGTCTCTCAGGTAAGCCATAACCATTAGCATCCTGATGTCCTGCCGAAAACACATTCATTTCTTTTTATGAAAGAAGCAGAAGCCCAACAAAACTTCCGCTTCTTTCTGATTTAGAGGAGATTGGTATCAAACATTACTGTGCGGTGCTTCTTTCCAACGCAGCGTTTACCCCATTGACGATGTCGGGGACTTTCTGATCAAGGCTGCCCATAAGCAAGTCAAGAACGGTCTTTTGGTCGGTCTCCTTTAAGAACGGGGCTGTGATGCGGGTAAATTTCTCAAGCATCCACGTGAGGTCGACATGATCAGCCGCCTCTCCGTTGGCAGCGTAGACACGGCTGCGGATCGAACGGCCATCTTTGAGGAAAAACTCGACCCATGCAAGCCGCTTTTCCGGGAACTGCTGATCCATCTCCGGATCAACAACAAAGGACAGCTTTTTCATCATCTCCAAAACGGCCAGATCGCCCAAAGCCTTATTGCAGATCTGCGGGTAGCCCACGTTGCCGTTTACAATAGCTGTGGCAACGGGATAGGCGATGTTATACTGCGCTTCATCGGTATCTGCAGGCACGATTTTGCTTAAGCGTGCTGCGGAGTTGAATGTATGCACGACCACATGGTCGATATCCTGCGGCGTAATGCCGTTCGACTTCATCAGCTCAATGGATGCCTGAATCGGCTGGTGCGCCCAGCGGCAACAGGTATAGGGTTTGAAATAGAGATTCATGATCTCATAGGTGCTGCCGAGGGTATCGGTATACTTCCTGCATTCATCCAATTCCAGCAGATGGGTCCGTGCCGTTTCGCCGGCGAGCGTATCAAGTACGGCCAAAGCACCGACCATTGCGCCAAAGGGAACGCCATCCTTGTTCATGGACGGGTATTCAACGGCGCGCATCACAGGGACCATAGGGGCGTGAAATTCCGCCATAGAGATCGCGGTATTTAACTGTTCTTTTGTAAATCCAAGAATGCGTCCTGCGCCGGCCGCCGTCGCGACTGCGCCATAGGCGCCTGTGCTGTGCAGAAACTGATAGTGATCCTGAAGAGCAAGGCCCATACGTACCGCAACATCATAGGATACGACCAGCGTTTCGAGATATTCCCGATATGTGATGTCTTTTTCAAGGGCGGCTGCCAAAACGCCTCCGATAAACGAGGTACCCGGATGGCCTTTTATCATATTATGGCCATCATCTATATCAAAAGAGTTGGAAGCATGCCCCATAGCGGTTGCGGCACCAAGGAAACTGAAACCCTCAGTACTTCCCGGAATACGGAGCTCTCCGGGCTGCATAGCCTTGGACAAACGTACGCCGTTTTGGAACTGCTCGCCATGGGCACCCACAATCAGCGCCATCATCAGGTCAATGCTGCATACGATCGCGCGTTTTTGTACGGCGGGCGGGAGTTCATCCCACTTTGTTTGCAGTACATAATGTTCAATCCGATAATCTGTTGTAAAATTCATAAAAGCTCCTTTCAATAGATCATCTTTTATTGTCTACCACAGAGGAAAATCGGTTTCCCAGCTTCCGCTTCAAAATTGTACGAAGCTCCGGCAATTCACTTTTCTTCATTGATCTGATCGGAAGAATGAAAAGCTGCTGTGCGGTTACGTAAATCAGGAAGCAATGAAACAGCTCATAAGCTCCAGATAATTCATCAATTTTCCCGTGAACATGAAACTTTTCTGCAGGAATATCAAATGCGAATGCATCATCATCAAAGTATGCAGAGTACTCTGTACCAATCAGATTGCCCGGTTGTTTCACATATCTGGATATCTGCCATTCTATTCCGGCAAGTGTACACAACACCCACACCAAATAGGCGCAGGAAAAGAACAGGAGGGCCGGTATCATATGCACAACACCGCACTTCCATAGGATCAGATAAACCACCGTAAATAGCAGTACTCCGACTGCAACGCGAAAAGCATTACGCTTGCGCATAAACGTGCCGAAATAACTTGCTTCTCGAAAATCTGACAAAGACACCCGAAACTTCAGTTCAACCATACCGTTTCTTCCCTCTACTCCTCCTAAGATTATGCCGATTATAAAATATCGCCATCTGAATGGATGGCGATATTTTATAAAAAGGCAGGAGAGTTTGCCACACAAGTCGCTCTTAAAGAATCCCTTTCTCCGTGTAGAACTTTACAGCGCCAGGATGCAGGTTATCTACATCAAGGCCGAGCAGGGCGGTATCAAGCGAAAGATTGGCTCCCTGTGTGTGCGCTTCAGCGACCTTGTCAAGATTATCAAACAGATACGACAGGAAGTTGTAAACGAGGTTCTCGTCGAGGTCCTCACGTACTGCAAGAGAGGCAGGAATTGCAATGGTGGTTGCAGTATTCTTCATTGCAGAGTATGTTGTGTTATCGACCTTGACTTCAACGCAGAAAGGCTGGCTCTTTTTCAACTCCTCGATTTTTTCCGTTGGGATATTAATCATGTAAAAGTCGTTCTGAGCACCGAGTTCAAGCAAGCCAGATGTGGGCATACCAGCCCAGATAAATGCCGCATCGAGCGTCTTATCCTTTAATCCGTTAGAGGCATCGCCGAACCCGAGAAAATCCTCTTCAATATCATCATAAGACATTCCGTACAGAGTAAGAAGATCACGTGCCATGACCTCAGTACCGGAGCCAGCAGAGCCAACGGCAACCTTCTTGCCACGCAGATCTTCGATGGATGTAATGGATGGGTCGCAGGAAACAATCTGGACAACCTCATCATAAATGGAAACAATGCCCTTAATGCTGGCGGCCGTTCCATCGGAGAAATCGCCTTCGGAATGCTGTGCCTGGTACAGGGTCGACGCGGCAACAAAGCCAATATCAATTTCGCCGCGAGCGAGCATCCATGCGTTTTCCACAGCACCTCCAGTAGACTCCGCCGTACAGGTATACCCGTCGATATTGTTGGTGATGATATTGGCAAAGGCGCCGCCGAGAGGATAGTACGTTCCTGTTACGCCGCCAGTTCCGAGAGAAAGATATGTATCCTTGCCGGAAGAAGGACCATCATTCTGCTCAGCGTCTGTGTCCTTGCTGCCGCAGGCGGCAAGAGAGAGAATCATCAGCAAAGAGAGTGCCAGAGCTAAAAACTTTTTCATTTCAACTTCTCCTTTATTCTTTTCCTAAGCAATTTTATTCAACTGCTGCGGCCGGGGGAGTGGATTTTTTGAATTCTTTTCTCTGGATAAAGTACATTACAATTACGATGGCCGTTCCAAGGATATCTGTGACCGTACCTGGATGCATCAGCAGAGCAACGCCGATAAAGATAAATACTCGCTTCCAGATTTTCATGGGGCCGAAGAAATATCCAATCGAGCAGGCACACAGGCAAATCATGCCAATGAACGAACTGTAAAAGCCGCTGATCATTCCGCTGACGCTCGTGTCAACAAAAAGGAGAGACGGATAATAGCAGAACATAAACGGAATAAAGAAAGCTCCGATAGAAATCTTCAACCCCTGCAGAGCCGTCCTCACATTGGGAGACTTTGCTACCGCTGCCGCCGCATAGGAAGACAGCGCAACAGGAGGTGTGACCTCTGCAATAACGCCAAAGTAAAGAATAAAGAGATGTGCGCCAACCAACGGCACTCCGAGCTTGACAAGGGCCGGTGCTGCGATTGCCGAAAGTACAATGTACTTTGCCGTGGTGGGGAGTCCCATACCAAGAATAATCGAGGCGACCATCGTAAGGAACAGCGTGAGGAAAAGGCTTCCGCCGGATGCCGTCAGTATCAGATCTGAAAGTTTAAGTCCGAGACCTGTCAGCGTGATGACACCAGTAACGATACCACAAACTGCACAAGCAACACAAACCGTAACCGAGTTGTAGGCCGATTTTGTCAGGGCTTCAAATGTACGTTTGCCATTCAGCCTTGTTTCTTTACTCAAGAAAGAAGTCAGGATCATTACAATCGTTGCATAAATGGAGGCCTTCAGCGGGGTAAATCCCATACAAAGCATTCCAACCAGCGTAGCAATCGGAAGAAGGAGCGGGTAGCAACGTTTTAATGTTGGGAGCAGGGGCGGCACATCTTCCTTGGCAACTGTTTTGAGCTTACAGCGGCGTGCCTCAAAATCAACCGAGAGCATAACGCACATATAATAGAGGACGGCCGGAATTGCTGCAGAAATACAGATACTCAGATATGGTATTCCTGTCGTCTCCGCCATGATAAAGGCTGCTGCGCCCATAACAGGAGGCATGATTTGTCCAGCAGAAGACGAAGATGCTTCCACACCGCCAGCAAAAGACGGGTCATATCCGCAGGACTTCATCAGAGGAATCGTAAATGTTCCGGTCGTAACAACATTGGCAAGGCTGGAACCGGAAATCGTTCCAAGCAATGCAGAGGCCACAACAGCAGTTTTAGCCGGTCCTCCAGCAAACTTGCCGGTCAGTGCGAATGCCAAATTGATGAAGAGCTTTGCGCCTCCTGTTACTTCAAGGAAACAGCCAAAGACAACAAAGCTAAACACAAAAGTTGTCATAACTGACATCGGTGTGCCGAATATACCCTCCGCAGTCAGAAACATCTGTGAAGCAATGCGATTGATACTGTATCCGCGATGGGAAATTGCAGTTGGAAGATACGGTCCAAGATAAGCGTAAAGCAGAAAAACAACTGCAACAATAACCAGAGGCTTACCGACCGCGCGGCGGGTCGCTTCCAAAACAAGCAGAATCAAAACAATTCCACAAATGATATCCATTTGTGTTGGATTGCCACCGCGCTTAGTCAGCGTATCAAATGTAGCTATAATATAAACATCCAGCGCTACAGAAACGATGGCGAGAATCCAGTCATAGATCGGTACCTTGTTAATGTCATTTTTCTTCAGCTTAAAACAGATAAAGCAAAGAAACAAGCCAAAAGAAAGTGTTGTCATGCGCTGGATCATTGCAGGGAAAAGTCCAAACAATGCAGTATAAACCTGAAATACTGTCCAAACTATTGCTACGACCGCAACAGTTTTTTGTGTCCAACCCGGCAAATGTTCCAAGCGATTGCCAGACTCAACTTCGAGATCATGAAGATCCACATCCACAATTTTGTCTTCGCGTTTTCTAAATAGTTTCACAGGAGCCCTCCTTTTATCCAGTTTGTAAAGTGAACAGGATTATTATATCACACTTCTCCCGTTACATAGCTTAACAGCTCAAGAAACGCTTCAGCGGTTGTATACACCATTGTTGAGGTAGGCAAGCAGTTCTTCCTTGCCCATGCCGTCGATGCCGAGGTAAGCGAGGTTGTAACGGCTCTCTTCGAAGAAGTTTTTCTGATGCATCGCGCCAGCCAGCGTGATCATGGAGTCGATGATCGGAGTCTTGACGCCGTAGGCCACGCCCAGATCGTGATAGACCTTGCAGCCGATGGGCACATCCTCGGTCATGTAACGGTGGTGGATGTTGTTCGGACCGGTGTTGCCCTCGGTGGAAGGCTGATCAAGCGGGAAGACGACGTTGTCGTTGCCGTTTTCGTCGAGACCCATGTACTCCTGCGTCAGCACGCTGCGGCGGGAGAAGAACATTTCCTTCTTGTATTTCGGGGTGCCGACGCCGATGGCCTCGGCCAGCGCAATCTCTTCGTTATAGAACTGGTACTGCACCTCGCAAATGGACGGGCACAGGCCGTGGGAATACATGGAGTAAGTAGTCTTGTCGTGGCCACCGAAGATCACGCCCCAGTTTTCCATCGTAGAAACGCCGAGGATCGTTGCCGGGACATGGATGACGGGGTTGACATTGGCGAAGTCAACATCAAGGATGGTGTTGGCCTTGGAGGGACCGTCGCCGTTCGTGACGGCATCCATGCAAGGCAGATACTTCGAAGCCTCGAGGAAATCGTCCGTGTCGGTCATGGGCAGGGCCGCGCCGCGCAGCGTGATGGCACGGTACTTGGCGCTCACGTGCGGGAACACGCACTTGCCGATGCTCTCAAGGCGCGTACCGTAGGGTGCGGAGGACCAGCCACCGACGATGACCTTCTTCTTGCAGCCCATCTCGCGCATCAGGCGACGCAGGAGCAGCGCACCAAAGTTATCCGCGAACACGTTGACGACCTGTCCGTCTTCGAGATAGGGAATCATGGCACGGAACATGGCCTCATGGCCCCAGGAGCCGCAGGAGACGACAATGTGGCCTGCACCCTTGATTGCCTTTTCAATGTCGGTTGTTACAACGTCGATGAATGCGCGGCCGCTGCGCTCAAAGCAGTCACGGTTGCGCTGGATGCCATCAAAAAGAATTCCGGTTTTATCGAGGTCCTTGAGGGATTTTTCAGCAAACGGCATTACATCGTACAGACGGACTTCGCGACCCGCAAGCTTGATATCCGCTGCGCAGGTCTTACCGACAGCGCCACCGCCCAGAACGGCGACCGGCATATCTTTCAAGTATTCCATTTTGCTCATTATCGCATCTCTCCTTGTAGGCATATTGTTAAATAGCACAGTTAATTCTATTTGCTATTTACAATGTTAGTATAATATGCTAATCTTGATTTGTAAAACAGATTGTTCCGATTTTTCAAATCGATTTTTTTGATCATTAGGAGGAGCAAGCCAATGGATATCAAAAGCATTGAAACCTTTCTGCGCGTGGCGGAATTGGAAAACTTCACCAAAGCCGCCGAGGAACTCAGCTATGCGCAGTCCACCGTCACCACGCAGATTCAACAGCTTGAGCGGGAGCTTGGCTTTCCTCTCTTCGATCGCGTCGGCAAGCATGTCTCCCTCACGCAGTTGGGCGAAAAATTCCGCGCACACGCCGACGACATTCTTCACATCTGGTTTCAGGCATGCATGCTCGGCCGCAAGGAGGAAGAAATGAGCGGTACGCTCTATGTCGGCGCGCTGGAATCGCTGCTCCACCGTGCACTCCCCGATGTGCTGGAGCGTTTCGGTTCCCGCTACCGGAACGTTAAAGTACAGATCCGGATGGGACAGGCCACCGAGTTGATGGCACTGCTCAAGCAAAATCGACTGGATCTGATCTACATCTCCGGCAACCTGAGCACTGAGCCGGGTCTCTTGCGGCGCTATGCCCGCAGGGAGCACTTGGTTTTTTTTGCCGCGCCCAATCACCCATTAGCAAGCCGGGAGCGCATCCCGCTAAGCGAAGTTCTCGAATACAACATCATCGCTACGGAGCACAGCGGATTTTGCTATACCCGGCTCAATGAGCTGGCGTCCGTCCAGCGCCTGCTGCTCAAGCATTGTCTGCTCGTAGACAGTACTGTCGCCGTTGCCGAGCTGGTCAACCGTGGCATGGGGCTGTCCTTTTTGCCTGAATACTCCATTGCCAAGCATCTGCAAGAAGGTCATCTTGTAAAACTCGACATTGATGTTCCGCCACAAAGCTATTTCAGCCAGATTCTCTATCATAAGGATAAATGGACTGCACCGTTTGTGGATGGTTTTGTGGATATTGTGCGGGAACTGCGACCCGAAGTCATAAAGTGATTTTTTGTATCTTGACACCTCTGCAAGTTCACTTTATACTGATAATAGGCTAAAGCCTAATCTCGCAGCTTTCCGGTGAGGTCCACACCGCAAGTGTGACCTCAGACATTCATGGGCCCCGTAGGGCATTATGACCACCCCTGTACGCAGGATGCTCCATGAAGGTCGACAGTTTTTGGCGCTGTACCGGCAGCGCGGGTGTGTACCCTTCCGTCGAAAGCGGAAAGGACACAAATGAACGACAACGTCGTTATCGTCTACAATGGTGAGCAAGTATCGGTGCCAAAGGAGGTCGCAGACTTCCTTGAGCAGGATCGAAAACGGGAACAGGCTCAGGAAAAGCAGGACGCAAGGCACCTGAGTAAAAGTGAGTTTGAAACGGTGCTGTCCGGCTTGGAGTGCGTCAAGCGTCCCGTGGAGGATGCGGTGCTCAGGAACCTCTGGCTTGAAAATCTGCGGGAAGCCATTGCGGAACTGGACGTGCAAGGTCAAAACCTGCTCTCCCTCCGGTACAGCGATGCGCTGACGATGGATGAGATCGGTCAGATCTACGGCATCTCCAAAATGGCGGTATCAAAGCGACTGAAAAAGCTGCACGAAAAGCTGGGAAGCTCTGTCTCATGACAGGACTTCCCAGCTTTTTTGAAATTTTTTCTGTTCTCTGGTTTACAAACGCACTCTGAGTGTCCTTATAGGTGAGAGACAAATTTTCCGACTGAGTTGGCCGCAGTCATGATCGTCTCACCTGAACACAAGGAGCGTGTATGACCATGAATCCATTTGAACAAAGCACACAGCAGCTTCTGCGCTTCCTGACCTCCCACGCTGAGTGGGAGGTCATTGACTACATCCGGCAGGAAATGCAGCACGACGCACCGGACAGCGTTCCAACGGAAGAAGAACTATTTGCCTTCTTCCAATCACCGGACGAACCGACCGAACTGGACACCTACCAGCAAATGCTGGCGACTGATAAGCTGCTGGAGTACGCGGAGATCAGTCTGCGTACCCTCTGCGACCTGATCCGCTACCAGCAGCTCAAGGGATTGGGCATCGTCCATTCCGCAAAGGAGTTCATCCAGCCCTTCCATCCCAATGAACAGGAGGACACCCCATGAATCAGTTTCCCAACAAAAACTATTTCACCATGCCGAACGAAATTTTTTCGCTCGGACTGGACGCAAGCGAAATCGCAGTGTATGCCTATCTTCGCTGCCTTGAAAACCGCAGCTCCTACCAGTGCTGGCCGAGCTACACCACCATCGGCAATGCCGTTGGCCGCGCAAAGAACACGGTCATGCGGTACGTCGATGCGCTCGCGGAGAAGGGTCTCATCTATACCGAACCAACCTCTGTCCTAATGAAATCAGGAATCAAGAAGAACGGCAACCTGCGCTACACTCTCAGACCGATCCGTGAAGCCGTGGAGCTTTTCCATGATCGTCAGATGGCGGCAGTCGAGCGTACAGCAGAGCGACAGCAGATCCAGCGCAAGCTGTCCGCAATGGATATGCTGCCCGGCGCATGAGGAAAGGAAGAACGTCATGAAGCATTCCACCTACACAAGCTACGATGAACTGCCGCTGATGCTCTCCGTCGCGGGGGTCGCTGCGGTGCTCGGGATCTCCCGTGCCGGCGCTTACGAGCTGGCACACAGCGACGGCTTCCCCGCGCTCAAAATCGGCAGCCGGATCGTTGTCCCAAAGGATAAGTTTCTCGCATGGATCGATGCGAACAGCGGTTCAAAAAAGGACAAGTTCCTCGCATGGATCGACGCAAACAGCGGTTCCAAAAACGCAGCGCTGTAACCAAAGAAGAATCCCTTATACCGCAGCCGCAACTCACACCACAAACAAAATCACAACAGTCACGTTAACAAATTTTCCTCTCTGCCCTTCGTCGCAGTGATAACGAACCGCGAAGCTTACCGGTGCAGCGCAAGAAACAGCAGTGGAGCAGCGCGACCCTGCGGGGCCGCGGCGCCTCGGAACGGAGACGCGCACAGTGCGCGTCTCCGTTCCGAAGGCTCTCTGCTTCTCTCCGACGTTCCCTCGGTCCATGCAAAGATGGCAAAGGATGCTCTTCTGACCGCTGCGCGCGCAGAGGTTCCGGACCACGCAGCGCGCGCCGAGAGTAGTGATAGCACCCACCATCTGAAACACGCCCTGTTTGCGCGTGTGAGCCGCTGTGTGCGCTCTTGTGAGTGAGGACGAGTGTGTACCCGATTTCGAGTGTGAAAGCGAATGTGAGCCGTTTGTGGGAGTGTGATTTGAAACTATTTCGGAGAGGCTTTCCCCTCGCCGTATGGGACGCACCTTCAGCGTATTTCGGACAGATCAAGCGATTATCGGAGGATTTTATCTATAGCAGGATAAAGGGCTGGCGTCGTAACCGACGCTCTGCCCTGTCACTTCTGCCCGCAGTGCGGGCAGTTGACGGGGGTTTCAGCGCAGGCGGTTGTGGCACCTTCTATGGAGAATTTTGGAACGGCTGGCGTCTTTGTTCCCGCAAGCGCAGGCATTTCAACGAAAACAAGCGTGCCTTACGGCAGATTGGAGGGCATTATGAGCAAAAATGAAAACAGGCTGAACTTCCGCATGACGGATGAAACAGCCGCCAAAATAGAGCGGTGGTATCAGGAAGATAACTGCCGCAGCAAAAATGAGTTCATCGAAAAGGCGGTGAACTGCTATGCGGATATGCTGGCCGCAGGCGAAAGCACCACGCTGCCCCGTGCGGTGCAGTCCGCCATCGACAGTCGGCTGCAGCTCTTCGAGGATCGTATTGCGTCGCTGCTCTACAAGCAGGCGGTGGAGATGGACATGGCGCTGTCCATTCTCCTGCAAAGCCTCAATGTGAGCGAGGAAGTACTGCGGCAGGAACGCGCCAAGAGCATCGCCGCCGTCAAGCGCACTAACGGTCAGCTGCGGTTGGAGCAAAAGCTCCGTGAGTTGGAGAGCGAAGCATGGCAAGGCTGATCGTCAAAAGTCCGTACATCAAGTGCGGCGCTGGGAAAAGCGCCGGTGGGTATCTCAAGTACATCGCCACACGGGAGCGGGTGGAGATCATCCCGGATGACCGTCCGCCCACCAACAAGCAGGAGCAACTCATCGCAAAGCTGGTGAAGGATTTTCCTGACGCAAAAGAACTGATGGAGTACGAGGACTACACGGCGCACCCAACAAAAGCAACAGCGTCCGCACTCATCACGCTGACGCTGGAGGAAAACTGGGACAAGGTGCAGAGCATGGAGGGCTACGCCAAGTACATCGCCCTGCGTCCGAGGGCGGAGCGGTTGGGGGAACACGGTCTCTTCGGTGACGATGATGCCGTTGACCTCGCCGCTGTCGCGGATGAACTGGATCACTACACCGGCAACGTGTGGACGCACATCATCTCCCTCTACCGAGAGGATGCGGAGCGGCTGGGGTATGACCACGCGGACACATGGCGCACATTGCTGCGTACCCACCGCAACGACATCGCCGCGGCAATGAAGATCCCACCGGAGGACTTTCGCTGGTACGCGGCATTCCACGATGAGGGCAATCATCCTCACGTCCACATGATGGCGTGGTCGGTGAAACCCAATCAGGCGTACCTGTCCAAAGATGGGATACGGCAGATCAAGTCCACGCTCACCAATCAGATCTTCCGACAGGAGCTGCTGCACGTCTACGAGCAGAAAAGCAAATGATGCTATTATAAAAGTGGACACGGGAGGGTAGAAAAAAGCCTGTCCGTGGAGTATCATAAAGGCGAGTAT
>NZ_JAFBIQ010000119.1 GCF_021531315.1 Oscillibacter valericigenes | reverse complement strand
GGTAGGAGTGAGAGCCGTGCAGAACGGCGGCCAACGCAACCGCCAGAGCGGAGATATGAGCCAGTGTATTGAGATTCGCCGCGCTGTTTCCGTTACGCACCCATAATCGTTCCTGCCCGGACGCCTTAAAACGGGAATTGTAACGCTCGCACTCTGTACGCAAGGCGTATGTTCTCTTGAAACAGAGGCAGCTGCGGTCAATAGAAAGTCTGTAATCGTTTGGAACGGTCTTGTATTT
>NZ_JAFBIQ010000118.1 GCF_021531315.1 Oscillibacter valericigenes | reverse complement strand
CCAGAGCGGAGATATGAGCCAGTGTATTGAGGTTTGCCGCGCTGTTTCCGTTGCGCACCCACAGCCGTTCCTGACCTGTGGATTTGAAGCGAGAATTGTAACGCTCGCACTCTGTACGCAAGGCGTATGTTCTCTTAAAGCAGAGACAGCTGCGGTCAATGGAAAGCCTGTAGTCATCGGGAACGGTCTTGTATTTTGTGCAGCCCCGGTTTTTCTTGCCGTTGTTCCAATTCTTGTGGTTGCAGGGGCAAA
>NZ_JAFBIQ010000117.1 GCF_021531315.1 Oscillibacter valericigenes | reverse complement strand
TGGTTTTTGGTGACAGGGGTGGCTTGTCGTCTTCTCCGCGTTGAAGCCTGTTATATAGGGTTTGGATCATGTGTGGCTTCAGATCGGATAAACGGCATTGACCGATATACGGAATGATATGATATGTACGGTAAAAATGGGAGTGGGGGTATCCCCTCAAAATACCGTACATTATCGGACATACCGTACACCGATAAGGTCATTTTCCGTGCCGTGAGGCGGCGGGAAATGACCGCTTGAGGGAGTCCAGAGGGAACGGCTGGCACACGGACTTTGGTACAAAGTCTAG
>NZ_JAFBIQ010000116.1 GCF_021531315.1 Oscillibacter valericigenes | reverse complement strand
AGTATGTAAAAGCCCGTACAGAATATCTGACTCCGCATACTGTCCGAGAGGTTCACAAGACATTGCGAAATGCATTCAATCAGGCGGTCAAGTGGGAATTGATGACCAGAAACCCTGTGGAGCACGCTACGCTGCCGAAGGAAGAACACAAGACCAGGGACATCTGGACAGCAGAAGTGCTCCAGAAGGCTCTGGAAGCCTGTGACGATGATATTCTTCGTCTGGCTATCAACCTTGCCTTCTCCTGTTCCCTGCGAATGGGCGAGCTTCTGGGGCTTACCTGGGACTGTATTGACATTTCCC
>NZ_JAFBIQ010000115.1 GCF_021531315.1 Oscillibacter valericigenes | reverse complement strand
AGTATGTAAAAGCCCGTACAGAATATCTGACTCCGCATACTGTCCGAGAGGTTCACAAGACATTGCGAAATGCTTTCAATCAAGCGGTCAAGTGGGAATTGATGACCAGAAACCCTGTGGAGCACGCTACGCTGCCGAAAGAAGAACACAAGACCAGGGATATCTGGACAGCAGAAGTGCTCCAGAAGGCTCTGGAAGCCTGTGACGATGATATTCTTCGTCTGGCTATTAACCTTGCCTTCTCCTGTTCCCTGCGAATGGGCGAGCTTCTGGGGCTTACCTGGGACTGTATTGACATTTCCC
>NZ_JAFBIQ010000114.1 GCF_021531315.1 Oscillibacter valericigenes | reverse complement strand
GCTTGCCGCAGTTCGAGCAGAATTTACCCGTGTTCTTCGTGCCGCACTCGCAGGTCCATTCATTCGCCGGAGCGGGGGCGGGCTTGCCGCAGTTCGCGCAGAATTTGCCCGTGTTGCCCGCCTGTCCGCACGCGCAGGTCCAGCCTGCCGCAGCGGGAGCCGCCTGCGCCTGTGCCGCCTGCTGCTGCGCGCCCTGCTGATAGAGAGTGCCCATCTGCGCGCCTGCCATGCCGCCTGCCATGCCCATGCCCATGAACGCGCCGACCGCGCCGTTCGGGTTGCCCGCCGCCGTCTTCATCGCGTCGCCGG
>NZ_JAFBIQ010000113.1 GCF_021531315.1 Oscillibacter valericigenes | reverse complement strand
CCATTCTTGTCGGCAACACCATGAGGGTGATGATCGACAGCTTTGAAGAATGGTATGCCAATCAGTTCAAATATCAGAAGGTCGATGGAACCCTTCCCGGTGAGGAGCTGAAGAAAACTACATATTCAATGGAGGAGCTTGGACAGCGCCTTGGGCTGAAAGAAGCGACTGCTTACGAGCTGGTTGCCAAAGGGCATTTTGATGTGGTCGATGTCCTGGGCAAGCGCAGAGTGACCAAGGAGAGCTTTGAAAGATGGTATGCTTCTCAAACCGATTACCGCACGGTAGAGGATCAGGAACTGGATGCAG
>NZ_JAFBIQ010000112.1 GCF_021531315.1 Oscillibacter valericigenes | reverse complement strand
AAATAGAGCGGTGGTATCAGGAAGATAACTGCCGCAGCAAAAATGAGTTCATCGAAAAGGCGGTGAACTGCTACGCGGATATGCTGGCCGCAGGCGAAAGCACCACGCTGCCCCGTGCGGTGCAATCCGCCATCGACGCGCGGCTGAAACTCTTCGAGGATCGCATCGCGTCGCTGCTCTACAAGCAGGCAGTGGAGATGGACATAGCAATGTCCATCCTCCTGCAAAGCCTCAATGTGAGCGAGGAAGTGCTGCGGCAGGAGCGGGCCAAGAGCATCGCCGCCGTCAAGCGCACCAACGGTCAGCTGCGGTTGGAACAGAAGCTCCGTGAGCTGG
>NZ_JAFBIQ010000111.1 GCF_021531315.1 Oscillibacter valericigenes | reverse complement strand
ATCAGACGATCTCTTTGAAGGAATGCGCCTTCCTTGCCGACAAGGGCTACGATGTGAAAAGCATCTACAATACGGTAAAAGCGGTCTATGAGGGCGAGGCTTTTATCCCTCTCAATCCGCGCGGCACGAAAGCCTCTGAAGCGATTTCTGCCGGTAATCCGGTCTGTGATGCTGGACTGGCTATGCACAAGGATGGCAAGACCACCGATAATGGGCGTACCCGCCAGAAATACTGCTGCCCGTTCCGTCAATCCAAAACCGACGAATGTCCCTGCAGCCACAAAAACTGGAATAACGGCAAGAAAAAACTGGGGCTGCACGAAATACAAGACCGTTCCAAAC
>NZ_JAFBIQ010000110.1 GCF_021531315.1 Oscillibacter valericigenes | reverse complement strand
CTGCATCCAGTTCCTGATCCTCTACCGTGCGGTAATCGGTTTGAGAAGCATACCATCTTTCAAAGCTCTCCTTTGTCACTCTGCGCTTGCCCAGGACATCGACCACATCAAAATGCCCTTTGGCAACCAGTTCGTAAGCAGTCGCTTCTTTCAGCCCAAGGCGCTGTCCAAGCTCCTCCATTGAATATGTAGTTTTCTTCAATTCCTCGCCGGGAGGGGTTCCATCGACCTTCTGGTATTTGAACTGATTGGCATACCATTCTTCAAAGCTGTCGATCATCACCCTCATGGTGTTGCCGACAAGAATGGTTTTGAAGTAATTCTTCTTAATGAGCCAGTATGA
>NZ_JAFBIQ010000010.1 GCF_021531315.1 Oscillibacter valericigenes | reverse complement strand
CCCTAAGCTCTTTTGATTCCCGTTTCCCTTGTTTGTGGGCTGCTCCTTCTGCCTGTTTTGCTCATCACTTTTTCTTCGTTTTTGTTTTGCTTTTCATTATAGCAAAAATAGATAAGGTTTGCGTTAAGTTTTCGTTCTTAACAGAGACTTTAACTCTCCCACGCTATGATAGGGGCACAAAATCGGAAAGGGTGATGAAAAATGAGCTGCGGGAAAAAGGCCGCGGCGCAGATCGCACTGCTGATGGCCGGAGCCGCCATGCTGGGCTTCGGCGTATGGCGGGGCGAGGCGGCGACGGTGCTGAGCAAGGCCATCAAACTATGTCTGGAGTGTGTGGGCATTGGATAGAGAATTTAAGACAGCCTCGCATCGCCTTGCGCGAGGGCGCGGCCTGATTCAGGCGGGGGCGGCGCTGCTGACCAACCTGCACCTGCCGAACTTCCTCAAGGGCGGGCTGTATCAGGGGGCGGGGAAGGCCGTCTGCGTGCCGGGGCTGAACTGCTACTCCTGTCCCGCGGCGTCCGGGGCCTGTCCCATCGGGGCGTTTCAGGCGGTGGTGGGGTCTTCCAAGTTCAGCTTTTCCTATTATATCACAGGCTTTCTCATTCTGCTGGGCGTGCTGCTGGGGCGCTTTATCTGCGGCTTCCTCTGTCCCTTCGGCTGGCTTCAGGAGCTGCTGCATAAGATCCCGACAAAGAAGCTCTCCACAAGGAAGCTCAAGCCCCTGACATATCTCAAGTACGCCGTCCTGCTGGTGATGGTCGTTCTCCTGCCGGCGTTCCTGGTGAACGATGTAGGCATGGGCGACCCGTTCTTCTGCAAATACCTCTGCCCCCAAGGTGTGCTGGAGGGAGCCATCCCGCTGTCCCTTGCCAATTCCGGCATCCGGGCGGCGCTGGGCAAGCTGTTTACATGGAAGTTCAGCATCCTGCTGTCGGTGATCGTGCTGAGCGTACTGTTCTACCGGCCGTTTTGCAAGTGGCTCTGCCCGCTGGGCGCGTTCTATGCGCTGTTCAACCGGGTGTCCCTCTTCCAGATGAAGGTGGACAAGAGTAAGTGCATCTCCTGCGAGAAATGCGCCAGAGCCTGCAAGATGGACGTGGACGTGACGAAAACGCCCAACCATACCGAGTGCATCCGCTGCGGGATGTGTATCCGTGCCTGCCCGACGAACGCCGTATGCTTCCGTTACGGCTTCGGCGATGGAAAAGAGAAAGAAAACGCAGCAACGCTGCGAGAAAACAACAACAAAGCTTAAGGAGAAACGAATATGAATGCAAAGAAGATTCTGGCTCTGCTGCTGGGCGCGATGATGCTGCTCTCCCTTGCAGCCTGCGGCGCAAAGGACGACGACAAGGCGGCGGATATGAACGGAAATGACACTGAGATGGCTGGCGAAGCGAAAAACGCCGAGGAAGCGCTTGCCATGCACAAAGAGCTCATGGCGCAGGAAAACACGCTCCTGTCGGAAAATGCCGAGCTCTGGGAGAAGGTGTTTATGGCGGCCGATAAGGGCATGACCATGCAGGAGGACGGCAAGAACTACGGCGACTTCCTGCTGGATACCGTCGAGGCCGCGAAAGAGCAGTTCACCGACAAGGAGTATGAGTGGCTGAAGGAGGCCGCCACGGAGATCAGCAATATTGAAAACAAGCTGACCGCGCTGGAGGAAAAGTATCCCGAGATCGTGCAGCAATCCATGGACGGCGATATGAGTATGCCCGCAGGCGACGATATGAGTATGCCGTCCGATCAGAGCAGCGCGGGCAAGATGGACGAGCAAAGCGGCGCGGACAAGATGGACGATCAGAGCGGCGCGGACAAGATGGACGAGCAGGGCAGTATGCAGAAATTCCCCGCCTTTGAGGGGAAAGACCTGGACGGCAACACGGTGAAGAGCAAGGATCTGTTCTCTGCCAATGCCGTCACCGTGGTGAATTTCTGGTTCACCACCTGCAATCCCTGCGTGGGCGAGCTTTCCGAGCTGGACGCGCTGAACAAGGAACTCGCGGAGAAGGGCGGCGCGCTCATCGGCATCAACTCCTTCACGCTCGACGGCGACGAAACAGCAATTTCGGAGGCGAAGGACGTGCTGGCCAAGAAGGGCGCCTCCTATCAGAATGTGTATTTTGACTCCGACGGTGAGGCGGGAAAGTTTACCACCAACATCTTTGCCTATCCCACCACCTATGTGGTCGACCGCAGCGGCAATATCGTGGGTGAACCCATCGTAGGCGCTGTCACCGGTAAGGCGCAGGCCGAGGCGCTGCAAGCCCAAATCGACAAGGCGCTTGCCGCCGATATGGGCTGACCCGAGATTTAAAAAGTGCCTATGATGAAGAAAAAGCGTTGCAAGCCGACAGATATTCTGCGCGCCATTTCGTTGCCTCTGGTAGGCACTGCCGGAGCATGGCTGTACCGCCGCTATGCAGGCTGCGCCGCCGATACCTGCGCCATCACCTCGGGTCCGTGGCTCTTTGCAGGCATTGGATGCATCCTTGGATCGCTGCTGCATACTGTTCTGCGACCCGACCGCAGCGAAGAACAGGACAAGGAAGGGGCGGAGTGAGCCCCGCTTCCCCTGAAAGGAGGAAACGCGATGTATCGAAGCGTATTGGCCCTGCTTTTCGCCTCGGTGCTGCTGCTGGGCGGCTGCGCTGTCGGGCAGCAGACTGTGCCGAAGGAAAAGAGCGGACAGGAAACAAAGATGGACGGACTGGCTTTTGACCGGTCAGATGAGGAGATCACCTATATGGATACCACAGAAAATGTCATCTATCTGGCGGGCGGCTGCTTCTGGGGCATGGAACAGCTGATGCAGTCCATCCCCGGCGTTATCGACGCCGAGAGCGGCTACGCCAACGGCACCTGCGAGGCGGACGCCGACTACCAAACCGTCTGCGCGGGCAACACAGGTTTTCGGGAAGCGGTGCGCGTGGAGTATGACCCCGAGCAGGTGAGCCTTGACGCGCTGCTGCTGGCCTACTTCTATGTCATCGACCCCACGGTACAAAACCGGCAGGGCAACGACCGGGGCAGCCAGTACCAGACCGGCGTTTACTACACCAACGAAAGCGCGAGAGAAACGGTGAAGCGCATCGCGGAGATCGAGCGCGGCCGCAGCGAGAAATTCTTCGTGGAGATCGGCCCGCTCAAGAATTACTATCCCGCCGAGGAATATCACCAGAACTACCTCGAAAAGAACCCGAACGGCTACTGCCACATCCCGCGCGCGGAGATGGAGCTCTTTTCCCGGCTGCGCATCGACCCGGGCGACTATCAGAAGCCCGCGGCAGAGTCCATCCGGGACAAGCTGACGGCGGAGCAGTACCGCGTCACGCAGGAGAGCGGCACGGAGCGCGCCTTCACGGGCGAGTTCTGGGACAAGTTTGAAAAGGGCATCTATGTGGATGTCGTCACCGGCGAGCCGCTCTTTTCCTCCACGGATAAGTACGAGAGCGGCTGCGGCTGGCCCGCCTTTACAAAGCCTATCGAGGGCCCCGCTGTGGTGGAAAAAGAGGATTTGAGCCACGGAATGCGCCGCACGGAGGTGCGCAGCCGCGCCGGAGACTCCCATCTCGGTCATGTGTTCACCGGCGACCCGGAGTCGCCAAACGGCGTGCGCTACTGCATCAACAGCGCGGCCCTGCGCTTCGTCCCCTATGAAAAAATGGAGGCCGAGGGCTACGGATACCTGCTCTCTCTGTTTAGGGAGTGAGCTTTGGAACAGGAACAAAAAAAGACATCTCGTCTGAAGTGACCTCAAAAAGTCGGTCAATATTCAAAAGAGAATTACTCAAGCCGCTGAAAGGGCTTGCTGTCTGTAAATTATAGGCAGCAAGCCCTTTGAATTTTTCGTGATCTGGGCAAAAGCGATCTTGTCAAATGCAAAGCCGACTATATGGCAGCACGAAACCTGGATACACGGTGTTAGAGTCGAAGCCGGAGGCACTGGGCGACTCCGGTGCAATCGACAGGGCAACTTGCGGGCGTCAAAAATATGTGATACAATTTATCGTACGAGCCTTTGACCGAGGGGAGAACACATACATGCCTGCTCTCCTATTGGGCGCATCGTGCGTCCTGCGAAGCTGCGTTCTTCGTCAGCAGAAGAAAACTGCCTGACCGAAAATGTTTCGTCACTTCATTCCGTGCAAGGTGGCTACACCCCCTTGCACCGCTTATGCGGCTATTACCTGTGGACTTGCCATCCGTAGACGGTTTTGAGAACCGTCCGTCGCCAGCAAGGTTTGAAAAACTGCTATGGGGGGAGTTGTAAAAATGCAGAGCTATAACATAAAGGATTATTCAGTCGAATTTGATAGAACCGCAACAGTAGATTGGTATGAAAAATATGAAGGTTGGAGCTGTGATTGTGGTGACTGCCAAAGTTTTTTAGCATGGGTCAGGCAGAAACAGCTTCCATCCGCAGTAACAGAATTACTCCAAATTTTTGGAGCGTTGCCGGAAAAACCGACCTATGTATGTGAACTATATCCAACTGAGCGGGGGCATCTTTATCAATTCAATTATCGTGTGGTCGGCTGTATGCTGAATGCTCATCACCCACATGAATCTATTGGACTTGACTGGGGTTCGGTATACTGTGGACATGAAGATTATCCATGTGGTGCTCCGGATTTTCCTGAGCCAAACTTTGACATTATGTTCTTTGTGGACATACCGCCTTTTGACAGTAAGGGCGAATGACGAGAATATAAAGATAGAGAGAAGATAGTGAGGGAGATCAATAATAGATTGGAGCTATCAGAAGCGTCTGCTGCTTTGGTTGCCATACCTCGCGGAAATTCCACAGCAAATTTTGACATTCTCAATGAGCTCATCGAGAAAATCGTGGTACACGAAAAGGTGGTCGACGAGGACGGCGGCAAAAGCCAGCAAATCGACATTTACTACAAATACGTGGGAGATGTCAATCTGAAGAAGGCATATTACACTGCTGAGGATCGGGAGCGGCAGGCTCAGGCGATGGCACTGCCGGAAACAACCGCGGAGAAATAAAGCAGCAATGCCCGGAGTGAGGTAACTCATTCCGGGCATCTTAAAATTTTTATGAATAAGTCGCGGAAAAACCGCAAACAATATTGTCAGGTAAAAATGAAATTTACTTGACAATGTATATACAACAGAATAGAATGTAAGTGCATACATGGAATAGGAGGTGGAACGAATGACCAGTGCGCAAATCATCACACGAACTATGGAACAGTTTCCGGAGAACGAACTGATATTTGCCAGTAAGCTATATACCGAGCAGCTCAGTGAAGCGGTCAGCGAGGAGGCGTATTATCAGACGCTTGGTCGTATGTGCAAAGCAGGTACACTATGCAGAATAGCAAAGGGAACGTATTATCGGCCTAAAACAAGTAAATATGGCATTGTTCCGCCGTCCCAAAAGGAGATCGTTGCGGCCTTCACAGAACCGGACAAAGGTACTGTTGTCGGATATTCCTTGTATAACAGTTTGAAACTCACCACGCAGGTTGCTAAAACTGTTGAGGTTTTCTCTTCCGAGATCGAGCAACGCACCAAGAACATCAGTAATGTTCTTCTGCAGTTCTGCAATTTGGTGTATACACCGGAAGTGAAGGGTATGATCCATATGCTTGAGGTGCTGCAGAATTTTGGCGAAATTCAGGACTTGAACTATCATCAATTCATTACGTTCTGCGAGAAGTTTGCGCAAGAATACGATGGCAAAGTTTTTGAACAAGTTCTCCAGAAAATGCGGTACCAGAAAAAAACGATTTCTTTCCTGCGGAATATTTTGAATCATTATGGTGTGGAGAATAACCTGAATAAATACCTCTCCGCCCTATCCGAATATAAGCATCCCACTATGGAGGAGATTTATGAAACTGCATACTCATCCTGAAGAATTTCGTGAATTGATCACCGTTGTTGCCAATGAAAAACGCATTTCCGAGTCTGCCGTCGAGCGCGACTATTATATCGTCATGATGCTGAAATCGCTGGCCGACAGTCCTTATGCAGACCAGTGCGTTTTTAAGGGCGGCACCTCTCTCAGCAAGTGCTACCCAGGTTCCATTGACCGTTTTTCCGAGGACATCGACCTTACCTTCCTGGGAAAGGAACTGTCGGATAAAGCCTGCGACAAAGCTATCAAGAAAATTGAAGGTGTCATGTCCTCTGGCGCACAAACGGAGAAGATCGTGGAGGAACGCTCCAACCGCAGCAAGAGCATGTATGTTTGGTTCGGTGATCCTGAAAACCGTGTGAAGCTTGAAATTGGAAGTACTGTCCGTCCGGACCCGTATCAGAAAATGCCGGTGAAAACCTACATTCAGGAGTTTCTGGAAAGCCGTGGGTTTACCGATGATATCGAACGGTTTGAACTGGAAACTGTGGAAATCAACACGCTGAATATTGAGCGAACCTTCATCGACAAAATCATGTCCGTAAAGCGCCACGCCATCTGCGGCACGCTGGGCCAAAAGGTGCGCCATATCTATGATGTGACCCGGCTGTACCAGATGCCGGAGATCCAGGCGTTCCTGGCCGGAACAGATGAGCTTAAACGGCTGGTGCAGCTCACAAAGGATACCGACGCCTATTACATTGGAAAGCGCAATATCTTTGCTGAGTATGATCCGACCGGTGCTTATAACTTTGCTTCGTGGCAGCAGTATTTCGATTCTGCCATTCGGTCAACTTACGAAAGCCTGCATACCACTCTGCTCTATACCGACGAAAAGCAGGATTTTGACCTCGCTGTTAAGACCTTTTGGCAGATCAGCGCAAGGCTGACCGAAATTGGGGAATGATGAAATGGTTATAAGTTTCAGACGAAATTATAAATAAGCTGTCGATATTGACGTTCTTGTTAGGAGGGCGCAACTATGTCAACACCGGGAATCGGAGATCCTTATTGGTATGAATGGTTTGTTGGACTGAAATATGTACTACGAATGCTTAACCCTGACTCAGGGATTTCTTGTGTTGTTTTTCAGCATGGTGAATACAACACAATTGATGATGTGGTGGTTGAGTACGACAACGGGAATAAACAGCTATGCTATCAAGTAAAACATGAGCTTTCTACGTCTGTTTCTAACAGCCTGACTTTTGGAAAAATGTTGGAAACTAAAGATGGCAAAAAAAGTTTGTTTGAAGCGCTATTCTTAGGATGGAAAGATGCTAATTCCCCAGGCAGCCATACGATTAAGCCCGTTCTTTTCACAAACCGTACAATACATAATAGACGCGCAACCCGAACTGATAATGGCGAAAAATATAGTGCATACCCTGTAGATAAGTTTGTCTCGCTTATTCAAAACGAAATTTCGGGAGGACAAGATTTATCAACAATTAATGAACGAGACTCTAATTTGGCACATCAATGGAATGAGTTATGTAATGCGCTTAGAATGGCCACTAAGGATGAACTAATTTCTTTTTTTGAAGTATTGTCAATCGAGGGCAATCAGCAAAATCTTACCGAATTAGAGCAATCGTTAGTTGAATCACTTTCTCAAACCTTTGAATGCAACATTGGAGTTGCAAGAGAATTGTTTGGCAGGCTTCTTGTCGGTCTAAAAACATGGACTACAACGGAACGACATATTCAGCAAGTTTTCTTGGAAGATGTGTATTCTGTGCTTGGTTTTGAGGAGGATATTGACGATAGTCAGCATCGGCTTGCTGCGCCGTACCCGTTTTTTGAAAGTAGGCAGGTTTTTTGCGAAGAACTTGATAAGAAACTTCTGTCGACAGAGAAGAAAGTGGTTTTTCTTTCAGGAGATCCTGGTTCAGGAAAGACAAGTACCATCAGTTATTTGCAGGCAACAACAAGCCGTTTTTTGCTCCGCTACCATACTTTTAAACCAATTTCTCCGGAACAGCGGTTTTATAATACAGATCCCGGCATGTGTACTCCAGAAAATTTGTGGGGCACACTGCTAATTCAGCTTAGGAAAAAGTTCCATGGTCGCCTGTCTCAATACAATGTTCCTCTCAGCAACAAACTGGTATCTGTAGAGGCAATGAGAAACCATGTTTTACGTCTACTGGGTGTCCTTGCTGACGAAGCAACCTCGGATGGCGTGAAAATATTTGTTTGTATCGATGGGATAGACCATGCAGCCCGTGCAAATACTCCACTTTCTTTTTTGTCCAGCTTACCACTGCCCTCAGAAATACCTGATGGTGTATGTTTCGTTATTGTTGGCCAACCATCCGCTGTATACCGTGAACAGTACCCAACATGGTTGTCAACAAGTGAAGATGTCGATCGAGTGAGTATGCCTAAACTGTGTGTGGGCGACATTGAGCAATTGATTCTGTCCCAAGCCAAGCGGTTTGCGCGCAATGCTTCCGGTCTTGCAAGCCTGATTTTCGAGAAGACAGAAGGCAATAATTTGTCCGCAGTCTTTGCCGTTGAAGAAGTTAAAGCGCTTCAAACATTGGATGATGCAGTTGAGCAGATCCGCAGTAGCGGAATTACAGCAGATATCCAACAATACTATGAACACATTTGGGCACATATGAAAATTGAACTCTCAAGGATAGTCAAAGCGGCTACATTCCCTGAGAGTATAGTTGCATGCCCACTTCTTCTTATGAATGGTCGTGTTAATGTTAGGATTTTGGCACGAGCATTAGCGGCATATGGAATGATTGAGAGCGACTGGGTAATGATTTTCGAGAGATTATATCCTCTTGTCATTCAAACCGATGATTCTGGTGAATATGCGCTGTTTCACAATGACTTCCGTGTATTCCTTATGGGCGTCATAAGCGAGTATCAGCCCCGATATGAAGAAATTGCATTGGCTCTGGCGCAGGATTTACTACAGAACGAAGAAGGCCTCTTAACATATGTTACAGCCATTCCTTTGCTGGAATGCGCTAATAGGGCTTGCCTAATTCCTCAATATTTTACACCGGGGTTTGTTATTAATGCCTTGGCAGAAGGTATTTCCAAGGGGCGATTAGATGAATTTGCGCATATCGCATACAGATCTGCATGTGATTGCCGCGATATAAATGGACTGCGCAATACTTATTTGGCAGTAAAAACACTATATCAACACAACCGATATTTCGAATACTATGGCAAAGAATATAATTGCAGTGATTATCCTGAAATTAGCTTCGTGGATATCTCCGAAATCCGGACGCTTCCGGTCGAGAAACAAAATCTCGATGAATATGAGAATGTACTGTCATTATGCCGTAAACTACATTCTTCACGAATGTCAGACCATCGCTTGCGTGGGGTAACATTGTATCAAAAATGGTTTGAACATCTGACTCCGCAAACCTTTGCGCTGCTTTGTGAAGATAAAGTTCTAGAAGATAGTGATTGGGAACTGAGGACAACAGATACCGGTTTCTTTTTGCAGCATTGGGGAAATATTGCCGCTGAACTGGACATGCCTGTGCCCCGAATAAGTAAACCAACCTTTCAACTCGAACTGCGAGCTGTTATTACTTTTGGGGAACAATATTTTGATTTCTGTATTTCACACAAAAAGTATGTACTGGCCGTTTCAGCACTTATTTCCGGATATATTGCGGAAGGTGTTTTTGCTGAAAAACTTGAGGAAATATATTATGGAGGTGCATCGGGTCAGTTTGAAGATTTCTTGCTGCGAGTGTCTGTCGACGAGGAAAAACCGACTTCAGCACTGTTGGCACGAGCAATGAAGGTTACCTGTGATCCCAATACCTGTGATCCCAATTATATTCCTGAAGGTCATATTCTGGATTCCGTTCGGCCAATTAAACATGTTTATGACGAAGCTTGTTTTGTATCAGTACTTCAAGCATTTCTGTTGGGATGTGCAAATAGAGAAAAAGATGAAGCTGCCTTACTTGATTTGCTCTCGAAAGTTTGCTCGGAGCTCGAAGGGAAAGATTCTGAAAAGGAGCAGTTGGATTTTCTTGTTCGGACTGCAAGCCTGATAGGAAAGTACTACTGGGATGGTGCGCCCGCCTCTGATAAGCTAATGGGCTATGCAATATGGCTTTTAAGCGCAAAACTTCATAGACGGTTTGATTATTCAAAAGCACGAAGATTTTTGTTATACACGTTACTCCATAGCCAAGCAGGAATAAGTTACTGCGCTGAGGAATGGTTTATAGACGCATTGCGTATAAGCTTGTTCGAGATCGATAGTTTAGGTATGTACTATAAGACTGCTATCTTGGACTATTTCAAACAGCATGATAGGTTGGATATAATCGGGGAATACATCGAAACCTTGTATGGTGAGAACTGTTGCAATATAAACATGGTTGAGGACAAAGCGGAGATGCATATGCGGTTTTCCCTGTACGGAGAACTCGTTCATCCCGAATTGATTCAAAAGTTTTCCTCTCAGCTCAAGTGGGATGTCGTAGGATATATGGGTTACAAAGAGTATGCTATGCATGCGCCGTTAGATTCTTTTAGGATAATTTCTGAAGCTGTGCCTGCCAGGTGGAAGGACCTCGGCGCAGATTTATATTGCCAGTCTGAAATAGCGGATTATTCGAGCAACCATGTTTCTTACGAGATAAAAAATGAACTATCCAAAGCTGCTGTTGCTTGCGGATTGAGTGATTTTTGGGAACTACGCGCTTGGAGTGATGACTTCCGGCTAAGTCCAGACTAGATATACCATTCACTTTTTGAATTTATTAACAACGCAACTACTGCCTTTGATTTAGAAGCGCTGTGGATTCTTAGTTGCGGAATTCATTCCTGGTATACGCAAGATGGACGAAACGGAGCGCAAAACATTTTCAACGCATATGTAGCTCAAGCCCAAAAGATCGGTGTTGATTTTTCTTCATTTGCAATGGAATTAACGCCACAGTGGATAAGCATTATCAGCCATCAATCTGAACAGCAAAAGTTTTCCCCGGATGAAAAAAGCTATGCTGCGCAAAGGATACAGGAATTTGAGGATATCAAAACCCAGTATGCAGATATCTCAATTGATGAGACAATATTGGCATTACCCGCAGTTAGAACATCAGCGAACCCAGCAGCACACTACAAAGTTATTTTAGAGAAGGTGTCATCGGATGATAGAAATATCAAAGAAAACCTAACATCCGTGCTAATGAGCGTGTGTGAGTATTTGCAAAGCAAAGAATGGACATACGAGAGATATGATTCGTTGATAAATTCCTTGCTAGCCGCTTTGGGAGATGATGCTTTCTGGGAAATCGCAAAGTGCATTGAGGCTCAGTTATCTGATTATGATTACCAAACATCCTCCCGCAATTTGCAGTTGCTCTTTAAATTGACATTTACTGATGATATAGCGGGAATGGAATCGCTGTTTAATGCTGAACTTCAAACACAAGAACTTTGGATCAGCGGAAATGGGCATATTGATATTGCATTTGATTCTAAGAGGTCACCTTCCGAATTTCCCCTGCCACAATCTCTGTCTGAAATGGCTTTGTATATCTTGCTGGAACAGATCGAAACAAAAAATGCAAGAAAAATTGAAACCGCAATATTTGCTATTTATCTATTAGGGCTCCGCTTCACAGAAATAATGAGCGCCCTCCCGTCGATTTGGGATAATCTTTCAGACCTTCAAACAGAATGTTTACTTCTCATAATAGCCAAATGGATTGCAGACGGCAAATGCTCCGAAGAGATATATATTATGCTACTCCGTGCATATGATTCTTGTGGTAAGCTATCCCATAAGTATTTGCAACATAGTATTCTTTTAAGGCTTAATGTGCCGGAAATTGAACCGGATGTACTGACCTATTGTGCTGATTCTGAGAAATATGCCTTCCCAGAGGATGGTGTAGATGTGCAGGCACATTATTGCGAGGCTTTCCTTGCCCTGCTTGAGGAATGTGATGAGGCACAGCAGAGCGTTGATGCAATACGAAGGTAACTAAGTGGCAGAGGTCTATGGCCGTGGCGCTGAGCCATTGCTCCCGCGTGTCGCTGACGCTCCCGCCGCAGGGTGGCATCGAGGACATCGAAAACAATGCCGCCGCGCAGCAGGAGATGTGGAGGGCGATCTTGACCATAGGCGGCGAAAATCCCGCGCAGGACAACGCCCGCGCCAGCTCTACACACTCTATTAAGCGCCGCAAGGTCGGCGGGAAGGACGGCGAGATCCTTGAAAAAAAGCTGCCGTTCAACCTTATCGGTCAGCGCGGTATGAACTGTGCCATTGGCGGTCTCGGCAACGCCGGCGTGAGCGGCAGGATGCTGTGCAACGACGGCTCATGCGGGCACTTCTACTCCATGTACAAGACTGCAGACGCCAAGCATTGCGGCGCGATGCTCATGGGGCTGGAGTCGGATGCTGCCGGCGTGACGAACCAGATGGGCCACACGCATGACATTCATGCCACGGCGGAGAAGGCTTCCAGTCTCGGCGGTCAGCGCATCGACGAGGTAGGCGCGAAATACGGCGGCCGCCAATGCGATTTGAACGGAATGAGCGCCTCGCACATCACTGAATGGATGCTTGCGCTGGAAAAAACGATGCAGCGCTGGCAGGCTGAACCAAGCGGTATGTCCTCCGGTGAGGCTGCGGAGACGATGGCGATGCTCACCGGCAGAAAGCTGGAGCACACCGAATGGAACAAGCTGCGCCACAGGCTCGGCGTGTCTGACCGAGTCCCTGACGGTGACCATCGGTGAAAAGGAGCTTACAGAATGGAGGGAGAGACATAAATGAAAGATCAGACGCTTCCGGAGGTGCAGCTCTACTCCATCGGAGCGGGCGAAGCGGAGCGCGCCGCGCCTCTGCTGACCGCTGAGGCCGTGTCCTACCTGAAGAACGGTGATGCCTTCGGCATGGCTTTGGCAGAGGAGAATGAGGTCCGCGCTGCGGCCTGCGTGCGCTTCGCGCCGGAGGATGATACGGCGTTGGAAATTATCAGTCTTTACACCGCGCCGGCCTTTCGCCGGCGTGGGCTGGGCGGCACGCTGCTCGCGGAGCTGTTAGAGCTCTGCATGGCGGAGACCGACGGCAGTCTCCGCCAAGTCACCGCCGTTTTTCTGCCAGGCACGGAGGGCGTGGAGGCCCTGCTCGCCGGTGCGGGCTTTCTGATCGCGCCCGATGCTCAAACCGTTTCGTGGCGATTTCCGGTCTCCGCGCTCGCGGAGAGCTCTCTTCTTCGTCTGCCCGCGCCACTGCCGCATGGCTGTACGCTCCGCACGGTGCACGAGGTTTCCGACTATACGCTGCGCCGGCTCGTGTGGGAGCTGCGGCAGCACGGCATCGACGATCTCGGCGCCGCCGAGATGCGCCGGTCCATGCAGGACGCGGGGTACATGCTGCTCGACGCAGAGGACCGCCCGCGGGCCTGTGCTCTCTTTTCCGCAAGCGGGAGCGGCGCTTACCTCTCGCAGTTTTTCACCGCGGGCAAAAATCCCGCCGCTGCGCTGTCCGTGCTGCAAGGCGCCGGGCGCGCGCTTCTCGCGCAGCTTCCGCCGGACGCGCTTGTGGAGGTCCCGACCGTCACGGCCTCCTCCGCACGGCTGGTGCGGAAGCTCCTGCCTGTGGGGCAGGCCGTGCAGCTGCTCCGTGCCGTGCTGGATCTGACGGTGCCGTAAGCGGCGCGCGAAGGCGGAGGGGGCGGAGCAGAAAACTGGTTTATGCAGTGCTTGCAGAAAAGGGTATGGGGCCGTTCTTTCGGCCTATCAAGGCTCCCGTACCTTTCGGGACTGGACTCCTTATAGGAGAAATCTCGTCCGTCGTCAGTTAAGAAAGCGGGGCAGGGACAGCCAATGTCTCTGCCCCTAAGAAAAGAAATTGCAAAGAATTTGAAATTCAACACAAAAACGGCATTGTGCAATTTGCCATAGACATGAAAAAACCTTGAAGCCATTGCGGCTTCAAGGTTTTTCGTGGCGGAGATTAGCAGCAAATCGGCACAAGCAAGGTGTTGGTTGCAACTGTGACGAATCAGGGCATTGAGATGGCAAGCGGTAGCGTGGTTTTCTATGATGCGAACGGCAATCCCGTTGCGAAGAGTACATTTGAGGATCTGGCCTCTGGCGATATTGTCATTGCGTCGTACGATGTGGCCGATAGTTCCGCAGGTGGCGATGTTTCCGCAAAGGTCATGCTCGACCAGACCGAGAGATACACTTATAACAACGAGGCAACGATGCACATTCTTGCGCCGTATTTCCCAACAGCGATCAGGATCATCAAGTCAACAGCAAAAGGAGTCGCTGCGACTATATACTGCGAAGTGGGGGGTATCACAGTACGCAGAAGGCCGCCCGGTCAAGACAACGGGCGGTCTTCTATTTTTACGGCATATAGCATTCTTTCGGGGCTCTCGCGGGAAGCAGCTTTTCGGTCCATGCCTCATCTGTTTCGCTCAGACCCGGCGCATTTCGCTGGATTCAAAGAAATTATCGGTACGGACAAATTTTCGCCGCGCATGGGCCCAGCACCCAACCACCCGGATATTCTCAGGCAGCTTGTGGTATCCCTGGTACCCATCTGCGTGCAGCCAGCCCAAGAAGCCTTGCAGGAAATGTTCAGCATGCTCCGCTTTTCTTGTCGGCTGGTACTCATACAGCACAACCGCCTGTTTCGCGCAGCCGCTGGTGCGGTACAGCCACATGTAGGACTTGCTGGTAGAGGAACGTCCCGGCTCTTTCAGCACCTGCAAGGTCGTCTCGTCGGCGTGCAGCACCGGCTCCTTACAAAGCTGCTCGCGCAGCATATCGTAGATGGGCCGCAGCCACTTCTCCGAAGTGTTCAGCAGCCAGTTGGCCATGGTCTGTCGGGACAGCTTCAGACCCTGACGCTCAAACTCCTGCTGCAACCGGTACAGCGGGGAGTACATGACAAATTTCTGTGCTGCCAGATACGCCACTGCCTCCGCGGAGGCAAAGCTGCCGGGCAGCAGCGCAGGCTCCTTCGCCGCCTTCACAATGTTGGCCTCACCAGTCTCCTGCTCGCAGCTCTTGCAGGCATAGGTGTAGTATACGTCCTCGCGTACCCAAAACTTTGCCGGCTTCATCATTATTTTCATATACATTCAGCACCGGAACAAGATTGTAGCTCTGAAATACAAAGCCGATTTTCCTGCGGCGGAAGATGGTCAGCGCTTCCTCCTTCAGGGAGAAAATATCCTGTCCATCCACCATGACCGTGCCGCTTGTAGGGCGATCCAGCCCGCCCAGCATGTGCAGCAGCGTGGATTTGCCGGAGCCGGATGTGCCGACAATTGCAACAAATTCGCCCTTCTTTACACTTAAATCAACTCCATCCAACGCATGAACTGCGTTATTGCCGGAGCCATAAATTTTTCTCAGGTCTTTTGCCTGTAAAACCTCCATAAATGAGTACCTCCATGAAAAAATCTGTATGTATGAAAGGAAATGATCCTTTGATACATACAGATTATCGCATAGAATTCTTTCCACATTCTTTCCGGCGGAAAATGAAATCTAACAGTTTTGATAGAATTGTTGTTATTTCGGCAGAAATATGGAAAACGTGCTTCCTTTTCCCGGAACGGAAGCAACCTTGATATAACCGCCCTCGCCGGATATGATCTGTCGGGCAAGGTATAAGCCGATGCCCACACCTTCTTGTTTCTGCACACTATTTGAGCGGTAAAAGCGAGCAAATATCTTCGCTTGCTCAGTTTCCGAAATACCTGAACCGGTATCCGATATATCGATCCTTGCAAACATTTCGTAACTTACGGCAGAAATCCGGATGGTGCCATGCTCCGTATATTTGGTGGCGTTGTCTACGATATTAGCCAGCGCTTCCGCTGTCCATTTGAAGTCGAATACAGCAAAAGCATCTGTATCCTGCATTTGCAAAGACAATCCTTTTTCAGAAGCCTTGGCGGTATATTGTTCTACTACACTTTCAAGCAGCGGCTGCAGCGCTGCCGGCTGGGGGGAGAGTGAAATGATCCCGTTTTCCAGTCTGGAAAGCTTTACGAGAGAATCGATCAGAAATCGCAGCTTTTCCGATTGTTTGTACAATGCCTCCACATTTGCCTTCGCCGATGCAGGCAGAGTTTCCTCCATCAGAAGCTCGCTGTATAACAGCAGGTTTGCAATCGGCGTTTTTGTCTGGTGGGAGATGTCCGCAATCAAGGTTTTGATTTTGTCTTTTTCCTGCGCTACATTTCGAGAAGATGCTTCTGCGGCAGAAAGATAGTTTACTTCTGCGATACCCTCGCACATGAAATGTGCTACAATCACCACGAGCGAGGCCAACGGCTCTGGGCGTTCTTTCAGGCACCGGAGGAAGAGGGCTGACTATGGCAACGAAGAACAATATCCGCAGTATCCGGTTCTCTGACGAAATGATCGAGCTGATCGACCGGCAGATCGGAGACACCTTCACGCAGAAGTTTGAAAACCTCGTCACCAAATGCGTGTGGGAGTTGCCGAACAGGGAAAAGCAGCTGAACGACATTGAGGCGCAGATCAAAAAGGAAAGGGAACGGCTCTGCAGGCTCAAACGAGCAGCGGAACAGCTCCGACAGCTGGAAAACGATCTGCAAACCACACAGCACTATTTCAAATTCGTCGAGCGGCGGGCGAAGACGATTGCCGAAGCTGCCGAGGAAGAAATGTAACACAAGATACCCGGCCGGTCCAGTGTGTGCGGAGGGATTTCTTCTACCGTATCGGCTCAGCTTAGCGTCGTGCCGGTGACGAAGCTTGCCACGATGATGAGCAGAATGAAGATGGGAGCGACAAACTTGACCAGCACGCTGTAAACGCCGGCCAGCTTGAAGGGCTTGCCGTCCAGCTCGATCTCATGCACGGCGCTCTCGGGCTTCCAGACCCAGCCGACAAACACGCACACGCCGAGGGCGCACACGGGAATGAGCAGGCGATCGGTCAAAAATTCCATGAAGTCGCCGATGATGGGGAAGGTGACGCCGTTGGCAAAGTCAAACCAGATGCCCTTGATGTTGAACGCGGCCTGCGACATGGTGTAGAGGCAGCCGACGAGAAACATCACAAGGCAGATGATGATGGTGGTGGGCTTGCGGTGCCAGCCGAAGCGCTCGGTCAGGAACGCGACCACGCCCTCGATGAGGGAGATGCAGCTCGTCAGCGCCGCGAACAGCAGCAGCAGGTAGAACAGCACGCCGAAGAACGCGCCGCCGGCCATGTGCTCAAACACGCCCGCGAGGGACGCGAAGGCAAAGCCGCCGCCCTTGCCGACATTTTCGGAGCCGAGCGTGGCGAACACCGCGGGCACGATGATGAAGCCGGCGATGAGCGCCACGAGCGTATCCATCGTGCAGATGAGGGCCGTGCTCTTGCCAAGGTTCTCGTGCTTGGGCAGGTACGAGCCGTAGGTGATCATGATGGCCATACCGAGCGAGAGGGAGAAGAAGGCCTGTCCGAGCGCGGAGAGGAAGGTGCTGAAGGTGACCTTGCTCCAGTCGCAGCTGAGCATATAGGCAAAGCCTGTCTGTGCGCCGTCGAGCGTGACGGTGCGCACGAGCAGAATGACGAGGATGACGAACAGCGCAGGCATACCGACCTTGTTGAACTTCTCGATGCCGCCCTCAACACCGCGGATGATGATAATGGCGTTGGCGGCCATGAAGATCGCCGCGAACACGATGGCGGTCAGCGGGAACCAGGTCTCGCCCGTCGCGGCATTGAAGCCGAGCAGGCCGTAGAAGTACGCGAGCGGGTCGGCGTAGACTGCCTGGGCCTCCGTCGCGTAGGAGACGACATAGCGCAGCACCCAGCCGCCGACATGGCAGTAATAAGAGGTGATGATGAACGCCACGACGACGCCCGTGACGCCGACCCAGCGGAAGCCGCGGTGGCCGAGCTTGCCGAAGCTGTCGATGGCGTTCGCCTGCGCCGCGCGGCCCATAGACAGCTCCGAGAGCATGACGGGGAAGCCGATCAGAACGACGATCGCCAAATAGATAAGGATATAAGAGCCGCCGCCGCCTTCAAATGCCTTGCCGGGGAACTTCCAAATGTTGCCGAGGCCGACGGCGCTGCCCGCGGCGGCAAGGATAAAGCCAAGCTTGCTGCCCCATTGGGCGCGATTTTTTTCTTCCATGTGATCTTTTCTCCTTTGTTTCGGTTCTCTCTCCGATCTCCGCAAAACCGTTTACTTGTTTTCATGCAGCCTATGAATTTTGCAGAAATTTGGATAAATCATACAATCATTCTTGCCAAAAGTAAAGCGACGCATTATAATGAAAACATGAGTGATCCTAATAGAAAGGAAATACTTTTGTGGAGAGTAAAAAGTTAGAGGCGCTGCTGATGGCGGTGGACCTCGGCAGCTTCACCAAGGCGGCGGAGGTGCTGGGCTACACGCAGTCGGGATTGACGCACATGATGAATTCGCTGGAAAAGGAGGTCGGCTTTACGCTGCTCGAGCGCGGGCGCAGCGGCGTAAGGCTGACGGAGGAGGGCGAGCGCATCGCGCCCGCCGTGCGCGAATTTTTGCAGGCCAACGCCCGACTCGACAGCGTGATCGAGCAGGTCGCCTCCTCGCGCACCGAGGTCATCCGCGTGAGCGCCTACGCCAGCATCGCCATGCACTGGCTGCCCGCCATCATCCAGCGCTTCCGCGAGGAGTGCCCCGATGTAGATGTGGACATCCGCATGGCGGATCATGTTGATGTCCCCTACGAGCTGCTTGCGCAGGGCAAGATGGACGCAATCCTTGTCTCGGCGCAGGACGATGGGCAGTATGAGTGGGTCCACCTCGCGAATGATACCATGTTCGCCGTTCTTCCCAAGAATTTCGACACGCAGGGTATGGACACCTTTCCGCTCGCCGCCTTTGAGGGGCGTGATTTCATCATGCCCTCGCAGGGATTTGATAAGGACATCATGCGCATCTTCAACCGCATTGGCGTCAAGCCGCACATTCTGCCGACCTGGGTGGACGATCCCACGGTGCTGAGCATGGTCAGCCACGGCCTCGGCGTGAGCATGATGACCGAGCTGACCGTCCGCGGCCGCACGGATGGCGTGAAGCTCCTGCCGGTCGAGCCGGCGAGCGCGCGAGAGCTGGGGCTTGCCGTCCGCTCGCTCGATACCGCGAGCGAGGGGCTGCGCCACTTCATCGACTGCACCAGGCGCGTTGTTGCGGAAATGCAGAGCGGTTGCAAAAGCAACTTGTGATCTGCCCGAAAGCGGTTATAATAGAAATAAAAAGAACAACACCAAAGAGAAGGGAAATCTATGCTCACATTCACCCCTGTCACGCAGCGGGATCTTGCCCGCCTGCGCCGCTACTATAAAAACTGCGAGTATCAGCTCTGCGAATACTCCGCCCTCGTCAAGCTCATGTGGCGCGACCACCTGCGTCCCGCGTGGGCGGAGGGCGCGGGCTGCCTGATCGTGCGCAATCTCATCGACGGGCGCTACTGCTTCGACTATCCCGTCCCCGGCCCCGACGGCGACGAGGACGCGGCGCTCGCCCTCATCGAGGACGACTGCCGCGAGCGGGATATCCCGCTTGTGCTCTCCGTCGTGCCGCAGGAGAAGGCGGAGCGTCTTGCCGCGCGCTACCCCTATTTCCGCTTTTCCTCGCCGCGCGTGTGGCGCGACTATATCTATGCTGCCGACGATCTGCGCGACTTTGCCGGCCGGCGCTACTCCGGTCAGCGCAACCACATCAACAAATTCCGCAAGCTCTATCCCGACGCGGCATTCCGCCCGCTTGGCAGGGACGACCGCCCGCTCATCACGCAGTTCTGGCGCGACTATGAGGCGGTGTTCACCAAGGAGATGCAGTCGGCGAAAAACGAGCTGCGCTACGCTGAGAAAATGCTCCGCATGACGGGAAGCCCGCACTTCTGTGTCGGCGGCATGGAGCTGGACGGCAGGCTGCTCTCGATCTGCATGGCCGAGCGCTGCGGCGACACGCTGCAGATCCACATCGAAAAGGCGCTCTACGGCTGCGAGGGCGTCTATCCCGCCACCGTGCAGGCCTTCGCGCAGGAGTTTGCCGTGGACGGCGTGCGCTGGCTCAACCGCGAGGACGACGCGGGCGACAAGGGCCTGCGCACCTCCAAGCTCCAATATCTGCCCGACCATCTCGGCGCGAAGCTGCGCTTCGATGTACAAAATGAGCTGGTGAACATTGCGGAGATCCCGACGCTCACCACCGAGCGATTGACGCTCACGCCGCTGACCGAGGCGGACAAGGGCGCATACACTGCGCTCTGCCTTGACGACGAGCGCAACCGCTGGTGGGGCTACGATTTCCGTAAGGACTACGACGGCAGGCCCTGCGAGGACTATTTTCTCGCCGTCGCGCATGAGGACTTCGCGCGCCGCCGTGCGGCGAATTTCGCCATTCGACTGGACGGCGCACTCATCGGCGAGGCTGTGCTCTACCACTTCGACTCCCGCGGCGGCGCGGAGCTGGGCTGCCGCATTTCTCCCGACTTTGCGGGCCATGGCTACGGCACGGAGGCGTTTTCCGCCGTCGCCGACTGGGCGCTCTACCGCCTCCACCTCGCCCATGTTGTCGCCAAGTGCTACAAGGAGAACGACGCCTCCTACAAGATGCTTGCCTCCTGTATGCATCGTGCGGGGGAGGACGAGACCTTCTTTTATTTTGATAAGGAAGTCTGAAAAGTGAATGAAAGAAATCACCTCTGCGGATACTACCGCCGAGGTGATTTTTTGTGCAGGCGCAAAAATCACGGAAATTCAAGTACGCCGCTCGCCGACAGGCGGCAGAATGGAGAGTTTTCATCATGTCTAATTCCGAATTTATGTCCGATGAGCGTGTGGGTTACAGCCTGCTCAAGGCCTTTCTTGCGGGCGATGTCAATGCGAACCGCTGCTATGCCGGCCTTTCGCCCGACGAGCAGCGGCGGCTCGTCTCCGGTGCGCAGAGCCTTCACACGCCCGACGAGGTCGCCAGCTATGTCTGGGACTATCTCGACCGGCAGGAGGGGTAGACCGCGATGGAGTGCTTGACCGGACACTTTGCGCAGGACACCGGCACGCTCGATTTGCTGCTTGGCGTCGGGCGCTGCTTTGACCTCATCACCCGCGACCTTGTCGCGGGCGGCCGCCGCTGCCGCCTGTATGTTGTGGACGGCTACGGCGACGACGCCGTGATCGAGCGCATCGTGAGCGTTCTGCTGACGCGGCAGTCGACCGCCGACGCGCTAACGGCGCAGGACTTCATTGACCGCTACATCACCTTCAGCGAGGTCAATGCCGAGCGCGAGGTGCAAAAGGCGGTCACCGCCGTCTTTCTCGGCAAGACGCTGCTGCTCGCCGAGGGCTACGATGCCTGCATCCTGATCGACGCAAAGTCCTATCCCTCCCGCGGCGTGGAGGAGCCGTCGTCGGGCAAGGTGCTGCGCGGCGCGCACGACGGCTTTATCGAGTCCGTCGTGCAGAATGCAGCGCTGCTGCGCCGCCGCATCCGCACGCCGCAGCTCACGCTCGAGGGGCACAAAATTTCCGAAAACTCCCGCGCCGATGTCGTCCTCTGCTATTTGGAGGACAAGGTAGACCGCGCTCTGCTCGCCCGCGTCCGCGCAAAGCTCGCTGCCATCGATGCAAGCTCTGTCTCCATGTCGCAGGAGACCATCGCCGAGTCGATGATGGATCGGCGGCAGTGGTACGACCCCTTTCCCCGCGTGCGCTACACCGAGCGACCCGACACCGCCACCGCCAGCGTCATGGAGGGGAGCCTCCTTGTCCTTGTGGACAATTCGCCCGCCGCCATGATCCTGCCGACCTGCTTTTTCGACTTCGTGCAGGAGGCGAACGACTTTTACTTCCCGCCGCTGATCGGCTCATACCTGCGCCTTTTGCGCGTGGTCGTGTTTCTGCTGACGCTTTTCATCACGCCCGTGTGGTATCTGCTTGTGCAGGATCCCGACCTCCCCAACGGCGCGCTGAGCTTTCTCGCCGTCACGAGCGAATACGAGATGCCGCTGCTCGCGCAGCTGTTGCTGACCGAATTTATCGTCGATCTTTTAAAGCTCGCCTCGCTCAATACGCCGAGCGTCTTTTCCAACTCGTTTTCGATGATCGGTGCGCTCGTGCTCGGCGACTTCGCCGTGCAGGCGCACTGGCTCGTGCCAGAGGTGCTGGCCTACATGGCCTTCGTCGCCATCGCAAACTTCGCCCAGCCAAGCTATGAGCTGGGCTACGCCTTCAAGCTGCTGCGCCTTGTGCTGCTCGTCGGCGCCGCCGCCATCGGATGGGCGGGGCTTGTCCTCGGTACGATCCTCATCGTCGCCCTGCTCGTCACGACCAAGCCCATCGACGGCGGGCACTATCTCTACCCGATCTATCCTTTCAATTGGCGCGCGCTGCGCACGCTCCTGCTCCGCCGCCCCATCTCACCGGAAAACACTTGAAGAGGGAAGGTCCGCGACCTTTCCTCTTCCTTTTTGCTCAAAATTTTTTCAAAATCCTCTTGACAAACGGCCCTTGATGTATTATTGTACTAATTGCTTAATACAACAATACAATCGAGAAAAGGAGGAAAGCCGTATGGAGTGGCAATTCCGCAGCGACAGCCCCATCTACACGCAGCTCACACAGCGCTTGACGCAGGCCATCATCGCGGGCGCGTATCAGCCCGGCGAGCGCCTGCCCTCGGTGCGCGACCTCGCGGTAGAGGCGGGCGTCAACCCCAACACGGTGCAGCGCGCGCTATCAGACCTTGAGCGCGACGGGCTGGTATTTTCCCAGCGCACCGCGGGCCGCTTCGTGACGGAAAATATCCACATGATCGAAAATGCAAAGCTTCGTCTGGCGGATCGGTGCGTGGCAGAATTTCTGTCCGAAATGGCAAAGCTCGGCTGCGGCAGAGAAGAGGTCATCGCTCTGCTGCAAGGCATGAAGGAGGAAGAAAAATGAGTATTTTAGAATGTAAGGCGCTCACCAAGCGCTACGGCGGCAAGACCGCCCTCGACGGCGTGGACCTCGCCGTCGAGCCGGGGCGCATCGTCGGTCTGCTCGGTCCGAACGGCAGCGGCAAGACGACGCTCATCAAGCTGGCAAACGGCCTGCTCACCCCCACGAGCGGCGAAATCCTGATCGACGGCAGAGCGCCCTCGCCGGAGACGAAGGCCATCGTTTCCTATCTCCCCGACCGCAACGCCCTGCCCGAGTGGATGAGCGTGGCGCAGACCGTCGACTACTACGCGGACTTTTACGCGGACTTTCGCCGCGACGCCGCGCAGGAGATGATCGCCCGCCTCGGGCTCGATGCCTCCGGGCGCGTCAAGGCGCTCTCCAAGGGTACGCGCGAAAAGCTCCAACTCGTTCTCGTCATGTCCCGCGCGGCGAGACTGTATCTGCTCGACGAGCCGATCGGCGGCGTCGATCCCGCGACACGCGACTACATCCTGCGCACCATCATCAGCAACTACAACGAGGATGCCTCGGTGGTCATCTCCACGCACCTCATCGCCGATGTTGAGCAGGTGCTTGACGAGGTGATCTTCCTGCAAAACGGCCGCGTCGAGCGCCACACGAGCGTGGACGCGATCCGCAGCGAAACAGGCAAGAGTGTCGACGAGCTTTTTCGGGAGGTGTTCAAATGCTAAGAAAACTCATCAAGCACGAATTTCGCGCAACAAGCCGCATCATGTGGCCCATCTTTGCGGGAATGCTCGCGCTGACGCTCGTCATGCGCGCTGCGATGTATATGACGAACCGGTATTGGGGGGGATTCGATACCGCTCGCTTTTTCAGCACGCTCTACTCTTTGCTCTTCCTCGCCTACATCTTCGGCCTTGCAGCGCTGTGCCTTGCGCCGCTGGTGCTCTCCGCGGTCCGCTTCCGCAACCATATACTCCGCGACGAGGGCTATCTCACGCTGACGCTGCCTGTGAGCATCCATCGGCTCCTGCTCTCCAAGCTCATCGTCTCGGCGGTCTGGTACGCCGCGGCATTCCTTGTGATGGCGCTTACGATGCTCGTTGTCTCGACTACATGGAGCGACCTGCGCACATTCCCCGCGTTGTTTGGCGACCTGTTCTCCGCCTTCTCTCAGCTTGAGGACTCTCTGCGCAGCGGCGCGATGCTTCTCATATTGCAGATTTTCCTCGCCTGCGTGCTCGGCGTGATCGTCTCGACCCTCATCGTCTACGCCGCCTATGCCGTCGGATACAGCTTCAACCGGCACAAGAGCGCGATCACGGCTGTGCTCCTCCTCGTCTTTTATCAGCTCGTGCAGATTGCGGGGCTTCGCCTGACCTTCGACGTGGCTGACAGTGAGCGGTTTTCTCAGGCATGGTCGGCGCACGCTGCGATGTCGTTCGCCCACAGCTTCTTTACCATGGCCCTCGTAGGCGAGCTGGTAAGCTGCGCCATCTTCTACCTCATCACATGGTACTTCACCACCAGAAAGCTGAATTTGGAGTGAGCGGAAATTTTTAACATTTCGTGACAAATTGCCGCTGCGCTTGTTTTTGCTCATGAAGGTGGTATAATACAATAAAATCAAGCATTCGGCACCGCTGTGTGCAATAGAAAGGATCACATCGTATGGGCATCAAATTTTCCGGCTCCGACGCCGGCGGCTTCCGCTTTGATTTTTCCGGCGCGAACAGCACCGGCGGGGGAGAGGGGAGCGCTGCTCCCAAGCGCGAGCGCAAGCCGCGCAAGGCCGTCGGCAGCCCCGGCAAGCGCATCGCCATCAACACCCTTGTCACGCTTTTGGTCAGCGCGGTCTATTTCTATGTCGAGCTGCCTGCCATCAACCTCCACGCGGAGGAGTTTTACGGCTTCGCGCTGCTGCTCTGCGCCGTCTACTGCGGCTGTGCGCTGCTGACCTCCGGCTTTCAGGGTGAGGGCGCGAAGGGCTATTTTTCCTTTGTGAAGAAGCAGTGCACCGTTCCGTTCTTCCTCGCCGCGGGACTGCTCGCCCTCGCCGTTGTCGGCAGCGCGGCGTCGTGGGTCGTGTTCCGCGCGGGCAGCTATCAGAAGCTCCTTACCGTGCAGTCCGGCGACTTCTCCTCCGAGATCGCCGAGGTCGCCTACGACCGCATCCCCATGCTCGATAAGGACAGCGCCGAGAAGCTCGGCGACCGCAAGCTCGGCGAGCTGAGCGACATGGTCTCGCAGTTCGAGGTTGCCGAGGACTATACCCAGATCAACTACCACGGCCGACCCGTGCGCGTTACCCCGCTGCGCTACGGCGACCTCATCAAGTGGTTCAACAACCGCTCGGCGGGCCTGCCCGCTTACCTTATCATCGACATGGTCGATCAGAGCGTGGACGTCGTCCGTCTCGAGGAGGGCATGAAGTACACCACCGCCGAGCATTTCTCCCGCAATCTCTACCGCTACCTCCGCTTTCACTACCCGACCTTCATGTTTGAAGAGCCGGTCTTTGAGATCGACGAGGACGGTACACCCTACTGGGTCTGCGCCAAGAAGGAGAAGACCATCGGTCTTTTCGGCGGCACGGACAACAACGGCGCGGTGCTCGTCAATGCCATCACCGGCGAGAGCGAATACTACGCCCAGCCGCCGGAGTGGGTGGATCATGTCTACTCCGCTGAGCTGATCATCGCGCAGTATGACTACTACGGTATGTATCACAACGGCTTCATCAACTCCATCCTCGGCCAGCGCGACGTCACCGTCACGACCTCGGGCTACAATTACATCGCCGAGGGAGACGATGTCTACCTCTACACCGGCGTTACCAGCGTCGGCGGCGACGAGAGCAACGTCGGCTTCCTGCTCTCCAACCAGCGCACGAAGGAGACGAAGTACTATCCCTGCGCCGGCGCGACCGAGTACAGCGCGATGGACAGCGCCGAGGGTCAGGTGCAGAACCTGCGCTACAAGGCGACCTTCCCGCTGCTTCTGAACGTCGCCGAACAGCCCACCTACTTCATGGCGCTCAAGGACGCGAGCGAGCTGGTGAAGATGTACGCCATGGTCAACGTTAACCAGTATCAGATCGTCGCCACCGGCGCGACGGTCGCCGAATGTGAGTCGAACTACCGCAAGATGCTGCGCCAGAACAATCTCATCAGCGACGAGCAGACCAGCATCGACCAGCCGACCGAGAGCGACCGTCTCTCCGTGGAGGGTACGATCACCGAGATCCGCTCCGCGGTCATCGACGGCAGCTCACACTACTTCCTGCGCCTGTCCGATAGAAGCGGCTACTACTGTGCCGACGCTTCAAGCGTCCTCAACGCCCCGCTGCTCAATGTCGGCGACAGGGTCCGCATCGACTATTACGCGGCCGAGGTGGGGGACTATTGGGACACGGTCTATGCCGTCGAGCTTCTGCCTTACAACTGGTTCGAGGAGGAGACGCAAGGGGAGAGCGAGCCCGTTGTTCCGACCGAGCAGGATGGGGCACAGCTTCCCGACCGAGCAGGTGCATAACAGCGTGAATATGCAAAAAGGAGATGAATATATTCCATCTCCTTTTGTCATGTGTTGCTGCGGCATGACAGAAAAAATTCAAATGCTTCACATGACATGACGGAATAATTGCGGGAATTTTAATAGGCATTATCAAAAAAACGAAACTTTTTAAGCCATGATTCTGCGGTTTGCACAAAAAGAGGGGGAAATTTTCTCATAGGCTGATGGAGTAATTTTTGAACAACCCCCTTGTGAAAAAACCGTATTTGTGATAGGCTTACAGACAAGATGGAAGCACCATCGAAATACTCTCAACGAGTAAATTTAGAGGAGGCTATTTATCATGAACGCTTATATCGAAAGAGTTCTTGCCGAGACCAAGGCGAAGAACGCGAATGAGCCCGAATTCCTGCAGACCGTCGAGGAAGTCTTTTCTTCTATCGAGCCCGTCATCGACGCACACCCCGAGTATGAGGCTGCCTGCCTGCTCGAGCGTATGGTCGAGCCCGAGCGCACCATCGAGTTCCGCGTGGTGTGGATGGACGATCAGCTCAAGTATCACGTCAACCGCGGCTACCGCGTTCAGTACAACGCGGCGCTTGGCCCCTACAAGGGCGGCCTCCGCTTTGCTTCCAATGTCAACCTCTCCATCGTCAAGTTCCTTGGCTTTGAGCAGATCTTCAAGGATGCTCTGACCTGCCTGCCCATCGGCGGCGCCAAGGGCGGTTCCGACTTCTCCCCCATCGGCCGCAGCGACGGCGAAGTCATGCGCTTCTGCCAGGCCTTCATGACCGAGTTCCATCGTCACATCGGTCAGGATATCGACTGCCCCGCCGGTGACGTTGGTGTCGGCGGCCGCGAGGTCGGCTATCTGTACGGTCAGTATCGCCGCATCGTCGGTGCCGCTGAGTTCGGCGCCATGTCCGGCAAGGCTGTCTGCACCGGCGGTTCCATCCTCCGTCCCGAGGCGACCGGCTTCGGCGCTGTCTATTATCTGCGCGAAGTCCTCAAGCACGACGGCAAGGAAGTCAAGGGCATCCGCGTCGCCATGTCCGGCTACGGCAATGTTGGCTGGGGCATCATGAAGAAGATCGACGAGCTCGGCGGCAAGGTCACCTACTTCGCCGGTCCCGACGGCTACATCCACGATCCCGACGGCGTCTGCGGTGATGAGAAGCTCAACTTCATCCTTGAGATGCGCGCCAAGGATCCTATGCACTGCAAGCCCTATGCCGATAAGTTCGGCGTTGAGTTCGTCGAGGGCCAGAAGTGCTGGGGCGTCAAGGATGTTGACGTTTACATGCCCGCCGCTACGCAGAACGATGTCAACATGGAGTGGGCCAAGAAGATCGCCGAGTCCGGTGTTCCTTACTACATCGAAGTCGGCAACATGCCCACCACCAACGATGCTCTGGCCTTCCTGATGAGCCAGAAGCACCTCACCGTCGCTCCTTCCAAGGCTGTCAACGCCTGCGGCGTTTCCGTCTCCGAGCTCGAAATGGCTCAGAACGCTCAGCGTATCTACTGGACCGCTGAGGAAGTCGACGCCAAGATGGAAGCCATCATGAAGAACATCTACGATGCTTCCGTTGAGGCTGCCGAGCGTTACGGCCTGGGCTACAACCTGGTCGCTGGCGCCAACATCGCCGGCTTCCAGAAGGTCGCCGACGCCATGATGGCTCAGGGCATTTTCTAAGCAGAACCGCTTTTGAAAACCAAAAAAGAAGAGCTGCGCGAGCAGCTCTTCTTTTTTGTCATTTGTTCACCAGCAGTTTCTTCATGCCGCACTCCAGCCCGTCCACGCTCAGCGGGTACATGTCGATGAGACGCTCGATGTAGCCGTAGCTTTGCCCCCAGTAGCCGCCGTAGCGCGGCGGTTCCTCGGGATTGAGCCAGATCAGGTGGTCGTATTGCTCGCGGAAACGCTTGAGCCAGTCAAAGCCGGAGAGAGAGCCGGCACCGTAGCGATAATCATAGCGTTTTTCGGTCAACTCATACATATCCATCAGCGCGTCGCCGACAAGGATGACCTTGTACTCGCTGCCAAAATTCTTCAGCAGCCACTCGGTGGACACCCCGTGCTCGCGGTACATCCGCGGATCGGTGTAAACGGTGGAATAAACGCAGTTGTGGAAGTAGTAGACATGCAGCTCCTTGAAATGGTTGGATTGCCGCGCCGCCTGAAAGAGCATCGAGCAGAGCTGAGAGTAGTAGCTCATCGAGCCGCCTGAGTCCATCAGCATCAGCACCTTGACGGTGTTGCGCCGCGGGCGCTTGTAGCGCACCTTGAGCGTGCCTGCGTTGTCGCAGGTGTCGCGGATGGTGCCGTCCACATCGAACTCGGTCTTGTCGCCGAGCGACTGGTCAGAATAGTGCCGCAGCAGGCGGAAGGCCATCTGGAACTGGCGGATGTCGAGCGTGTTGTCGCGGCGGAAGTCGCGATACTTGCGCTCGCCCGCGACCTGAAAGGCGCGGCGGTAGCGGCTCTCGCCGCCGACGCGGATGCCCTGTGGGTTGTGGCCCGAGTTGCCAAAGCTGGAGTAGCCGCCTGTGCCGATCCAGTACGAGCCGCCGTTATGCTCCTCTTTTTGCTCACGCAGACGCTCCTCGAACATCTTGAGGATCTCCTCGATGCTCCGCTCCGGCAGGCCCTGCTCGCGCAGAAAGGCGCGGAATTCCTCCGCTGCGTTTTGCGGGTGGTTGAGCCAGTCCAAAAGCTCCTCGGGCAGCAGTTCCTCGGGGAAGGGGACGCCCTTGAAATACTCCAAAAATGCTGCGTCAAACTTGTCGTAATCCGCCTCGCTCTTGACGAGCACGGCGCGGCAGAGGTCGTAAAAACCAGTCAGCGTCGAGCGGTGCAGACCGAGTGACAGACCCTCCATGAGCGTCATCCACTCGTTGAGGCTGACCTTGAAGCCGCGCTGACGCAGAAGATAGAAAAATCCAACGAACATGGGCTTATCTCATGCGGCGCTGCATCGCCGCAATGTCCTTGTCCTTTTTGAGCAGCACGCCCGCGAAGGGGATGTCCTTTGTGATGCGCGCGGGATCGACGCCGCCGAGCTGGAGCGCGCGGAGCCAGTCCACCAGCTCGCTCGTGGAGGGCTTTTTCTCGATGCTTTCGATCGAGCGCAGCCAATAGAAGGCCTGCATCGCCTGCGTGAGCAGCGATTCGTCGAGCTTTTCAAAGTGCACGCGGATGATCTTCTCCATCTGCTCCTGCGTGGGGAAGGCGATGTAGTGGAAGATGCAGCGGCGCAGGAAAGCGTCGGGCAGCTCCTTTTCCGCGTTGGAGGTGATGATGACGATGGGGCGCTGCTTGGCACGGATGGTCTCCTTTGTTTCGGGAATGTAGAACTCCATCTTGTCCAGTTCCCAAAGGAGGTCGTTGGGGAACTCAAGATCGGCCTTGTCCACCTCGTCGATGAGCAGAACGACCTGCTCGTCGGAGGAGAATGCCTCGCCTAACTTGCCAAGCTTGATGTATTTGGCAATGTCGTCCACGCCGTCAGAGCCGAACTGGCTGTCGTACAGGCGCTGCACCACATCGTAGACATACAGGCCGTCCTGCGCCTTGGTGGTGGACTTCACATTCCAGATGATGAGCTGTTTGCCCAGCGCGTCGGCGACCGCCTGCGCGAGCATGGTCTTGCCCGTGCCGGGCTCGCCCTTGATGAGCAGCGGCTTTTGCAGCGCGACGGCGATGTCCACTGCGCCCATCAGCTCGGGGGAGGCCACATAGTTTTCAGTTCCACGGAAAGAAGCAGTCATAGCGATACCTCGTTGTCAAAAAATTTCCTTTCTATTTTACATAGCTCCGCCGCCGCTGTCAATGCGCAAAGGGCGGCAAAAAATTGCAAAAATCATCAAACGGATGTTGCATTTGTGAAAAAATTGTGGTATACTGCCTGTAAGAAACAAATTTAAGGAGGCAGGGCGCGATGAAAAAGCCGACGAAGGTGCAGCAAAAGGTCTACGACTACATCGTCAAATGCGTGACGGAGCAGGGCTATCCCCCCTCGGTGCGCGAGATCTGCGCGGAGCTGAATTTCAAGTCTCCGTCCACAGCGCATTTCCACCTCAAAAATTTAGAGGAGCGCGGCTACATTGAGCGCAATGCCGGCAAGGGCCGCGCCATCACGCTCAAGGGCGAAGCGCAGACTGTGCCCGCCGCGTCCGTACCATCGACTGTCACCGATTTTGCGCAGGAGCAGGACGAGCGCACGAATCGCATCCCCATTGTCGGCAATGTTGCCGCCGGCAGCCCGATCCTCGCGCAGGAGTGTGTGGAGGATTACCTGACCTTCGATACCGGCAGCCGCAGCGGAGAGTTCTTTGCCCTGCGCGTGCGCGGCGAATCCATGCTCGGCGTCGGCATCCTGCCGGATGATCTGGTGGTCGTGCGCCGCCAGCAGACTGCCAATAACGGCGAGATCGTCGTCGCCCTGATCGGAGACGAGGCGACGGTCAAGACCTTCAAAAAGCAGAACGGTGAAATTTGGCTCCTGCCCGCAAACCCCGACTATCAGCCCATCGACGGGCGCGAGTGCGAGGTACTCGGCAAGGTCGTCGCCGTCGTGCGCCAGTATTGAGTGCAAAATCCAAACAGAAAGCGTCCCGCGGCACAAGCCGCGGGACGCTTTCTGCCATTGTGATAGCCTCCGGCGCCGATCAGCTCTCCGTATCAGAGAGGTGGAAGGTCCAGTTCTCAAAGCCGTAGAAGGGGGCGGAGACCGTGGGCGTCATGCCCTCGATGAGCCCCGAGGGCGTGAGCACTGCCGTGGACTTGAAGAGCAGCGGCGCGAAGGGCGTTTCGGCGATAAAGCCCTCGGCGTACCTCGCGGCAGAGGCATTTTCGCCGCGCAGAAACTCGTCGCTGCGTGCGGAGAGCTGCTCGCTCACAAAGCCGCCATAGTTCAGTGCGCCGTCCGCGTCGAGCAGCGCACTCGCGTCGCCGTCGGCCGTCAGCCGCACCTCGCCGAGGTAGAGGTCAAAATTGCCACTCTGGAGCGCGGCAAGGTAATCCTCCCACGGCAGCGCGCGCACCGTGACGGTCAGCGCGGCGGTCGAAAGCTGTGCGCAGAGACTCTCTACGACCGCGCGCTTGAAGCTGCTTTCCTCATTCACCAGCAGCGTCAGGCTGCGCGGGCGCGCGTCGCTCACGCTCGCCTCCTTCAGCGCGGCAGCATAGTCGGACGCGGAAACGGTGTATTCGTATTGGCTTGCGGGGGGGCTGCCCTGCGGCAGCAGAGGGAGCTGCGCCGCCGTGCCGTGGCCGGAGAGGCGGGAGGAGACCAGCTCCTCGCGGTCGATGAGGCCGCTCATCGCGCGGCGCACCGCGGCGCTGCCGAGCGGTGTACGGCCAAGGTTGAAACCGAGATACTGCATCGTCGTGGTCGGCACATCGTGCAGCTCCACCGCGCCGCCCACGGTCCGCGCGCCGGTGCCGGTCGGATCGAGGCAGAGGAAGTGGACGCTGCGCGAGGCAAACAGGCTCAGCGCCGTATCATTGTCCTTGGCGGCGGCGAGCGCGATGCGCCCGAGCGGCAGTGCAGTGCCGCGCCACCAGCGCTCATTGACGGTCAGCGCCGCGCCATCGGCACCGCCCGTATAGACATAGGGCCCCGTGCCGAGCGGCACAAGGTCATTCTCTGTGTCGGATTTGACGATGGGAATATCCAGCAGCTTCGGGAAAAAGCAGTTCGCCTGCGTCAGCATGATGACCAGCGTGTGCGTGTCCCGTGCCTTCATCGAGGCGACCTTTGCAAAGCGCGTGCCGTAGCGCTCCGACGCTGCTGCGCGGCGATAGGTCGCAAGCACATCGTTCGCGGTGAGCGGACTTCCGTCGGAGAAGGTCACATCGCTGCGCAGGGAAAAGACCCAGGTGAGATAGTCGGACGACTCCGCGTGCAGGCAAAGCCAGAGCTGAGTCTCCGCCTCCGCAGCGGGAGGATTGTAAAAGAGCGGCTCATAGAGCAGCGCGCCGACCGTCTGCTGCACGCCGTCGATGCAGGTGACGGGATCGAGCGTTTGTCCCGTGAGGTAGGGGAGGGTAAATTCACTGATCCGCGCAGGCTCGCGTGCGGGCGTTTCGTCCTCCTGCGGCAGCGCGCCGTCCCAGAAGTCGTCCGGCTCTGCTTCGTCCTCCCAACAGCCGCTCAGAGAGAAAGCGAGGACCAGCGCGAGCGCGAGCGCCATCAGCCGCCGCCTCATCGCGCATCCTCCGTCAGTGTGATGACCGCGGCCATGCCGCCGCGCTGCTCGCCCATGCCGCGATGCGACCAGTAGCGATCGGGACGGCACATCGTGCAGTCGGGGTGTACGTCGATGTGCGCGGGGTCAAGGCCGCTGCGCAGCAGCCACAGGCGGTTGATGCCCTTGAGGTCGATGTGATACTTGTCTCCGCGGCGCTCGATGCGCTCGTCCACGGCGGGGTCCATGAGGTCGTGAAAGGCGTCCGCCACGTCGCTGTCGGTCTCAAAGCAGCACCTGCCGATGGCGGGACCGATGGCCGCGCGCGTCGTGTAAGGGTCGGCGCCGTAAAGGCTCATCATCGTGACGAGCGCCTTGAGCACGATGCCGCTCGCCGTGCCGCGCCATCCGGCGTGGATGGCGGCGATGGAGCGCGAGGTCGGGTCGTAGACCGTGACCGTGCAGCAGTCTGTGCCGTAGGCGAACAGCGGCAGGTTCGGCACGTTCGTGATGAGCGCGTCGGCGTCGTAGGGGCGCTCGTCCCAGCGGAGCTTGCCGGCGTCCTCCTCTCGCGCGATGCGCACGAGGTCGGAGTGGATCTGCCGACAGCCGACGGCGCGCGAGGCGTCAAAGCCGACCGCCGCGCCGAGTCGGCGGTAGTTTTCCAAGAGGTTCTCCTCGCTGTCGCCGTGATGATCGGCAAAATTCAGTGAGTTGAAGGGTGCGGGGCTGACGCCGCCGTGCCTTGTGGTGAAGGCGTGGCGCACGCCGCCGACGGAGAGCGCGTCGGCGGTGTCGAAAATGAGCCCGTTGACATTATGCTCGGTAAAGGACATGAAGAGCCTCCTTTTTTCTATCGGCTTTCGATTTGGTGAGTTCTTGCAGCCGCTTCCGCTCCGTGGCGGGGGAACGAAACAGGCACAGCTGCTCCTGCGACGCAGGAACGAGGAGAAACACTGAAAATTATCAGCTATGTGCTTGGAACAATCTTCGCGCGCTCAATTCGCTCACGATCATCGTAAGTGACAACGAGCTGAAATTGATTCGATAGGATCCATATATCTTCCTTTCCGGCTTCTACGCTTTCAGTCGGTTCTCCCCACTTTTTATATAAGCTCTCTTTTCTGAATGTCTCTATGTGGTTTATCATCAGCTCGTCCGTAGCCCAGTCCGCGCCCTTGTTCTCCGCAAAGGTCAATATATGCGCAAGCTCATGGAGATGGTCTGTCTGCCATTTTACCGTCTGAGCCTCTCTCCAAAGACCTATTCCGCAAGCCAAGGCAATCGCAAGAATAATACCGGCTGCGATCCATAGCCGCTTTTTCATGGTAACACCTCGTCTATAATTCTATTTTGTATGCGTCGCTCTTTGCCGGCGGGGCGGGCGTCTCCATGCCGGCGCGCCTTCGTGTCAAAGGGGGGGTATTCTCTTTCGGAAAGAGAATACCCCTTTTGTGTTTCGTTGCTTACGAGCAACACATCATCTGCCGCAGCACTGCTTATATTTCTTTCCGCTCCCGCAGGGGCAGGGGTCGTTGCGGCCGATCTTCTGCACCTTGCGCGGCTGTTTTTTCACGCTGCCGTCGCCCGCGGTGGTGGCGACGATGCCCTCCGCTACGCGCTCGCGCTTGACCTCGGCCTCGCTCTTGATGCGGGCGGAGAAGATGCGGCGCACGGTCTCGTCCTGAATGGCGGAGATCATCTCCTCAAACATTTCAAGCGATTCCTTCTTATAGGCGACGATGGGGTCGACCTGCGCGTAGGCGCGCAGGCGGATGCCCTGGCGCAGCTCCTGCATGGCGTCGATGTGGTCCATCCAATATTCGTCCACCACGCGCAGGAGCACCACGCGCTCAAGCTCGCGCATGATGGGGGAGGTGACGGCCTCCTCCTTGCGCTCGTAGACGGTGACGGCGGCGTTGAAGAAGAGCTCCGTCAGATCGTCCTCGCTCATGGCGGCGAGCTGCGCGGGCGTTTCGCCGATCATGCCGCTCGGGAAGTACATGCCCTCAAGGCTGCCGAGGATCTCGCGCACGCCGTCCTCGTCGAGCGTGCCGTGCTCGCCGGTGTGGAGCGTGACCTGATTGGTGATGCCGCTGCGGATCATGTTGAAGATGGTGTCCTTGAGGTTGCGCCCGTCGAGCACCTGCTTGCGCTGACCGTAGATGATCTCGCGCTGCTTGTTCATCACGTCGTCGTATTCAAGCGTCGCCTTACGGGACTGGAAGTTGCGCGACTCGACGCTCGTCTGCGCGTTCTCGATGGACTTCGAGAGCATCTTATTTTCGATGGGCGTGTCCTCGTCGAGGTTCATGCGGTCCATCAGGTTCGTGATGCGCTCGCCGCCAAAGAGGCGCAGCAGATCGTCCTCGAGCGAGAGGTAGAAGCGCGTCTCACCGGGGTCGCCCTGACGGCCGGCGCGGCCGCGGAGCTGATTGTCGATGCGGCGGGAGTCATGGCGCTCCGTGCCGACGATGAACAGGCCTCCCGCCTCGCGCACACGGTCGGCCTCACCGGAGATTTCGGCCTTATGCTTGGCAAGCGACTCGGCGAACATCGCGCGCGCGTCGAGAATTTCTTGGTTGTCGGTCTCGGCGTAGCCGGTCGCCTCGGCGATCAGCTCATCGGAAAGGCCGGCCTTGCGCAGGTCGTTTTTCGCCATGTATTCGGCGTTGCCGCCGAGCATGATGTCGGTGCCGCGGCCCGCCATGTTGGTGGCGACCGTCACCGCGCCGAGCTGACCTGCCTGCGCGACGATCTCGGCCTCCTTTTCGTGATTCTTCGCGTTGAGGAGGTTGTGCTTGATGCCCTCGCGGGAGAGCAGGTAGGAGAGATGTTCGTTCTTTTCGATGGACACCGTGCCGACCAGCACGGGCTGGCCCTTGGCGTGGCACTCCTTGACCTGCGCGATGACCGCACGGTACTTCGCTGCCTCAGTCTTATAGACCACATCGGGGTCGTCGATACGCGCGATGGGGCGGTTGGTCGGGATCTCGATGATGTCGAGGTTGTAGATGGTGCCGAATTCCTCTTCCTCCGTCAGCGCCGTACCGGTCATACCGGAGAGCTTGGTGTAGAGGCGGAAATAGTTCTGGAAGGTGATGGTGGCGAGCGTCTTGCTCTCGCGCGCGACGGTGACATGCTCCTTCGCCTCGATGGCCTGATGCAGGCCCTCGCTGTATCGGCGGCCGAACATCAGTCGGCCCGTGAACTCGTCGACGATGACGACCTCGCCGTCCTTGACAACATAGTCGATGTCGCGCTTCATCGTGCCGTGGGCCTTGATGGCCTGATTGACATGGTGGGCGATGGTGGAGTTTTCGGGGTCGGAGAGATTCTCGATCTCAAAATACTGCTCGACCTTGGCGATGCCGCGCGCGGTGAGCGTCGCGGTCTTGGCCTTTTCATCGACGATGTAGTCGGCGTCGACATTGACGTCCTCTTCCTCCTTTTCGTCCGTTTCCGCGATGACCTGCTTGCGGAAACGGGCGACCAGCGCCTCGGTGCGGCTGTACATCTCGGTGGACTTCTGCCCGATGCCGGAGATGATCAGCGGCGTGCGCGCCTCGTCGATGAGGATGGAGTCCACCTCGTCCACGATGGCGAAGGCGTGGCCGCGCTGCACCAGCTCGGCGGAGAAGAGCGCCATGTTGTCACGCAGATAGTCGAAGCCCATCTCGTTGTTCGTGCCGTAGGTGATGTCGGCGGCGTAGGCGGCGCGGCGCTCCTCACTCGTGAGGTCATGAACGATCAGGCCCACGGTGAGGCCGAGGAAGCGATGCACCTTGCCCATCCACTCGCTGTCGCGCTTGGCAAGGTAGTCGTTGACCGTGACGATGTGCACACCGTTGCCGGTGAGGGCGTTGAGGTAGGCGGGGAGAGTCGCGACGAGCGTTTTTCCCTCGCCGGTCTTCATCTCGGCGATGCGCCCCTGATGGAGCACGATGCCGCCGATGAGCTGCACGCGGTAGGGATACAGTCCCAACACGCGGCCCGCCGCCTCGCGCACGGTGGCGAAGGCCTCGGGCAGAATGTCGTCGAGCGTTTCGCCGTTGGCGAGCCTCGCCTTGAACTCGGGCGTTTTCGCGCGCAGCTCCTCGTCCGTCAGCGCGCGGTATTCGTCCGCCATTGCCTCGATCTTATCGACGATCGGATAAATGCTCTTGAGCTCCCGCTCGGAGTAGGTGCCGAAGAGCTTGGTTATCAGTCCCATATCAAAAAGCTTCCTTTCACGGAAAATGAAAATACCTTTGCCGAAAGGCATAAAAATACTTCTACAGTATAACACGCAATATCGCGATATGCAAAGGAAAAATGGCGGGGAATGTGAACGGAGCGTAAATTTCCGCACAATATAGCCCTTGTGTGCCTTGCAAGCAGGAAAGGTGTGTGTTAAGATAATAGAACCATAAAGCAGAAAACCTACAGCGAAAGGTATCGGAGGGCTTTGCGATGAAACTGCATTTTTACGGCGCGGACCGCTGCGTCACCGGCTCGTGCCATTGTCTTGAGATCAACGGCAAGCGCATCCTTGTGGACTGCGGCTTGCAGCAGGGGCGTGACGAGCTGGACAACTCCATGTTCGCCTTCAACCCCGCGGACATTGACATTCTGCTCGTCACCCATGCGCACATCGACCATACGGGGCGTATCCCCCTGATGGTCAAGCGCGGCTTTACCGGACGCATCCTGACCACCCGCGTGACCGCCGACCTCATGCGCATCATGCTGCTCGACTCCGCTCATATTCAAGAGAGCGACGCCGAGTACCGCAACCGCAAGGGCCAGCGCGCGGGGCGCGATTATGTTGAGCCGCTCTATACCACCGAGGACGCGATGAATGTCTTTAAGTTCCTCACCGTCTGCGAATACGGTCAGAGCGTCGAGCTGTGCGAGGGCGTGAGCGCAGTCTTTACCGATGCGGGGCATCTGCTCGGCTCGGCCTCCATCACGCTGGAGCTCACGGAGGGCGGCGTTCATAAGACGATCGTCTTCTCCGGTGACATCGGCAATGTCGACCAGCCCATCATCCGCGACCCGCAGCTTTTGAAGAAGGCGGACTATGTGGTGATGGAGTCCACCTACGGCGACCGCAACCACGCCGAGGTGTGGAGCTACACCGACGAGCTGGCGGAGATCATCGACGAAACGCTCTCCAAGGGCGGCAACATCGTCATTCCGTCCTTCGCCGTCGGCCGCACGCAGGAGCTTTTGTACTTTATCCGCGAGATCAAGGACAGGGGACTGGTGAAGTCCGTGCCCGATTTTCCGGTCTATATCGACTCTCCCCTCGCCAAGGCGGCGACCACCGTATTCTGCGGCGACCTGCGCGGCTACCTTGACGAGGACGCACTCGAGCTGGTGAAGGACGGCACACACATGTTCTCCTTCCCAAACCTGCACTTGGTCGAGACGACCGAGGAATCCAGAATGCTCAACCTCGACAAAACGCCCAAGATCATCATTTCTGCCTCCGGTATGTGCGACGCGGGGCGCATCCGCCACCATCTCAAGCACAACCTCTGGCGCAGAGACAGCGCAGTGGTGTTCGTCGGCTTCCAGTCGCCCGGCACGCTCGGGCGCAGACTGCTCGACGGTGTGGAGAGCGTGAAGCTCTTCGGCGAGGAGATCGCGGTCAGGGCGAAGGTCGTGAACTTCCAAGGCCTTTCCTCCCACGCCGATCACGACCACCTCGTAGAGTGGATCAAGTCCTTTGACCCCAGGCCAGCACGCGTGTTCGTCGTCCACGGCGATGAGGATGTTGCGCCCGCCTTTGCCGACGAGCTGGGCACACTCGGCTTCTCTGCCCACGCGGCGAAGTTTACCGAGAGCTACGACCTCGCTGCCGATGTGATGCTCAACGAGGGCTACATCTCCGAGCGCAAGCGCACGGTGCAGGCCAGCCGCGCGGACAACCTCTACGGCAAGCTCCTTGCCGCGGGCGAGTCGCTGCTTGAGCTGATCCGTAAGAGCAAGGGGATGCCGAATAAGGATGTCATCTCCTTTACCGGCCAGATCCTCTCGCTCATCAACAAATACAAATAAGGGAAAGGGCGCGGTGCTCCGCGCCCTTTTTTGAGGGAAAACGCTATGGCGATCATGAAAAATCAGGAGTATACCGTCACCGTTGAGGGCTATTCGGGTGAGGGAGCGGGTGTCGCCCGCATCGACGGCTTTGTCGTCTTTGTGTCCGGGGCGCTGCGCGGCGAGGTCTGCCGGATTCTCATTCTCAAGGTGCTCCGCTCCGTCGCCTTTGCCAAGGTGCTCGAGGTGCTCTCGCCCTCGCCGCACCGCATCGCGCCGGACTGCCCCTATTTCCCGCGCTGTGGTGGCTGCACCTACCGCCACATGGACTACGCCGAGGAACTGCGGCTGAAGCGGCAGCGCGTGCAGGATAACCTCGTCCGCATCGGCGGCAGCGCGGTCGAGGTCGAGGAGATCTTAGGCGCGGAGGAGACGCTGCGCTACCGCAACAAGGCGCAGTACCCTGTTTCACCGGAGGGAAGGGTCGGCTTTTACCGCGGCCGCACGCATGAGGTCATCGACACGGTCTCGTGCCTGCTGGTGAAGAGCGAGGCGGACGCCGCGGCAGCTGCCGTGCGGCGGTATATGCAGGACTTTCGCGTGGCGGGCTACGACGAGAGGACAGGGCGCGGCCTCGTGCGCCACGTCTATGTCCGCTCGAATACAAAGGGCGAGTGCCTGATCTGCCTGCTCGTGAACGGCAAAAGGCTGCCGCACGAGGCAGAGCTGGTGGAGCGGCTGCGGGAAGCTTGTCCGAAGGCCGTGGGCGTCGTCCTCGGCGAGAACACGCGGCGGGACAATGTGATCCTCGGCGAGCGCTACCGCACACTCTGGGGCGCCGACCGGCTGGAGGATGTGCTCTGCGGCAAGTCCTTCCGCCTGAGTGTGCCGTCCTTCTATCAGGTCAACCATGCGCAGGCCGAGCGGCTCTACGCCAAGGCCATCGAGTTCGCGCGGCTCACGGGAGAGGAGACCGTGCTCGACCTCTACTGCGGCGCGGGGACCATCACGCTCGCGCTCGCGGACCATGCGCGGCGCGTCCTCGGCGCGGAGATCGTGCCGGAGGCCATCGCCGACGCGCGGGAGAATGCCGCGCGCAACGGCGTTTCCAATGTCGATTTTTTCTGCGGCGACGCCTCCGATGTGGCTGCCAAGCTCGCGCGCGAGCATCTGCGCCCCGACGTCATCACCGTCGATCCCCCGCGCAAGGGGCTTTCGGAAAGCGTGATAGAAAGCATCGCCTCCATGCGGCCCGAGCGGGTCGTCTATGTCTCCTGCGACAGCGCGACCATGGCGCGTGACGTGGGCCGCTTCGCCGCCCTCGGCTATGAGGCGAAACGCGCCTGCGCGGTCGATCTCTTCCCCCGCGCCGACCATGTGGAGACGGTAGTTCTTTTGTCCAGAAAAACTCCGGATGATACGATAGAGGTCGACCTGGGCTTGGATGAACTGGATATTACCTCTGCCGAGTCGAAGGCGACCTATCAGGAAATCAAGGATTATGTGCTGAAAGAATTTGGCTTAAAGGTTTCAACTTTATATATTTCTCAGGTCAAACGGAAGTACGGCATCGAAGTCGGGGAGCATTACAATATCTCTCAAAAAGAAAACCAGAAAGTGCCGCAATGTCCGAAAGAAAAGGAAGATGCTATCCAGGCTGCTCTTGAACATTTTGCAATGATCTAAAAGTCATTGTTGATTTCAAGGAGGAATAGCATATGAAGTCACTATTCGAGGAACTGGGCGGAACCTACACATTGGGTGCAGACGGAATGTATTATCCCAATCTTTCTCTGCCCGAAGAAGAACCGCACTACGGCAAATACGGCAGAATGCGTCTGCATTATCTGAAGGAGCATCGCAAGGTGCTGTATAACACTCTTGTGCTGGAGGGAAAGCTGGTAGCGCATCTGAACGAGATTGATGATACCGCACACCGGAGAATGGAGCGTTTGATCCGGCAAATGCAAGAGCGTCAGGGCATAAATGAAGAATTGAAGGCTCGTGACCAGATGGCATGGGTCGGCGCTATGAATAACATCCGTAATGCTGCGGAAGAAATTGTGTTGAGTGAATTGATTTACTGCTGATAAAAACTCCCCAGCTGTTGCACTGTTTTATGGATCAACAGCCGGGGATTCATCATTTCTGTTCTTTCTAATCCAGTCTTGAAAAAGGCAATGGAGGATTTGTCAAACGGCCTGCCAATCTTTGTGTCTGAGTATGATTCGTTGGATAGTACCGACAACGATAAGCTCTATCAGGACATTAACAATATGGCAGAGCTGGACAACAGATTCACCATGATCTTTTAATTTTTTCAACTGTTTGTTAGTCATATCTTTTCTCCATATTGAGGTGTTTTCAAATCAGTACTTCCCATTTTCCATATCTCTTTCCGTCCACTCTACGGATATAATCCTTTTTCTGCAAGGACTCCATAATTCGTTTTACGGTGCTAAGAGATTTTCCTGTCTCTGCCACAAGCTCTTTTTGCTTAATGGACGGATTCTTGTAAATCAATTTCAAAACTGCCAGTTCTTCTAAAGTGCATTCCAAAGTGTCAAATTGAGACTTTGGAACTTTAGGGATGACACTTTGAAAATTATCATCCACATAATCTACGTGCATATATCTGTTTTTCAGCTCATATTCCGTTCCCAAAATTAAATTGCTGAAGAACATTTCCAAGAACTTTGTTGTAGCATGAATACCATTTTGCAGATCGTTATAATTAGCTCTTACCAAAGCGTTGCGGAAATACCAAGAGTTCTTCTCAAAAGCATCATTGTTTACTTTGAACCCGAATGTCTTCATGTATTTGATCATAAAAACAGCCGTTGCTCTGGTGTTGCCTTCACAGAACGGATGAATCTGCCAAATATCCGAAGCAAACTTAGCAAGATGTTTCACGCATTGTTCTACAGACAAGCCTGCATAAGAATACTGTTTCTCCGTAGCAAAATCATAATCAAGAGTGTCTTTGATACTGTTCCACGCTGCGTAGGTAACAGTATCACCTTTCAGCACCCATTCTCTTTTTGTAATGTTATACTGACGAATCTGCCCGGCATGGGAAAATACACCATCAAACAATCTGCGGTGAATTGTCAGCCATTCAGCCGGTGAAAACTGAAACGCTTTCTCGCCTAATAGTTTCGCAATTCTTGCAGATACAATATCTGCCTCCTTAGTATCGTTCTCAACTTCCGTACGATCAGTACGTTGCTCGTAATAGCTCTGAATACGTTTCTGCGCTTCATCAATATTGATTTTTCCTTCGATATGTTCCTTGGCAGTATCTAACAGATACGCAGAGGTCTTCAAACCATCTACCGCCTGCAAGCCAATTGCAGTCTGCCACGCTTCACTCTTTTCAATTTGACCAGGCTCACCTTGTTTGATATATTCTTCAAGTTCAAATTGCCAGTTCTTTTCTGCTGACATAGCTGCACCTCACTTTTTGCTTAATATGCAATCCTAAAATAATCCAAATACGCTTTATACTTGTCCTGTGCGGTCAGGCAGGTATCTGTCAAATAGCCTTTTTCGTTGTCCCATTCCTTTAGTCCACGGTAATAGAACATCTTCAGATTGTCCTCAATGATGAACGGAACAATATTGTATTTCAGGCACTCCTTAAACATGATCAATCTGCCCACACGCCCGTTGCCGTCCTGGAACGGATGGATCCGCTCAAACTTCACATGGAAGTCCAGAATATCTTCAAAGGTCTTTTCTTCCTTAGCACTATATTCCGTCAGCAAGGCCTTCATTTTATCGGCAACTTCTTCCGGAAGGGCTGTATCTCTGCCGCCGACTTCATTCGGAAGTTTCTTATAATCTCCAACAGCAAACCATTCTTTTCTGGAATCACTGGTGCCGTTCTTCAAAACCAAGTGAAGTTCTTTGATGAACTTCTCCGTCAGAGCTGCTTTTGCATGATCAATGATCATATCAATGCACCGAAAATGATTTGCTGTTTCGATTACATCATCCACATTCAGCACTTCTTTTTCTAAGCCAATGGTGTTGGTTTCAAAGATATATCTGGTTTGATCGTGCGTCAGGCGGCTTCCTTCCATATGGTTGGAATTATATGTCAAATCAATCTGTGTTTTATGGTAGATCCCACCGGAACATTTACTTACCTTCTGTTCTTTCAGAATATCCAACAGAGTAGTCGGTTTATCTTTTCTTTTGTTGGTACGCTCCGGCTTTTCTGCGTTTTCCGGAATGTTCCATGTCTTGCCGGTAAGAAACGCACCGTTCACACGCCCCTGAGCACAGTAATTTCTAACACTGCGCTCTGACACATCCCACTTTTTCGCTATTTCAGTAACTGAAAGATATCGCATCCATGATCCTCCACCATAAAATCTATCCAAAAAACTACGTTGATCTATTACATAGTATACCATGCCATCGGCAAAAATATCAATAGCATTTAAAACGAAATTGTTGCACTTTTTGCCGACACAGGAAATACTGCTTCTGGATATAGAAAGCCGGACTCCATCGAAAATGAAGTCCGGCAAGATATTATCTATATACGATTTCTTCCAACACAATTTCCTCTGCCCGATTGTGGATACTGTTCATGGCTCGAATCCAGGCCATCTGGTCTGCTGCTTTCAGTTCCTCGGTCACGCCCTCAGCGGCCTTCATCTGCTCAACAATCAGGGACAAACGCTCCTGTACCTGCTCGTTCAAATCGGCAAGGTAAGTCCAGAGCTGGCCGTCCAGAACCAAATCATTGAACATCATTGGATTGTGCTCTTTCGGATATTCTCGGTGCATCCGCCCATATTTTCCGAAGGGACGTTCCTCATGGGGCAGCTTCAGATCCGGGATATAGTAATCTCCAACCAATACGTATTCGATATTGTTGATACTCTTTTTGTCTTTCATAAGCTTGACCTCGATTTCAAAATTTTTGTCACATCGAGACTCACTGGTGTAGTAGTGGTGTAGTAGCACTACCTTCAAGCCTGAAAAACCTTGATATTACAGGGGATCTTAGAGATTTCTGCAAATAATGCCGTGACACACAAAGAGTATCTTTTTCATTCCATTCGCTCTCCCGCGTTACTTCTTTTTCACCAGTATAGCAGGAGATCGCTTGCTCGTCGAGAGTAGAATACAGCCATGTCTAGAAAGATTTCAGGTCAATGGCGATATACGTTCGTCCGGTTTGCTGCATGACGCACCTCCTCGCTGAAAACAGTATAGCACAGCATCGCAAATCGGACAAGCGTTTGTATAAAACTTCCGGCTGGATTCTTGTGGAAACAGCCGATTTCAAAAATAGGGGTGAGTATAAAGCCCTGCAAAAGTGCTTTCGGATTTGAAAAGATATTATCGCTCCCAGCCGTCGTTGCTTTTTTCGCTTTTGCTGTACCTGCTGCATTTTCTGCGTCTGCCGCATGGACTCCCGAACAGACCGTTCTTCCACTTCCTCGTTCAGCAGATTTGCCGCATCACGCTTGCTGAACAGCATCATCACCGGGGCGTATTTATCACCGTAAGGGATGTTCAATAATTGTTAAGCCCCAAAAACGGCCATCTGCCAATGAAAAGGCAGATGGCTGAAATTTAATTTAATGTTATATCCCGTATCAAGTCTGCACATCAAATTGAAATGTATCGCTCAAGTAAACTTGGGATCAAAGAAAAAATAAGTCGAGGAAAATTCCATCGACTTATTTTTTCGTGCCCTGTACCGTCCGGTCTGCCCCATAGGTCACATTGTGTACCTATGAACATACCCCTTAGGTTCTCGTGCTTTCAGCGTGTGGGTTCGAGTCCCTTCAGGCGCACCAATGGAAAAAGCTCTGGATCTATCTGCGCGAAGATAGATCCAGAGCTTTTTTGATCAGGCCGCAGTCCTTCGCCGGAGGGGGGTTATTCCGACCGATCCCAGTAGGGATAATCCGTAAACACAAATTTGCCCGCCGCGTTTTTCTCTGCTGGCAGTTCCACATAGACCGTGTCGCCGTTCGGCGGCATTTTAACGCCCATCACCACCGTGAATTTCCCGCCGCCGTCGTCACGGATGTGATCCGCCCAACTGTTGTAGGAGGTCTCACCCTTGTTTTTCCTGTACGCCGCATAGATGTTGCCGTTATATTCGAGCAGGTCCTTGCTCGCAATGGCGGCATTTAGGGTTTTATCCGTAAATTCCTCGGAAAAGACCTCTAAGAATTTTTCTCGAACCTGTTCAATGGTGTAGACGCCGTCCCGGGCGGGGAACATGGGCAGGTACTTCCGCCCCTGAATTTGGACGGGGCTCATACCCTCGGCATACTCCCCGGCGAAGTTGAGGCGCAGCCAAAGGCTCCGGGCCTGCTCCGACAGCTCCCGCGCTTCCTCTTCGTACAGAGTCGAGCCGTCCTCCGGGTAAAATTTATACCCATTCACGCCGTGGAGACTTTCGATGATGGCGGCTTCATCCGCCTTAAAGTGCTCCCAAAGGGCGAGGGCGTCCTCGGAAACGCTGTCGGCAAAGGTAGAAATGGGGGAGTGGGGACGGGCTGTGATGAACCGAACATCATCGTCGGACACCAGCCGTCCCACCGCCATCGCTCCGCTGTAATCGTCGGCTGAATAGCCGTAGCCGTTGTTGTCGAGGACGAAGAAGAGGACCTCGCCACCGTCGGTCTTATCCACCGAGAATGTCACGCCGAACTCCGTAAACTGTGCGGTCACAACACTCACCCAGCTTTCCGGCAGGGTGAGCGCATAGGTCCCGTCAGTAAAGAAGGTCGAACGAATTTTTTCGGTGGTGATGAGCTTGCGGAGCGCGTCGGTGAAGGTCTGGTAGTTTTTGGGGAAGCTGTTGGTCCCGTCGGCTGTGATCTCCGTGCCGTCGGCGAGGACCGCCGTGAAGCCCATGGAGCTGCCGTCTAGAACGTCCGGCGAGTTGTCACCGTGAAAGTCCGCCCATTGGTCGATGCGGCACTCGCCGAACAGGGCGCAGACCTCTTGATAGAGGGCGTCGTCCCCATCAATGGCGCGGATGACCGTCCTCTGCTCCACATTACCGGAAACTGTGTTGTCCCAGTATTCCGAGCGGATAAAATGCTCTAAATGGACACCGGTCTCCGTTTTATAGCCCTCGTAGACATAGCTCTGCGCGGACATACCGCTTTCCGACAGGGAGAAACGCTGGAACTCCATAGGCTCACCTCCATGGTCGGCTAAATCACCGGGATCGTCGGAACCCTTGTTCCGCTTGGAAGAACACGCGGAGAAAATCAGTAAGAAAATGCACAGGAGCGAAACACAGATCAGAGAATTTTTCATGATATGCTAACCATCCCCTTTTTTTTGCCTTGCAGGCAGCGGTAGACCTGCAACCGTGTATAATTATACAATTATAGTACAACACAATGTCTGACTTTTGTCAAGCCCCGATTTGGCAGACGGGCGCAGGGTGCAAACCCGCTGTTGTTTTTTTGCCGTGGGCGTGGTATCATAGAAAATGAAAAAATCTGCGGCTGTGTGCCGCTTGCGCTGTGGAGAGACAAGTATGAACGATTTTGAAAACGAGATTCTGCCCACCGACCCCGACGAGGGAGAGGAGATTGCCGAGCGCGTCGCCGGCCGCGAGACCTATGAATGGGTGCGCTCCCTGGTCGGCGCGGTGCTGGCCATCACGCTGCTCTTTACCTTTGTGGTGCGCCTGATGGGTGTCTCCGGCCACTCGATGGTGCCGACCTTACAGGACGGCGACCGCATGATCGTGCTTAGCAGCTGGCTGTGCGGCGATTACAAGTACGGCGACATCGTCATCGCGTATAAGGAGAGCTTTGATACCGAGCCTATTGTCAAGCGCGTCATCGCCACCGAGGGACAGACGGTCGACATCGACTTTACCCTCGGGCGCGTATTCGTGGACGGCGCGCTCCTGCAGGAAGATTATGTCAACGATCTCACCTATCTTGACGAGGGGACGCAGTTCCCGCTGACGCTCGGCGAGGGAGAGCTCTTTTTGATGGGCGACAATCGCAACCGCAGCAGCGACAGCCGCGACATCGACCTTGGGCCGGTGGACGAGCGGCTGATCATCGGCAGGGCCGTGCTGCTGGTATTTCCCGGGAAAGACAGCCTGACCGACAAGCGCGATTTTACCCGTCTCGGCCCGCTGAAGCTGAAGTAAGGGGGGAGCGCTGTATGCAACTGGAAAGCCTGAGCTGGTTCCCCGGACACATGACAAAGACGCGCCGTATGGTCGCCGCCGAGATCGGCAGCATGGACGCGGTGTGCGAGATCATCGACGCGCGCATTCCGCGCGCGAGCCGCAACCCCGACCTCGACGAGCTGACCGCGGGCAAGCCGCGCATCGTGGTGCTCAACCGCGTGGATCAGGCGGACCCCAAGGCGACGAAGCAGTGGGCGGCGTGGTTCCGCGCGCAGGGCTACGCGGTTTTGGAGGCAGACGCCAAGTCCGGCGCGGGTGTGAAGCAGTTCGCGCCCGCCGTGCGCGCGCTGCTTGCCGACAAGCTCCGTGCCTACGAGGAAAAGGGGCAGGTCGGACGCGTGCTGCGTGTGATGGTGCTCGGCATCCCGAATGTCGGCAAATCGACTTTCATCAACAAGGTCTCCGGCCGCAAGACCGCCAAGGCGGAGGACCGCCCCGGCGTGACGCGCAGCAAGCAGTGGGTACCGGTGGACAAAACGCTGGAGCTGCTCGACACCCCCGGCATCCTCTGGCCGAAGTTTGAGGATCCCGATGTGGGTGTGCGCCTCGGCTTCACCGGCGCCATCCGCGACGATGTGATGGATGTGGAGGATCTTGCCGCCCGACTGATGGCTTACCTCGCCGCGCACTATCCCGAGGCGCTGACCGAGCGCTACAAGATCACCGTCGAGCCGGACGAGCAGGGCTGGGAGCTGCTGGAAAAGGCGGGGCGCAAGCGCGGCTTCCTCATCTCCGGCGGCGAGGTGAGCACCGAGCGCATGGCGCGCATTTTACTCGATGAATACCGTGCCAGCAAGCTCGGACGCTTTACACTTGAGCTGCCGGAGGAGAACGCATGAGAGAGCATATTTCGCTCGCAAGCTATGCGCTGGAGGCGGAGGCCCGCGCGGCGGGCTATGTCCATGTCTGCGGTGTGGACGAGGCGGGCGCGGGCCCTTTGATGGGACCGGTGTACGCCGCCGCGGTGATCCTGCCGGAGGGCTGTGCTATCGACGGGCTGGACGACTCAAAAATGCTCAGCGAGAGGAAGCGCGAGGCGCTTTTTGACCTCATTTGCGAGAGAGCGGTCGCGTACAGCGTCGCCGATGTGGACGCGCGGGAGATCGATGAGATCGACATATTGAACGCCCGCATGAAGGCGATGCAGCTTGCCATCGACGGCCTTACGACCAAGGCGGACTTCGCCCTCATCGACGGCAACCGCGACCACGGCACGAGATACGCTGTTTCCACGCCGCACCGCACGGTCATCGGCGGGGACGGGGTGAGCATGAGCATCGCCGCAGCGTCGATCTTGGCCAAGGTCAGCCGCGACCGCTACGTGACCGAGGTGCTTGACAGGGAATATCCGCAGTATCAGTTCGCCAAGCACAAGGGCTACGGCACGAAGCTGCACTATGCCATGCTGGACGAGTACGGCCCCTGCCCCTGCCATAGAAAGACCTTTCTTAAAAAATGGGAGGCCGGAAAACCATGAGCACGACCAAAGAGACAGGCGACCGCGGCGAGGCGATGGTCGCGGACTACCTGCGCGAGAACGGCTACGAGCTGCTTGCCTCGCAGTTCCGCTGCCGCTTCGGCGAGATCGACCTCATCGCCCGCAAGGGCGGCATCCTCTGCTTTGTGGAGGTCAAGCTGCGCAGCGACCTGCGCTTCGGCCTGCCGCGTGATTTTGTCACGGTCTCCAAGCAGCGGAGGCTTCGCACCACAGCGGCCTTTTACATGACGCGGCACTATCCTGACCTCTGCGCCCGCTTCGACGTGGCGGAGGTCTACGACGACGAAACGCCGCCGCGCATCGAGTACATCGAAAATGCATTTGAGTAAGCAACAGGGAAGGGGGCGGCCATGGCGCTCTATACGATCGGCGATCTGCACCTCTCGCTCGGCGGGAGCAAGCCGATGGATATTTTTGGTGACAGGTGGGCGAACCATGTCGAGCGGCTGCGGGAGTCCTTCTCCCATTTGACGCAGGATGATATAACGGTGCTCGCGGGCGACCTCTCGTGGGGCATCTCGCTGGAAGAGTCGCTCCCCGACTTTCAGTTCATCGACGCCCTGCCCGGGCGCAAGCTCATTTTGAAGGGCAACCATGACTACTGGTGGGGCACCGCCACAAAGATGAAGAAGTTTTTCGACGCCCATGGCATCGGGAGCATCGATATTTTATTCAACAACTGCTTTTTCTATGGGGACTATGCCCTCTGCGGCACGCGCGGCTGGTTTTACGAGGAGGATGCCGCCGGTACGCACACAGGCAAGATGCTCGCGCGCGAGGCGCTGCGGCTGGAAGCCTCGTTCAAGGCTGCGGGGGAGAGGCCCATTCTCTGCTTTCTGCACTACCCGCCGCTCTATCAGGGCTACCAATGTCCTGAGCTGCTGGAGCTGATCGACCGCTACCGCGTCGAGCGCTGCTATTACGGGCATCTGCACGGCCCCACACACCGCCGCGCCTTCGAGGGACGGCGCGGAAACACGGAGTACGCTCTCATTTCCGCGGATTATTTGGACTTTGCCCCGAAAAAAATCTGCGATGAAAGGAAAATTGATAAAAAAGGGCTGGAAATTTCAGAAAACCTATGGTAAAATACCACTTTGCAATGAGCATCATTTGCTTAATTACGGAGGAAAAAGAAACATGAATGTCAAGTCTGTCGAAAAGCTCGAAAAGAGTCAGGTCGCCGTCACCGTCGAAGTGACCGCCGAGGAGTTTGAAGCCGCCGTTCAGAAGGCGTATCTCAAGATGCGCAATAAGATCAGCGTGCCCGGTTTCCGTCCCGGCAAGGCGCCCCGCAAGATGATCGAAAAGCTCTACGGTGAGGGCGTTTTTTACAGCGATGCTGTGGATGCCGCGCTCCCTGAAGCATATACACAGGCCATCGGCTCCAGCGGCCTTGATGTGGTCGGCTATCCCGAGGTCGAGATCGTGGACGACCAGATCGGCAAGGACGGTTTCACCTTTAAGGCGACCGTCGCGGTCTATCCCGAGGTCAAGCTGGGCAAGTACAAGGGCGTCAGCGCCCCCAAGGAAGAGGTCAAGGTCACGGCTGACGATGTGAAGGAGCGCCTTGAGCAGATGGCCGAGCGTGAGTCCCGTCTGGTTTCTGTGGATCGCAAGGTCAAAAAGGGCGACACCGCCGTCATCGACTTTGAGGGCTTCGACAACGGCGTTGCCTTCGAGGGCGGCAAGGGCGAGAACCACGAGCTGGAGATCGGCTCCGGCAGCTTTGTCCCCGGCTTTGAGGATCAGCTCATCGGCATGAAGGCCGGTGAGGAGAAGGATATCGACATCACCTTCCCCGAGAATTACGCCCCCGACCTCGCCGGTAAGCAGGTCGTGTTCCATGTCAAGGTCAACGAGGTCAAGGAAAAGCAGGTCCCCGCGCTCGATGACGAGTTCGCCAAGGATGTTTCCGAGTTTGAGACACTCAAGGAGCTCAAGGACGACATCAAGGCCAAGATCGCGGCCGAGCGTGAGCAGTCCGTGAAGATCGCCTTTGAAAACGCCCTTCTCGAGAAGGTCGCCGGCGACATCGAGGCCGACATTCCCGACGCCATGATTGACGAGCAGTGCCGCCGCTTCCTTGAGGAGTTCAAGCAGCGCTTGCAGGCGCAGGGCATCCCCTACGACCAGTATTGCAAGATGACCAACATGGACGAGACTAAGTTCATGGAGGACGGCAAGGAGCCCGCCACCCGCCAGGTGAAGATGGATCTTGCCATCGCCGCCATCATCAAGGCTGAGAGCCTTGATGTCACCGACGAGGAGGTCGAGGAGAAGTACAAGTCCATGGCCGAGCAGTACGGCATGGAGCTTGAGATGCTCAAGAAGTACCTCGACGCGCCCACCGTCCGTGAGCAGCTGCTCAACGAGAAGGCCGTCGCCGTTGTTGTGGACAGCGCCAAGGCAGAGAAGGCCGAGGGTGAGGAAGAGAAGAAGCCCGCCGCCAAGAAGACGACCAAGAAGGCCGCCGAGGGCGAGGCGGAGAAGAAGCCCGCCGCCAAGAAGACGGCGAAGAAGGCTGCTGAGGGCGAGGAAGAGAAGAAGCCCGCCGCCAAGAAGACGACCAAGAAGGCTGCCGAGGGCGAGGCGGAGAAGAAGCCCGCTGCCAAGAAGACCACGAAGAAGGCTGCTGAGAAGGCTGAATAAGCCGGAAAACGGTTATACTTCGGCAGAAAAAAGTGAACAGGCATAAATAGAGACAGCCAATCAACCACAAATGAGAAGCATTTGTGGTTGATTGCATACATACCGCAAATTTGAACAGGGTATGAACGTTTAGAAGACACACCAAGGAGGTAATTCCATGAGCTTAGTCCCCTATGTAGTTGAGCAAACCAGCCGCGGCGAGCGATCCTATGACATTTTCTCCCGCCTGCTCAACGACCGCATCGTCTTTCTCGGCGAGGAGGTCAACGACACCACCGCGAGCCTCGTCGTCGCCCAGCTTCTCTATCTTGAGGCGCAGGATCCCGACAAGGACATCCAGCTTTATATCAACTCTCCCGGCGGCAGTGTGACCGCGGGCATGGCGATCTACGACACGATGCAGTATATCAAGTGCGATGTTTCCACCATCTGCGTCGGCATGGCGGCGAGCATGGGCGCGTTTCTGCTCTCCTGCGGCGCGAAGGGCAAGCGCATCGCGCTGCCGAACGCGGAGGTCATGATCCACCAGCCCTCCGCCGGTACGCAGGGCAAGGTCACGGATATGGAGATCGATGTTGAGCATTTCCTCAAGATCAAGCAGCGCATCAACAAGATCCTCGCCGACAACACCGGAAAGACACCCGAGCAGATCAAAATAGACTCCGAGCGCGACAACTGGATGACGGCGGAGGAAGCCAAGGAGTACGGCCTGATCGACAAGGTCATCTATAAGCGCTGATACAACGACTGTAAAGGAAAAGGTCATTACAGAATATGAGTGAAGAAAAGAGCAAGAAGCAGCTTCTCCGCTGCTCGTTCTGCGGCAAGTCCGAGAAGGAAACGCACCGCATGATCCAAGGTCCCGCCGGTGTGCGCATCTGCGATGAGTGCGTGCGGCTGTGCATGGAGATCGTGGAGGACGGCTATCAGGCCGAGCCGGAGGAATTCGGCTCGCCCGACGAGATCCCCACCCCGCACGAGATCCGCGCCGTGCTCGACGAGTATGTCATCGGGCAGGACGAGGCAAAGGTCGCGCTGAGCGTGGCGGTCTACAATCACTATAAGCGCATCTTCTTCGGCGGCGGCGACGAGGTGGAGCTGCAAAAGAGCAACATTCTGCTCCTCGGTCCCACCGGCAGCGGCAAAACGCTCTTCGCGCAGACGCTGGCCCGCATCCTCAAGGTGCCGTTTGCCATCGCGGACGCCACCACGCTCACCGAGGCGGGCTATGTCGGCGACGATGTGGAAAATATCCTGCTGCGCCTTTTGCAGGCGGCGGATTACGATGTGGAGCTGGCCGAGCGCGGCATCATCTATGTCGATGAGATCGACAAGATCGCCCGCAAGAGTGAGAATACCTCCATTACGCGCGATGTCTCGGGCGAGGGCGTGCAGCAGGCGCTGCTGAAGATCGTCGAGGGCACGGTTGCCAACGTCCCGCCGCAGGGCGGGCGTAAGCACCCGCATCAGGAGTTCATTCAGATCGACACGCGCAATATCCTCTTCATCTGCGGCGGCGCGTTCGATGGACTGGACAAGATCATTGAGCATCGGCTTGACCGCAAGAGCATCGGCTTTGACGCAGTCATCGAGGGCAAGCGGGAAAAGGACAACGCGAAGATCCTGCGCGAGGTGCAGCCGCACGATATTTTGAAGTTCGGCATCATTCCCGAGCTGGTGGGCCGTCTGCCGGTCGTCGCCGCGCTCGACGAGCTGCGCCGCGACGATCTGGTGCGCATCCTGACCGAGCCGAAGAACGCGCTCGTCAAGCAGTATCAGAAGCTTTTGAGCTACGACGGCGCGGAGCTGGTGTTCGACCGTGATGCGCTTGAGGAGATCGCCGATAAGGCCATCGAGCGCAAGATCGGCGCGCGCGGCCTGCGCGCGGTGATGGAGGGCCTGCTCACCAAGGTGATGTACGATATTCCGTCCGACCGCACGATCGACCGTGTGACCATCACTCGCGACTGCGTGGACGGCAAGGAGCCGCCGCAGCTCGGACACAGAAAAGAAGCGCTGCAGGAGGGAAAGCCGCCGGCGGAGCTGCCGCCGGTGGACAGCGCCTCCTGAGCGAATAAGGAGACCCTATGGAGACCATGACAAAAAACATTCCCGCTCTTGCGCTGCGCGGAATTACAGCATTTCCCCGCATGACAACGAGTTTCGACATTGAGCGGGAGATCTCCGTGCGCGCGCTGGAGCGCGCGATGGAGACCGGGCAGGAGATATTCCTCATCACACAGCGCGAGCTGGGCGTCGAGCTGCCGGAGGAAAAGGATCTCTATGAGATCGGCATCGTCGCACGCGTTCTTCAGATCCTGCGCGCGTCAAACTCCATGATGCGTATTGTGATAGAGGGCGGCTGCCGCGCGCGTCTGCGCCGTCTGTGGCAGCGCGAGCCCTTTTTGCAGGCGCAGGTCGAGCTGATCGCCGAGGAGGAGTCGCGGCACGGCACGCGCACCGAGGCGATGCTTCGTCAGACCTATACGCTCTTCGGCGAGTACAGCGAGCTGCTGCCCAAGCAGCCCGAGAGCATCTTCACCACCGTGATGGACTCGACCGATCCCGGTTATCTTGCCGACTTCATTGCGCAGAACAGCAATCTGCGCTATCAGGACAAGCAGTCTGTGCTTGAGGAGCTGCGCCCGCTGGTGCGCCTGCGCCGCGTGAATGAGATCCTCAAGCGCGAGATCGGCGTCATCGCTATGGAGCAGGACATTGAGAGCAAGGTGCGCGAGCGTGTCGGCCGCATCCAAAAGGATATGGTCCTGCGTGAGCAGATCAAGGTGCTGCAAAATGAGCTCGGCGAGGGCGACAGCGACGCGGAGATCGACGAATACCGCGAAAAGATCCTCGCCTTCTGCCTGCCGGAGGAAACGGAGAAGAAGCTGCTCAAGGATGTGGATCGCCTCTCCCGCCAGCCCTTCGGCAGTTCGGAGGCGAGCGTGCTGCGCAACTATTTAGATACCGTGCTCGATATGCCGTGGGGCGTGGAGACAAAGGAGCGCGTGAGCGTGGAGGCGGCGCGCCGCCGCCTCGACCACGACCACTACGGTCTGGAGAAGGTCAAGGAGCGCATTTTGGAGTTTATCGCCGTGCGCAGGCTCAACCCTGACGCGAAGGGGCAGATCGTCTGTCTGGTCGGCCCGCCGGGCGTGGGCAAGACCTCCATCGCACTGAGCATCGCCAAGGCGATGAACCGCAAGGCCGCGCGGCTGTCACTCGGCGGCGTGCGCGACGAGGCGGACATCCGCGGCCACCGCAAAACCTACATCGGCGCGATGCCGGGGCGCATCATCGAGGCCATTTCCCGCAGCGGCTCGATGAACCCGCTGCTTGTGCTCGACGAGGTGGATAAGCTCGCGAGCGACCAGCGCGGCGACCCTGCGTCGGCGCTGCTCGAGGTGCTCGACAGCGAGCAGAATTATGCCTTCCGCGACCACTATCTGGAAATTCCGGTCGATCTGAGTAAGGTCATGTTTCTCATGACCGCCAACACGACCGACACCATTCCCCGTCCGCTGCTCGACCGTATGGAGGTCATCGAGCTGCCCAGCTATACGGACGAGGAGAAGGTACATATCGCCGTGGACTATCTGCTGCCCAAGCAGAAAAAGGCGAACGGCATCACGCCTGCGGCGCTGCGTGTGGACGAGAGCGCACTGCGCGAGATCATCGCGCGCTATACGCGCGAGAGTGGTGTGCGCAGTCTGGAGCGTGAGCTGGGACGGCTTTGCCGCAAGGCGGCAATGGCATTTGCGACAAGCGATGTAAAGCGCATCTCCATTACGGAGAAGAATGTGGAGACCTGCCTCGGAACGCCGCGCTACACGCGCGATGAGGCGGCAAAGACCGACCTTGTAGGCGTGGTCAACGGCCTTGCGTGGACACAGGCGGGCGGTGAGATACTGCCGGTCGAGGTCGGCGTGATGGACGGCACAGGTAAGCTCGAGCTGACCGGCAACCTCGGCGAGGTGATGCAGGAGAGCTGCAAGGCTGCCATGTCCTGCCTGCGCCAGCGCGCGGCGGAGCTGGGACTTCCGGCGGAATTCTATAAGACAAAGGATGTCCACATCCATTTCCCGGAGGGCGCCGTTCCCAAGGACGGGCCGAGCGCGGGCATCGCCATCACCACGGCGCTGCTCTCGGCGCTGACGGGCCGCGCTGTGTGCCGCGATGTCGCCATGACCGGCGAGGTCACGCTGCGCGGGCGCGTCATGCCCATCGGCGGCCTGCGCGAGAAGACCATGGGCGCGCTGCGCGCGGGCATCCATACCGTTATCCTGCCGAAGGAGAATGAAAAAGACCTTGCGGAGATCGACCCGAATGTGCGCGCGAAGCTGCACTTCATTCCTGTCGAAACCGTGGACGCCGTGTTTGCCGCGGCGCTGGTCTACCCCGAGGCGGTGAGTGCTCCGCGGCTCGGTGCCGCGCTCGCGCCCGCCGCAGAGAGCGGCAAGCTGCCCGCGCTGCGGGTCTGAAAATCGACAGAAGCGGAGAGACCGATATGGCCATCAACTTCAACAAGGCGGATTTTATCCTCAGCGCGACCGTGCCGGCGCAGTTTCTTCACGACGGTCTGCCGCAGATCGCGTTTGCGGGGCGCTCGAATGTCGGCAAATCGAGCGTCATCAACCGCGTGGTGAACCGCAGGAACTTCGCCCGCGTGGGTGCGAGCCCCGGTAAAACGACGCAGATCAACTATTTCAAGATCGATGGCAGGCTCTACCTCGTCGACCTGCCCGGCTACGGCTACGCTAAGGTCTCCAAGGCTGAGCGTGACCGCTGGGGGCGCCTGATGGAGAACTATTTCCAGAGCGCGGGACTCATCGACCTCGGTGTGCTCATTGTTGACGCCCGCCACAAGCCGACGGCGGATGATGTGACGATGCGCGAATGGTTCCGGCAGAGCGGCTGCCCGATGGTGGTTGTGGCGAACAAGCTCGACAAGCTTAAAAAGAGCGAGATCGAGCCGAACCTTGCACGCATCCGCGAAACGCTCGACCTCGGCGCGGAGGACACGCTCGTGCCGTTTTCCGCCGAGAAGGGCGAGGGCAAGGACGCGCTCATCACCGCCATTGCCGCGCAGCTGAAACGGTAAAAAGAAAGACATTGCTTTCCGAAATTCGGAGGCAATGTCTTTCTTTGCGTATTCTTAACTCTTCGTCGGAACATCTTAACTTTTCATTTGCATGAAAGAGAAATATACTTGAAGTATCCATAGTAGGCAGTTTTGCCGCGCAGCGGCAAAGACGATCATCCGGCAGAAAGAGGCTTTCTCATGAATACTTATCGCGCAGGCATCGACATCGGCTCCACCACCGTCAAGCTCGTCCTTTTGGACCGTGAGGGCAGGCTGCTCTTCGGCGAATATCGGCGTCATTGCGCCCACACGCAGGAGGCGCTGGCCGCTCTGCTGCGCGAGGCGCGCGAGCAGGTGGGGGATTGCGCGCTGCGCGCAAAGATCACCGGCTCCGGCGCTATCAACCTTGCCAAGGCGCTCGGCATCCCCTTCGTGCAGGAGGTCGTGGCCGTCGCAGATGCGCTGCGGCGGGAAGCGCCGCAGACCGATGTAGCCATTGAGCTCGGCGGCGAGGACGCGAAGATCATCTACTTCGGCACCTCGCTCGAAGAGCGCATGAACGGCGTGTGCGCCGGCGGTACGGGCTCCTTCATCGATCAGATGGCGGCGCTTTTGCAGACCGACGCGGCGGGACTCGACCGCGAGGCCGCAAGCTATCAGCAGATCTATCCCATCGCCGCGCGCTGCGGCGTGTTTGCCAAGACCGACATCCAGCCCCTCATCAACGAGGGCGCGACGAAGGCGGACCTCGCCGCCTCCATCTTTCAGGCGGTCGTCAACCAGACGATCTCGGGTCTTGCCTGCGGCAAGCCGATTCGCGGCCACGTTGCCTTTTTGGGCGGACCGCTGCACTTTCTGCCGCAGCTCAAGGCGGCATTTATCCGCACGCTCAGGCTCACGGACGAGACGACCATCGACCCGCCAAATTCCCACCTTTTCGCCGCGATGGGCGCGGCGCTGGACCGCTCGGACTGCGAGGCTATGCCCATTGCGCAGATGATCGAGCGGCTCGAGCGCGGTGTAGCGATGGATTTTGAGCTGCACCGTCTGCCGGCGCTCTTTGCCTCCGAGGAGGACTATGACGAATTCTGCGCCCGTCACGCGAGGGCAGTGGTGGAAAAGGGCGACCTCGCGCACTATCGCGGCGGCTGCTTCCTCGGTGTGGACGCCGGCTCGACCACCACCAAGCTCGCGCTCATCGGCGAGCGCGGCGAGCTTTTGTGGTCGTACTACGCGAACAATCAGGGCAGCCCCATCGAAACCGCAAAGCGTGCGATCTCCGCCCTTGCGCGCGAGCTGCCGGAGGGCACGCACATTCTGCGTGAGTGCTCGACCGGCTACGGCGAGGCGCTCCTGAAGGCCGCGTTCTCGCTCGACGAGGGCGAGGTCGAGACCATCGCCCACTGCACCGCCGCCGCGTTCTTCGACCCGCAGGTGGACTGCGTGCTCGACATCGGCGGGCAGGATATGAAGTGCATCAAGCTCAAGGGCGGCAGCGTGGACAATGTGCTGCTCAACGAGGCATGCTCGTCGGGCTGCGGCTCGTTTATTGAGAATTTTGCCGCATCGCTCGGTTACAGCGCCGAGGGCTTTGCCAAGGAGGCGCTCTTCGCGCCGCATCCGGTCGACCTCGGCACGCGCTGCACGGTGTTTATGAACTCCAATGTCAAGCAGGCGCAGAAGGAGGGCGCGAGCGTGGCCGACATCTCCGCCGGTCTTGCCTACTCCGTCATCAAAAACGCGCTTTATAAGGTCATTAAGCTTGCCGATCCGAGCGAGCTGGGCGCGCATGTCGTCGTGCAGGGTGGCACGTTCTACAATAAGGCTGTGCTGCGCGCGTTTGAAAACATCTCCGGCGCGGCAGTTGTCTGCCCCGATATTTCCGGGCTCATGGGCGCTTTCGGCGCGGCGCTGATCGCCCGCAGCCACTACTGCGGACAGGAAACGGCAATGCTCCCGCTCGCGGAGATCGAGCATCTTGAGTACAAAACACAGACGCTGCGCTGCGGCGGCTGCTCGAATAACTGTATGCTCACCGTCACACGCTTTCCCGGCGGACGGCGCTACACCACCGGCAACCGCTGCGAGAAGGGTGCGGGCAATGCAGACGCGCAGGAAAAGGGCGCAAACCTCTTTTCCTACAAGCTTGAGCGGATGTTCGCCTATCCGCCGCTCGCGGCGGAGGACGCGCCGCGCGGCGAGCTCGGCATCCCGCGCGTACTCAATATGTATGAGAATTACCCCTTCTGGGCGACCTTCTTCAAGGCGCTCGGCTTCCGCGTGCTCCTCTCGCCGCTGAGTGATCGCAAGCTCTACGAACGCGGCATGGAGTCCATTCCGTCCGAGTCCGAGTGCTATCCCGCAAAGCTCGCCCACGGCCATGTGCAGTGGCTCATCGACGAGGGTGTGCATACCATCTTCCACCCCTGCGTGTTCTTTGAGCATCAGGAAACGCCTGACGCGCAGAACCACTTCAACTGCCCCATCGTGGCATCCTATCCGGAAAACCTCAAAAACAATGTTGAGGCCGCCGCGGATGGCGAGGTGGAATATCTCAAGCCCTTTATCGCCTTCACGAGCGAAAAGGTCATTGCCGACCGCATGGTCGAGTTCTGCCGCAGGCAGTGGGGGATCTCTGCCAAGGAGGTACGGCAGGCGGTCTCCCTTGCGTGGGAAGAGCAGCAGCGGGCCAAGGCCGATGTGCGCGCCGAGGGCGCGCGGGTGCTTGAACAGATGCAGCGGGACGGCCGCAGCGGCGTGGTCTTCGCGGGACGACCCTATCACCTCGACCCCGAGATCAACCACGGCATCCCCGAGCTGATCGCCTCCTACGGCCTCGATGTGCTGACCGAGGACAGCCTGCCCATTGACTTCACCCCTGAGCGTCCGCTGCGCGCGAACGACCAGTGGGTCTATCACTCCCGCCTGTATACGGCGGCGGAATTTGTGCGCAAGCGCGACGATCTCGAGCTCATTCAGCTCAACTCGTTTGGCTGCGGGCTCGACGCCGTGACCACCGATCAGGTCTCCGAAATTCTTGAGGGCAGCAACAAGCTCTATACCGTCCTCAAGATCGACGAGGTCAACAACCTCGGCGCGGTGCGCATCCGCATCCGCAGCCTGCTCGCCGCTATGCGTATCCGCCGCGAAAAGGGCATCTGCGCCCGCCCGCAGAGCGTGTCCTACCAGCGCGCGACCTTCACGAAGAAGATGCGCGACGAGCAGTGGACGCTGCTTGCGCCCCAAATGAGCCCCATCCACTTCGATATTCTGGAGCCGGTGTTCGCAAAGCACGGTTACCGCGTGGAGCTGCTCAAAAACGACGACCGCAAGGCCATCGACATCGGGCTCAAATATGTCAACAACGACGCCTGCTTCCCCTCCATCACCGTTGTCGGGCAGCTCATGGAGGCGGTGACCTCCGGTCGCTACGACACCGACCACCTCGCGCTGATGATGTCGCAGACCGGCGGCTGCTGCCGCGCGAGCAACTATGTCGGCTTCATCCGCCGCGCGCTCGAAAAGGCGGGCTACGGCCACATTCCGGTCGTCTCCGTCAACCTCAACGGCATGGAGAAGAATGAGGGCTTTACGCTCTCGCGCGGCCTCGTCATGGATGCGGTCCATGCGCTGGTCTACGGCGACCTCTTCATGCGCTGCCTGTACCGTGTGCGGCCTTATGAGCTGGAAGGGGGCAGCGCCGAGGCGCTCCACCAAAAGTGGAAGGAGATCTGCATCGATTCGCTCGTGAACCCCAAGACGAAGTGGCGCTATGGCGAGGTTTGCCGCGGCATCGTGGCAGATTTTGACGCGCTGCCCATCAACGAGGCGCTGCGCAAGCCGCGTGTCGGCATCGTGGGCGAGATTTTAGTGAAGTATATGCCGCTTGCGAACAACCACCTTGTCGAGCTGCTGGAGGCTGAGGGCGCCGAGGCGGTCGTGCCGGATCTGCTGGACTTTTTCAATTACAGCATCTACGGCCGCGACTTTCGGCACAAGAACCTCGGCACCTCGTGGAGGGATTCGCTGGTCGCCAAGGCGGGCGTGGAGCTTATTCGTAAGCTGCGCGCGCCCGCGATCGAGGCTCTGGCGAAAAGCCGCCGCTTTGAGCCGCCCATGCCCATCGAGGAGGTGGCAAAGCTCGCCGAGCCTTTCCTTGCCATCGGCAATCAGTATGGCGAGGGCTGGTTCCTCACCGGCGAGATGGCAGAGCTTTTGACCTCCGGCACACCGAACATCGTCTGCATCCAGCCCTTTGCCTGCCTTCCGAACCATGTGGTCGGCAAGGGCGTCATCAAGGCGCTGCGCAAAGAATACCCCTGGGCGAACATCGTCGCTGTGGACTACGATCCGGGTGCGAGCGAGGTCAACCAGCTCAACCGCATCAAGCTGATGCTCTCCTCCGCCCGCCGTGCGCTTGCCGAGCAGCCGGAGACGCCGGAGAGGACAACGGAGAAGGAGCCGACGGTATATCTGCCGCATCTTGAGAGGCAGCTGGGTTGGCAGCCTCTGCGCGCGAAGTAAATTCTCACAGAAAACGCCCTGCTCCCCTCATAGGGAGCGGGGCGTTTATCTTGCAATTCCTGTCTGTGCGTGGTAAAATCGAGGCATTAACGGAAACGGAGCGTTGTCATGAGCATTTTGTTTGAAAACTGTGATATTCTGCTGCGCGGGGAGGATGGCGCCTACTCCACGCTGCATGGCTTTCTTGGCGTGCGCGGCGATAGCATCGATTACATCGGCGCGAAAAAACCGGTGGGGGAGTATGAGGAGCATAAAAAGATGGAGCATAAGCTTCTCATGCCCGGCCTTATCAACTGCCACAACCATTCGCCCATGGTGCTGATGCGCGGCGTGGGCAGCGGGCTGCCCCTGCGGGAGTGGCTGTTCGACAGAATTTTCCCCATCGAGGATAAGCTGGTGCCGGAGGATATTGCGGCGGGCAGCCGTCTTGCTATCCTCGAGATGCTCGCGAGCGGCACGACAAGCTTTTCCGATATGTACTTTTTCCCCGCCGAGACCGTCGCCGCTGTGGCGGAAGCAGGCATGAGAGCGAACATCAGCCGCTGCGTGCAGTGCTTTGACGAAAATCAGACCGTGGAGCAGAACACACAGCTTTTGCAGTCGGTGGCGCTCTTTGAGCAGTATCACAACGCGGAAAACGGGCGCATTCATATCGACTTTTCCGTTCACGCGGAGTATACCTGCAAGCCGCACATCGTCCGCGCTTACAGCGAGATGTGCAGGGCGCACGGCGGGCGGATGCACATTCATCTCTCCGAAACGCAGCGTGAGGTGGACGAGTGCATCGTGCGCTACGGGAAGTCACCCGTTGCGTGGTTCGAGGAGATGGGGACGCTGGACAGCCCCACCGCCGCGGCACACTGCGTCGCTGTGAGCGACGAGGATATTGCCATTTTGAGGCGGCATGGTGTGAATGTTGTGCACAATCCCACGAGCAACCTCAAGCTCGGCAGCGGCTTTGCGCCGGTGCGGAAGCTCATGGACGCTGGCATCAACCTCGCCCTCGGCACGGACGGCGCGGCGAGCAACAACAATCTTGACCTGTTCGAGGAAATGCATCTTGCCGACATCATGCCCTGCGGCTACTCCTGCGACCCGACGGCGGTCAGCTCCGCCGAGGTGCTGGACATGGCGACGGTCAACGGCGCGAAGCTGCAGGGGCGCGACGATATCGGCGTGCTGGCGGTGGGGAAGAAGGCTGACCTCATCGCGCTCGATCTGGACAAGCCCCACCTCTATCCGAACTTTGATACCCCCGCGCTGCTGACCTGCGCGGCGCACTCGTCCGATGTGGTGCTCACGATGGTGGACGGAAAGATCCTGTACGAAAACGGCGAATACAAGACGCTCGACCGCGAAAAGGTGTTCTATGAGGCGCGCGCGGCAATCAAGCGGCTTTACGCGTAAGGAGAAGAGAGATGCAAAGAGCGGATCATGATTTGGCCTTTTTGCTGCGATATGAAAACATCGCGTGGTACGAGAATGGTAAAGTGAAAATACTTGACCGTCGCGTCTATCCGGCAAAAATTGAATTCGTCACCTGCCGCACCCATCAGGAGGTCGCGCAGGCCATCACCGATATGGTGACGCAGAGCGCGGGGCCCTACACCGCCGTGCCGATGGGCATGGCGCTTGCGGCGCATGAGTGCCGTGAGCAAACCGCTGCCGTTCAGATGGACTATCTGCGCCGTGCCGCCCACACCATCTCTCACGCGCGCCCGACGACGGTCAAGCGCATGGCGCTGCTGTGCGACCTCTGCCTCGCCGAGGCGGAACGCGCCCTCGCCGCGGGCGAGGATGTGGCGCAGGCGATCGTCAACAAAACGGTCGAGCTGAACAACGTCCGCTACGAGCGTGTGGCGAAGATCGGCAAATATCTGGTGGATATGTTCCCCGAAAACGGCACGGTGATGACGCACTGCTTTGCCGAGACCATCGTGGGCATGATGCTGCGCGAGTGCAGCGAGAGAAACAAGCATATTCGCCTCTTCTGTCCCGAGACGCGCCCCTATTTTCAGGGCGCGCGCCTGACCGCAAGCGTCTGCCATGACATGGGCTTTGATGTGACGGTGATCTCCGACAATATGCCCGCCTTTGTCATGCAGAACGAAAAGGTGGATGTGTTCACCACCGCCGCCGACGCCATCTGCTGCGACGGCCATGTGGTCAACAAGGTCGGCACCTTCCAGAACGCCATCGTCGCTAAGTACATGGGTATTCCGTACTTCGTCACCGGCGCACCCGATCAGGGACATCCGACCGTGGACACCATACACATCGAGATGCGTGACCCGAATTTTACCATACAGGCGATGGGCGTCCGCACCGCGGCGGAGGGCGTGAAGGGCTACTATCCGGCGTTTGACATCACGCCGCCGCACCTTGTCTCGGGCGTCGTGACCGACCTCGGCATCTATTCGCCCTATGATCTGCACCGCTACTTTACCGATGGGCACATCGACGAGCACAACCTTGTGGTGTAAGGAGGGAGACTATGCAAACCATTTCCGCGCTGCGGCAGGAGATCGTGGACCGCTCTCTGCAAGCCTTCCGCGAGGGGCTGTTCTCCGGTACGAGCGGCAACATGAGCTGCTTTTTGCGCGATGAGGGACTTATGCTCATCACGCCGACCTCGGTGCGCTACGATGTGATGCGTGCGGAGGACATCGTCGCCCTGCGGCTCGACGGCACGGTGGCCGAGGGAAAACTGAAACCATCAAGCGAGTGGCGGATGCACGCGGCGGTGTACGAGGCCTGCCCCGAGGTGAACGCCGTGTTTCACACGCACTCGCCCTACGCCACCGCCTTTGCCGTGAACCGCCGGACCATTCCCGCCGTGCTCATTGAGGCGCTGGTGTTCCTCGGCGGCGACATTCGCTGTGCGGATTACGCAACACCCGGCACAAAGGAGGTCGGCTTGAATGCGATCCCCGCGCTTGAGGGCCGTAAAGGCTGCACGCTTGCCAACCACGGCGTGCTCGCCGTGGGCGACGATCTCGCACAGGCGTACCTCAATGCCGAATACATCGAGGATGTGGCGAGGATCTATACCCTTGCCAGGTCTGTCGGCACGCCGGTGGAGTTGAAGAATTTATAAAAAAGAATAAAAAAGAGAGCCGTTCCGTTCGGAACGGCTCTCTTCAGCTTGTGCTGCTCAAAGCTCGGGGCCTTGATTTTTCTTTGCCGCGACGGTCTCCTGCGGGGCAAAGTAGCGCGAGAGCGGGCGGGAGAGAAGGACGGCGATGACGAGGCAGAGCACCAAGTCGATCACCATGTAGCTGCCATTGTAGGCAGCAGAATAGATATAAGGGTTGGCAAAGGTCGTGTTGAACAGCTCCGTCGGCTCATAGATGCGGTAGATCGTGATGCCGCTGATGAAGTGGACGAGGAAACGGCACAGGCAGCCGACGACCGTGCCGATGTACACGCCGCCCTTTTGCTTGCGGAACAGGCAGGCCACGCCCAGCACGCCGTAGGCGAGCACATAGTCGAGCAGCATCGAGGTCGGGCCCCAGGCGTAAGCGCCATCGAAGATGAGCTGCAAAAGACCGTAGGCGAAGGAGGCGAGGAAGCTTTCCTTGCAGCCCCAGCGGGCGCAGTAGAGGAAGATCGGCAGCATACCGATGCACACGCTGCCGCCCTGCGGCAGCTCAAGGAGCTTGACATAGCTCAGCGCGGTGGCGGCAGCCACCATCAGGGCGCCCTCGGTGAGGGCTTTTGTCTTGGTTTGGGTCATTGTTTCTTTCCTGCTTTCTTTCAAAAGATCAACCCCAACGGTCTCGGTGAAAAATGCCGCATTGCGGCGATCGCAATGCGGCATGGCGCACCAATATCCTTCGCATTCCTACGCCGGCATTACCCGGATCAGGTTCGAGGGACTGGGACGGCATTACGCCCCGATCTCAGCCGGCTTGCGCCAGCGCCCCTTGGAATTGTCACCTTTATTATAGATTTTTGGGCGCAGTTGTCAATACCTTGTTTGCACAAATTTTGTATCTTGCGCTCCCGTACCTCTTGGGCTACAATGGAGCGAGACCACAAAAGCGAGGAGTGTTTACCATGAAGCGCTGCTTTATCTATGCCGCGGGCAGCTTTTACGGCCTGCGGGAGCGTCCCCGCGCGGGTGACCTTCAGATCGCCGCGGATGCGGGACTTTTGCTCTGCAAGCGCCTCGGCGTCAAGCCGGACCTCGTACTCGGCGACTTCGACTCGATGGACGCCTCCGAGGCGCCGCCCAACTGCCTTCGCGTGCCGGCCGAAAAGGACGACACCGATACGATGCTGGCGCTCCGCGAGGGATTCAAGCGCGGCTGTGACACCTTCTATCTCTACGGCGCGACCGGCGGGGCGCGGCTCGACCACACGCTTGCAAACCTCCAGTCGCTCGCCTTCCTTCTGCGCCATGGGGCAAGGGGTTATCTCTACGACCAAAATTTCGTCTACACAGCCATCGAAAACGAGATGCTCACGCTCACGCGCGAGGTGGACTGGGGCATCGTTTCGCTCTTCAGCATGGGCGACCGCGCCGAGCATATCACGCTTGAGGGCTTACAATACCCGCTCGCGGACGGTACGCTCGAGTGCGGCTTTCCGCTCGGTGTGAGCAACCACATCGTTGCACCGACAGCGCGCATCACGGTGGGGCGCGGGCCGCTGCTCGTCGGCTGGGAGCTGCCGAAAATGGCGGGGGAGGCATAAAATTCTCGCGCCGCGAGAGACATTCCCGCTCCGCTGGCTGGTATTCTCTCTGACACAGCGGTAGAATTGAGCCATCAAAGACCCAAAGGAGGGCGCTTTATGGAAAAGAAAACGATGGGCGGCTTTCTTGCCGCGCTGCGCCGCGCAAGCGGCATGACGCAGAAGGAGCTGGCGGAGCGGCTGAGCGTTTCGGACAAGTCCGTATCCCGCTGGGAGCGCGACGACGGTGCGCCGGATCTTTCACTTATTCCGGTCATTGCGGAGGTATTCGGCGTGACCTGCGACGAGCTGCTGCGCGGCGAGCGTGCCACGGCAGGGGAGGAGCAGACCGCGCAGCCATCGCAAAAAGGCGAGCAGCAGAAAAAGCACCTGCTTGCGGCGAGCCTTTCGCGCTTCCGCTCGCGCTGCTGCATTGCGCTCGCGCTTGCCGCCGCTGGCTTTCTTGTGGCGATGGCGTGCAACAGCGCGCTGGAGCGCGCGCTGCTCGGCTTTTTCCTCGGCGCGGCGTTCTTCGTCGCGGCGGCCGCTGCCGAGACGGTGCAGCTCAACGCCGCCTTTCTTGCCGTACACGGTGAGGAGGGCGAGGATGTCGATGCCTTCCGCAGTGCGGTCGTGCGCAGCGCGGCGTGGACCTATGGCGTCGTGTGGGTGCTCTTCGCCTGCACGCTGCCGCTGCTGCTGGCGTTCCATCCGATCACGGTGAACGGCTTTACCCTCAGCCGCACGGGCGTCGGCATTTCACTCGAACTTTGGCAGGCAGCTCTCGTGCTGCTCGCCGCCGTCGCCGTCGGCTTTGCCGCCATGCGGCTCGTCAACGGGAAATTGGTGAAAAAGGGCCTTCTCACGCCGCCGCAGGAAACGGAAAAGCAGTGCCGAAACCGTCGCCTCCGCCGTACTACGGCGCTCACGCTCTGCGCGGCGCTGGCGCTGAGCGCCTTTGTCAACCGCGCGCTTGTCGGCTTCGGCGACACAGAGCTGCTCGCCGAGGGAACGGAGTTCACGGACTTTGACTCGTTCAAGCGTTATATGCGAAAGCCAGTGGAGCCGACCTATTATGGCGACGCCGCGCCTGCGCCGGAGAGCGCCGTTGCCGAAAGCCCGCTCTACTACGAGAACGACACGCCGATCTACCGCTCGCAGACCGAGGGCATGACCATTGAGGACGACAACGGGAATGTGCTCTGCAGCTTCATCTGGCGCAACCGCTCGGTCGTTTGGTGGCGGACAGGGCCAAAGGCAGACGGCTATCTGCCTGTCACCGTCTACACGCAGGAGGCGCTCTCGCGTGCGGATCGCAAGGCGGAGAATATCAACACCGTGTTCTACGGCGTCTATGCCGCCGAGGGCGTCGCCGCGCTGGTCATCTACCTCCGCAAGCGCGAAGGGTAAGAGAAGAAAAACGAAACCGCAGCCATTGGCTGCGGTTTCTCTTTCTGTATTCTCAGATATGGACGACCTTCAGCTCGCTTGCTTCGAAGAGGCCGAGGCGCTTGCCAACATTGACATACACCTGAGGATCGCCGCTGGTGCAGATGGTGAAGGTACCCTTCTTCTGCGGATTGAGGGCGTTCTGCTCAGCAAGATATGCCTTGACGGCGTTCGCCTGCTCAAGCGCAGGGTTGATGAGATGCATCTCGGGGTAGCACTCACGGAAATTTTCCTCCACGATGGGATAGTGCGTACAGCCGAGGATGAGGTCATTGACTTTCTCGCGGGAGAGGATATTATCGACCTGCGTGGTGATCTCCAAGTTGATGTCGTGCCGGTTGAAGTCGCCGCGGTCCACGAGCGCCGCGAGCAGGGGAGAGCCCTTGCCGACCACATGGCAGTCGGGAGCACCCTGATGGATCAGCTCCGCGTACTTGCCGGAGGCAACGGTGAACTCCGTGGCGATCAGGCCGACGCTGGGGAGCTTTTCGCGGATGACATACTTGGCCGCCTCTTCGACGATACTGATGATGCGGAAGTCGAAGCAGGGGCGCAGGCGCTCGGCCATCGTGGAGATGGTGTTACACGCCACGGCGGCGCACTTCGCGCCGTTGTCGCCGAGGAACTGGAGCATATGGCAGCTCAGGTCAAAGATTTGATCCGCCGTTTTGTTGCCGTAGGGGCAGTTGGCGCTGTCGCCGAAGTAGATGATGTCCTCACCGGGCAGGATGCGCTGCAGTTCGCGCACGACGGTCAGGCCGCCGATGCCGCTGTCCATCACGCCGATGGGATTAGACTGGTTAAGCATGGTGAAACCTCCTCAAAATGCGGTGGCATTTTCTTCTGCTATTGTAGCACAGGAAAGAAAAATTGCAAGAAAAAAGATGCGGGCAAAAATACCACGGGACTTTTCTGCGAAAATCCTTGCAATTTTGTGAATTTCTGCTACCATAATATTTGGTGGAGATTGGCACAGGTCAATTTTTGCCGCAGAGGACACAGCAAAACAAAAAATTGAACCATACAAAAGAATGGTGACGGTATGACGATTTTTAACTTTATTTCCCTCTTCGGCGGGCTCGCGCTGTTTCTCTACGGGATGCAGCTCATGGGCGACGGATTGAAAAAGGGCTCGTCCGGCGCGCTCAAGGCGGCGATGGAGAAGGTGACGAACAACCCGCTTGTCGGCTTTCTGCTCGGCCTTGCGGTCACGGCGGTCATTCAAAGTTCGACGGCGACCATCGTGCTGACCTCGGGCCTTGTCGGGGCGGGCGTGCTGACGCTGCACCAGTCCATCGGCATCATTCTCGGCGCGAATGTCGGTACGACCGTCACGGGCCAGATCATCCGTCTGCTCGACCTCAACGCCGACGGCGGTGCGTGGCTGAACCTCTTCAAGCCCTCCACGCTCGCGCCGCTCGCGGCCATTGCGGGCATCCTCTTTATCATGGCTGTCAGAACCCGCCACAGCGACACCATCGGCAGCATCACCATGGGCTTCGGTATCCTCTTTACAGGGCTTCTCAATATGACGGCGGCGGTCAGTCCGCTCTCGTCCTCGCCGTCCTTTGCACAGATGTTCATGGGGCTTGCGGATGTGCCGGTGCTCGGCTTCCTCGCCGGTACGGGCGTCGCTTTCCTCATTCAAAGCTCGTCTGCGACCATCGGTATTTTGCAGGCGCTGTCCATGACGGGGGCGCTGACCTTCGGCTCGGTCTATTCCATCATCATCGGCGTGAACATCGGCGACTGTGTGACCACCGCCATCGTCTGCTCCATCGGCTCGAAGGCGGACGCCAAGCGCACTGGCGTTATCCACATCATTTTTAACCTCTGTGCGTCTGTGATCATCATCACTGCGCTGGCCGTTATGCGCCACGCGGGGCTGCTCGACAGCCTTTGGGGGCAGACGATGAGCTCCGGCTCTATCGCAAATGTCCACACCATCTTCCGCCTTTCCACCGCTGTTTTGCTGCTGCCGGTGTGCGGACAGTTTGAAAAGCTCTCCCGCATCCTCGTCAAGGACGACAAGCAGATCGGCGAGAATGTCGACCACGAGCTCTCTCAGCTCGACGAGAAGTTCTTCGCTTCGCCCGCGCTGGCGCTTTCCGCCGCGGCAGACGCCATCAGCGCTATGGCGCGCCTTGCGCGCACGGGTGTGATGAGCGCGCTCGATGTGCTGCACGGCTTTGACCAGAAGAAGATCGATGCCATCAATCAGAACGAGGACCATATCGACGCGCTGGCCGACAGTGTGGATAACTATCTCATCAAGCTCTCCAGCCATGTCCCGCCGGGCCACGGCAACGACCTGCTCAACTACTATATCCAGTGTTTTCCAGAGTTTGAGCGCATCGGCGACTATGCGGTGAACCTTACGGAAAACGCTGCCGAGCTGCGTAACAAGGGCATTGAGTTCTCCGAGGCCGCACAGCAGGAGCTTTATGTGCTCGGCGAGGCCCTGCGCGAGATCATGGATTATGCCTATCACAGCTTTACCACTGTGGACGCGCAGATCGCCCGCCGCATCGAGCCGGTGGAGGAGGTCGTGGACGACATGGTCGCCACGCTCCGCACCAACCACATCCGCCGCCTGCGCGACGGGCAGTGCACGGTCTACGCGGGGCTGGTGTTCCTCGATATTCTCATCAATGCCGAGCGTATCGCCGACCAATGCTCCAACCTTGGCGTCTACACCATCTCGCAGTTCGACCCCTCGGTGATGAACAGCCACCATGAGTATATCCACCGCCTGCATCAGGGTAACGATCCGGTGTTCAACCGCGAGTATCAGGAAAAGCACGACAAGTATTTCGGTATGCTCAAAGCCGTGATGGAGTGAGCGCCGGAAAGGACAGAAAAAGCGCCGCAGCCGCGGCGCTTTTTTATATAGAAAACCGCGCGTTAGACGCATGGTTTGGTAAGAATTAAAGAGTTGGGCAGAAAAAATCCTTCTGATAAGATAATGGACATATCCTTGAGCCGCGGTATATGGAGCGTGACGTCGCCGGAGGTGGTGGTGAGATTCCGGTCGTAGTGACCGCTGCGGTAGCCCTGACGGGTCTCGCTGCGCTCGTAGCGCGCCGCCTGCGTCAGCGACTCCGTCTCCTTCTCCAGCAGCTCGTTCATGGTTTCCTCTACACTTCCTCGGACCAATTCCTTGATTTGGCCCTATTACAATAAATTTTGGTTGGAAGCCCAGCAACCGGTTGGATTTCTTTCCGTCTCATGCCTAAGCTACAATAGGGGGAGCAACCGGCTGACCATTTCCTCACTGGGCTTTTATGTCCGCACGAAAGACTGTCAGTCATCCCCTTATTGCAGCGTTCGATTTGAGCAGGTTGAGCCTTGGAGTTCGTGTCACCCAATAGATTGAATCGACAATGAGAAAAAGATGGATCCCGGTTGCGATTCACAAATTGGAGAAATACAAATGAACTCTGTTGGCATTGACATTTCCAAAGGCAGAAGCACGGTTGCCGTCATGCGCCCCTTTGGAGAGGTCGTCATCTCGCCCTTTGAAGTCCGTCACACCGACAGTGAACTGAGCGAACTGGCAAGGCAGCTCAAAAGCCTGGACGGTGAGACTCGTGTGGTCATGGAGGCCACAGGAAACTACCATGCGTCGGTGGCAAAGCTGCTCCACGACGCGGGACTGTATGTTTCCGTCATCAATGCAAAGCTGGTGCATGGCTACGGGAACAACGATTTGAGGCGGGTCAAGACCGACAAGAAAGATTCTGTCAAGCTGGCAAATTACGGTCTTGACCGCTGGCTCACTTTGACGAGATATGTCCCGGAGGAAGATACCCGGCTGCTGCTGAAAAACTGCTACCGCCAGTACCGGCAGTATTCCAAGGTACAGACGGTTCTGAAGAACAATCTGATTTCGTTGCTGGATACGGTGTTTCCAAACGCCAACCGCCTGTTTTCAAGTCCGATCCGCGGGGACGGGAGTGAAAAGTGGGTGGATTTTGTGGCTGAATTCTGGCATTGCCGCTGTGTCAGTGAGAAATCCCAAAAGGCATTCACAAACAAATACCAACGTTGGTGCAGAAAGCACGGCTACAACTTCAGCGAAGCAAAGGCGCACACGATTCACGCCGAAGCCAGCGGACATATCGGTGTTATGCCAAAGTCCAAAACAACGAAACTGCTCGTGGAACAGGCGGTTGCACAGCTCAGAGCGACTTCTGCCGCGCTTGCGGCTCTCAAACACGAAATGCAAACACTGGCTTCCCAGCTGCCGGAATATCCCGTTGTCATGGATCTGTTCGGCGTAGGCCCGACGCTCGGCCCGCAGCTCATAGCTGAAATTGGCGACGTAAGACGGTTTTACTCCAAGAAAGCGCTCGTGGCCTACGCTGGGCAGGATGCTCCGCCAAATGATTCCGGTGATGTGACCGGCAGGCACAAATCCATGAGCAAAGTTGGTGCTTCATCCCTGCGGCGGACGCTGTTCCTCGTCATGAGCGTCTACTTGCAGAACGCGCCGCTGGATGAACCGGTCTACCAGTTCATGGACAGGAAACGCGCCGAGGGCAAGCCCTACCGCGTCTACATGATGGCCTCTGCCAACAAGTTTCTGCGGATCTACTACGCCACTGTAAAAGCCTATCTGGAGTCACTGGAACACACCGCCTGATCTCGCCATAAAGCATTGGCTGGCCGCCGTTTCATTTTTGAGATGCGAAGCGGCTTGGTGTGGTGCGGCCTTTTTACAAGCTGCATTGCCTTGAAATTTCTACTTGACTTTTCTTAGCAGGTCTATTACTGTGTCAGCGGTCAACTCAAGACGATGCTGGACCGCGCCAATCCACTGTTCGGAACGGATTATGCCTTTACGAAAGCCTACTTGCTGGCAACAGCGGCAGAGGCTGAGCCGGAAACGGTGGAAGGCACCGAAAAGGCTATTCAGGGATGGGGTGATTGCTTTGACAGATGCGAGCTTGCAGCTACCGTTTTCGCTGGCGGTGTAAACGGCATTGGTGACATTGCCGGACATCCTGCACTGGACACGGCATACCAGACTGGCAGAGAGATTTAACCATGAATATCCTGATTTTGAATGGAAGCCCACGCCCCAACGGAAATACGGCGGCTATGGTCAAGGCTTATGCAGAGGGTGCCGCCGAAGCAGGACATACCGTTCATGTGGTGGACGTATGTAAAAAGAAGATCAGTGGCTGTCTTGCCTGTGAATACTGCCACACCAAAGGCAAAGGAAAGTGCGTCCAACAGGATGATATGCAGGAGGTCTATCCTCTGTTGGAAGACGCGGAGATGCTCGTGCTGGCCTCTCCCATCTACTACCACAACTTTTCTGGGCAACTCCAATGTGCCATCAACCGTATCTACGCTCTGGACAAGCCGAAAAAGCTGAGAAAGGCAGCTCTGATCATGTCATCCGGCAGCGATCTTGTTTACAGTGGAGCGATTTTTGAATATCAAAACTCTTTTCTGCAATACCTAAATCTTCAAGACTGCGGTATGTTCGCAGCCTATGGTGAAAACAACAAATCTGAAGAATTACTGAACCGTCTGAAAGATGCAGGACGAAATCTGAAAGACTAATGGAGGTTATCACATGGAACAGTTGAATTTAACACAGGAATGGGACAAGGTGTTCCCGAAAAGCGACAAGGTGGACCACAAAAAGGTGACTTTTCACAACCGCTACGGCATCACATTGGCGGCGGATATGTATATGCCAAAGAGTGTAGAGGGCAAGCTGCCCGCCATTGCTGTCAGCGGTCCGTTCGGTGCGGTAAAGGAGCAGTCCTCCGGTCTGTATGCGCAGAAAATGGCGGAGCTTGGCTTCTTGACGATTGCCTTCGACCCGTCCTACACCGGAGAGAGCGGCGGTACACCCCGCTATGTCGCATCGCCGGACATCAACACCGAGGATTTCTGCGCAGCGGTAGACTTCCTCTCCGTGCAGGAAGATGTGGACTCCGAGCGTATCGGTATCATCGGTATCTGCGGCTGGGGCGGCATGGCGATCAACGCCGCAGCCATTGACACCCGTATCAAAGCTACTGCGGCTATGACCATGTACGACATGACTCGTGTAACTGCCAACGGATATTTTGATGCTGAGGATTCTGAGCAGGCACGCTTTGAGAAGCGAAAAGCGCTGAACACGCAGCGCACCGAGGACTATAAAAACGGTGCCTATGCGTTGGCGGGCGGCGTAGTTGATCCGCTGCCGGAGGCCGCACCGCAGTTTGTAAAGGACTATTACGCCTACTATAAAACTCCGCGCGGATACCATCCCCGCAGCTTGAACTCCAATAACGGCTGGAATGTGACGTCTTCGCTGTCGTTCCTGAATATGCCGATCCTGCAATACAGCAGCGAGATCCGCTCCGCCGTGCTGCTGGTACACGGAGAAAAGGCGCACTCCCGCTATTTCAGTGAGACGGCTTACAGCAAGCTGACCGGCAATAATAAGGAATTGCTCATTATCCCCGGCGCAAACCACACCGACCTTTACGATCAGATGGACGTGATCCCATTTGAAAAGCTGAAAGCGTTCTTTGAGGAATATCTGAAATGAGACATCTCTTGTTTTTCTACTTGTTGGCGGCTATGACATTTTTGCTCACAGCCTGTTCCATTGCCGGAATCAATGGTAATCACCTGACCTCAGAAAACGGCAAATGAGCCACTTTGACAAGCAGCCATCCAGCGTTTCGGCAGCACGCAAAGCACGCCGAGGGTAGTGATGCCGCCTCCTATCTTGCACACGCGGAAAGATCCTGAGCGCAGGGCGTGGAAGCCGCAATTTCGACAGAAGTAAAAAAGATCACGCAGCCCAGCGGGGCCGCGACGCCTCGGAACAGCGACGCACATGAGTGCATCGCTGTTCCGCAGGCTCTCTGCGTTTTCCGGGAGTGCCCCCCGACCAAGGCCTGAAAGCGGCAAAGTTTGCCGTTCTGACACCCGGCCACGCAGGGTTTCCGAAACGTGTGAAACAGTCCGAGGGTAGTGACAGCACCCCCATCCAAAACGCCCCCTGTTTCGGCGTGTAAGCCCTTGTGTGCGATCCTTCTCCAAAAGCCGAGTGTGTACCCATTTTTACCCATGAAAGCAAACGTGGGCCGTTTGTGCGAGAGGCTGAAAAACGCAACGAGAGGTGGTCTGAGATAGAACTGTGACGGCAGTTTTGCCGACTTTTTCTCGTCTGCTGGTGTTGAGGGTTCACAGAGAACCGGGAAATGTATGTATATAAAGGCATGGTGGAATAAAAGGAATTTCACTGACAGCACAAAGCCGCACTGTGGACGAGAGAGGGAAGGCTCCTGTTTCGGCGTGTGAGCCGTTGTATGCGATCCTTCTCCGAAAGCCGAGTGTGTACCCATTTTTACCCATGAAAACGAACTTGGGGCGTTTGTGAGCGAAGTTGAAAAAAGCGATGATGATGCTATTATAAAAGTGGACACGGGAGGGTAGAAAAAAGCCTGTCCGTGGAGTATCATAAAGGCGAGTATT
>NZ_JAFBIQ010000109.1 GCF_021531315.1 Oscillibacter valericigenes | reverse complement strand
GCTTTGTTTACTGCGCAGCAGGCGGCGCCGAGATGGGTGCGGGCGGCTCGGGATCCTTGTGTCTGCGCTGATAAATCAGCTTCTGATAGCCGACCACGATGGCGAGCAGGGCGATGCCGACAATGTCGGTCAGCGTCTTGCTGTCAATGAGCATCAGCGCGCCGACCATCGAGAAGATGCGCATGATCCAGTTGAGGTTGCCGAAGAAGTAGCCCTCGACCGCGGCGGCAGCTTCGTTATCGCCGGGAACGGTTCCGGCTCAGATGCTTGCGTTTCGCTCAGCCTAAATTTTCCATTTGCAGCATTTCGACGAGCACCGAGAGGAACAGTCGGTTGGACGGTCTGCCGCCGTCGGCGCA
>NZ_JAFBIQ010000108.1 GCF_021531315.1 Oscillibacter valericigenes | reverse complement strand
AAAAGCGCTTGGAAACGGTGTCGATGACGACGATGTTGTCGGGAGCCTCCTCAGCAAAGGAGCCGAAGGACTGGAGCGGCTCGCCGCCGTAGACGAACTCGCGGTAGGCTTCGTCGCCGATGAGGAAGAGGTCGTGCTTTTTGGCGAGGTCGACGAGCATTTTCATCTCCTCGTCCGTCAGCACCACGCCGGTGGGATTGCCGGGGTTCGTGACCATGATGGCGCGGGTGTGCTCATTGATGAGCGGCTCGATCTTCGCGCGCTCGGCGTAGTGATAGCCCTCCTCAGGACAGGTCGGGATGGGGGTGATGGACGCGCCGCAGGTGCGCACCATCGTGTTGTAGTTGGGGTAGAACGGCTCGG
>NZ_JAFBIQ010000107.1 GCF_021531315.1 Oscillibacter valericigenes | reverse complement strand
GCTGGGAGGCGCGCTATACCCTCGGCATTGATCCCGGAACGGGAAAGCAGATTCAAAAATCCGTCTACGGCAAAACGCAGAGGGAGGTGCGGCAGAAGCTCACCGCGATCACCGCAGAGATCGACAGCGGAACATTTACCCAAGAGGACAAGACAACGGTTGAGCAGTGGCTCAATATCTGGTTAAACGAATACATGGGCGATAAGAAATACGGAACGATACGAAACTACAAAAATGCCTGCAGGTATCATATCATTCCGTATATCGGTCAATGCCGTTTATCCGATCTGAAGCCGCACATGATCCAAACCCTATATAACAGGCTTCAACGCGGAGAAGACGACAAGCCACCCCTGTCACCAAAAACCA
>NZ_JAFBIQ010000106.1 GCF_021531315.1 Oscillibacter valericigenes | reverse complement strand
GAACGGTCTTGTATTTTGTGCAGCCCCGGTTTTTCTTGCCGTTGTTCCAATTCTTGTGGTTGCAGGGGCAAACGCCGGTTTTGGACTGGCGGAACGGGCAGCAGCAGTATTTCTGCCGGGTACGATGATTGTCGGTCGTCTTTCCGTCCTTGTGCATAGCCAGCCTGGCCGCGCAGATCGGATTACCGGCAGGAAGCGTTTTCAAGGCTTTCGTGCCGCGTGGATTGAGGGGGATAAACGCCTCGCCCTCATAGACCGCTTTCACGGTATTGTAGATGCTTTTCACATCGTAGCCCTTGTCGGCAAGGAAGGCGCATTCCTTCAAAGAGATCGTCTGATCCGCGGCCGCGAGGATCTCAGCGGCGACGG
>NZ_JAFBIQ010000105.1 GCF_021531315.1 Oscillibacter valericigenes | reverse complement strand
CGAGCGCGAAGCAGTCCGAGCCGAGACCGTTGCCGGTCGGCTCCAAAAGCGGCATGGCGGCAGCCATGGCGACGGCGGCATCTACGGCATTGCCGCCGTTTTTCATCACATCTATGCCGAGCTGTGCGCTGAGCGGTACGCTCGTGCAGGCGACGGCATTTTTCGCGTAAACGACGCTGCGCCGCGAGGCGTAGCGGTAGGTCAGCGGGTCAAAGTCAGGCATCGGTTCGTCCTCCTTCGGTTGTTCACTCTCAGTATAGCAAGGTTCTCAAAAAAAGCAAGAAGAGCGCCATAGGGCGCTCTCCTTTTTGTGTGTCTATCAGACTGCGCGCTTTGTTTACTGCGCAGCAGGCGGCGCCGAGATGGGTGCGGGCGGCTCGGGATCCTTGTGTCTG
>NZ_JAFBIQ010000104.1 GCF_021531315.1 Oscillibacter valericigenes | reverse complement strand
CTCATCCAGTCATGCTGAAAGAAAGCAGCCTGATCAACTGTGTGCGGGACAGCCTGAAAGCCTATATCGGCAATATTGCTTCTCTGGAGGCGCTGCTGACCGGCATTGACCAGTCCAGCATCAATCAGGCGCTTGCCAAGGAATACAGCGACCACATCACCGACAATGAGCGTCGGTTGGAGCAGGTGCTGGAGTTCAAGGCACGGCTCTATGAAAGCCTTGTGGGAGGTATGCTTACCAAGGAAGAATACGCTTCCTATAAGGCAAAGTACACCAAGCAGGCCGAGGACATCCGCGAGAGTGTCCGCGTTCTCAAGGAAAAACTCACGGAGGTGCTGGAAAACCGGAGTGAGCGCAATCGCTGGATTTCGCAGTTTACGCAGTTCTCCACGCTGGAAAC
>NZ_JAFBIQ010000103.1 GCF_021531315.1 Oscillibacter valericigenes | reverse complement strand
CTCATCCAGTCATGCTGAAAGAAAGCAGCCTGATCAACTGTGTGCGGGACAGCCTGAAAGCCTATATCGGCAACATCGCTTCGCTGGAGGCGCTGCTTTCGGGCATTGACCAGTCCAGCATCAATCAGGCACTTGCCAAGGAATACAGCGACCACATCACCGACAATGAGCGCCGGTTGGAGCAGGTGCTGGAGTTCAAGGCACGGCTTTATGAGAGCCTTGTTGGTGGAATGCTCACCAAGGAGGAATACGCCTCCTATAAGGCCAAGTACACCAAACAGGCCGAGGGCATTCGGGAAAGCGTCCGCATTCTCAAAGAGAAACTCTCGGAGGTGCTGGAAAACCGGAGTGAGCGCAATCGCTGGATTTCGCAGTTTACGCAGTTCTCCACGCTGGAAAC
>NZ_JAFBIQ010000102.1 GCF_021531315.1 Oscillibacter valericigenes | reverse complement strand
CAGGATGTCACGCTGTTCACATCCCAAAGCGCCGCTGCATTCTACGACAAGCTTTTCAGCAGTCTGGACTTCACGCTGCCCGGAGCGGCAACCGGGCGGCGCGGCTTTCCGAAGGAAGCCATGGTCTGCGCTTTTATCGTTATGAAATGTGAGGGGTTCTCACAAATCACAGATCTGATGGATTATCTGGACAACAACCGGCTCATTGCCCACTACTGCGGCTTTAACATCATGGAGCCGCTGCCGTCCTATTGGACGTATGACCGCTTCCTGCGGCACCTGGACAACGACGAGTTAAAGGCAATCATGGCTGGTTTGGTGCGGCAGTTGTATGAGCTGGGCGTGGTGGATGCGTCTTTCGTTGGTCTGGATTCCACACCCGTCATGGCGAACACGAAGCA
>NZ_JAFBIQ010000101.1 GCF_021531315.1 Oscillibacter valericigenes | reverse complement strand
AGTCAGAGCTTGTACCTTGAAAACTGAACAATGAAAGATGAAAGTGATAAGCAAGGCAACAGAGAGGTCTTTCGAATGTAAAAGTTCGGAAGAAAAGTTTTAATTGTGGAACATCGTATAGATGGGTAACAATTACAATTTCGAAAAGAATCCTGTTAAATTGCCTGCATAATTCAAGAGAACCAAATCTCTAATCGAGTCGATAAGAGCTTCATCGCAACTCCCGTCCCCCTCCGAGCAAGCCCTAACGAAGTGGGTTTGCGAGGAAGAGGAGACACAGCGGAGTGAGCGAGCTTTCGCGGTAACGCGGAAGCGAGAGATATGGAGCTTGGGTCGACGAGGTCAAGCTATAAAGAGCGCAAGGGGAATGCCTTGGCATCAGGAGCCGAAGAAGGACGTGACAAGCTGCGAT
>NZ_JAFBIQ010000100.1 GCF_021531315.1 Oscillibacter valericigenes | reverse complement strand
GAACGGTCTTGTATTTTGTGCAGCCCCGGTTTTTCTTGCCGTTGTTCCAATTCTTGTGGTTGCAGGGGCAAACACCGGTTTTGGACCGGCGGAACGGGCAGCAGTATTTCTGCCGGGTACGATGATTGTCGGTCGTCTTTCCGTCCTTGCGCATGGCAAGGCCTGCCGCGCAGATTGGATTACCGGCAGAAATCGCTTCAGAGGCTTTCGTACCGCGTGGATTGAGAGGGATAAAAGCCTCGCCCTCATAGACCGTTTTTACCGTATTGTAGATACTTTTCACATCGTAGCCCTTGTCGGCAAGGAAGGTGCATTCCTTTAAGGAGATCACCCTGTCAGCTTCGGCGAGGATCTCAGCGGCGACGGAGGAATCGGCGACATTGCCCGGTGTGGTCAGCTCGTAGAGCGGCAGGCCGG